>NZ_FMBM01000002.1:739166-1478333 GCF_900094735.1 Saliniramus fredricksonii
GGTAATGTCTTAGGTTTTTCATCACGCGAAAGGCGTTTGGCAATTAACAAAGATCTGTAATTCAGTATTCTGTCTTTCTTGGGAATTTCATGTTTTTCCCAGTATGAGCCAAAAACTTGATCCCATACCATTGATTCTTCAGTGAAAGGTCCATCGTCGCACGACCAGCGTGCATTAATGTCGTCTCTAAAGCCAACAAATATTACACGTTCACGCTTTTGGGGAATGCCAAAATTGGCAGCGTTTAGAACTTTTGTCACGACATTGTAATGCAACCCAAATCTAGAGCTCGAAGTATGGTGTTGTTGAAGCCTCTTAAAATGATCGTGCCAATCTTCATCATTATTTGTCATGATTTCGGGGTGCTCAAGTTGAAGCTGTATATATGAAAAATAGTCAGAAAATTTTGAACGCGTTAAGCCTTTTACATTTTCAAAGATAAATGCTTTTGGTCTCGACTCGCGCACGGCTCGGACCGCCTCTGGAAACAAATCTCTCGCGTCTTCATACGCACGATGCCTGCCGGCCAAGCTAAATGGCTGGCACGGCGGGCCGCCAGACACGAGGTCGACTACATTCTCGAATTCGCAAAAGTCTATATTTCGGATGTCATTCTCAATAATCCCCGAAGATGTGTTTTCAATTTCACAATTGACGCCTAATATCTTATGGTTGTTTCTCAATGTGTCGCAACACCACTTGTCGTTTTCAACCGCAATCTGAGGCTCGAACCCTGCCTGTGCCAGCCCAATTCCAAGCCCCCCAGCTCCAGCAAAGAGTTCGATTGATTTCCGCAGTTTCGTTCGCATGCCAATTTCACCAGTGGGGTTACGATACACCAAGCGAGATCCCTCTAAACCAGATTCGCGAGAACAAATCAAGAAACTGTCGCATTTGAAGTGGAGAATGTTTGGGACGTTTGAAGCGGCACCTATTTGTGCGCCAACTGCGGGGCAGAGTGCCGGGCTGCGGTGTCTCGACGGGCCTCCGCGCGCAGCGCGGTCGCGAAATCAATTGAAGCCGCGCCGTCGCCTCAACCCCGACCCCGGCCAGTGTTCCGCCCCTCCCTCTCTTCCGGCCCCTGTTCCCGTCGCGTTGACCATGGCAGCGATGCTTGTTGCTGTCTTCATGCTGAGTTGCGCCGTTCCGGCGGGTTCAGGGCGGGCGTGTCAGGCTCCAGCGGGAGCAAGGCCGGGGTATCGTCGGGGGGCGTGTGGCGCAGGATGCGGTACTGGCCGGCGGCGTCGCGGTGCACGGTATAGACCAACTCGCCGTCGACCTCCGGCACGGGGCGTTTTGCGCGCAGGAGCAGCGCCGTCAGAAGCAGTATGAAGGCCGGCGGCACGATCAGCCAGAGCGCCTTGATCCAGTCCGCCAGCGATTGATAGGTGCCGAGAAACGCCTGAAAAGCCGAGATGTCGTCCATGATCGAAACTCCCCCAAAACCATCCTGAAACCGGGTTAGGTTGGTCACCAGAGGTTCGCTCTGGTGACCGGGGAGTTCGAAAGCCGCCTGTAGACGACCGCACTGGCCTTTGGACCGCAGCCTTGGACATACGCCAGCGCCTCCCCGGCCATGAAGGTCGAGGAGGTGCCTTTTCGGTCGCACCGACCGCTACAGGAAGGGGTTTCGACGCCCCGGAGCCGGATTTCACCGACCCTGTGGCGACAGTAAAACACGTATCGAGCATTGAAAAGAGGGGTTTTGGTTGTATTGGCGCACAACTTGGCACGCCCTGGCCGTCCTCCCCAGCGGGGAGGGAAATCGGGAGGCCGACATTTCCCTTATGTCGAGGATCGTTTAAGCCAAATCCATGTATGCCATTACCGCACTTCTCGCCGTCTTTGTCGCCGTGACGCATGGCTATGCGCTCTTCGCCTGGAAACGCGGGGCGCAGGACGCGTGGTATGCAGGGTTCTTTCTGATGTGGAACGTGGCAGCGGCGATCGTGCTGGTAGCGCTGGCACAGTTCTGGCTGGCGCAATTCGGTGCCGGCATGGCGCCATGGGCGCTGCTGGCGGTGGCGATGGCGCCGCATGTGCTCGTTCTGAGCGGGAATTTCGCCGCGCTCGTCAGCACGATGCGGGAAGGGGCAGGTCACGGAATGATCGCGGTGTTCATCGCCTGGATCGCCGCATCAATGCTCAGCGTCGTGCTGCTGGGCGCGGTCTCGCCCAACACCTTCCTGATTCGCGTTCTGCTATAACGCGCGTCGGCGGATGCGCGATGCATCCGCCGCTTGATTCACGTCGAAGCGAATCAGCCCCCCTTGTTCGTCGCGCCACGCATGACACGGGTTGCTGCGACGAGGGCGGGAAGGGCGAGGGGGCCGAAGCCGGGATGGAGCGTGGGGCCCGGTTTGCCGGGCGCGGTCGATTCCGTCGGCGCGAAGGCGGGCGGATCGCTCCGCAGGTCACGGATCGTGCCGATCTGCACCGGCGCCTGATCCGGCATGGCGGGGGCAATCGGAGCAGGGTCGTTCATCTGCGCGGCAATCATGATCTCAAACTCGTCTCGCATGTCTGATGGCATCGCGTCGTTGCGATGAGCCGGATATTCGATGCTGATCGCGACTGCCACGCGGCGCGATCATGGCGAATTTGGGGCTTCGGGTTAACGCGGATTCATCATCGCGGAATTCCGGACCCGCTCGGGCCCGGAATCCCGCAAGACGTTCCGCGAAGACGTCGGTCACGTCTTGCGATAGCGCCGCGCGATCAGGGCATCGAGGGAGAGCATGCCGGGGCCGCGTGCCATCACATAGAGAAACGCCACCGCCCAGAGCCCGTGCGTCACCCAGGCACCGGGATAGACGAAGATCTGGATCACCGCCGTCATGATCAGGAGCGACAGCGCCGCGTAGCGGGTGGCGAGGCCGATCACCAGGAGCACGGGGAAGACGTGCTCGGCCATGGTCGCCAGATAGGCCGCGAGCGCCGGATCGATGATCGGCAGGGCGTATTCATGCTCGAAGAGAAAGAAGGTCGAATCCTTCAAGGCAAAGCCATCGACCTTGGTGCGCCCGCTCAGCCAGAACACGGCGGCGGGGAAGATGCGGGCCGCCAGCGCGATCAGCTCATGCGGCGTCCTGGCCATGATGCCGTTGCCCGTCTCGATCCAGACGGCGAGGCGCTGGACGAGTGGTGGTCTGACGGTCTGGGCGGCAGGCGTTTCGACGGCATTCATGGCTGGTCTCCGGTCGGGGTTGTCGAATCATCAAGGGCGAGCGCGCTCACGAGGCCGAGCGAGAGGGCGCGCCCTAGGGCGATGCCGGGTTCGCAGGTGCGATCGCGCGCATGGGCAGCGTGCGCGGCATCGGCGAAATGCGGATCGGCCTGCAGCGCGGCGATGAAGGCTGCTTCGCCGGGTGATACGGCGAGCGTGATCACCGCGTCATGCGGGCGGGCAATGAGCGTGGTCTCGGGCTGCGGCGCGGTGATGCGCTGCGGGGTCGCGCCGGGCTGGTTCATCCGCCAGATGGTGAAGGCGGGGTGGTCCGAGGCAACGAGGCGCAGGCTCGGATGCAGCGTGATGCGCAAGGCGCCTGGATCAGCTTGTGCGAATTCCGCCAGCGCGGCGGGCGCGACCGGCTCGGCATCGGCGGCGCGATAAGCCTCGCCGCGGGCATATTCGATGCGTGCCACATCGGCGAGATAAGGCAGGCTCTGGGCCGGCGGGAAGGCGGCGAGGAAGGCGGGAAAAGCGTCGCCATATTCCATCAGGACGGGCGAACGCGGCGGATGTGCCCGGATGAAGGCATGGGCCACACCCTTGAAGAAGGCGTCGCCGACGAGGCGTTCGATCACCGGGAACCGCGCTTCGAGCGCCTTGATCAGGCTGCTCGCGACATTGTTGCGATAGACCGCGAAACGCGCTTGCGCGATCTCGGGGGGATAGGCGGCGAGGCCGGCGGGCAGCGCATCGTCGAACAATGCGCGCGCGAAGGCGGCTTCGCCTGCGACCGGCGCATCATGCGGCATCGACATGACGACCTCCCGTTGGGCGGGCCGCTTCCAGCACGGCGCCTGCGCGCTCCGCTTCCGCCATCAGGGTCGCGAAATCGGGCACGTCGTTGTCCCATTCGATCAGGGTCGGTGCCCGCCCGGCACGCGCGAGCGTTTCCGCGTAGAGGGTCCAGACCGGATCCGCCACAGGTGAGCCGTGGGCGTCGATCAGAAGCGGTGAGCCGTCGGGCAGTGTGTCCGCGTCATGCCCGCCGAGATGAATCTCGCCGACGGCGGCAAACGGGAAATCCGCGAGATAGGCGCGCGCATCGAGCCCGTGATTGGTGGCGGAGACAAAGACGTTGTTGACGTCGAGCAGGAGGCCGCAGCCGGTACGCGCGACGATCTCGCGCAAAAACTGTGTTTCCCCGAGCGTATTCTCGGTGAATGCGACGTAGGTCGAAGGGTTCTCGAGGAGCATCTGCCGCCCCAGCTTCTCCTGCACCTGGTCGATATGATCGCAGATCAGCGCGAGCGTCGCGTCAGTATAGGGCAGCGGGAGCAGGTCGTTGAGGAAGACATTGTCGTGGCTCGACCAGGCAAGATGCTCTGAGAAGCTCTCCGGCTGGTAGCGCGCGCACAGGGTGGCGAGCCGCGTGAGATGCGCAGCATCGAGCGGGCCGGCCCCGCCGATCGACAGGCCGACGCCATGCACGGAGAGCGCGTAATCGGCCCGCAGCCGCTCGAGGCGCCGATGCGCCGGGCCGCCTGCAGCCATGTAGTTCTCGGCATGGATCTCGATGAAGGCGAGATCGCGCCTTTGCGCGGTGAGTGCCTCGAAATGCTCTGCCTTGAACCCGATCCCGACGCCTTCCGGCAGATGGGAGGCGTTGCTTGTCCTGTTCATGCCACTCTCCTTTTCTCAACGCTCTGTTTGTCAGCGCGCGCCTCTGATGCAGCGCGATCTCCCCTCTCCCTCCGAGGAGAGGGGCCGGGGGGTGAGGGGCGCTGATGAAGCGGGGTGAGGGGCGCTGATGCAGGGCGAATTGCATCACCGGGAAACGTCGCGGTTCCACCCTCACCCCTGTCCCCTCTCCGCAAGGGAGAGGGGAACGCTGGCATCGATTGCTCCGCTCGAAGCGTCAGCCGCGCGCCGGGATCAGGCCGGGCGTTCGATCTCTTCCAGCGAGCCAGGGCCGTGCGGCGTATCGATATCCTCGCAGGTGCCGGCGGGGACGAGGCTCCAGGCATTGCCCTGGTAATCGACAGTGGAGGTGCCGGCGCAGGTGGTGCCGGGGCCGGCGGCGCAGTCATTTTCGCCCGCAAGCGCGACGCCGTAGCACTTCTCCATTTCGTCGGCATGCACCGCGCCCGGGACAGCGGCGAAGCTCAGCGCCATGGCGATGGATCCGGCGAGCGCCAGCGATTTGGTGTGCAATTTTCTATCCGACATGAGTCATTCCCTTCTGTGTTGCGTGACGGAAACCGCATCAGCTTCCGGGAAGGGGTTCGCGCCGGTGCCGCATTTCGTTACGCCGCGCACGCTCTTGTGTTCGTGCCCTCACATCCGCTCACGGATGTGTCATCGCGCCGCAGGGTGGCCGGGGCGAAATCGCTTTCCTTGCATGCGCGTCCATGGCCTTCGGGGTCCCGATCAGGCTTTACCGGATATTCGTCATTGGCGTGCATCATTGCCTGGAGAAGTCGGGGCCGGGTATGCATCGGACGATGGGCGGGCCCGATCCAGCAATGTGATGCGAGTCTGCCATGTCGATCCTTACCATTCTCGTTCTCGCCGCTCCGGCACTGATCATCCTCGCGGCGATCTACGACGTCTTCACGATGACGATCCCGAACTGGCTGTCGCTGGCGCTGGGCGGATTGTTCGTCGTGACCGTGCCGTTTCTCGGACTGGACTGGTGGACAATCGCCATGCATCTCGCAGCGGGAGCCTCGATCCTCGCCATCGGCATCGCGATGTTCGCCGCCGGCTGGGTCGGCGGTGGCGACGTGAAGCTCGCTGCCGCGACATGTTTGTGGGTGGGCTTCAGCCTGATGATCGAATACTTCTTCATTGCCGCGATCTTCGGCGGCATCCTGACGATTTTCATCCTGCTGATGCGTCGCCTGCCCTTGCCGGCTACAGCCCAGCGCGTCGACTGGATCGAGCGACTGCACAATCCGGCGAACGGCGTGCCCTACGGCGTTGCGCTGGCATTTGGTGCGATCCTCGTCTTTCCGCGCACGACGCCCTGGATAGCCGTTGCGACGATGTGAGTCGGTGATTCCCGGATTTGACGGAGCAGCGCGCGGTCGAGGTCGCCGGGCGATGCAGGCAGGCCCGGGCAAAACGCTTCCCGAGCGCAAAAAACATTGAAATCTTTTTCAGAAATGATAACCAAGCATCGTTAATTAATTTTTATGCTACATTAAGGAGATATCCATGATTGCGTCACTTGCGCCTCGCCCTTCCGTGTCAACTCCTGCTGCGGAAAAGGCCGCCGCGCCGCTCGGCGGTTTTGGCCTGCCGTCTCAGCCAGAACCCGTTGCCACCAAAGGGCTGAGCAGCCTGGCTGCCACGCAAGCCCCGCTTATCGCCTGTACCGGGATCCCTGATCTCGAAAGCCCTGCGGTTATGCGTCTTGGGGGCTTCGATCTCGACTTTCTCGTCGATCGTGCGCGTCAGGAGAACGCATTCGTCGGTCGCGACCATGCGCCATCGGTGATCCTTGTCCACGATTCGGGTGATGACGCGCTCAATGACCTCGCCGCCAAGCTGAAGGACTTCAGCGGCGATATCGTCGAGCCTGGCGGTCACGTGGCCATTACCGGTCCGCGCGGCACGTATTCTGCTGCAGACCTGCAGGCCGCCGCCGATGAATCCGGGCTGACGATCCTCGTCGCCGAAGGTGGTCGTAGCGGTGCGACCGTCTATCGCCCGGATGCCGATGAGGCCGAGTTCGATCCCAATATCAGCGTCGATGACGGCGGCGCCATGACCCGCTGCCCGGGCCCCGGCTCCATCGATTTCGGTAACTGATCGCCTGACCACACCGCATGGTTCTACCTGCTTCGACCACCTCCGCGACACGCTTGCGGGGGTGGTTTGCGTTCTGTCACCCCGCAAAGAACAGCCAGATCACGAAGCCGATGGCGAGGAAGGGCAGGCTGCGTCCGACGATGAATATCTGCCAAGACCACCAGCGGCTCTTCGCGCCCAGCGCATGGACGATCTTCTGCGGCGGCATCAGCCAGCAGAGCAGCCCCGCGCCGACGACACCTGAAATGATCACCGTGTTGGTGCCGGCGAACTGGTCCATGAAATCGAGGTAGGGCATGCCGGCGACCGTGACCTCCACCGGTGTGAAGCTGCGCGCCGAGGGCAGGCCCAGAAACAGCATCGATCACGCCACGATGGCCACGGCGCGGGCATGGTGCAGCCGGAACTCCTCCTCGACCGCCGCGACGAGGGCGGCGCGTCGTGACGTTTGCGACCTTGTCCGGCATGGCGCTTCCTCCCCGGCCCGGATTTCAAGCACGGGAGTGCGGGGCGAACCAAATCGCGGAGGCGCGCGGACTCACACCTCCACGAGTTCCGTCTCGATCCGCGCCTGCGCATGCAGGGTGCGGTGGACGGGGCATTTGTCGGCGATGGCGAGGAGGGAGTGCCGGGTCTCCTCGTCGAGATCACCCGAGAGGCGGATGCGGCGGTGGAAGACGTCGATCTTGCCCGGATTCGCCTCGCAGCCCTCGCAATCCGCCGCATGGCTCTTCTCGTGGGTCACGTCACAGGTGACATGGTCGAGCGCGATCTTCTTGCGGCGCGCATACATGCGGATGGTCATGGTGGTGCAGGCGCCCAGCCCCGCCGAGAGCAGCTGATAGGGGCTCGGCCCGAGATCGCTGCCGCCCAGGGCTTGCGGCTCGTCGGCGACGATCTGGTGGCGACCGTTCACCGTGACATCCTGACGAAACCCTGCCGGATCGGCCTCGGCCACCCGCACCACGCCCTCCGGGGCATTGTCCGCAGATGCTTCCTCGGCAAGATCGAGATAGCGGGCCGACCAGGCGGAGATGACGTCGGCGGCATATTCTGCATCGCGCTCGCGGCTGAGCAGGTGATCGGCATCGTCGAGGGTGATGAAGCTCTTGGGATGGCGCGCGGCGGTGAAGAGCTCGGCGGCATTCTCGATCCCGACCACATGATCGCGCGGGGCATGCATTACCAGCAGCGCTGTACGCAGCTTCGCCAGAGCTGCATCGAGCCGCGCGGCGCGGACATCCTCGACGAAGTCGCGGCGGATTTCGAAGGGCCGGCCCGCAAGCTCCACCGTGGCGCTGCCGTCTTCCATGACGGCAGCGAGCGAACTGCCGAAATTGTGCAGCACATGAGAGGGATCGGCGGGCGCGCCGATGGTCACGAGCGCCTTGAGGTCCGGCAGTTCCGGCGCTGCCGCGATCGCCGCCGCACCGCCAAGCGAATGGCCGATCAGAAGCTGCGGCGCCATGCCCTCATCGGCGAGCCAGCGGGCCGCCGCCACGATATCGGCGACATTCGAGGAAAACCCGGTATTGCCGAACTCGCCCTCGGAATGGCCCAGCCCCGTAAAGTCGAAGCGCAACACGGCGATGCCGAGTGCGGCCAGCCGTCCGGCAATGCGGCGTGCGCCGGCAATGTCCTTCGAGCAGGTAAAGCAATGGGCAAACAGCGCGGTGGCCCGAATCGGCCCTTCCGGAAGGTCGAGCCGCGCCGCGAGCGATGCATCGGAATGGCCTTGAAAGGTGATCTTGCGAACCCGCATGGTTGTCTCCCCCGAGAGAAATATGATTGTGCGTCATCAGATTCGCGCCTGTTGGCATCAGCGGCGCAATCCGCGCCATTCGCGCCAGCGCCGCACCCCGACGGGAATCAGTGCGAGCAGGGCGAGGCCGACGAGGGCGGTGATGATCTGCGGCGTCATCACGCTGCCCAGCGAGATCTCCTCGCCGCGCGCGAGCACGCTGCCCAGTCCCGCGCCGACCGAAGAGAACACGTAGGTCGCAGGGGCAATTCCGATGAACGTGGCTGCGATGAAGCTCGTCAGCTTCAAGCCGAGGAAAGCGGGGGCGAGATTGACCACGAAGAAGGGAAAGACCGGGACCAGCCGTAATACCAGCAGATAATTGAACCCGTCCTTGCGAAAACCCTCGGCCATCCGTGAAACCGCCCCCCCGGCCTGCCGGCGCAGGAAATCGCCCAGTGTCGTGCGGGCGATCAGGAAAATCGCGGTCGCTCCGGCGGTGGCCCCGATGATCGTGAGCGTGCCGCCCAGCAATGTGCCGAAGAGAAATCCGCCCGTCACCGTGACAACGGCGGCACCGGGGATCGAGACGGCAACGAAGACGGCGTAGAAAATGAGATAAGCGATGATCGCGATGGCGAAATTCTCTTCGACGAAGCGGGTGAGCGCCGCCTGGTTGTCCGCGACTGTCTGGAGGTTGACATGGGCGTCGAGGCCGAGCGCGAAGAATCCCGCGATCAGCGCGGCCAGAACCACGAAGGGCGCGATGCGCCACAGCCCGCGCTTGCCGTTGAGCTTTGGCGGCGCGGTATCATCTGCAATATCCGTATTCTTCGTCGGGTGATCGACCATGTTTTGTCCTGACGCCTGACCATCATGCCCCCATTGCCGGTTGCCCGGTATGCGCGTTGTCACTTGAGGCCCGGCTGGGTGATGATGCAAGCCCCGTGCAAGCTGTTGACGGGATCGTGTACGTGCGTGAGCCGGTAGCGGATCGGGCAGGGCTCTGCACGCTTTCTTCCAGCGTGCTGAAACATGTTCGATTTCGGCTTGTTAATTTTTATTTCGAGATTTTTATTTTGGAAAGGCCGCGCGTAAGTAAAAGATTTACGCTGATTCATATTATGCCCATGTATTGGATCCGAGTCAAAACTGTCATGCTTGAAAAAATTTGCGGTTTGACTTAGTTTTTATGAGTGATTCGGGTCTTCATCTCTGAATCGCCCCCTTGTGGGTTCGTTTCCTCCCTGAACTTGGGCCGCAATTCTTGCGGCCTTTTTTTTGGAATTTCAAAAATTCGTCAAAAACATCTCTTTTTCGCATCTCCCGTATGACGATTTCGCCTGTGACGCCGTATTCGCGCGCGATTTTGCAAGTTCCTCAAGGTTGTGTTCCGACATGCCATTCATCCGCGCGCATCGGAATGCGCGCGCACATGATTGCGCTGCAGCCCGTGATCGGGCAATGACGCAGCCGGTTCCCGCAGCAATCGGATCAGGCCATGTCGCACGATTCTTCTTCCCGCACTTGTCTCGCCATCATTCTTGCCGCCGGCGAGGGCACGCGGATGCGCTCGGACAAGCCAAAGGTGATGCATGAAATCGCCGGCAGGCCGATGCTCGGCCATGTGCTGAGTGCCGTTCAGGCGGCGGGCGCCACGCGCATCGCGGTCGTGGTCGGGCCCGATCGCGCCGATGTCGCCGAAGCCACGCGCGCCTTCGCGCCGGATTGCGTCATCTTCGAGCAGCGCGAGCGGCTGGGTACGGCGCATGCTGTGCTGGCTGCGCGGGATGCGCTGGAGGCGCCGGCGGACGATGTCATCATCGCCTTCGCCGATACGCCGCTGATTGATGCGCAGACCTTCGCCAGGTTGCGCGCGCCGCTCGGCGACGGCGCTGCGATGGCGGTGCTCGGCTTCGACGCCTTCGATCCGACCGGTTACGGGCGCCTCATCGTCGAGAACGGCAATCTGCGCGCGATCCGCGAGGAGAAGGATGCGAGCATCGAGGAAAAGCCGATCTCGCTGTGCAATGCCGGCCTGATGGCTTTCCGCGGCGATACGGTGCTGGGCCTTCTCGATGCGATCGGCAACGACAATGCCAAGGGCGAATATTACCTCACCGATGCAGTGGCGCTCGCAACGGCGCGCAAACAGACGATCGCGATCGTGCGCGCGCCCGAGCGGATCGTCCAGGGCGTCAACGACCGCGCCCAGCTCGCTGCGGCCGAGGCGGTGATGCAGGAGCGTCTGCGCTTGCAAGCGATGGCCGGCGGCGCGACGCTGATCGACCCGGCTAGCGTGCATCTGAGCGCTGATACCGTGATCGGGCGTGACGTCGTGATCGAGCCGAATGTCTTTTTCGGCCCCGGTGTCAGCGTGGGTGACAACGCCGTCATCCATGCCTTCTCCCATATCGAGGGCACGCAGATCGGCGCGGGCGCGCAGATCGGCCCGTTTGCCCGCCTGCGCCCCGGGACCAGGCTGGCGGAGAAGGTCAAGGTCGGCAATTTCGTCGAGATCAAGAAGGCGCAGGTCGGGCCGGGCGCCAAGGTCAACCACCTCAGCTATATCGGCGATGCGCAGATCGGTGCGCGCGCCAATATCGGCGCGGGCACGATCACCTGCAATTACGACGGTTTCGACAAGCATCTCACAAGGATCGGCGAAGGCGCCTTCATCGGCTCCAACAGCGCGCTGGTGGCGCCGGTCACGATCGGCGAGGGAGCCTATGTGGGCTCCGGCTCCGTGGTGACGCAGGATGTTCCCGACGATGCGCTCGCCATTGCGCGCGGGCGCCAGTTCTCGCGGGCGGGCTGGGCGAGCGCCTTCCGCGCACGCAAGACGGGAAAGCCGGAAGGCTGAAAAACCGAGACGGTTTAAGCAATTTTGCAATAAAGCGTCAGATAAGTTGATTTGGGTGCGCGGCGGGTCATGACTTACCCATGACCGGCATACAGTCGTGCCTTGCGCTGCGGCGCGGCGCGGATTTTGCCAAAGGGGTAGCGAATATGTGCGGCATCGTCGGGATCATCGGCAAGGAGCCCGTGGCGGAACGCATCGTCGATGCGCTCAAGCGGCTCGAATATCGCGGCTACGATTCAGCCGGCGTCGCGACGCTGAGCCGGGGTGCGATGGCGCGCCGCCGGGCCGAAGGCAAGCTGCGCAATCTCGAAGACAGGCTCGACCGCCAGCCGCTCGACGGCATCATCGGCATCGGCCATACGCGCTGGGCCACCCATGGCCGGCCCAACGAGGCGAATGCCCATCCCCATGCCACGGACGATCTCGCCATCGTTCATAACGGCATCATCGAGAATTTCCGCATCCTGCGCCATGAGCTCGAAGATGCCGGCGTGCGTTTCGAATCGGAGACGGATACGGAAGTGGTCGCCCGTCTGGTCAGCTACGAGATTGCCGGTGGGCTCGATCCCGCCGCTGCCGTGAAGAAGGTGCTGCCGCGCCTGCGCGGCGCCTTCGCGCTCGCCTTCCTCTTCCGGGGCCGCGAGGATCTGATGATCGGCGCCCGCAGGGGCTCACCTCTCGCCATCGGCCACGGTGAGGGCGAGATGTTCCTCGGCTCCGACGCGCTGGCGCTGGCACCTTTCACCGAGACGATCACCTATCTCGAAGAAGGTGATATTGCGGTGCTGACGCAGACATCGCTTCAGGTCTTCACCGAGGAAGGCGAGCCGGTCGAGCGACCGGCCCAGCAGATCGCCGCCGGCGCCTTCATGGCCGAGAAGGGCAATTACCGCCATTTCATGGCCAAGGAGATCCACGAGCAGCCGGAAGTGGTCGGGCGTACGCTCGCTGCCTATACCGACATGGCGAGCGGCCTGTCGCGCCTGCCGGATGGTGTGGATGTCGACTGGAAGGCGCTGTCGCGCATTACCATCACCGCCTGCGGCACCGCCTATTATGCCGGGCTGGTGGCGAAATACTGGTTCGAGCGCTTCGCGCGCATCCCCGTCGAGATCGATGTCGCCTCCGAATTCCGTTATCGCGACGCGCCGCTCGACGAGAACGGGCTGATGATCGTGATCTCGCAATCAGGCGAGACGGCGGATACCCTGGCGGGTTTGCGTTACGCCAAGGAGCACGGGCAGAGGGTGCTCAGCGTCGTCAATGTGCCGACCTCTTCCATCGCCCGTGAGAGCCATGCGGTGGCGCAGACGCTGGCCGGGCCGGAAATCGGCGTGGCTTCGACCAAGGCCTTCACCTGCCAGCTCACCGTGCTCTTCGCCCTCGCGCTCCAGGCCGGCCGCGCGCGCGGGAGCCTGAGCGAGCCAAATGAGCGCGCGATGGTCGATGCCCTGGTCTCGGTTCCGGGCCTGATGAACGAGGCGATCCGGCACGAGGCCGCGATCAAGGCGCTGGCGCGGGATCTGTCGAAGGCGCGCGACGTGCTTTATCTGGGGCGTGGCCCGTCCTATCCGATGGCACTCGAAGGCGCCCTCAAGCTCAAGGAAATCTCCTATATTCATGCCGAGGGCTATGCGGCAGGTGAACTCAAGCACGGGCCGATCGCGCTGATCGACGAGAGCGTTCCCGTCATCGTCGTCGCGCCGCATGACGAGGTTTTCGAGAAGACGATCTCCAACATGCAGGAAGTCGCTGCACGCGGTGGGCGCATCATCCTGATCACGGATCAAAAGGGTGCGGAGGAGGCCGGGATCGAGACGATGGCGACCATCGTGATGCCCGATGTCGCGCCCATGGTGGCGCCGATCCTTTACGCGCTGCCAGTGCAGATGCTGGCCTATCACACGGCGGTCTTCATGGGAAAGGACGTGGACCAGCCACGCAATCTGGCCAAATCCGTCACCGTCGAATAGGCGCGAGGTTGGCGCAACACGGCCGTCCGGGATCACCCGGACGGCCATGGATTGTTCGTCTGCGATCAGTCCGAGGTGCGATCAGTCCGAGGGGAGCATCACCGCATCGATGACGTGTATCACCCCGTTATCGGCCATGACATCGGCTGCGACCACGTTGGCCCCATCCACCACGACGGCGCCGGTATGCGCATCCTTGCTGATCGCCAGCAATCGATCGCCGGATTCCCTGATCGTGCGAATGTGGATCTCACGGCCGGGGAGCTGGTTCGATGTGAGAACACGCGGCAGGACATGATAGGACAGGATAGCCGCGAGTTGATCGCGGTTTTCCGGCTGCAGCAAGTCTTCGACGGTGCCATCCGGCAGAGCTGCGAAGGCGTCGTCGGTCGGAGCAAAAACAGTGAGATTCTCACCGGTTGCCAGAGCGTCGGCGAGGCCGGCGGCCTGTGCGGCGGCGAGCAGCGTTTCGAAAGTGCCCGCTTCCTGCGCGGTTTCGACGATATTATCCGCCATCGCGGTGCCGCCCAAGGCCATCCAGGCCGAAACGACGGTTGCCAGGAAAGTCTTTCTCATTGATTTCCTCCGTTGTCTGATCATCTGCGATCAAGATAACCAGTCTTACGGAAGAGCAATGTTTTCAGATTGATCACGAGCGCGTGAATACGGCGAGATTCATAACGGGTCAGCGGATTTCTGCTTGTCGGGCCTGGTCGCCACCGATCGCGCAACGCCCGGACCGCTCCGGGCGCGCGCAGAGCATGGCGGTGCCGTCACAGCATGGCGAAGACGCGTGACGGCCCGCCTGTGCCGCCCCGGACCTTCGGCGCCCCAAGGACGAGCGTGGCGCCGGTCGCGGGCAGGGCGTCGAGATTGGCGATGCATTCGAGCCCCCAGCGATTGGTGGGCAACCATTCGTAATGTGTCGCAAAGTCCGGCGAGGGGCCGTGATCGAGCGACAGCGTGTCGACGGCGATGCCGATGGCGCCGGTCTCCTCAAGCAGCATCTGCGCGGCCTCGACATGGAAACCGGGGAAATGCATGACGCCGTCATCATCGGCGTTGCGAAACTTGGCATCGTTGACGAAGGCATCCCAGCCCGAATTCATCGCCACGCAACAATTCTCCGGAAGCGGGCCGTGTTCCGCGATCCAGGCGCGCAGGTCGTCCGGGGTCACCTGCGCATCCGCATCGGCTGCGGCTTTCTCGCGGATATCGACGATGGCGAGCGGGACCACGAGATTGCTCAGCGGGATTTCCGCGACGCTCTGCCCGTCTTCGGAGAAATGCAGCGGTGCGTCGATATGGGTGCCGGTATGCTCGTTGATGGTGTTCACGTTGAGGTTGAACATGTGTTCATCCCAGGTGAAGACCTCCTCCACGAAGAATTGCTGCTCGCCGAAATAGGTCGGAAACTCCGGGAACAGCTCGTGCGTCATGTCCTCGACGCGCATCGCCCCCTGGGCCCGCGCAGCCGGCGTGGCGGCCATGATGCCGCTCGTTGCGGCAGCTGCCGCGACGCTGCCGGTGGCCGCGCGGCGAAACAGATCCCGCCGGCTCATCATCCGGCGCTTGACGCTCTCCATCACGCAATGTGTGCACATGATCGACTTCCCCTCGTTGCGGCATTGATGCCTTGTGGGGACGAGTGGAGCGCGATTTTCGAATGAGCGCAAGTATTCGGTTGGTGTCAGCAAGAAAGTTTATGTTATAATATCTATGGCTGATGCCGGTCCTGCGGTCCCGGTCGCGCCGATGCGAACAGATACAGCGCCAACGCTGCGGCAACCAGCAAGCCGAAGGCGCCATAGAGCGTGGCATAGCGTTCGCCCGCATCCAGTCCCGCGCGCTCGCTGGCATTGATGAACTGGCCGGATATCCATTGGATGATGCCCGCGCCGGAGATGAAGATGAAGTTCATGAAGGTCACGCCGCGCCCGATCAGGTGCCGGGGGAAAAACAGGCGCGCATGGGCCATGATGATGCCGTAGGTCAACCCCGCCCCTCCGATCAGCCCGATCAGCGCCACGCTGGCTGCCGCGCTCTGTGCGCCGAATCCGGCAAGGGCGAGATAGGCTGCTGCCGTGACGGCGCTGCCGATGACGGCGGTGCGTTTGGCATCACGGATGAGGCGCTCGAGCGGACCGTAGGCGAGCGCGCCGATCGACATGGTGATCGCCATCAGCAGTGCCGCATTCCCGGTGGCGGTGACGCTGTAACCATGGACCTGCGAGAAGAAGGGTGCGATCCACAGGCTGCGCGTGGCGATCACGACGGCATAGCTGACGAAGGTGATGGGCAGGATCAGCCAGAGCGTGCGCAGGCTGACGATCTCGACGAGGCCGTCGATCATGCCGCCGCTGCCGTCGCTGCTGTCGATCCGCTCCGGATCGCGCAGGACGAGAAAGGCGAGCAGCGTCGAGAGTGCCGTGATCGCGGTGATTCCGACCATGCTCCAGCGCCAGCCGAAGAGTTCCACCGCGAGCGCCAGCGGCGTCGTGCCGAGCAGGTTGCCGAGTGCGCCGAGGCCGACGAACAGGGATGTGAACATGGCGAATTTCTCCGCCGCGTGATTGCGCGCGAAGAGATAGAGGCTGCCCATCAGGATCGCCGAGCAGCCGATTCCGATCGCCGCCATTGCCGTGAGTGCGGAGACAAACCCCGTCGCAGCTGCCATCAGGCCGCAGCCGATCACGGCGAAGATCATGGTGGTGGCGATGGTGCGGCGCGGGCCATAGCGGTCGAGCGCATAACCGACGGGGAATTGCGCGAGGGCAAAGGCGGCAAACCAGATCGCCGAGACGGCGCCGAGCTGCGCGGAATCGAGCCCGAGATCGCGGCTGAGATCGACGGAGACGATGGCGAGAAAGGCGCGGAAGAACTGGCTGAGCGTGTAGGCGAAGAGCAGCGTCGCAAATATCATCATGATAGGAAAACCCGCCCCGCAATCTTTCACCGTACTATCGGCCCGACAATGCAGCCTCGCACCCAAAAGGCCAGTCGCATCGCCGCGCTTGCGGATTTGGGAAAGCGCCGGGTGCGCCGATCATGATTGCCGCCGGGCGGGTGACGGGGACCTGTCAGAAAGAGGCGCGCGTGATGAAGCGTGCGACCGTCAGTGATGACAGAGATTCATCCGCCACCGATCCTTCCTCATGGCATGCCATGACTTTGCCTTGCCACGTGCAATCGGCCCCCTCAAAACGACCGCGGCAAGCCCAGCACGTGCTCCGCGAGGTGGGAGAGGATCAGGTTGGTGGAGATCGGGGCGACCTGGTAGAGGCGGGTTTCGCGGAATTTGCGTTCGACGTCGTATTCCTCGGCGAAGCCGAAGCCGCCATGGGTCTGGACACAGACATTGGCCGCCTCGAAGGAAGCGTCGGCGGCGAGCATCTTGGCCATGTTGGCCTCCGCCCCGCAATTCCCGCCGGCCTCGTAGAGCGCGATCGCCTGCTGCACCATCAGCTCGGCGGCGCGCATCTGGGCATAGGCCTTGGCGATGGGGAACTGCACGCCCTGGTTCTGGCCGATCGGGCGCCCGAACACGCTGCGCTCCTTCGCGTAGGTCGTTGCCTTCTCGATGAACCACTTGGCATCGCCGATGCATTCTGCCGCAATGAGAATGCGTTCGGCATTCATGCCCGAAAGGATATAGCGAAAGCCCTTGCCTTCCTCGCCGATGAGGTTTTCCGCCGGTACACGCAGATCGTCGAAGAAGATCTCGGTGGTGGCGTGGTTCATCATGGTGCGGATCGGGCGGATGGTCAGCCCGTTGCCGATGGCCTCGCGCATATCGACGATGAAGACGGAGAGTCCCTCGGTGCGCTTCGCCACCTGGTCGCGCGGGGTGGTGCGGGCGAGCAGGATCATCAGATCGGAATATTCCGCCCGGCTCGTCCAGATCTTCTGGCCGTTGACGATGTAGCTATCGCCCTCGCGCCGGGCGAAGGTCTTGAGCGAGGTGGTATCCGTGCCCGAACTCGGCTCCGTCACGCCGAAGGCCTGGAGCCGCAGCTTGCCGCTCGCCACATCGGGGAGGTAGGCCTGCTTCTGCGCCTCCGATCCATGGCGCAGGACCGTTCCCATGACATACATCTGCGCATGGCAGGCAGCCCCATTGCCGCCCGCGCGCTGGATCTCCTCGAGGATCGCCGCCGCCGCCGAGAGTGGCAGGCCGGCGCCGCCGTATTCCTCGGGGATCAGCGCGGCGAGATAGCCGGCTTGCGTGAGCGCATCGACGAATTCCGACGGATAGGCGTTCTCGCGGTCGAGCTTGCGCCAGTATTCGCCCGGAAAATCGGCGCACAGACGGATTACCGCCTCGCGGATGTCCTGATGGCTGTCGATCATGCCCGCCTCTCCCATCACATCCTCCTCACGCTTTGCGCTTCGGCTCGGGCCGGTGCTTGTCACCAGGGCCCTGGCCTTTCCTGTAGACGAGCAGGGTCCGCTTGAACGAGATCACGATATCGCCATGCTGGTTGGTGCCGATGGTCTCCACCTTGACGATGCCGACATCCGGTCGTGATCCGCTCTCGCGCTTTTCCAGCACGGTCGATTCGGAATAGATGGTGTCGCCCTCGAAGACGGGATGCGGCAGACGCACCTCGTCCCAGCCCAGATTGGCGAAGACGTTCTGCGAGATATCCGCCACGCTCTGCCCGGTGACGAGGGCGATGGTGAAACAGGAATTCACCAGCGGCTTCCCGAAGGCTGTGTGCTCGGCATAATTCACGTCGAAATGCAGATGCGCGGTGTTTTGCGTCAGCAGCGTGAACCAGGAATTGTCCGTGGCCGTGACCGTGCGCCCAAGGGCATGCTTGTAGGTGTCGCCCGGCTCGAAATCCTCGTAGAACCGTCCGTTCCAGCCTTGCTTCAGGCCCATGGCGCCCTCCTTTTCGTTCAGGCCGTGATCACACTTGTCGATACATCCCGCCCGCATGCGCGCCCATTGGTATTTCGACACGCGGTGATGCGGCAGGCCGGCATCGTGTCAGGGAGGTTCCGGCGCAGAGCCGCGCCCCGATCCGTGATCGCCCATATCGGCCCTCGCCAGCGCAATCGCCTCGCCGATCACGGCCTCGTCGGCGATCTGGTTCGCGAGGATCAGGACGAGGCGCGTGTTGAGGACGGCGCTCTGCTCGTCGGTCAGGCCGCGATGCGCGTCTATCAGAAGACGATAAATGCGATCGGGATCCTCCATGCGGTTGTCGGTTTCGAGCGACATCGGGCGTCCCTCCGGTTTGTTCTGTTGTTGCCCGCCTCAAACGATAATGGCGCAGATCTGGCGCAGGGCCGCAATCCTGTCCAGAGCGGTGGGGCGGGAAGCAGGATGCGAAATGGCCGTCGAAAGGAGAGGTCGGCCTTTTCACGTATTGTGCCGGGGTGCGAAATAGTGCATATTCGTCAAATCGATCTTTAGGCCGGACGACTGGGCCGCTTTGCTCGCTGAAAAACGTGAGCCTACGCGCAGACTATCTCTCCTGAATTCGACTTCATGAATCGCGCTCCGCCGCGCGCGGGCTCGATTTTCTACGACTATGCACTATCTAGGACAAAACACTATGAATACCGGCACCGTTAAGTGGTTCAACGATCAAAAGGGCTACGGCTTCATTCAGCCGGATGAGGGCGGCAAGGACGTTTTCGTCCACATTTCTGCGGTCGAGCGCTCCGGCATGCGCGGCCTCGCAGAAGGCCAGAAGATCTCCTACGAGATCCAGGACGATCGCCGCACCGGCAAGTCCTCCGCAGTCAATCTCCAGGCTGCCTGACCGTCGATCCACTTGCATGAAGACGTTGCTCGTCTTCGCAAACGGATGTAAGCCGTCGCTCAACGAGCGGCGGCTTTTGCCGCGAATGGCCAGGAGTTATGGATGTCGAAAGAAGAGTTGATCACGTTCGAGGGTGTCGTCACCGAGGTTCTCCCGGATGCCAAGTTCCGCGTCGAGCTCGAAAACGGCCACGAGGTGATCGCTTACACCGCTGGCAAGATGCGCAAGTTCCGCATCAAGACCATTGCCGGTGACCGCGTGACCGTCGAAATGTCGCCCTATGATCTCGACAAGGGGCGCCTCGTTTTCCGTCACAAGGACGATCGCGGCTTTTCGGGCCCGCGCCCGCCGGCCCGTGGTGGTGGCAATCGCCGGCGCTGAGTCGGCACAGCCCTCTGGGGCCTGATGCCGGGCCACCTGATTCGCGTTGCCGATCAACGCGCGGTCCAAGCGATTTTCGTTCTGCCCGCTCTCGAACAGCTGCCGTTTGGGTGGTGATGCGCCTGCTGCAATTGCCCGCCTCCCGATACGATCAGGAAGACGATCATGTCAGCCAGCGGCGAAGAACATGCGATCTCGCTCGATGATATTCGTGCCGCAGCGCGCGTGATCGACGGGCATGTCATCACCAGCCCGATGATCCATTCGCCGCGCCTGTCGCAGCTGACCGGCGCGCAGGTGCAGCTGAAGCTGGAAAACATGCAGGCGACCGGGGCCTTCAAGGAACGCGGCGCCGTCAACCGGCTCGCGGCGCTTGATGCGCATGCCCGCGCTGCGGGCGTCATCGCCATGTCGGCCGGCAATCATGCCCAGGCCGTGGCCTATCATGCCCGGCGCATGAAGATCCCGGCGACCATCGTCATGCCTGAAGCCACGCCTCTGGTGAAGGTCGAGAATACCATCGCCCATGGTGCGCGGGTCGTGCTGCACGGCGAAACGCTCGTCGAGACCGAGGCCGAGGCGAAAGCCATCGCTGCGCGCGAAGGCCTGACCATGGTGCACCCCTTCGATGATCCGCTGGTGATGGCGGGGCAGGGGACGATCGCGCTCGAAATGCTGGCGCAATGCCCGGATATCGATACGCTTGTCGTACCAATCGGCGGCGGCGGCCTGATCTCGGGGATCGCCGTCGCCGCACGGGCGCTCGCCCCCGAAATCCGGATCATCGGTGTTGAGGCTGCGCTTTATGCCTCGTTTCACAACGTGCTGACGGGGGATGACCGTCCGATCGGCGGCGCGACGCTGGCGGAAGGCATCGCGGTCAAGCATCCCGGGCGCCTGACCTTGCCGATCGTGCGGGATCTGGTAGAGGAGATCGTCGTGGTGGAGGAGGATCTGATCGAGAGCGCCGTGAATGCCTGCGCCACCTACCAGCGCACAATGGCGGAAGGCGCCGGCGCCGCCGGCATCGCGGCCATGCTGGCGCGGCCGGATCTGTTCGCCGGGCGCAATGTCGGTGTCGTTCTGTGTGGCGGCAATATCGATGCCCGCATCCTCGCATCGGTGATGGTGCGCGAGCTGGAGCGCGAGGAGCGCGTTGTGGCTTTCCGGATCTACTCGCATGATCGTCCCGGCCTGCTCGGTCGGGTCTCGACGCGTCTGGGCGAACTCGGTGCAAATATCCTGGAAGTGTCGCATGGACGTCTTTATCTCGATGTGCCTGCGAAGGGTGTCACCGTCGATCTGACGATCGAGACACGCGACGCAGCGCATACCGCGCAGATCCTCGCCGCTTTGCGTGACGAGGGGTACGAACCGCGCCGGATCGATCCGCGCGGTCTGATGCAGGCGGGACCATGAGGCCGGAGGAGGCAGGATGGCGACGACGATACCACAGACAATTCCCCTCGCTGCCGGCGGGACGACGGGTGTCCTGGGCCGGCGCTTCGTG
Source organism: Saliniramus fredricksonii (assembly GCF_900094735.1). Taxonomy (NCBI): domain Bacteria; kingdom Pseudomonadati; phylum Pseudomonadota; class Alphaproteobacteria; order Hyphomicrobiales; family Salinarimonadaceae; genus Saliniramus; species Saliniramus fredricksonii. Next base: position 760,394 of record NZ_FMBM01000002.1, read on the forward strand.
GCTCTGCTGATCGATCTTGTGATCATCATGGCCTTTATCGTGGTGCTGGCATTGGCGATCACCATTCTGGGCTTTGTGACCTTCCGGCTCGGCTGGTTGCTGTTTGCGATCCTCGGACCGGGTGCCGCCGTCCTCTATACCGCTCTCACCATGGGCGGACCGGGGGCGAGCACGATCGGCATGCGCCTGTGCGGGCTGCGCGTGGTCGATGCGGCGAGCGGTGAAGGGATCGATCCGCTGCGTGCGGCGGCCCACGCGCTGCTGTTCTATTTCGCGGCTTCCACCTTCCTCATCCTGCTCGTCGATGTCGTCATCGGTTTTCTGCGCGGCGATGCCAGATTGGGGCGGGATCTGATCGTCAATCTCATCGTCCTGCGCGCGCGCCTCTGACGGCGGTGGTATTCTGCAAAGAATCGATGCTGTCTTCAGGAATCGGCAAGGGCCTGACAAAAACACCCGTTGTCGATGGCCCATCCGGTGTTATCTTTGCTGAAAGGGCGTGATACATCGAACCCGGAGCCGCAACGGCGTGACCAGACATTCGCGCGATACACCGCAGTTCTTCCTGACTGCGCCGACGCCGTGCCCCTATCTCGACGGGCTCGAGGAGCGGAAGGTCTTCACGCATCTCATCGGGCATCGCGCGGGCGAGCTCAACGATATCCTCACCCATGGTGGTTTCCGCCGCTCACAGACGATCGCCTATCGTCCGGCCTGCGAGAACTGTCGCGCCTGCGTTTCCGTGCGTGTGCCGGTCGCGGATTTCAAGCCGTCCGCCAATATGCGCAGGCTCACACGCATCAATGCCGATCTCGTCGGCGAGGTCCGACGAAACTACGGCACGTCGGAGCAATATGCGCTGTTTCGCCGCTATCTTGCAGCACGCCACGCCGATGGCGGGATGATGGATATGTCGATGCTCGATTACGCGATGATGATCGAGGACAGCCATATCAATACGATGGTCGTGGAATACCGGCGCAGCGGGCCGGATTCGCGCATCAACGGGCGCGGCGAGGGCCCGCTTCTCGGGATGTGTCTTTCGGATGTGCTATCGGATGGCCTGTCGATGGTCTATTCGTTTTTCGATCCCCATGTGCCGCGTCGCAGCCTCGGCACCTATCTCATCCTCGAGCATATCGAGCGGGCGGCCCGGATGGGTCTGGATTACGTCTATCTGGGCTACTGGGTTCAGGGCTCGCCCAAAATGGCCTACAAAGAGCGTTTCATGCCGCAGGAACGGCTCGGTGGGCGCGGCTGGGAACGGGTCGAGCGCTGAAAAGCGCAAGCGGGATCTGACTTCCCGCCATTGACCCGGTTGTGCGGCGTGGGCTTCTCTATGACAGCCATCTGTCATTGTTTCCCGCCGATTGCGCCCGCTGCCAGGAAAGTCCGCCCATGAGTGAAGACGCCCGTCGTGTCCAGCGCCCTGCGCGCAACCCCTATCTGTTTCGACCGATCAGTTTTCGCACGGTTGAATCACGCAACCGGATCATGATGTCGCCGATGTGCCAGTACTCCGCGCAGGACGGGATGCCCAATGACTGGCATTTCGGCCATATCGCCGCGCGTGCTGCGGGCGGTGTCGGTATCCTGTGCATCGAGGCGACGCATGTCAGCGATATCGGGCGGATCACGCCGCATTGTCTCGGTATCTGGAACGACGAACAGCGTGATGCGCTGGCGCGAATCGCGTCGCATGTGGCGAGCCTCGGTGCCGTGCCGATGATCCAGCTCGCGCATGCCGGGCGCAAGGCTTCCGTCTCGCAGCCATGGAAAGGCACGAAGCCCATCCCCGTCGGCGATGGCGGATGGGAGGCGATCGGCCCGTCACCGCTTCCCCAGACCCCGCAATCGCCTCCGCCGCGCGCGATGAGCCAGGCGGATATCGACCGGGTGGTCGAAGAGTTCCGCGATGCGGCGCGCCGTTCTCGCGAGGCGGGCTTCCGGATCGTCGAGGTGCATGCGGCGCATGGTTATCTGATCCATTCCTTCCTCTCGCCGCTGAGCAATCACCGCACCGATTCCCACGGTGGCTCGCTCGAAAACCGGGCGCGGCTGCTCAATCAGGTGATTGACGCGGTGCGCAGCGAATGGCCGGCCGAGTTGCCGCTCTTCGTGCGCATCTCGGCCACGGACTGGGTCGAGGGCGGGCTCGATCTCCCGGCTGCGATCGCGCTGTCGCGGATGCTGGCGCAGCGCGGGGATGTGGATCTGATCGATTGCTCGACCGGTGGCGTCGATCATCGCCAGGCGATAAGGCCTTATCCCGGTTATCAGGTCCCGTTTGCCGAGGCGATTCGCCGTGAGGTGGGGATCGCCACCGGCGCCGTGGGTCTGATCTCCGCACCGGAACAGGCTGAGGAAATTCTCGCCGGAGGGCGCGCCGATCTGGTGATTCTGGGGCGGGTCCTGTTGTATGATCCGCATTGGGCGCTGCATGCAGCGAATCGCTTGCGTGCCGATCACGTTGTCTGGCCGGTGCAATACGAGCGCTCGAACATCTTCTGAACCGGGGTTGCCGCTTGCCTCGAGACTCGGGCGCGTTGCGGGGATTGTCGCGCGAGTGGCAGAAAGTGACGTGTCATGTTTGATATCCGCGATGCCGAGATCGTGCGCGAAATCGTGCGCTGGGGAGGGTTTCGCGCCGCCGCAAGCAAACTCAATCTCACGCAATCCGCGATATCGGCACGTGTCTCCGGGCTCGAAGGGCGGCTCGGCCTGACGATCTTCGACCGCCGCCGGCGTGGGGCGCAACTCACACCGCAGGGCCGGGCGTTTCTGGAGCAGGGCGAGCGCCTCGTCGCGATGCGCAACCAGATCGCTGCCGCGCTCGGACCACAGGGTGGGTTCGCCGGCACGATCCGCATCGGCGTGGCGGAGACCATCGTGCATACCTGGCTCGCGGGAATGTTGACGCGACTCGCTGAGAGCCTGCCCGAAATGCGTCTCGAGCTTTCGGTCGACACGTCGCCGGATCTCGCGCGCAAATTGCTTGATGCCGATATCGACATTGCCGTGATGATGACCTCGCTGGTGCCGCCAATGGCTGTGCGCCGTCCGATCTATCGTTGTCCCCTGGCCTGGTATGCTGCACGCGGTTACGCGCTCGAGGAGGGGCCGCTCGATATCGAAGCGCTGTCGCGCTACCCGATCATCACCTTTTCCCGCGGGACGCTGCCGCATGCCGAGCTTGAGCACAAATTGCCGATGACGCGGTTGCCGCCGCCGCTTCTGCACGCCTGCGCGTCGCTTTCGACGACACTGCATCTGACTCGGGCCGGGCTCGGTATCGGCTTGCTGCCCGAACCGATGGCGGCGCGCGATCTCGCGGAGGGGTTGCTGCGCACGGTGCCGGTGGCCGTCGATGCCGCGATGTCGGACCTGACCTTCGATTTTGCCCATCTGCCGGAACAGCCAGGAAATGTGATGGATGAAATCGGAACGGCTGCACAGCTGGCTGTTGCTGATATCATCAAATGATCTGAATTTAAGATCATTTTGATCAATATTTGATCGATTGACACGAACGTTTGGCTTTGTGAAACTCGTCTTCATAATTCAGAATGCAGAAGCGTTCCTGCCTAGGCGCGAACGTATATCGGCAGGGGAACATGATGACGACGATCGCATCGCCGGAGCAATTGCGCCGGCTGATCCGCGCGAAATCTTTCGCGAATCCCACGACCGGGCAGGCCGGCGGTTATCTGCAGGGTAACCTCGCGATCTTGCCCAAGGCCTATGCCGATGATTTCCTCGGCTTTTGTGTCAACAACCCGAAACCATGCCCTCTGCTTGGTGTATCGCGCCCCGGTGAGCGTGGTATTGCTGCATTGGGTGAAGATCTCGACATTGCGACTGACGTGCCTTTTTACAGGGTCTTCGCTGGTGGCAGTCAGCGTAACCGTATCGAGGACTTGTCCGCCGACTGGCGCGATGATCTCGTCTCCTTCGTCATCGGTTGCTCGTTTTCCTTCGAGGAATCGCTGCAGCGCGCCCGCATCCCGGTGCGCCATATCGAGGCCGGGCGGAACGTGCCGATGTATGTCACCAATATCGAGACGCGTCCGAGCGGCCCCTTTCACGGCCCGCTCGTCGTATCCATGCGCGCCTTCTCGCCGGCGGATGCGATCCGCGCGATCGTGCTGTCCGATCGCCAGCCGCTGGCCCATGGCGCGCCGGTGCATATCGGTGACCCTGCGCAGATCGGCATCAAGGATTTCGACAATCCGGAATTCGGCGATCCGCCGGTCGTCGCACCCGGCGACATACCTGTTTTCTGGGCCTGCGGCGTGACGCCACAAATGGCGATCCGCAATGCCGGGCCCGACATCGCGATCACGCACGAACCGGGCTACATGCTGGTTACGGACGTGCCGGCCGAGGGAGCATCCATCGGTCTCAACGCGGCTCATTGAGAGCCGCATCCACAGGGGAAAAGGAGTTCAAACATGAACCGATCGCTTAAAACGAGCCTTCTTGCCGGCATTGCCGCCTTCGCTTTCGGTGGCGCCGCCAGCGCGAACGACCTTGACGAGGTCACCTTGTCGGTCGTCGGCTCCTGGAGCAGCCTGCCGCTTTACCAGCAGTTCGAGGCGCCGTTCTGGACCGAGACGCTGCCTGAAATGTCCGACGGGCAGATCACGGTCGACATGACCACCTTCAACCAGCTCAGCTCCAGTGGTGATGATGTGTATCGCCTGCTCGGTGACGGTGTGTTCGATGTCGGCATGACGGTGGCTGATTACACCGTCTCCGATGCGCCCGAGCTCGAGGCGCTGGACGTGCCGCTGATCGCCATGGATGCCGATACCGCAAAAGCGACCGTGGATGCGGCGCGCGAGTGGGTTGCCGATTCGATGCGCGATCGCTTCGATTCAAAGCTTCTCGCGATTGCGCCCTATCCGCCGCAGATCGTCTTCTGCCGCGACGAGGTCACCTCGCTCGCCGATCTCGAAGGCAAGCGCGTGCGCGGTTCGGGCCGCATGACCACCCAGTTCCTCGAAGCTTTGGGCGCCGAGGGTGTCAATATCGGTTTCGGCGAGGTCCCCGGTTCGCTTGAGCGCGGTGTCGTCGATTGCGCCATTACCGGCGCCGGTTCCGGTTACAGCGCCGGCTGGTGGGAGAGCGCCACGCATCTTCTGGTGATCCCGCTGGGCGGTTGGGACCCCGTCGTGACCGCGATGAACCTGGAGCGTTGGGAGAGCCTCTCGGAAGAGACGCAGACCTTCATCCAGAACGCGATCACCACCGAGTTCGAGGAGCCGGCCTGGGCCGATGCGCAGGGCGCGCTGGAGCGTGACATCGCCTGCCTCACCGACGGCGAATGTGCCGCTGGCGACAATGCGGGCATGATCCTGGTCGAGGCTTCCGACGAGGACATGGCCACCGCCCTCGAAGCCCTCACCACCCGCGTTCTGCCCGATTGGGCCGAGCGTGCCGGTGACGAATGGGTGACGCGCTGGAACGAGACGGTCGGCCAGGTGGTCGATATCGAAATCTCCACGAACTGAGCGGAGACGACGCAATGAGCGAACGACGTGCGCAATCCTGGCCGATGCGTGTCTTCGGCCTCCTGAGCCGGATCAACTACGCCATCGCCCTGATCGGCGGCGTCGTTCTGCTCGCGACCGTGATCTTCATCCTCGTTGACATCTTCCTGCGTCAGTTTGCAGACAGGGGGCTTGGCGGGTCGGACGAGATTTCCGGATACGTGATAGCAGGTGTCGCCGCCTGGGGCTTCTCCTATGCGCTGGTTGAGCGCGCCCATGTGCGCATCGACGTGCTGACGGGACAGCTTCCGGCGGCGAGCCGCGCAATCTTCGATCTCGCGGCCGCTGCTTCGCTGACCTTCGTCGCGGCGCTGGTCACATCCTATGGCTGGCGGGTCTTCCATCGTTCCTGGGAGACGGGTTCGCGCGCCAATACGCCGCTGGAAACACCTTTGTGGATTCCCCAATCGATCTGGTTGGCCGGGTGGGCCTGGCTCACTGTCGTGGCCGCAATGGTGAGCATCTGTATCATCGCCCTGATGCTGATGCAGCGTTTCGATACGGTCCAGTCCGTCGGTGGTATCGGCTCCGAAGTGGAGGAAGAGGTATGATTTTTTCCGTCGGTGGTGCGCTTCTGGGGCTGCTTGCCCTCTCCCTGCCGGTGGGCGTCGTGCTCTTCCTGCTTGGCTTCGGGGTCGACTACTTCTACTCGCCGTTCCCGCTGATCCGTGGACTCGGCGAGCGGGTCTGGTCCTCCTCGGACAGCGGTCTCCTGATCGCGATCCCGTTCTTTGTGCTGCTCGGCGAGTTTCTCGTTCGCGCCGGTATCGCAGAGCGCACCTACCGCGCGCTCGATTCCTGGTTCTCCTGGCTGCCTGGCGGCCTGATCCACGCCAATATCGGCACTGCGACGATGTTCTCCGCCACCTCTGGCTCATCGGTCGCGACGGCCGCGACGGTGGCGACCGTGGCGATGCCGCAGGCCGAGAAACTTGGCTACGATCAGCGTCTGTTTGCCGGTGCGATCGCCGCCGGAGGAACGCTGGGGATCATGATCCCACCTTCGATCAACCTGATCATCTACGGCTTCCTCACCGAAACCTCGATCCCGCGCCTCTTCCTCGCGGGCCTGATCCCGGGGCTGCTGCTTGCGGTCGGCTTCATGGTGATCACCGCGATCCTGTGCAAGCTGTATCCCTCACTCGGCGGGCCGAGCCGCAGTGCTTCATGGGGAGAACGGTTCTCCGGGCTCAAGCATCTGGTGCCGTTGCTCGCGCTTTTCGGTGTGGTGATCGGTTCGATCTATGCCGGCTGGGCCACGCCAACGGAATCGGCTGCGATCGGTGTCGCCATGGCCGCGCTGATCGCCGCCGCCAATCGCGGGCTCACGCTGAAGGTGATCATCGATTCCCTGATCGGCACCGTGCGCACCACGGCCATGGTGATGTTTGTTATCGTTGGTGCCTATTTCCTGAATTACACTCTCGGCGCAGCCGGTCTCGGGCGCGAGCTGTCGGCCCTGCTCGACAATCTCGGTCTCGGGCCGTACCAGACCCTGTTCGTCATCATCGCGCTCTACATCGTGCTCGGCTTCTTCATCGAGACCATGGCGCTGATGATCGCGACGATCCCGATCGTGGTGCCGGTCGTGGTCGGGCTCGGCTTCGACCCGATCTGGTTCGGTATCCTGGTGATCGTGCTCGTCGAGATGGCGCTGATCACGCCGCCGGTGGGGCTCAACCTCTACGTTGTGCAGGCGGCGCGGGCGAAGGGGCGCTTCTCGGATGTGATGATCGGCGCCTTCCCCTATGTGGTGGGGATGTTCATCATGATCCTGGCGCTGATCCTGTTTCCGCAGCTCGCCCTGTTCCTGCCGGGATTATAGGCGATCGGCTGATGGAAGTGTCGAATGCGACGGGGCGTGCGGCAAGCGCGCCCCGTCTCGTATCAAGCAAGAAAAACTCTCAAAAAAACCTCTGGAGGCACCGTGAGCGTCACCCTGCAATGCGATACCGACGAAACCGGTACGAAGACGATCGCCATCGACAATCTCGTCGTGGCCGGCTGGACCGCGCGGGACCGTGCGGCGGTGGATCACCATATCGCGGAGCTCGCCGCGCTCGGCGTACCGGCACCCTCGCGGGTCCCGTTATTCTATCGCCTTTCGGCGCAACTGCTGACGCAGGCGCAGGATGTCGAATTTCTCGGTGGTGAGGCCTCCGGCGAAATCGAGCCGCTGATCATCGATGATGGTGAAGCCCTCTGGCTCGGGCTCGGCTCCGATCATACCGACCGCAAGCTGGAGAGCGTCTCCGTCGCCTTCTCGAAGCAGGCCTGCGCCAAACCCGTTGCACGGCAGCTCTGGCGTTTCGATGATCTGCGTGATCGCCTGGATGATCTCGTCCTGACCTCCTGGATCCGCGACGCTGACGATGCCGAATGGCAGCTCTACCAGCAGGGTACACTCGCGGCGATCCGCCCGCTCGCCGAGCTGATGGCGACATCGCCCTTCGCGCAGGGCGAGCGGCTCGCGCCGGGCACTGCGATGATGTGTGGGACGTTCGGTGCCAGGGGCGGCGTGCGCCCGGCCAGCCAGTTCCGCATGGAAATGCATGACCCTGAGCGCGACCGCCGCATCACGCATAGCTATCGCGCGAAGGCTCTGCCCGTGATCGCGTGAGCGCGCAGGCGCTGCGTCTGTATCGGGCCGCATTGCCGATCAGCGGAAGGCGCGCTGATGCGCCTTCCGCTGACGCCGCCTCAGCTGACGATGCGCCAGGAACCGTCAGGCTGGCGGCAGGCCGTGCCGTAACCCTCTTGCGGGCGACCGCCGATATAGATCGTGTGCGTATATTCGCGGCAGAACTGACGGCCTTCCGAGAAGCGTGGGCCGGGTATCACCTCGCCGCGGACATCGCGGCGATCACCCTGCCAGGTCATCGGGCGGCCCGTATCGAGCGCCTGAAACTCGGCACGTGCGGCGAGACGCTGCTCTTGCTGGTCGAGATCCGCACCGATGCTGCCGCCGATGATGCCACCGAGCAGCGCGCCGGCAAGCGTCGAGGCTGCGTCACCGCGCCCGATCAGGTTGCCGGCCGTGCCCCCGATCAGCGCGCCGGAGACGATGCCGACTTCCTGACGCGGCCCCATGCCCTGTGGCGCGCAGGCGCCGAGTGCCGCGATACCGATGAGTGCCGCACCAGCGGCTGCTTTACCGAAACGCATTTTCAATTCTCCCAACGGCATCACGCCGTCAGTCGGTTGGCCGCTGACGAATGCGATGATGCGATCTTTCCAAAAATGCCACAGCGTGCAATCCGGCATGCATGGCCGGGCAGAGCGCTGAGATACCAACCCGGCTCATCAAGCTGATCGCGCCTGAATGGCGGCTGAATGACCCGCGGCCTCAGCTGCTGTTTCCGGGAAGCTCCAGGATTATTTCCAGCCCGCCCTTTGCGGCGTTTTCCAGGCGCAGGCGCCCGCGATAGAGCGCGACGAGATCGGCGACGATCGACAGGCCGAGACCCGAACCGGGCTTGGATTCGTCGAGGCGCTGGCCGCGTTGCAGCATCTGCGCCCGCGCCGCCGGATCGGGGACGCCGGGGCCGTCATCGGTGATGATCAGGATGAGCCGCGGCGCTTCGTCGTCGCCACCGGCACGCGCATGCAGGGAGACGCGGGATTCGGCCCATTTGCAGGCGTTGTCGAGCAGATTGCCAAGCATCTCCTCGAGATCCTGCTTCTCGCCGCGAAACTGCGCGGCCTCCAGCCCGTTGAAATCGAACGCGATATCCTTGTCGCGATAGATGCGTGCAAAGGTGCGCGCGAGCGCCTCCGCCACCGGCTTGACCGGGGTGATCGACCCGAGCGTACCGGCAAGCGCGGCGGCGCGGGCGCGGTCGAGATGATAGGTCACCTGATCGCGCATGATCCGCGCCTGCTCCCCGACGGTGCGAGCGAGGGTATCGTCACGCCCCTGGGCCTCGTTGACGAGCACCGTCAACGGTGTCTTCAGCGCATGGGCAAGATTGCCGAGCTGGGTGCGGGCGCGCTCCAGAATGTCGCGATTGCTCTCGATCAGCAGATTGATCTCGCCGGCCAGCGGCGCAATGTCGCGCGGATAATCGCCGGCGATCCGCTCAGCCTCGCCGCGCCGCACGCTGATCAGCGCCGCGCGCAGGCGCTGCAGGGGTGAGAGGCCGAAGCGGATCTGCAGCAGGGTCGACAGGGCGAGCGCCAGGCCAAGTGCAGCGAAGGTGAGGCTGATTGCAAGCGTGAAGCCACGCACATCCGAATCGATCTCGTCGGAGGGGCCGGCGACGCTGATGATGTAATGCGTGTCCTCGCCGACACGGATATCGCGCTCGATCAGGCGCAAAGCGCGCTCGTCGGGACCCTCGGCATAACCGCGCCGGATTCCGCTCTCGGGATCCGCCTCGGCCTGCGCATCCAGGGCGGGCAGGGTCGCGCCGACGAGCGAGAGCGAGGTGCGGATATCACGCAAGGCGGCGCCGGGCTGTGCGATCTGCCAGTACCAGCCCGAGAGCGGCAGATCGAAAAACGGATCCCCCGCCGCCTGCGCCCCGCGCGACTCGTCACCCGCCGCGATATCCGCCGAGAGCGCGCTGACATAGACGAGAAGCCGCCGGTCGAAGGTCTGTTCGGTGGTCTCACGATACAGTGCCACGAGGATCACCCCGGCCACCAGCAGGATCGTGAAACTCCAGAACAGCGCCGAGACCGCCAGCCGAATCGCGATGGGTCTGTTGGCAAAGAGCTTCATTGCCGCATGTGAGCGTAAACAGGCGACTGCTTCAAGCTTGCTGCTTCGAAAGAGCGGTTTTCAGAGAATTCCTCCGGTCCGCATGGTGATTGCAGGCCTACACGGAGCAACCTTCACGGCGAGGGCTTGCCGCATCACCCCACGCTCACCTGCCCCTCGAAGGTGAACTCATCGCCATCCTCATGCGTCCAGACGAAGCTGAAATCGCTCGTCTCTTCGATGCGCACGAAGAAGACGTGGTACGGGTTGGCGGAACTGCCATTGTCGAAATGATAGGTGAAAACCGGCTCGCCATTCATGCGCACTTCCAGCCGCTCGAGCATGTCGCGCGGCTCGGGGGAGGAGAGGCCGGTGATCATCGGGTGATCGATCAGCGTGCGGATCTCGATTACCTCACCGGCGGAGGCGGAACCGGGCAGGCGGACGCGGGGGCGTGACATGGCTCTTCCTTCTCTCGCTGGCTCAGGTGGTGCAGCCGCCGACGGAAACCTCGACGAAGGCGCTCTGCCGCAGCAGCGTGCCGTCTGACAATTCGGCCAGAACGATGACTTCCTGGTCGTCGGCCAGACGGATGCGTGTCGTAACCTCCGCGCGCCCGTTGGCGGGGCTCAGATGGAAGACGCCGATCCCGGGGGCGGGGTTGCGCGTGGCGAAGACATGGATGGCGCGCACATGGTCATCCGCCGTCATCGGGCTTTCCACGATCACGCCGAGCGGCACCGAGGCACCGTTCGCCGCGATCTCGGGAAGGTCGAGTTCGATGCCGCCCTCGGTCACGTCGCGTCCATTGATCGCCGCGCGGATCGCTGCTGCGACCTCGTCATCGAGATCGGCCCAGGCGAACGGCCTGGGGCTGATCGTCAGGGCGACAAGGGCGGCGGAAGCGCTCAGAAATGCGCGGCGATGGATCGTCATGCAAAGTCCTCCTTACGAGAACATGTCCGTCGTGATGCTGTCATACCAGGCATCGGCATATTCGGCCTCGCGACGGCGGTTATAGGCCAGCTCCGAGAGCGGCCCGCGCGGCGAGAGGCCACCCGAATCCGGAGTTGCCATTATACCGCCTTCGCCATCCTTGCGGAAGATCGCCGCAACCGAAACGGCGTAATCATCGCCAAGATGACTATAGCAGGTATTGAAATAGACCGGATCCGCGGGCGCCGCTTCGCCGCGCAGATCGGCGATCGCTGCGGCGACGGCCTGCTTCGAGGTGGAATTGGCCACATAGCCGGATTTCGGCATCGGCGATCCGATATTGGCGTCCCCGATCACGTGAATGTCCGGCGCGGCTTCGGCGGCGAAGGTCAGCGGATCGACCGGCACCCAGCCGCTGTCATCGGCAAGGCCCGTATCGCGGGCGATGGCGGCGGCATATTGCGGCGGGATGACATTGCCGACATCCACCTTGTGGCGCTCGCCGAACTCGCTGATGAAGACCCTTTCCTGCGGATCGACGGCGGTGATGGTGCCGTCCTGGCTGGCGGGAATCCACTCGATCATGTCGCCGTAGAGCTCGGCCCAGCCGTCCTGGAACAGGCCCTGCTTGGAAAAGCCGTCCTTGGCGTCGAAGGCGAGGATCTTGGCGCGCGGATTATGCTGCTTGAGATGATGCGCGATCATCGAGATGCGCTCATAGGGGCCGGGCGGGCAGCGGAACGGATTGGGCGGAATCGCCAGACCCACGACGCCGCCTTCGGGCAGCGCCTCGAGCTGGCGGCGCAGAATGCTGATCTGGCTGCCGTCACCGCCCATCCAGGCATGCGGGAAGATCTCGGATGCGGCCTCGTCATAGCCCTCGATCGCATCCCGGCGCAGGGCGATGCCCGGCGAGACGATGAGCTTGTCATAGGCGATCCGGGTATCGTCAGCCAGCGTGACCCGCTTCGCGACCGGATCGATATCCCTGGCCCGGTTCTGCACCACATCGACGCCGCGCGCGCGCAGGCCGTCATAGCTGTGGGTGATCTGCGGCAGCGCGCGCTTGCCGCCCAGGATCAGATTGCCATAGGGGCAGGTGACGAAGCTGTCATAGGGCTCGATCAGCGTGACGTTCACGTCCGGATAGCTGATCCGCGCGAACCGGGCGGCGCTGGCGCCACCGAAACCGCCGCCGATCACCACGAGGCGCGGGCCGGAATCTGCGCGCAGGATCGCGGGGGCGGCAAGGGTGAAGGCGCTGCCGGCAAGGAGGGCGCCGAAGTGACGGCGCGTGAGTTTGGGCGAAAATCCGTTCGAAAATCCGTTCATGGCAAAACCCTCAGCGCAGCTGCGAGAAATAATCGGCGAGTGCGGCGACTTCGTCGTCGGTATAGCCGGGTGCGATGCGGTTCATGATGGTCGCAGGGCGCTCGTCCTTGCGGAATGATTCCCATGTCGTGATGAAGGCATCGCGACCATAGCCCGCGATCTGCGGCACGGAGCCCGTGCCGACACCGGACTGGCCGTGGCAACCGGCGCAGCCCTGCGCGATCATCGGTGTGCGGATTTCCTCGGCCTGCGCCGCGCCGATTGGTGCAACCGCCCCCAGTACCAGCGCCAGCGCGCCGCCCCGCAGGGCCTGTGACAAGAAAGACATCGACTTCCCCAATTCCGTGGAACCAATCAAATTACACCGTCAGATTAACGCAGGCATAAAAATACATCAACAGCCGTTTGAATATTTATTTTTACATTAATTTATGTGTTTATGGCTCGCCTCACTGCTCTTCGGATCAAGGGCGAAGAGGGGGCGCACAGAGGTGCCGAGCCATGTTCCGGGCAGGGCCGCGATGATCCAGATCCAGCCATGCAGGCTCCCCGAGGCGACGCCGGAGAAGAAGGCGCTGATATTGCAGCCCAGCGCCATGCGTGCACCGTAGCCGAGCAGGAGGCCGCCGATGATCGCCGCCGCCAGCGGGCGCAGGCCGATCCGCCAGCCGGGCCGGAAGCGTCCCGCAAAACCGGCGGCGAGGAAGGCGCCGAGAATGAGCGAGACGTTCATCAGCGTCATCGCATCGCGGTCCAGCGGGCGGTGCAGCAGATCGACGCGTGTGGGGTCGCTCCAATAGGCCCAGAAGAAGGGATCATCGATGCGCAGATGGTCCACCACCAGCGAGCCCCAATGCGCGAAGGACTGGGTGATCGCCCAGGGCCTGCCCGCAACGACCAGCGTCGCCGCATTGAGGAGCGCCAGCGCCAAAGCCGCCCAGGCGAAGGGCCATGGGCCTGTCAGGAAGTGGCGCGGGTGACGCGTGAAGATCGGCTCGACATGGCCGTGCAGCCGGCGTTCGCGCCGCGCCAGCAGCCAGGCGATGGCGACGAAGAGCGCGAGCTGGAGCGTCAGCGCCGGCCAGAGGCCGAGGGTCTCAGGCAGCGAAATCGGGGGCAGGGCCGGCAGATCCTGCCAGCGCTCCATGTCCCAGGCGCCGATGGTCATGCCGATGATGAAGAAGGTCAGGGTGATCAGGCTGCGCGTATCGCCGCCGCCGGAGGTGTAGAGCGTGCCCGAGGCGCAGCCGCCGCCCAGTTGCATGCCGATCCCGAAGAGAAACGCGCCAAGCGCGACTTCCCACCCGGCGGGAAAGACGAAGCCGCGTACCGGATTGCCGAAGACGGAGCCGGCCTCGATCGCGGGAAAGAAGATCACGACGGCGACAGCCAGCATCAGCATCTGCGCGCGCACCGAGGCGCTCTTGCCACGCGTGATCATCACGCGATAGGCGCCGGTGAAGCCGAAAGCGGCGTGATAGAGCGCAAAGCCGAGCCCGGCGCCGATCAGCCAGAGCGCGGCCAGCCGCCAGCCGGCATCGGTGAAGACATGGGCGGTCATGCCGATCAGGGCGGCGAGCGCGAGCAGGACGACGATGCGCTGCGGTCGCGGCAGGCCCATCGCATCGTCGGGCGTCGCGGAAGAAACGGTGGCGTGGCGCGTCATCGCGGCTGCCTCTCCCGCGCGAAACCCGGCTGGTCTTTCTTGCAAGCGTGCGATTTCATTCTCCCTGATTGCCGCAATCAGCTCCAAAATGCAACGCGTTCCGTGTTACGTTGCGGAATTACGGTTTTATGTTGTAATTATTTCTAAACACCTTGGTTTAAACGTATTTGTGAGGAGGAGACTTTGCGAGATGCAGATCATCCCGGCTCCCGAAACCGCGAGCCCGCGCATTCACGTGCTTCACGACAATGACGCGTGGATCGTGCCCCAGCGCGTCGCCTTTGAAGAAAGGGGCACGCCCTTCACGGAAAGGCTCACGGACAGGGGCGGGCTCGATCCGCGCGCCACGCCGCCCGCCGGCGCCCGTCGTGGAGAAGTTTCGCATCGATCCCGATTTCGACACCCCGCTGAATCCGCTTCTGGAAAAGGTGATCAGGGCCAACGCTATCGGGATTCAAGGCATGCCCGCGATTGCCGGGTATCTGCATGATCAGCTCGATTGAACAGTCGCGCGGATGCAGCGGCGGGACTGTTCGTCAGCGCAGGAAAAAAGCCCGGAGGCAACCGAGAAAATTATGAGAAAAGCTGATTTGAATTGATGTGATTGCGAATCCTTTTACATGTTTCCCCTACGGTCCGCGTATGCAGTCGACCGGCGGAACCATGATCAGGCAAGCCAAACCGTCACTTTTGCGCGCGGCCTTCGCCGTTATCGGTGGGGCCGTATTGATTGCCTGCATGCTCGCGGCGATGGCCTGGCGTGCGGATGTGGCGGAGCGCAACCTTCAGGCCGAAACACGCTTCGCCATCGAGGCCATCGCGGATACCTTCGATCCCCGCCTGCTGGAAGCTTCTTTTGACGGCAATGCCCCCGGCGCTGCGGCGAGAGACCGCGTCGCGCGGCTGGTCGCGAAACTCGCGACCCTCCCCGATTATCCGGTATCCGGTATCGCGTTCATTCCCGATGAGGGTGCGTCGTTTCTGATCGGGACCGATCCACGCGGCCTGGTCGATCTGCAGATCGATCCGCAGGCCGAGGCGGGCGCGAGGTCCGATGCTGTGATCACGGCGGATGGTGCGCTTGTCGCATCCGTGCGGCGGCTGGAGAGCGGCCATGTCGTGTTGCATGGGGTGATACCGCTGGTGCAACTCGTCGCCGTGCGTGACATGGCGCGTCATGACGCGATCAGCCTGTTCGTGCCGCTCATCGTCCTGCTGATGATGGGGAGTGTGGTCTTCCATTATCGCTGGGGCAGCGGCGCGCGAAACTCACGGATGCTGCGCGCCGCCGAGGCCGTCTATTTCGTCGTGTTCGGCTGTATCACGATGCTGATCATCGCCCTCGCCATTCACGACGCGCGGATCGACCGCGCGCATCGCGATTTCATGAGAACCGCGCATCATCTGGGCCAGCAGGTGAATACCGCGCTGGCGCGTACGGTATCCACGCTGCCGCATGCCGATCCGAGGACGTCCGAAGCGCAATCGCGGCTCGCGCATGATCTGCTGCATGCCTATCTTCTCGATGATGTGCTCGGTTCGGCCGTTGCGCGCGGGACGGTCGTGTCGCTCGGGATCAGGCTTGCCGGTGAGGATGGCCGGGATCCACCTGTCGGCGTGTTCCCGGGTTTCGATCCGGATGCGGCAGCCAATGGCTCAGAACGCTGCGGGGCGGACGATATCTGCCGTTTCGTGCCCGTCTTTGCCGGTGATGGAATGCTCCTGCTCGGCCTGCAAGCGCCGGAGCACGAGACTCCCGCCTTCGTCGACTCCGCCGTGCCTGCCCTGGCTGCGGGGTTGCCGCTGACGCTTGGGCTGACCCTCGTCAGCTTCTTCGTGGGAGGGCGTCGCGCGCAGACGGAACGCGTGTTGCGTGAGCGCGCCGTGGCCCTGCATGCGAGCCAGGCGCGCTTCCGGGCCTTGCTCTCCAGCATCGACGATGTCGTGCTCGTTCTCGATCGCGATGCGCGTTTCAGCGAAGTTTTCGTGCCGGAGACGCAGCGGCGGGTCTTCGATCCCGCCGGCCTGCTCGGGCGCAGGCTTCCCGATTCATCCCTCCCGTCGGCGCTGATCGGCCTGATCGACGAATGCATGGTGCGCGTGCGTGAATGCGGCATTGCGACAACCATCGACTTCCCCGTCGACTGCGAGGGCGAGGAGCTCTGGTACGATCTGCGTCTGTCGCCTTTGCGCGATGCGGCCGGAGAGGCGCTGGGCGTGATCGGCGTCGCCCGCGAGACGACGCAGGCGCGGCGCGCGCAGATCCGGCTGGAGCACCGCGAGGCCTTCATGCGGCTTCTGACGGCGCTGTCGACGCAATTCGTCAACATGCGCGACGCTGACTGGGACAATCTGGTCACCCTCGCGCTCCAGCGCATCGGCCGGTTCTGTGGTGCCGACCGCAGCTATCTCTTCGTCTTCGACGCCGAGTCGAAGACCATGACCAATACCCATGAATGGGTGGCACAGGGGATCACACCGCAGATCGACATGCTGCAGGATTTCCCCGTCTCCGGCATCACCTCGGTCTTCCGTCATCTCGCCAATCATGAAACCGTGATCGTGAACGATGTCGCCAGCCTGCCGGCGAGCTGGAGCGAGGAGCGCAAGCTGTTCGAAGCGCAGGACATCCGCTCGGTCATTCTCATGCCGGTCATCGAAGACGAGACGCTGATCGGATTCGTTGGATTCGATGCCGTTGTGGCGTTGCGGGAGTGGAGCGCGCTGGAGAGTCATCTGTTGCGGGTCTTTGCCGATATTCTCGCCAGTGCCATGGCGCGCCGACGTGCGGATACGGCCTTGCGTGACGGCGAAAAACGCTATCGTGACGTGGTGAACCGCGTGCGTGAAGTGATCTTTCGCACCGATAAGCAGGGCAAACTGATTTTCCTGAACGATGCATTCGAGAATCTGCTCGGCATTCCCGCCGAAGACGCGCTCGGTGCCAATCTCGACGGTTTCATGGATGCGCGCGACAGCGAGGCATTCCGCAAGCGCATCGCCCGCCTCTTCGCCGGCGGCGTCGGCGAATTGCGTTGGGAGGCGCGCTGTTCGCATCGCGTCGGCGAGTCGCGTCGCGTGGAGATCTATTGCGAGGCCGAGCATGACATGCATGGTGTGATGACGGGCGTCTTCGGTACCATGGTCGACATCACCGAGCGCCATGCCGCCCTGGAAGAGGTCGAGCGGCTGGCCTTCTTCGATGCCCTGACCAATCTGCCCAACCGACCGCAGCTGATGCACAGGCTGGCTGAGGCGCTGACCGAGACGGCCGCTTCCGGGCGTTATGCGGCTTTGCTCTTTCTCGACCTCGACAATTTCAAGACACTCAACGACACGTTCGGGCACGACAAGGGAGACAGCCTGCTGGTGGCGGTCGCCGAGCGCCTGCGCAGCCGCGTCGGTGACGGCGATCTCGTCGCGCGGCTCGGCGGTGACGAGTTCGTGGTCATCCTGCGCAACCTGTCGCCGGATCTGCGCGAGGCCGGCATTCAGGCCGGCCAGGTTGCGGAACGGCTGCGCACCGGCCTCAACGGCTCCTATGATCTCGCGGGCCATAATCACTACGTTTCCCCCAGTATCGGTATCCGTGTCTTCGGCTCCGAGACAGGTGACGTGGAGACGCTGCTGCGTCATGCCGATCTCGCCATGTACGAGGCCAAGGCGAGCGGGCGCGACAATATCCGCTTCTTTACCATGGAGATGGAGCAATCGGTGATGCGCCGGGCCGGTCTGGAGGCGGATCTGCGCATGGCCCTCGAGGAAGACGCCTTCTTCCTGCATCTCCAGCCACAGGTCGACCGCGTCGGTGCGATTACCGGCGCCGAGGCGCTGGTGCGCTGGCGTCATCCGGAGCGCGGCTTCGTCTCCCCTGCGGATTTCATCCCGGTGGCGGAGGAGACCGGTCTGATCGTCCCGATCGGACGCCGGGTCGTGGAAATGGCTTGCGAACAACTTGCCCGGATACAGGCCGAATCCGGCGATGCCGGCTTCACCATGGCCATCAATATCAGCACCCGGCAATTCCGGGAGCCGGATTTTGCGATCCTGATGGAACTCGCGGCAAAATATCACGGCGTCGACCCTGCCTGCCTCAAGCTCGAACTGACGGAGAGCCTGTTCCTCGACGATATGGACTTTGCGATCGGACGCATGCAGTCCCTGCGTGAGAAAGGTTTCCGTTTCTCGCTTGATGATTTCGGGACCGGTTATTCCTCGTTGACCTATCTGAAGCGGCTGCCCTTCGACGAGATCAAGGTCGATCAGGCCTTTGTTGCCGACATATTGGAGAGCGAGCGCGCTGCCACGATTGTCGAGACCATCATCCGGATGGGCAAGGCCCTCGATCTCGCCGTCATCGCCGAGGGTGTCGAGACCGCAGGCCAGTTGACGCGTCTGCTCGAAGGTGGCTGCGAAGCCTATCAGGGGTATTTCTTTGGCCGCCCCGTCGTGATCGACGACTTTCTTGCAACTCTCAGCGAGCGCCGCGCGTTCCTTGACAGCGCGGGCAGGGCCTGAACGCGCGGCGATCTGCCGAGGCGGTATTGGCCACTCATCCCGTCGCGCCGGTTTGACAGGCTCGCCGACAACACCCCATATCCGGGAAGGTTTCGAAAGGGAGGATGGCCATGGAATACCTGCACACGATGATCCGCGTCGGCGATGTCGACAAGGCGCTCGATTTCTTCTGCAACAAGCTGGGCATGACGGAAATGCGTCGCGTCGAGAACGAGAAGGGGCGCTTCACTCTGATCTTCCTTGCCGCCGACAAGGATATCGAACGCGCCCAGGAGACGCGCGCGCCGCTGCTTGAACTCACCTATAACTGGGACGAGCATGAATATGGTGGCGGGCGCAATTTCGGCCATCTCGCCTATCGCGTCGACGATATCTACGCCACCTGCCAGAAGCTGATGGACCAAGGCGTCACCATCAACCGCCCGCCGCGCGACGGCTTCATGGCCTTCGTCAAGTCGCCGGACGGGATCTCGATCGAACTCCTGCAACGCGGCGAGCCGCTGCCCTCGCAGGAACCCTGGGCCTCGATGGAGAATACCGGGAGCTGGTGAGGCAACGCCCCGCCGCCGCGCGGATGTGTCGCGCGGCGGATGGTGGGCATGTTCCATCCATGGTTTGCTGGGCAGGGAAATCGCCCTTCATGGAGCGCGCGTCCTGGCCTTCCTCCCCAGCGGGGAGGGAAAGCCCTGTGTCATCGCGTATCACCCTGTCGCACCCTGTCTCACGAATCTTTACTGAGCAACGGTTTGATGTCTCAATCTGTCTCAGGTTGTCTCACCGCGTATCACGGCGCTCGTTGTTCATTTGAGGTACCGGTTCCTTAAAAATAAGGGACGCCTTTTTGGCAAGCTGCAGCAGGAGTTTGTCGTTCATCAGCATCTCATGGCCCTTGAGCATCGCCGAAATTGTGTAGAAGCCGCCTCGATAATTCGCATCCTCCCTGATATCGGCTTCAGCAGGAATGAACATGCGAAACTCATCTTCCTCATCGATTATGGTGAAAACGAGCTTCACCTTTTCCCCAACGCTCGGGAACTCGAAACGGTAGGCCCCGGCCCTTTTCTGGCCGTGGGATACGAAAACCCCACTATGGCGCCCCTGGTGGATTCCAAAGAAATGGCTTCGCTGCGCTTCATTCTCGTCCTCCGGGAAGGCGATACTCACCCCTTCGATCTGCAGGAGACCGGCAACCACATTGATGGCTCCGTGTGACGAGGCGCGGTGCCTCGCGGTGTCGAGGGTGTCCTGCATGATCGTGCTACCATGGGCGAGCCATGCGGTGTCGGCACTCAATATCTCTGCAAGCGCCTCAAGTTTTTTCGCTCGTGGTCGTATGGTCCCTGCATACCATTTTCTCACGGTCTCTAGGGTGACCTCGATCCCATGTTTTTCACGGAGTTCGTTCCTCACCCAACTGAACATGCCCTTGTTTTTCTCGGGGATTCTCGGGTTGCCTTCGAGGGCCACTTTCATACGGTGTGAAAACTCGTGGTCGGGTGCATTGATGGGACTCATTGTCGATCCTTTTGACCGGGTTCGATCATCGATTCAATCGCGCATCAAATTATGAAAGTCAAGTTTAACTTGTGAAACGGATTTTTAGGCGTGCATGCGACTGCACTCTCAGGCGCGACTGAAGAGCAGTCCACGCGGTAAATTATGTAGGAATTATAGAACTTTAAGGCCTTAAAGAGTGCGATTCAATCAACCTGTTGATTATCTGGAGTTTGGAGGCGACTCTTTCCATAAATCACTTTATAAGTGATATTTAAACATGAAGTGGGCAATTGATTGATTGGGAAGCCAATGACATCGAACCGCACCGGCCTTGGGAAGAGGCACAAGAGAATCAACAAGGAATCCAAGCTTTTTGCCCTTCTCTACGAGAAGCTGCCTGAATATCGGCACGTAAATACGCCGTATACACTGAAGGTCACGCGACTGTGCAACGATTTTAGGATCGCGCCACAGGGTTTCTACAATTGGGTCAGGGAAGATTTCCTTCCTCAGAAGCAGGCTGTTCCGCTCACTCGCCTCAGCGGATCGCTGATTACGCTGGAAGACCTCATCCCTTTCGTCATGAAAGACTGACGAATCGTTCTGTGATTCTCGGGGGACAGAACGGGTGATGCGGTGCTGAAAGACATAAAGCCGCTCGTAGAAGCGGGATTCTCACTTCTCTGGTTGCGTGAGCGGACAAAGCGCCCGGTCGAGGCCGATTGGACCAATCTACCGACCCTCAGCTACGCCGATCTCAAGCGGAAATACCGCGAAGGGATGAACGTCGGCGTGCGCCTGGGCAAGCCGTCGAAGGTGGATGGGCTCTACCTCCACGTCATCGACATGGATATCCGCGACGACCTCTACCTCGACGACGCAATCGACGCCATCGAGCACATCACGGGTCTCAACGTCTCGGAATTTCCGACCGTCATCAGCGGCAGCGGCGGCAAGTCGCGCCACTTCTATTTCCTCTGTGACCGACCTCTCCACAGCAAAAAGCTCTGGCGCAGCGACGAAGCGAAGAAGGTCGATGGGAAGTCGGTGAGGTGCGCCGAGGTCGAGCTATTCGGCACCGGCAAGCAGGTTGCGCTTCCGCCGTCGATCCATCCGGACACGGCCAAGAGATACCGGTGGAAGGAAGAGTTCGACGAGCGCCATCTGCCCGAGATCGACGCCGATCAGATCGAGGAGCGCATCGAAGATACCGAGCGCGGCGAGACCGGCTCGATCGAGCCTCTCGGGCTCAGCCTCGGCGACGCCGAGCACATGCTTGAGATGGTGCAGCCCTGGGCCGACGACCGCGACACATGGCTCAGGGTCGGCATGGCCCTCAAGCATGAGTTCGGCGACGACGGGTGGGTGCTCTTTGACCGGTGGTCGAAACAGGGGCGCGGTTACGACAAGCGCGAGAACCGGGCACAGTGGAAGACGTTCAAGACCGACCGCCGCAGCCTCGTGACGATGCGCACCATCGCCAAAGAGGCGCGCGAGGCCGAGTACGAGGCGCAGTACGACGAGATCGCCGACGAGTTCGAGGACTTGCCGGATGAGGAGGTTGAGCCGGTCGAGGGCGACGACGACCCCATCGACTTCGAATCCCTCAAACACCTCATCAGGCTTCCGAAGCACTTGTGGAAGCCGCCCGGCGTGTTGGGCGATTTCGTGGACTACTACATGGCGACGGCGAAGGTTCCACAGCCGCAATTGGCCGTTCTCGCCGCCCTGGCGCTCGGCTCCGTCGTCTGCGGTCGCGGCTTCGTCACTGATAGGGACAATTACAGCAGCGCATTCTTCGCCGCCATCGCGGAGACGGCTGCCGGTAAGGAACACATCAAGAAGACGATCGAGGAGGCGCTGGTCGCGGGCGGGGCCGAGGAACTCATCGGCTACTCATCCTATACGTCAAACGCAGGCGTGATCTCGGCCCTTTTGCGGAAGCCGAAGCACATCACCATCACCGACGAGTTCGGTCGCTACCTCATGAGTTCACGCAAAAGCGGGGACAGTAATAAAGCCGACGAGCAATCTACCCTTATGGAGATTTTCGGACGTGCTGATGGGCGGATGGCCCCAAAATCTTACTCAACGATGCATAAGACGCCGGAACAGATCGAGGCCACCGAAGGTCGATATGTCGTAAGACCCGCGCTTACCTATTTCGGCCTCACCACGCCGGAGGTTCTATACAAAAGCCTCGGTGCTGAGGATGTAAATGACGGATTCCTCAACCGCTTCATCTTCATGCAGAGTGATATCGACTACGTGAAGAAAAATAACGCTCTCCCCCAGGAGGTGCCGAAGTCCGTTTCCGCATGGATCAGAGAGCATTTCAGCGCCTATGCCGAGGGGGAAGACGAGATTGGCACCATCGGAGACTTGATGGACCCGAAGAATCCGCCTGAGCCCGAGGTGATCCCGTTCACGAAAGAGGCGTCGGATTACCTCGACATGATCGATGAGCGCTACACCCGCAAAATGCGAAGGATGAAGCGCGACGGCAGCGGCTTCCAAGGGCTTTGGGGGCGAACGCGCGAGAAGGCCATGCGCCTGTCCCTCTTCATTGCGCTCAGCGACAGGCGCAGCAGAATCGGACTGAACCACATCAAATGGGCGAGCGATTTCGTCGAGCACTGCGATGACCGCTTCGCACAGCAGTTCGTAACGCAGGTCGGTAGGCATCGCCTCGATCCCATTGCCGAGACTGTAGCAAAGAAGATCGCCAGCTTCGGCCCGAAGGGGGTTAGCGAAGGCGTGTTGCTGAATAGGTGTCGCCCCTTCGCCAACCTCGAAAGTCGGGATCGCGAGGAGGTCATCGACCGGCTTCTGCGCGTCCACGGAGTCAGGAGGGTCCAGAGTAAATCAAAGCGCGGACGGTCAACAGCCATTTACATAGCAAAAGGAGAGAGTGATGAGTGAGATCACGTTGAAAATCGACGCGTCTGAGATTCTTGAGGAGGTCCGGAAAGCCTTTTTCAGCCCAGAAGTGAATGAAGCCGCCGAGCATGACCGCGCCCTGGATGAGGCTGGTAGGGAATGCCTAAAGGTGATCAAGCTGGAAGGTGAAGATGGTATATATAAGAGAGGTTTGGCTGCGCGATGCGCGTCATTCCGCAAGCTCAGTAGAGATGATCGGGAGGTGGTCATCGCCCGACTTCAACGTGATTATGGAGTCCAGGTGAAATTTATCCAATCAATCGGCACATGGCTCTACTATGTGAAGGCTGATCAGGAGGTCACTGAGGACGGGGTTCATATCGACGATCTGAGAGAAATCGCGGAAGCACTTTCGTTGATGATTGGGCATGCGGGATCGGATGGAATTTCGAGGGACGAGTTGATGAGACGGTCGCTGCCGCTCCGGATTATCTCAGTGCATGACGCAGCACAGGTCTCTCGTATTCTGCAAGAGGAATATAAGGTGAAAACGAGGTGGGACGAAAAAGGGAATGTCCAGTTCTACGTTTAAATCCCTGACATTTTCGAAAAGGCCCGCTTCGGCGGGCTTTTTTTATACATACACACTTGATACACGGGGTGTGTATCTTTCAAACCCTTATGGCGTACAGGTTTGAGGCGTATATATACACAAATACACAGATACACAGGGGGTGCCTGTGGGGGGCTTTCGAGGGTGGATTCGAGTGTGATTTCAAAAAAGGGTGTGGGGGTGTGTATCTGTGTATATATAATAATATCTATATATATATCAATAACTTAGATCCAAATTATATATACACACCCTGTGTATCTGTGTGTATCTTTAAAAAATAAAAAATTCGAGGTGTGAGCGGACAAAAATAAGGATTTTCAGCCGAAAAACTGTCAAACACCGGGGCTCAGCGCCCCCCGCGACCGAGTATCCCCGCAGGAAGGACCCGGAGCGACGGTCAAATTGTCTCAAACTCTTTAAGCGCGTGTTAACCTGTCTCAAACGGCAAGGCATTGTCTCAACTTGTCTCATGCCCATTAACGCCCGCTTAACCTTCACGCGCCGCTAACACGTTCCCGCGAAGTCACTTCAAATGCATCACGCATTCAAGGCAATATCGATTCAATCCAGATGCACTTGCAACTTATTCGCAACTAGAATTTATGATTCATTTGAAACGAACCCGATTGGAATTTTCCCATGCGAATTCGTGCACCGATTTACCAGGCGATATCACCGGCCCGATACCAGGGCGCAACTAGGCGACAGGGCAGGAGCGCGCCCGATAAATGCGCCGATACGAATCCGCCCCGATGATTCCGGCTCTCGCGAGGCTCAGGGGCGCGAGCGATACGCGGCAAGGGCTCACATGGCTAAGCTTGATCGATCATGCGGGTGGCGGGCAACACGGAGAATGACGAGGTCGATAACGGCGAAGACAAGGCGGACTGGTTCAAGCTGCCACACATCATCGGGGCCACGCCACGGCAACGCGCGACCGAAAGGAAAGAGGTCATACGCAAGTCATAAGGGTTTACACAGACATTTTTCGATCAGAAGTAGAGCTTTGAGCGAACAAATGCAGGGTCGGGATCGTTCATGCTGGCACCGATCTGGGACCGTTGGGGCCTTTAACTCGCGTCTCGACCCGGCGTCGAGTCTCGACAGGGCTTGGGCGGGTATCGAGACGCTGATCGACGACGCCTTGTTTGGCGACGCCCGTAGTTAAAGATTGAATTCGCATCACCAACTAAGCAGGTGTGGGCTTCGACTCGGGGCTTTTTCACAAATGGCTAATCCTCCAGCGCCTTGAAGGCAGCATCGGCAGCGTCGCGGTAGAACTCGATCGAAATCTTCGTCCAGATTTCATCAGGGAGGTCGATCAGCTGCCGTCGAACGGAAACCGGAAGAAGTAGCGTTTGTGCCTGTTTCTCGACTGCCAGCTCGGCAATACGGATCGCGCTCGGCAATGGCTCGGTTGAACCGCCGAGCGCGAGAGAACCGGCAATAATCGTCGATCCGCGCGTATTCTTGCCGAGCATGGCGCCACACAGGGCGGCGAGCGTGGGAACACCAAGGGACGCCCCGCTCCTGTCCGCATCCATGGCCCGCAGCTGGACGGTGAATTCATGTGCGCGCGGATCACGATCACCGATGAGACCTTTGGCCTGCGCATAGAGATTCTGCTCCGCCACGCGGACGCTTTCGCGAAAGGCCGGCGGCGTCGGATGGTTCAGGATGCGCAGCCCCGCACCCGGCTGGGCCGTCACCTCGATACGATAGAGCCCAGGCCCGGTTTCGTTGCCACCGGGGCCGATCGCCCAAACCTGACCGGGTGGGAGCGGTTCGGCATCAATCGCCTCGTCCGAATGCAGCTCGGGTGTCGCGACGAACTGCTCAACACCGTCGAGACCCAGCGTGTAGCTGAACAGCGTGTTCCTGAACTCGCTCTTGAACACGCGTTTCTGCTGTTCTTTAACCCGCCGGCGGCTTTCGAGCGCCAGCCGCACGATCCACTCCAGATCCTGATCGGGAACTTCCGCTGCGGGATCGGGATGCAGCAATTTGACCAGCCCGCTGACGCTCTTTCTCACCGCTTCGATATCGCGCCCTGAAAGCGCGCCACCAAAGTGGATACGTCCGTCGAGGACGTTCGCGCGCGACGAAAAGCGCAGGCGCGTCCAGCTCTCCGAGAGGAAATCCGAGACCAGGCCGAAATGATCGGTGAGATGCGCGCGCGGGTCGAGCTTCGGGTAGTCCCAACCGGGCGCGTAGGCATGCAGTCGATCCATGAAGGCGGTATCGTCGCGCATTTCCGGCGGGAGCGGCGAGAGGAGGTGCCCGAAGCGCTGCGCCTGCTCCAGATCGACGTCGAGGTTGCCGACGAGGACGATACCGCCCTCGGCGCGGATGCTGTCCTTGCCGCGCGAAAACTCGCCGGAGGCCATGTAGCCCTTCATGATGTTGACGCCGTCCTTCGAATCGAAGGAAATGCCGGCGACTTCGTCGAAGCAGACGACATCATATTGGCAGACGAGGCCGCGCTGGCCGTTGGCCATGTTCACGAACATCCGGGCCACCGTCGCCTTGCCACCGGAAATCAGGTGGGCATAGGGCGAAATCTGCTGGAACAGATGGCTCTTGCCGGTGCCGCGCGGGCCAAGCTCGACAAAGTTGTAATTACGCTCGACGAACGGGATCATGCGCAGCAGGGCGACCCGCTTGGCGCGCTCATCGAAGGCGGATGGTTCGAGCCCGGTCGAACGCAGCAGGAAATCGATCCAGTCGGCAGTCGTGTCGAAGGCGCGGCGCCCGGCATAGAGCGTGTCGAGCACATCCGAGCGCGACATCTGGATCGGACGCATTGCCTCGATGCCGAAGGGGCGGCCATTTTTCTCCTGGGCGATGACGCTGTCGTAGGAGAGCGTGATCTCCGCGTAAAAGCCGTCGATCAGCATGCGCTCGTTTTCCTCGATCATGGCATCGGGGATGCGCACATCCCTGAGGGCGAGACTGGGGAGTTCTGCGACGTAACACGCGTTCTTTGCATCGAGTCGGGCGCGGATCACGTCGATCAGCCGCACTGACCCTTTACGGAACGCCTCGTTCTTGAAGACTTCCTCCTGCCCGGTACGAACGCAGCGGTCTTTCAGTTGCTTCTCGACGATCTCCAGCCCTTCCGCGATCTCCGCTTCGTCGGTAGAGGCGCAGTAGCGTCCCAGCAGGAATTCGACGACATAGGCGGGTACCGGATAGGCCTTGGCGTAGCGCCGAACCAGATCCTTGCGCACGACGAAGCCCTCAAAGGCGCGCGAGCCGATGTCGTCCAGGCGATCGAGTGTGAAGCTCACGTCAGCGTTCTCCGATTTTCGTCTTGCGTGCATCGACGACCGTCCCGTGAGGATCGGTCAGTACGACGACAACGGGTGTCTCTTCGTCCATGTCGGGATCAAGGCGCAACTCGATCCGTTCGCCCTCGCCCCCGATCCGCTCTGCGGCGACCCGGGTCGATGGATCGCGCTCGGACAGGCGCACTTCGATTTCGAGCCCGGGAGCCTCGCGCGTCAACACGACAGTCAGCCTGTAGCGACGCCACGCGATGCTCCCGATCGCCGCCGCATTCCGGCTCGCACCTCCCTCCTCACCGATGAGGATATCGGGGATGACACATTCCTGCGGCGAGAGCCCGCCATGCGCGTATTCCTCCCCTGCGCGAAACGCGCTCGCGCCGGGGGGGACTGCGATCCGTATGCTCTCGTCCCAGTGCCAGGGAACAGTTCGAACCTCTGGTGCGGCTCCATCGCCCAGACGCGCCACGCGCGACCAGGCGGTCTCGATGATCGATTTCGCAATCGTCGCCTTCGGCAAGCCGCCGGGGACGAGAAGCCAACCGTGATCCGTGACGATGCGCACGCGGGCCCAGCCGGCGCGCCGCAGGGCCTCGACGCGATGGGCGATGGCCTCGATCTCACCGGCTACCTGCGCCGCCAGTCGCGCCCCCATCGCATGACCGTCCTTGTCGAGATTGCCGCATTCGCTCCAACCGATTGCATCCGCTCCGGAGGGACCACGCAGATCGTTGCCGCGCATGACATCGATGCCGCGTGCCGTCATGGCCGCGCGCAGGGTATCTGTCGTGGCGGGTCTGCCGCTTGATCGTTCCAGCGGGAGGAAATCGGCAACGCGTCCGGCGCCGTCAATCTGATCTGCGACGGGGGTGACAATCGGCTTCGCCGTCGCGGTGATGGTGGGGACGGGGGCCAGCCGCCACGACAGGCGCAGGCTTTCCGATGCGCCAAGACGCTCAACGAGGCGGCGCGCGAGGTCGTAGCGCAGGCCATCGACGAAGAGCATGCAGGTGCCTGGCTCCGCCTTGATCGGCTGCGGACGCGCCGATGCGCCGGCTTCCTCCACTGCCTGGCGAAAGCGGGTCGCCAGATTTTCGAGCCAGGGCAGATAGAGTGCCCGGGCAATCTTGCCGATGAGTGCCGCGTGAGCGCCCGCAGTTGCAAGGGCGTCGATGAGGGCCATGTCGATCGCGCAGCCCTCGTCGGCATAGGCTTGGGCGATTCCGGGAATGTCTCCCCCCGGCAACGGCTCGCGAATACCGGCGGCAAGCCGCGCCAGCGGTTCGAGCACCATGGCGAGCGGTGCTTCGTCGAGACGCGCCCAGCGCGTGGCGCGGCGTGGGCGGTGCTGGTCTTCGAGGGCGACGATACGGGCGGCGGCTTCCGCATGCGGGAGATCCGCCGCCCGTTCCAGTTCACCCGCCAGCAGCGTTTCGCGATGCAGATTGTCCGCGGATGTGCCAGGCGCCGGCTCATCGAACAGCCCATCCTGCTTCGGCTCGGCTTCGCGCATCAACTCGCAGATGCTGCGCCATTGTTGCGGAGCGTCATCGAGCCGCGCGAGAACCCGCCCCCATGCGCCTTCGCCCTTGCTCAGGCGTGTCACGGCCTGCTGCCGCGCGCCTTTGGCATCAATGTCGATTCCATATGTTGCGCGAATGAGCGCCTTGAAGCTTGCCCATTCGCCCGCGCTCCGGCCCGTCCTGGCGCCATCGGGATCGGAGATCCACAGCAACAGCCCTCGCACCTCGTCGGGCTCGATCAGACGATGAAAGTCCTCTGCCGTCAGCTTGCGGTCGGGCAGGTCGACGAGGGGATAATCGAGCAGGGTCGACAGCGCGGCGGCGGCGGCTTCATCGGTGCGCTGGTCGGTTGCGACATCGAGGCCGAGGCCCTGCTCGGGCGAGCGCAGGAACGGCCCGACATTCCAGTCGCGTGCCTGACGGCGGTTGCGAAAAACCTCGCCGCGATATTGCAGCTCGACCAGCGGGCGCACCGTGCGCGGCAGCGTCTGCGGATGCTTGAGCGCGGTGCTGGTGATATCGGGAAGCAGGATCACGGGCACCATACCCTCGCCCGGCGAAGCGCCCGGGAGATCGGTATCGATCAGGCAGCGCAGCCAGATTGCCGGGCCGGTTCCCTGTTTCGGCGCGTAATCTCCCAACTGGTAGAGAGCGACCCCGCGCGCCGCCAGCATTTCCCGCAAGCGTGGAAACACGGCGGTAAACTGCCGCTCCGGATCCGGCCACAGCAACGCCGCCGACCAATGCGTGCCGCGCTCGAACGCATCGGCTGCGCCCAGCAGGGCATTGGCGAGACCGTCAACGAAGGTAGCCGGGCGCGTCATCACCATTCCTCACTTCTTCTCCTCTCTCCACCAGGGAGAGGCACGCCCCTGCATGAAGGGCGGGCCAGAACTCCCCTCTCCCTCGTGGAGAGGGGGCGGGGGTGAGGGGCGTGCAGGATAAATCACCGGCCTCAATGCCATCCTCGTCATCACCCCCGTGCCTCATTCTGATCCCCCCTCACCCCCAGCCCCTCTCCACCAGGGAGAGGGGAGCGCCCCCGTCATCGCCCGGCAGTTTCATTCTTCAACGCACTCCGGACATCTCTCGGCCAGTCGCGCGTAGATCGTATCAATAACGGCTTGCGTTTGTTGCAGTACTTCCGTGTTGCTGAAGCGGATGACGGTGAAGCCCTGTCCGGCCAGCACGCGCGTTCTTGCCGCATCATAAACCTCTCCTGCATCCGTGGTATGCTGTCCGCCATCGACCTCGATGACGAGTTTTGCCTTCAGGCAGCAAAAATCCGCGATGTAATTCCCCAATGGAACTTGCCGCCGGAAGCTCGTCCCGCGCAAGGGAATCCCTCGCCGCAAATGCCACCACAACCGCCGCTCCGCCTCTGTCGGCTCCCGACGCATGGCACGCGCCCGCGCTTTCGCTCGGGGCATTGGCGCCGCTTCCGGATCGTCACGATAGCGTGTCGGCATCACTTTCTCCCCAAGCAGCCAATCTCCCCTCTCCCTCGTGGAGAGGGGGCGGGGGTGAGGGGCGTGCAGGATTGATCTCGCCCGTCAATGCCATCCTCGTCATCACCCCCGTGCCTCATTCTGATCCCCCCTCACCCCCAGCCCCTCTCCACCAGGGAGAGGGGAGAGTGCGCTTCATTTCCGTGCGGCCTGTTTGAACGCCCGCGTATAATGGAAATCATTATACCGCCGCCCCTTGAATTCCGGCCCGCCGGTGAAATCCTGCGTCTCGACATCGTGGTCCTGCGCCCAGAACCACGGATAATCCGCCTTTTCGCGATAGGGCTCCGTGCCGCGATCGGCGCCGGTGTGCTTTTTGACGTTGGGCGTCACCCGCAGGATGCAGGCCTTCTTCGCGCGGGCGTTGCGCGGGCGCGCCGTGAGGAAGGGGCGGATGTTGAGGCGCACGCCGTCGTCGATATCGGGCTCCCAGCCGATGGGCTGTTGCGCGAGCGGCTTCCAGCGCACGAAAATGTCGTAGGGCGGCTCGCCCTCGATGATCTTCGTCAGTTCCCCGCGCAGATGCTCGGCAGCGGCGAGGCGTTCCTCGGAAAGCGCGTCGCCATCCGCGACGAGGCGGCGCTGGCGGGCGATCCATTCGCCGAGATAGGTATCACGCAGCTTCTCCAGAAGACGCCGCCCGCCGCCATCGGGGCCGCAGAGCTTGTGGTAATTCACCAGCGCCGAGAACCCGCCGGCGAGCCCGTCCCAGACGTGCCAGATGAAGGGCGTCTGGTGGAACAGCTTGCAATGACCGTCGAAAAACGCGTTTGCGAGCCAGCCCTCGAGATCCTCAGCCCGCGCCTCCTCGGCCTGCAGGCAGGCGCGCACGACGCCCTCGCCCCAATCCGCCCCCCAGGCGGCCTGCAACACGCCCCGCAGCCGCTCCGCCGCCCCGGCCTCGCCGGCGAGCGAAGCAAGGCAGACGATCCCGTCCGCATCGACCCGCCCCGACGCGTCGATCTCGTCGGGCGCGTCGATCGCCGGACAATCCATGAAGGACGAGCCCGTCTGGCGCGGCCAGCGATAACCGAGCAGCCGCGCCACCGCGACCTGCAACGGATGCTCCGCCATGCCGGGCCGCGTCGGGTTGCCATCCGCGTCGGGATTGTTCGGATCCGCCGATCCGCGCGGGTGGCCGTCGAAGAGCCATTGCGTGGGATCGTTGGAATAGGGTTTGGGGAGGCCGTTGGGGTATTTTTCGGCAGCGATGCGTTGCCAGTGGGGGAGGTCGAAGGGGACTTTCAGAAATGATGCTTCGGTGACGCTTAGTGCTTGATCGATTTTTCGAACGTTCTCCTTGAATTCCTCGCTTGATGTATAAGCAGCTATTGCCGGTAAATGCTCTTCGGCCCGAGGCAGAATTACCGCTATACCCGAGTCGAACCGGGCGGCTCCAAAGAAGGAGAAAAGCATCGATCCGGTTACCGACAAGCCGACGCCCCGGCACCCGTAGGCGCGGAGACCTTTGTGAGCGGTCTGAATTTCGGCGAGCGGTCCCTTTCCATTCTCCCAACGCAAAATGCTGTAGCAGCCCGACCAGCCGCCCTGCACATCCGGCCTAAACTGTTGTGGCTGCCAGCTAGAAGAAACCTCGCTCAAATCCCAGAAATAGAAGGTGTATCTAGACATATCGGTTGAGCCGACGCCCTGCAGAACTTCTGCAAAAGCAGATAAAAGAGGCCCTCGATTTGCGGATGTTTCATGGGTGATAATTGCATCAGAGTTTGAGGCGATCGCCGACTGAATGGGGAATGCCATCTCACCGGACATCAATGAGAACTCTTTTTCAACGATCTGTCCTTGATCGGACGCATCGACGGAGAGGAAAGCGTCATTCTGTTCAGCCAGTCTTGAGCTTAGCGAAACGAGCGCGACATTTACCACAGCCCCACCGATGGTTTCGAAAGCGCCGGGGCCGAGCCTAGCAACAAAATTGAGACGCATCCGCTTTACAGCAGTTGATCGGAACTTCCTAAAGGCGCCGAGAAACAGCCATGAACTTGGCTTAACAACAGCAACCGTGGCGGAGGCTTTCAGAGCACTGCTGAAGCGCCCCAGTATGGCCGTGGCAAGATCGTTGCGTGCCTCTCGATGATAGGTATCGAGAAATTCCCTCAATTTGACGGACTGTCGCCCGCGAACAAGATACGGCACATTCGTCGCCACCAGCGTAAACCGTCGCCCCAGCAGCTCCGCCGCCTTGGCCAGCCCCTGCGCCGTCACTGCCGCCTCGCGGGTATCCGGATCGCCGCCGGCTTTGTCGAGCACCTTGCCGATCACCTCGGCGAGGCCGTCGAAACCTTCGGCGAGGATGTCGCCGTAATCGCCGAGCGCCCGGCGGGGGTCGATCAGGGAGCCCAGCACCGGGGCCTGGGCGAAGAGGTCGTAGAGCCGCTCCAGACCGCCACGCCGGCGGGCAAGCGCCTGCTCTTCCATCGGATTGCGCGCGCGCCCCATCAGATCGGCATCGCCCCCGGCAAAGCCCTCGGCCTCCGTGATCATTTCGGCGAGCTTGATGAATTCGGCCCGGCCCATGCCGATGGCGAGTCCCGAGCAGGCGAGGTTCAGCGCCGGCAGCGGACGCACGCGACCGATGCGTTTCCACGCCGTCAGCGCCAGCGCGAAGGCGGCGATCTGGGTGCAGCGCGGGTCGATCTCGAGGCCGTGCAGGTTGTCGGCCAGCACGGCCATGACAGCCGCCTCCTCATCAAGCCCCTCCTCGGCCTTGCGCAGGGCCACGAGGATATCGAGCGCAAAGACGAGGAAATGCCCCGACCCCATGCAGGGATCCAGCATGGTGATCTCCCGCGCCGCCTGCGGCCAGCCGGGGAATGTGCCGGCGGCAGGCCGCCACACGCCGCTACTCCCCTCTCCCTCGTGGAGAGGGGAGATGCGGGCGCGCCCTTCATGCAGGCGGCTCCCCTCTCCCTCGTGGAGAGGGGTTGGGGGTGAGGGGGGTGCAGAAAGGGTCGCATCGGTGGAGGACAGCGCTGCCATCGAGGGCGGAGATTGTCCTTCACCGCCCCTCACCCCCGACCCCTCTCCACCGGGGAGAGGGGAGATGCGGGCGCGCCCTTCATGCAGGCGACTCCCCTCTCCCTCGTGGAGAGGGGATGGGGGTGAGGGGGTGCAGAAAGGGTCGCATCGGTGGAGGAAAGCGCCGGCATCGAGGGCGGAGATTGTCCTTCACCGCCCCTCACCCCCGGCCCCTCTCCACCGGGGAGAGGGGAGGAATCGCGCACGAAGCGCAGATAGGTCCATTGATAGCCCTCGGGCGAGAGCTTGCGGCGAAGCTCCTCTTCATCCGCAGCGTCACGGGCGAGCGCGGGGTTGGCGGCGAGCTGCTTGCCGGCCCACCAGGCGCCGAGCGTGTTCTCCAGAAGGAAGAGGACCATGTAATCCTCGGTGAAGAGCTGGGTGACGGCGGGCAACTCGTCCGCGCCGATCTTCACCTCGCTCTCGTTCACCTGCTTTTTCCGGTCCGCCTGCCAGAACTGATAGGTCCAGCCCAGCGCGTCGTCCGCCTTGAAAGTCTGTGCGGGGAGCCCGTCGACGAGCTGCGCGATCGCCTGACGGGCCTCGGGCGGGAGGGACAAGGCGAGCACGGGATCATCGGCGGGAAAGATCTCCGGCAGCATCGGGGCGGCGAATTCGGCGGCCACCTCGGCGACATCGCGGCGCTCCTCCTCGGCAATGGCACGGATATCCGCCGCGCTGACCGGGGCGTTGCCGGCCTCGACATCAACGAGCAGGCCGTTCTCCAGCAGGAAACGCGCAAACAGCGCCCGGTGCCAATGAGCATAGGCGATCTCACGCACGAGCCGGGAGAGCCGCATCGTATCATCGGGGTTCAGATTGTCGCCAAGCGCCCGGGCATGCGCCCGCAGGCGTCTACGCAGTTCGGCCTGCTCGGGGGTCAGCCAGGAGGGGCGCCTGGCATCGGCGACGCCGAGTTCACTGAGTGCGTTCAGCGCCCCCTTTTCGGCGGCGATGCGTGCTTCGCGCACGACACGTTCGAGGATACGGCGGATATCGCGGTCAAGGGCAATGGGCATGATCGGCTATCGTTACCTGGTTTTTGAAACGGCGGCTCCCCTCTCCCTCGTGGAGAGGGGTTGGGGGTGAGGGGGGTGCAGAAAGGGTCGCATCAGTTGAGGACAGCGCTGCCATCGAGGGCGGAGATTGTCCTTCACCGCCCCTCACCCCCGACCCCTCTCCACCGGGGAGAGGGGAGATGCGGGCGCGCCCTTCATGCAGGCGACTCCCCTCTCCCTCGTGGAGAGGGGATGGGGGTGAGGGGGGTGCAGAAAGGGTCGCATCGGTGGAGGAAAGCGCCGGCATCGAGGGCGGAGATTGTCCTTCACCGCCCCTCACCCCCGGCCCCTCTCCACCGGGGAGAGGGGAGATGCAGGCTTGCGCTTCATGGAGGCGGCTCCCCTCTCCCTCGTGGAGAGGGGATGGGGGTGAGGGGGTGCAGAAAGGGTCGCATCGGTGGAGGAAAGCGCCGGCATCGAGGGCGGAGATTGTCCTTCACCGCCCCTCACCCCCGGCCCCTCTCCACCGGGGAGAGGGGAGATGCAGGCTTGCGCTTCATGGAGGCGGCTCCCCTCTCCCTCGTGGAGAGGGGATGGGGGTGAGGGGGGTGCAGAATGGGGTGCATCGGTTGAGGACAGCGCTGCCATCGAGGGCGGAGATTGTCCTTCACCGCCCCTCACCCCCGGCCCCTCTCCACCGGGGAGAGGGGAGATGCAGGCTTGCGCTTCATGGAGGCGGCTCCCCTCTCCCTCGTGGAGAGGGGAGATGAGCGCGCGTGTTTTTGCGGGCCAGTCCAGCATGATTCACCCGACGAGCGCAGGTCCGCGCGCGATGGCGGCAAGCAATTTTTCTTCCTGGCGCTGCGACCAGGCCCGGACATCCTCCTCGCTGCGCAAAGTGGCGCGCTCCAGCGTCACCGTCTGCACTGTCGGCTCGGCCATGCGCGCCGCCTTCTCTGCTGCCCGGGCCTGGCGTTCGCGCACCGCATCGAGCGCGTCGTACCAGGCGTGGAAAGGACGCGCATCCATGGCATCGGCCAGAGCCGCGTCGTCCTCGACATTCGGTGCGCTGGGGATGACGAGGCCGACATCGCGGTTGAGATTCTCCTTGGCGCCGGAATCGAGCGCGGCATAAGCATCCAGCTTGCCGAGCTCCGTGAAGGCCTCGCGCATCCGCTCGGACAGTGTGCGGTGCGCCACTGTCAGCTTCTGTACGAGGATTTCGCGCAGCTTTGCGATCGGTGCGGAAAGCGGATCCTGCGCCTCCAGCAGCTGGCGGCCCTCCTTGACACCGCGTATCTCGATCAGCGCCGTCGCGGCCTCCGGGATGCCCTCTGCATGACGCGCCAGCCGCTCGGCTATCGCCCAGCGCACGAGCCGTTTCTGCTTGAGTTCCTCGCGCGCCTTCCAGGATTCGATCGCCCCTTCGATCTCCTCGCGCCGGTCGAGCAGAAGCTTGAGCAGTGCATTGCCGGAAAGCGCCTGTGCTTCGTCTTCCAAAGTCAGCCGCGGCGCAGCCGGGAGCGGAGCTTCACCACCCGCCTTCTCGCCCAGCGCCCGCAGCGCCTTCATGAAATCCTTTGCCGGAGCGGCGAGATCGTCCTGGTTCTGCACGGGGACGAGCTTTTGCAGGAAACCACGCAGCCTGATCTTGTCGCGCGGTCCGATATCCACGTGTTCGACCTGGAATGTCGCTCGCCCGACGCTCGGTGCGTCCAGATTCTGCGGCGATGTCGGCTCACCGTTGAGCGTCGCTCTCAGCTTGCCGAGGCGCAACAAGGCCACCAGCGTCGCGTCGATGGCGTCCTGCGGCCAGCCATAGGGTGCGCGCTCGAAAGTGCGACGCAGTTCCGCGCCAGTGCGGCCCGCGCCGATCTCACCCAGAATGGCGCGCCCGACCGGATGCTGGTCGGCATCGCCGGAATGGCCGATCGCCGAGAAGGGCTGCTCGCCGCCTTCGCGGGCCGTGCGACGGACACGGTCCCAGTTCGAAAAATCCGCCTCCTTGAAGCGCGGGAAGAAGCGTTTGCGCGCGATTTCGTTGGCGGCTTCGAGGCGCGCCCCGAGGCTCGCCTCCTTCATCTCCGCGCCGCCGCCAACATAGACGATGGCCTCGCTCACCAGTGCATTGATGCGATCGCGCGCACGCTGCGCGGCATTCGCTTCCCGCGTCAGCATCCCGCGACGCGCCTCCTCGCCGCTCGATCCGTGACCGGAGCCCCGCTGTTGCAGCGTTGCCTGCGCCGCGAGCATCTCGGCGAGCGCGTCACGCAGCTCGGTTCCGGGAGGCTTCGGGATATAGAGGTGAACGATGCCGTCATCGGAGCCGAGGGCACGGGCTGAATCGCGGGCCTCTTTCTCGTTCACCTGCCAGCCGCTGCGGACCCAGAGCGGGACATTGCGGTCATCGGGCACGGGGGGCTTGTCGCCGAGATGCGGGACGAGCTTGCGGGGAACCCTGGAATCGCCGTGGATGCCGGAGATATGGCGCAATATGGCATCGCGGGCGTCCGCGATCAGTGCGTCGCGCTTGTCGCCGATCGCGGCGAAATCATTGATATAGGTGCCGCGATACTTGCGAAAATCCTCTTCCCAGGCGCGCCCCTCCGCCGTCTGGATGCGCACTTCGTCGCCGATCGCGACGAGATCGCCCTGATCCGTCATGCGGGCGATGAGATCGCGCAGCTGCGCGCGAAACGCACCCTGATCGGTCGACATATCTTCCACCAGCAGATCGGCCAGGTGCTCGGGCGTTGCCCGCACGCCGATATCCGCGCCCGACTCACGCGGAAGCCGCGAGATCAGGAACGCCAGCGCCGCGATACGCTTCGGCAGGGCACCGTCACCGGGATATGAGGCCGGCAATGCTTCGATACGCTCATAGGCATCGCGTGGCAGATCGCCCGATTGGACGAGGGCTGCCTTCAGCGCGTCATAGAGCACATCGCCGGCAACTGCTGATCCGAGCGGGCGGGTTGCGATGTCACCGAGCGCGTCGTGCAGGATGCGCAATTGCGAACGCAGCTGCGCCTGCGTTCCCTGGCGATCGAGGGCGCGGAAACACACTTCCCAGAAGCGGCGCCGCACTGGCAGGAGCGGATAATCGTCGACCCGGATCGCGCGATCCTCCGGGCGCTCCGCGACACGGGTCGATTGGAGCTGGCGCGAGATCGCGGCGGCATGCATATCGAGGACCTGCGCAACCGTATCGCGCTCGGCGGCCTTCTTGCGCAGGAGCACCTTGCGCGTGACGGTCTCGACATCCGTGTCGTCGAGCTGGATTCGGATCGTGAAACGGTCGAGCAGCCGGATGAGCTGAGGCATGCCCGTGAGCGCACTCTGCCCGGCGCCGACGAGCATGACGCGGCTGTCGAACTCCTTGGCAAACGTCTCCGCAATCTCCGCCATCGCGCCGGCCCGATCCTGGCTGCTATCGACATAGATCTGGACTTCATCGAGAACGATCAGCGTGAGCGGGAGCTTGTCGTTCCGGCTTTGCAGGCGCAGCACACGGCGCACCATGTCGGTGAACTGATCCTTCGTGATGTCGTAACCGGGCGAGCGAAACTGAGCCCGGATGGCATCGCGGACATCCTTCGTGGTCGAGCCCAGTGTATTGTCGAGCTTCAAGAGTGCGTCGGCGATCAGCGGGCTGACGAAAAGGTCCTCGACCTCCTGTTCCAGCGTCCCACCCTTTGCCTCGATCGCTGCGCGGACCTCCTTCTCGATAGCGCGCTCCTTGAGAAACAGCACGAAGCGCGCCTGCCCGAAATCTCCGGGGAGCCCGGCGGCCTTCAGGATGATCGCGAGCACGGAATAGCGCGGTCGCTCGGCCTGGCCGGAGAGCATGGAGCCGGCAGCCGCGAAGGTGCCACCGGCGCGGGTGCTTTCGCGTTCGAGCTCCTTGAGTGCCGCGCGCACATCATCGGGCAAATCGGGAACGAGTTGCGAGGGCGTCATGCCGTCAGAAAACGCGCGGTTCTCCCAAAGACAGGTCAACATCTTGAGCAGGTGCGACTTCCCGGACCCGTAAAACCCGCTGACCCAAGCCGCCTGCTGGCTCGACTTTTCAACATCGCGGGTGAAACTCTCCAAGATCCGGACTATCCCATCCGCGTAGCGCCCCTCGCAGACGAAACTCGTCAGCTCGCCGCGCGTTTCGACCTCGTCAGAGCCGATGCGGGCCTGCCCGTTATTGATGAGCCGGTTCTCCCGCGGATCACGATCGAGGACATCGGCAATAATCTTCATCAAGCGTCTCCAGCGGCGTCGAGGGTAATCGATACAGCGTGATAGTCCCAGCTCTCGCGGGCGTCGAGCAGGCGATACCGGCCATCCTGCACGCGGCCAGGAAAGAAGACGGCGAGTCTGCCTTGAATTGCGTGTTCAACGCGCGAAAGCACGTCGGCAACGCTTGCAAATCCGTAGAGTGAGCCAACGCCCATGACACCGAGTATGGCGTCCGGCCCGTGTGTGTCGTCTCGAAGTGCGGCTTCAATGATTTCCGCAGCCGCAGCAGCGATGCGCTCCTCGCCGATTGCGTGCAGTTCGTCCGGCTCCTCGAAGTAGACCTCGCGGTAGCGATGAGCTGCGATCCACTCCGCGAAGACAGAGGTGAGGTCGAGCGGCTTCCAGCTCTTGCCGGCGGCGGCGGCTTCGTGAGCGAAAACATCGAGTTTGCGCCGCAGCAGCCGCTCATCGGCGGGATCGTAGACGATCATGATCACCCGCTGGGCTCCGGACGAGCTCGCCGGCCAGCCGATCGCAACATGCTGCCCGAAGACCCGGGCGAGACGGTCGATCTTCGAGATCATGCCGCCGCCCTAGTCAGGAGGCGCGAGGAGTTGATCTCCACATGTGGGCCGAGCTGACGGATCTCCACGAGACCTGCAGCGCGAACGCGTTCCAGCAGGATTTCGAGACGCTCCTGATCAAGGTCGAGCGTCGTAACCCATCCGTTCGAAAGAACGTCATTACCAGTGAAGCCGGATGCCTGGGCGAGCCAGATCGCAAAGGCGAGTGCTGCGGGTTTCGCCTCGATTCGCCGCCGTTTCTTGAATGTACGGCCGACAAGATGTCCGGATTGCGTCCAGCTGCTGGCAGTGTTGCGGACGACCTTGTCCAGAGTGGCCGGATTGAGACGCGCGCCGACCGAAGTCGAAATCGCATGCCGAATTTCATCACGCACCAACTCACGCCCCGGAGGCAGAACCAGAATCGGCTTAGCAGTCACCCGCAGAAGTGGATCACGGGCAAGAGCAGCCAGGAGTGCAAGTTGCGGCAGCGATTGAGGCTCTCGTTTCCAGAGATCAGCAAGGACCTGATAGACCGGAACGGTACGATCAAGGGCATACAGCTCACGGAGTCTCTGGAGGGCCAGGCGTCGTCCGGCCATGGTTGCTTTTCCAAGGATATTCTCTTCAACGATGAGCCGTTGCGCGGACGAGGCGTCAGCACCTGCTTCCAGCAGCCGCGCAAGCTCCGTGGACATCATCGTGCGACTCGTATGGGTTCCTTGTGCACCCTCTCGAAAACCGAGTGAATTATTGAGTGGCGATTCGTCGTAGGAGAAACTAAAGCGCGTCATATCCGCCTCATTTGAGAGGGGCATAGAGTGGCAGAGTAGGCATGGCAGTCAAATGCTTTCGCATCCTGTCGGCAAGATTGCCGGCGCCGAATTGTTCTACCCCTTAGCAAAGAAGGTCGATCAGCTAGACACCATTGCTAGGCTTGAGAAATCCGGCTTGG
This sequence comes from Saliniramus fredricksonii, assembly GCF_900094735.1. NCBI lineage: Bacteria > Pseudomonadati > Pseudomonadota > Alphaproteobacteria > Hyphomicrobiales > Salinarimonadaceae > Saliniramus > Saliniramus fredricksonii. The sequence continues at coordinate 800,196 of NZ_FMBM01000002.1, forward strand.
ACGCTCTTCCGCAGGAAGCGGCGCTTCCACATCCGGAAAATGGCAGGCGACCGTGTGTCCGTCACTCTCAACGAGAGGTGGATCAGAAGCCGAGCAAACTGGCTGGGCCTTCCAGCATCGCGTTCGGAACGGGCACCCTGAGGGCGGGAACATCGGCGATGGTATTTCGCCCTCAAGCGTCCGTGCTCGGCGATTTCGCTCGGCCACTGGATCCGGAAGGGGCGCAGCTGACAGCAAAGCCTGGGTGTAGGGGTGCATGGGAGCGCCATAGAGCTGCCGCGCTGGCGCAATCTCGACAATTCGTCCCAGATACATGACCGCCACCCGGTGGGACACATGACGCACGACAGCAAGATCGTGCGCGATGAACAGGTAGGCGATGCCGAGACGGTCCTGAAGTTCGGCAAGCAGGTTCAGGACGCCGGCCTGAATCGAGACATCAAGGGCCGAGACCGGCTCGTCGAGTACAAGCAATTCCGGTTCAGACGCCAGTGCCCTGGCTATACCCACCCGCTGGCGCTGACCGCCGGAGAGCTCGTGCGGATAGCGCTTGCCAAAGACCGGGTCGAGATGCACAAGATCGAGCAGTTCCGCGACCTTCGGGCCAGATCGCTCGAGCCCAATATCGAGAAGCCGGAGTGGCTCGGCGATGATCTCCTTGACGGTCATCCTGGGATGAAGGGAGGCGAAAGGGTCCTGGAATACCATCTGCAGATGGCGGCGTAGCGGTCGCATGGCGTTACGCGACAAACCGACAAGTTCCTGACCACGAAACCGGACCGAGCCGCCGCTGGGTCGAACCAGATTCAGGACGCAACGCCCAAGCGTGGATTTTCCACAACCCGATTCGCCCACAAGCCCGAGCGTTTCGCCGGGAGCAATGTCGAAGGAGAGCCCTGCGACCGCCCTCAATCGGCCGGAGGCGCGGCCGGGAAGGATCTTGTCCAGCAATCCGGTTGCAACTCGAAACTCCTTGGTCAGCTCGCGCACGCTGAGCACCGGTGTGGAGGTTTGTACGGATTGCTCGGCCCGAGGCGCGGCCTCTTCAGGCTCCGGCGCGTGAGCGACTTCCGCGAAATGACACGCGCTGCGCCCATGCGCCACCGCTCGCAGAGGCGGCTCCTCTTCAAAGCAGCGCGCCTGCGCCATGTGGCATCGCGGTGCGAAGACGCAGCCATGACGCTGGTTCGACAGCATCGGCGGAGCCCCGGGAATCCCGCTCAGCCGCCCGCCTGAATCCGTGACCCGTGGCAGAGACGCTATCAGACCATGGGTGTAGGGATGCAACGGCCGCGCGAAAAGGTCATCCGTCGACGCCTCCTCGACCACCCCGCCCCCATACATGACCGCCACACGGTTGGCTGTCCCGGCGACGACGCCGAGATCATGCGTGACGAGAGCGACGCCGATCCCAAGTTCGCGTCGCAGTCGATCCAGTACCGCGATCACCTGCGCCTGAACCGTTACATCGAGCGCTGTCGTTGGCTCGTCCGCGATGAGAATCGCTGGATCATTGGCGATCGCCATTGCGATCATCGCTCTTTGACGCATGCCGCCCGAGAACTCATGAGGATACTGTCGCGCTCTCCGGCGCGGCTCGGGAACCGCGACGATATCAAGGAGCTCCGCGACGCGTTCGCCGACAGCGCGCGTATTCAGCTTCGGGCGATGCAGACGTATCGCTTCCGCAATCTGCTCGCCGACCGTCAATACGGGATTGAGTGCACTGAGTGGATCCTGGAAAATCATCGCGATCCGATTGCCGCGTAGTGCTTGCAGGCGCTCGGGGCGCGCTCCGATTAGCTCCTCCCCATTCAGGCGGGCCGAACCCGTCACGATCGCGTTGCGCGGGGCAAGACCGATCGCTGCGAGCAGGGTCATGGATTTGCCGGAACCTGATTCGCCCACAACACCGAGGATCTCTCCCTCGGACAATGTCAGGTCTACTTCGCGGACGGCCTTCAGGCCGCCCGGGAATGTCACGGACAGTTTTCGGATTTCAAGCGCCGAAGCTGCGTTCGCTGGACTCTGGGCGAATGTCATCGGATTTTGCGCGTATCAAATAGATCGCGCAGCCCGTCGCCGATAAAGTTGAAGCCGAGCACGATCGTGAGAATGGCCATGCCAGGGCCAAAGGCTATCCACCAAGAATAGAATTGCGTCGCACCGTCGGAAATCATCGCGCCCCATTCCGGAGTCGGTGGGGTTGCTCCCAGTCCGATGAAGCTCAGAGCAGCGGCAAGCAGGATCACCTGCCCGATATCCATTGTCGCGTTGATCATGATCGGGGTCCAGCAGAGAGACAGGATGTGTTTCCATAGCAGGCGAATTCTGGTGGCGCCGCCGGCGATAGCCGCTTCCACATGCTCGCGGGTCTTCACCTCGAGCACCTGGGCGCGCATCATTCGGGCATAGATTGGCCACCAGACGGCGATCAAGGCGACGACGGCGTTCTCGAGACCTGGCCCCAGGGTCGCGGCAACCGCCATGGCGAGGAGTACCGGCGGAAAGGCTAGGGTCACATCGACCAGGCGCATGATGACAGTATCCACGATACCGTCGAAGAACCCCGCAAGCGCGCCCAGCAAAGCGCCGAACGCGACAGCCGCGCTGACTACGATCAACGCGATGACAAGCGAGTACCGCGCGCCATAAAGAGTTCGGCTCAGCACATCGCGCCCGAGCGCGTCAGTGCCCAGCCAGTGAGCGGCGGATGGCGGCTGCAGCCGGCGTGCGACCGTGCGCAGGGGATCCGGCAAGCCCCAAAGCTCGACGCTCACTGCGGTGATGACCCAGAAACCGATCACCGCCATACCGGCAAGGACTGGAAGCGTCAGCCAACCGGGTCTGACGAAGGATTGAAGACGCATCCTAAGCATCGCCACGGCCGAGCTGGATTCGCGGATTAAACACCGCATAAAGAATGTCGGTCACAAGATTCGCAAGGAGGAAGGCCGTCGCTCCGATCAAAGTGACTCCGATGATTGCCGGGTGGTCGAGGGATCGCGCGCTATCGACCGCATAGGATCCGATGCCTGGCCAGGAGAATATGGTCTCCGTCAACACTGCCCCGGTGATCAGATAGGCGAAGGAATGCCCGATGATGGTCAAGGTCGGGATTAGGGCGTTTCGCAGTGCGTGCCGCACGAGGACGCGCGGCTCGCCGGCGCCTTTGGCGCGCGCAGTGCGGATGTAGTCCTGCTCGAGGACATCCAGCATTGACCCGCGCACCAGTCGCGAGATAATGCCCATGACCGCCCATCCCAAAACGAAAGCCGGCAGCAACAGATGAGCAATTGAAACTTGCAATCGCTCGAGATCGCCTGCGATCAAGGAATCGACCGTGTAGAAGCCTGTTACGGCGGCGGGAGAGGCGATTCTTGGATCTATTCGACCCGGCCCTGGAAGCCACCCAAGCGCGACGGAAAACACGTAGAGCAAAATCAGCCCAGTCCAGAACACGGGCATGGACGAGCCGATTAGGGCGAATAGGCGGGCCGTGTGATCGATGACCGAATCCCGCCAGTGCGCTGCGGCGATCCCCAGCCAGACACCACCAAAGACCCCGAAGACCATCGCGAAGAGGACGAGTTCCAGCGTCGCCGGGAGGCGCGCAAAAATGTCGTCGCTGACCGGTCGGCGCGTACGAAAGCTCGTGCCCAGCTCTCCCTGGGCCAGATTCGAGATATAGACGACGTATTGCTCCGGAAGCGGGCGATCCAGTCCCCATCGCGCCTTGGCGGCGGCGACGACCGCCGGGTTGTTCATCTGACGCTCGCTCACGACGGCCGAGAGCGGATCCGCCTTGGTAACGTGCGTGAGAAAGAACGCCAGGGTGGCGACGCCAAGGAGCAGAAGCGGCATCGCGATCAGCCGTCGCACCATAAATCCCGTCATTTCCGCTCCCGCGCCTCAAAGAATGTCGCCACAAAAGTCGAGAAAAGCACTGCAAGGATGGGCGGCGCACCGTGAGATTCGCCGCCCGTCAACGAGGTCAGTCGAGGGACAGTTCGCCGAGAGGGAGATTGCAGCAGGCGCTGTAGCGCATGCCCTGCAAGTTGTCACGATAGGCGAGGATCAGGTTGGGACTGAGGATCGGGATGATGATCCGGTCCTCGATCATTTCCTCAGCCACTGCCTGGAAGGCGGCTTCGATCTGATCGGAGGGCGCCGCGAGCGCCGCCTCCAGCAATTCAGCCATACGCGGATTGGTCACCCTCTCGGCCTTCGCAGCATGCGCGCGCCCATGCCATGGCGAGCCTTCCTGCATGCCGAAGAACTGCGCATACTGGCCGGATCCGAAATAGTCCGGCGCATAGTAGACAGCGGTGACGGGAATACCGCTCGCCATGATCCGCTCACGCCAGACGGCGAACGTAACCGGCTGCAGTTCTAACTGGACGCCTACATCTGCAAGATCCTGCTGAACCTTCTGCATGAGCAGGCTGAGATCCACGCCGTAGACATTGACAGACGGATACACCGCTTCAAGGGTGAACCCGTTCTCATGCCCCTCCTCCGCGAGAAGCGCCAGTGCACGACCAATATCGCGTTCGGGCAATGGTAGGTTCTGGGTTCCAGGGAAGCCGTTAGGGATCGGAGCGGCTTGCTTCGCCCCGGCGCCGCCGACAACGAATTCGATCGCGCCATCGTAGTCGATCGCCAACGCCAGCGCCTCGCGGACGGTGCGCGACATTTCGATCGGCATCCCGTCGGCTCCGGCGCCGAAGGCGATGTAGACGAAGTTGAATGAAGGCACGGTTTCCACGATGACGTTCGGGGCACGAACCGTCGCCGCGATATCGGCGTCAACCTGCATCGCGATATCCACCGCGCCGCTCTCAAGCATCTGCGCCTGCGTCACGGCATCCTTCACCTGGCGGATGACGACCTGGCGGATGGCTCCAGCCTCACGCCAATATTCGTCATTACGGACAAGCCTCAACTCATCGTCCGGCGCATAGCTTGACAGAACGAACGCTCCGCTACCGGCGGAATTGGAGAGAAACCATCCCTCAGCCTGGTCGTCGGATTCCGCGCCGGGACCTGACACCGCGCCGTTCGCAATCGCGAGCTCGCTTTGCACAATCGCTGCATAAGGCGCCGCAAGGATGCCGAGCAATTCGGAATTCGGCGCCTCGGTGCGAATCACAACCACGCCCGGATCGGAATCGTCGATATCTGTGACGCCGTTCATCAGGAAGGAGGGATTGCCCTGCAGGTTCTTCAGTCGCTCGAGACTCCATTTGACGTCTGTTGAGGTCACGGTTTCGCCGTCAGCGAACCGAGCGTCCGGATCAAGATTGAACGTGAATTCCGTCTGGTCATCATTTATCGACCATTCGCGAGCCAGCAGAGGGACGATGCTGCGATTGTCCGCCGCAAGATCCACCAGCCGCTCATAAACCGCACTGAGGTAGATCTGGCAGGTGTCGCAGAACGCTCGATGCGGATCCAGCGTATCCAGATCCATGTCGCGCGCGATGACGATCGTCTCTTCCTGCGCCTGCGCCTGTACGGGTAGCGTAGCGTGCGAAAGCATCATCATTGCGGCGCCGAACGCCAGTACCGGCGGGGTGGCGCATCTTGCCCCCTTGAAAAAACCAATGAATGACATCCTCGTTCTCCTCTGTTGCGATATCGCCCGATCGTTGACATGCCAGGCCTGGGGCTTTTCGTTTTCACTTTGCGCGCGAGACGCGCCCAACCACATAGCGAATCTGATTCAACGCCGCCCTGATCCTCCGCTGCCGACCTGCAGAATTACCTGTCAGGAAGTCACTTCCAACCACGGAGTGTAGAGCCGCCATGACTTGACATGCTTGCCATAAAGCGCAGTGTTTTCGACACGAAACGCAGCGGCGGCCAAAGAGAAACGGGAAATTCAATGCCCCGGATTGATGCATCTCGGCATGAACAGGCGGTTCCGGCCGAGTTGAAGCAAAGACGCGTAGGCGTGGCTGTATCGCCTGCGATGTCTCTGTCCTCCGTGCTGCTCGCCTGCGAACCATTCAGGTCGGTCAATCGATTCCTGCAGCGCCCGGCCTATGAGTTCATTTTTCTAGCGCCGACGCGCGCGCCGGTGCGGAGCGGGATCGGAATCTGCATCGTTCCGGACGCAACGTTTGATGAGGCCATTCCTCTCGATCTCGCCGTGACGGCCTCCTCATACGACCAGCCTGAGGAATACAAGCGAAGTCTTCAGCGCTGGCTTCGCCTGCACGCGCGACGGGGAGTCGATCTTTGCGGCATCGATTACGGCGCCGTGTTTATGGCCGAAGCAGGCCTTCTCGACGGGCGCCGAGCCACGACGCATTGGGAAGTGCGGCCTTCTATCGCCGGACAATTTCCGCGTGTCGAATTCGGAGAGGAAATCTATGTCATCGACGGTACGCGACTGACATGTGGCGGCCACCTTGCCTGCCATGATCTGTTTCTTGCGCTGGTTGAGCGGGATCACGGCTCGATGGTGGCGCGCTTCGTGGCCGCGGATCTGATCAGCGCCGGTGCTCGGCCGGATACTACGCTCCAAGGGAGCCCGTTAGGCGGCCAGACTTTCATAGCCAACCCGCATCTTCGCGCTGTCAACAGGCTCATGGAAGAGAACATCGAAGCGCCCCTTAGCATTCCCGAATTGGCTGAGATGATCGGGATCTCGATAAGGCAACTGCAAAGCCTGTCGCGGCGCGATCTGGGAAAAACCTTGTCTAGCCGCTACCTCGCAATCCGTCTTGACGCTTCGCGCCACCTGCTCATGTATTCGGGACTGTCAGTCACGGAAATCGCCATGGCCACAGGATTCGCATCGCCCACAGCCTTCACGCGCGCCTTCAAGTCCCGCTTCCTCACCGCGCCCCGCACCTATCGCAGGAATTTTATACGTGATCTGACGAGGCCATACTTCTTCCCTTGATCGCTCGTGACGCGAGAACCCACCTTGCTAAGCAATGGTGATCGACGCGTCGAAGGCGGATATCAAGCGAAACGATCAGCTGCGAAGACCAGACTCAACGTGACCATCGCTGCCCTCGTCTTGCAATCTGAGAAACCGATCGAGGACATTTCGCGTCACGCCCTGAACGTAAAAGTCCTGCTTCGCCAACCCGGACACCCATTCGCTGGCTCCCGCGCAAAAGACCTCGCCCTTGCCCTTTGGGAACGACACGATCACGCCGCAGCCATATTGATGACGATCAATGGCTTCCGGAGTCGCTTCTCCGGAAAGCAGACGCGCTTTGGAAGCGATCCCGCCATCCTTCAGATAGTAACGATGCCCTTCACCGACATGCATCTCCTCGGCAAAAACGGCCGGAGACAGCCCGATGATCTCCAGATCATGCGGAGCGCCGTCCTCGTGGGTCGGGTAGGGAAGGCCATACCGGAATGTATGTTCGAGACCATCCACCTCATAGGCGAATATCCCGGCGTCATGTCCGAGCAGATCTCCGTAATGCATGTCGAGGCCTTCGAAACACCAATGTCCGGGACGGTAGACGGTGAAACCGCGGACTCCACGTGGCGCAAACCCGCCCCAAGAGGCATATACACCACGCATACCGTTCACTCCGAAGGTCGCGGCCCCCGGCCAGCCGATTTCCGGATCCTCCCAGGGGCCTGTCCGCAGATGCGCCGGCGCAGGATCCTCGTCTCGCGCGCGGCTCTTGTATGCGACCTGTCGTCGACCTTCATCCTCGAACCTGATCTGCCAGTAGAAATTCCCGGCGAAGCGGGCGCAGCCGCCTCCATCCTCAACGAACCGATCGATAGTCTTCCGCATCTCGCGAGTCCAGTACTCGTCATGGCCGACGACGACGAGACACGAATAGCCCTCAATGATCTCAGGCCGAAAATGCAGATCATGCTGGGTGATCATGTCGAAGGCGTAACCCTCGGCTTCGGCCCAGACGACGAAATGCCGTTCGAACTGGGCCCAACCGGCAGAGGCGTAGTATTGCGCGAAGCCGTTGCTGAAGGCGAATTCCTTGGTGGGATAGCGCGGGGCGTCCCAGGGGCCGCGGGTCGTGGTATCGCAAAGGCGCGGCGCACCCGGCGGCAGCCAGACGAGTCCTCGGGTCCAAGGCCGGCAGGTGCTGAGGACAGGCGAGAACGCATTCCCGTTGGGACCATCGACGCCGTCGTAGGCATTCGATCCGCCCCAGTCGTTATAAGCGATCCAGGTCGAGGTGGTCAGGATCAGCAGAAAGCGTCCGGAGCGCGGCATGGCCGGGTCCGGACGGATGACGAAGAAATGATGCTGTAGAAACCGAGACCCGTCCGCGCGTTGAGTCCAGGCGGCCACACGGTAGAATCCGGACGCCGCATCGTCAGGTGCCCGCCAGACATGCGCCACCGGCCAGTCGCAGCCATCCCGGTAGGCGCATGGCGGCATGGGATGGAACGCTCCTGGAAGATCAAAGGCCTCATGGACAAGCTCGGGCCGAAGACCATCGCGCCAGATCTGAAGTGTCCAGGTTACTCCGGTGCACGAGGCGCGAAAAGCAACATCCTGTCCTGGGGAGAAGGAAAGCTCGTCCGTGTAGACGTAGATTTCCGGTGAAGCGGGATCTTCCCGCGGCGCCTCGTACCAATGCCCCAGATGCCAGGCGTCGTCCGGATGCATGACGGACACTTTGCGGGCTCGCCGGTTGGCGTCCGTGAATTCGGGACGAGCGTGGTCGCGGTGTTTGGCCATTTTTGCACCTCACGCTTCCGGGGGACGGTCTTGCGCCCATGGACGATCAGCTTCAATGATCGCGCCAAGCCGGAACATGTCGAGATCGGAATACCAGGGTCCGGTGAGCTGGACGGAGGTGGGAAGTCCATCCGTTGCGAAGCCGGACGGGAGAGCCAAAGACGGATGACCTGTCAGGTTGAAGGGATAAGCGTAGGGAGACATGCCCTGGCGGGTGATGCCATTCGGTTCGCCATCAACCATCACCTCGTCGTTTGCGACGTCGAAATCGACGGCAAGCGCGGTACGCGTTAGCGTCGGTGAGACTAGGACATCGTAGCGCTCAAAGAGTTTCTGTATAGTGCGAAAAAGAACCGTCCTCGTATATTGCGCAGAACGATAATCAGACAATGTATATTTGCTTCCCCGCTCAATGAAAGCCAGCAAGACAGGGTCCATTTTTGCACCCCACTCCTTGACGTATTTCCCGAACGCAACGCTGATATTGCCCTGATACATCACGCGACCGGCGATTTCCATCCAGTCTATGGCCTCAGTCACTTCTTCCACTTCGGCTCCACGCACCGAGAGAAGGTCGAGCACGGCGCGCGCATTATCCTCGACGTCGCGTGCGACCAGCCGATTCGCCATGCGCGGTATCCAGCCGACACGCAAGCCGTTCAGGTCGTTCCCCACTAAACGCGGCGACAGCCTCGAGAAATCCGGGGCCGCGAGCGACAATGGGTCCGCTGCGTGCGGGCCGATCAGGACGTCATGCATCAAAACCGAATCCGCAACTGTCCGCGACAGAGGGCCCGCCGCCGCATACGAAAAGAATGCGTCGATCGCGGTCTCGAACGGGATAACCCCGGAGGTCGGCTTATGGCCCACAACGCCGCAATAGGCGGCTGGTATGCGGATTGATCCGGCGCCATCCGTACCGAGACCGAGCGGGCCGCAACCGGCAGCGACAGCTGCGGCCGCGCCGCCGCTGGAACCACCCGCGTTTCGATCGAGGTTCCACGGATTGCGCGTGATCCCGAATGCTGGACCATCAGTCGTACCCTTGTGCCCGAACTCCGGGGTATGACTTTTCGCGAAGACAATGGCGCCTGCATCCTGGAGACGCGTCACTAGCACGTCGTCCCTATCCGGCACATTGTCCGCATAAATGGCGGATCCATAGGATGTGCGCACCCCATTCGTCGGGAACAGGTCCTTGACGTGCACGGGTACGCCATGGAGCGGCCCCAGCCGAGCGCCCGCGATCACCGCCTCCTCGGCCTGCCGCGCCTGCGCGCGCGCCCGCTCGTCGCAAATGGTCGCGAAGGCGTTGATCCGGGATTGCTGCCGATGAGAATGGGCGAGAATGGCGTCAAGGTATTCGACTGGAGACAGTTCGCGCCGTCGGATTCGCGCCGCGGCCTCGGTCGCCGGGAGGAACAGGAGATCGGATTGGGACATTGGAGGAGCGCCTTCTGCAGAAATCGGATCAGGAATAGAGATGACAGGCCACATGCTTACCCGGCGCGATCTCTCGCAGCGCAGGATCGACGCGACGACAAATCTCCATTGCAGAGGGGCAGCGTGGGCACAGGCTGCAGCCCTCAGGACGATCGATGAGACTGATGATCTCGCCCTTGATCGGCGGCGGGCGACGTCCGACTTGCGGTCGCGGGACGGCATCGAGCAGCGCCTGCGTATACGGATGCCTGGGATCCTGATACAGGCTACGCCTCTCGGAGATCTCCACGATCCGGCCGGCATAAAGCACAGCCACGCGGTGCGACACGGAACGCACCACGGCGAGATCATGTGCAATGAACAGGTAACTGAGCCCAAGGCGTTCCTGAAGGTCTTTGAGAAGATTGACGATTTGAGCCTGCATCGAGACGTCGAGCGACGCGACGGGTTCGTCGCAGACGACGAATTCCGGATTGAGCGCAAGCGCGCGCGCGATGACGATGCGCTGCCGCTGACCGCCTGAGAACTCATGCGGAAAGCGCATCGCGAAGCTGTGCGACAACCCTACCATTTCCAGCAATTCGCCGATGCGGTCAGCGCGGTCGCGTTTCGACCAGCCGCCCGCGATATCAAGCGGTTCGGCAATCGCGTCGCCGATACGCATTCGCGGGTTGAGGGCTGCATGCGGATCCTGGAAAATGAACTGAATGCGCTTTCGGACCCTGGCCAACGCCTTCGCATCGCCAGGCCCTGTCGCGGACTGCCCGAAGAGACGGATCTCGCCCGAACTGGCTTTGAGGAGCCCCACAAGAAGCCGGCCAATAGTTGATTTTCCTGACCCGGATTCTCCCACCAGGCCAAGGGTTTCCTCTCGCCCTACATCGAATGAAACATTATCGACAGCTTTCAGTTTCTGCCGACGACCGTCCCGCCCGCGCCCGGCGGCAAATTCACAGCTCAGGTTTTGCACCTCAACAATCCGTACGCTCATTTCGCGCCCTCCAGTTGCCGTGCGCGAACCGGGCACCGCGCTTCGTGATCCTGCGCAACAAGCGCGATTTCCGGGGCTGTTTCACTGCAAGGGAGTTGGTGATATCGACAGCGCGGTGCAAAACGACACGCCGTTGGTCGCCGGCCGGGTTCTGGTATGGAACCTGGAATCGTCGCCAATCGCTCGCTGTCAGCATCGATATCGGGTATCGCCGACAAAAGGCCCTCCGTATATGGATGGACCGGTCGTCGAAACAGCGTCGCGGCGGACCCTTTCTCCACGATTTGCCCCGCATACATGACGATCACCCGATCCGCGAACTCCGCCACCAGACCAAGATCGTGCGAGATGAGAATGACCGACATTCCAAACTCCGAACGTAGCTCGCGCAAAAGTTCGATGATCTGTGTCTGGATGGTGACGTCGAGCGCCGTCGTCGGTTCGTCAGCGATCAGAAGGCGCGGCTGGCATGCGATGGCGATCGCAATCATGACGCGCTGCCGTTGACCTCCAGAAAGACGATGCGGGTATTCATCGACCCGCCGCGCCGCGTCCGGGATCCGGACAAGATCGAGAAGAGCGATCGCGCGCTTGCGCGCTGCTGTACGATCGAGACCCTGATGGATGCGCAGTGTCTCACCGATCTGGTCAGCAATCGTCAGGACGGGATTGAGAGAATGAATCGGATCCTGGAAGATCATTGCGACATCCTTGCCGCGGACGCGACGAAGCTTGTTTTCCGGGAGCGAAAGGAGATCCTGGCCGCCGAACTGGATCTGTCCCGTCAGGCGCGTATTGCGCCGCGCGTGCAAACGAAGGATCGAAAGCGCCGTCACGCTTTTGCCGCTCCCCGATTCGCCGACAATTCCGAGCGCCTCGTTTTCGGCCAGGGCGAAGTTCACCCCATCGACAGCATGCACCCAGCCGTCGTCACTGCGAAAATCGACGGCAAGATCGCGAACGTCGAGAATTGGTTCCATCATGCGCCTCATCCTTCGACCTTGAGCCTGGGGTCAAGCACATCGCGCAGACCGTCACCGAGAAGATTGATGGCCAGAGCCGAGATGCTGACCGCCAGCCCCGGAAACAGCATGATCCACCAGGCCTCGACCGAGTAGTCGCGCCCTTGCGCCACGATGTTTCCCCAACTCGGATGCGGTGGCGGCGTGCCGATACCGAGGAAGCTCAACGCCGCCTCCGCGAGGATTGCGTAGGCGAAGATGAAAGTCAGCGTGACGAGCAGCGGCGCCATGCAGTTCGGCAGGATATGACGGGAGATGATCCGCAGACTCCCGGCGCCACTGACCCGGGCTGCGTCAACATAGTCGAGTTCCCTGATCACCAGAGCGGATGCGCGCACAATCCGCGCACAGCGTGGAATATAGGCAGCTGTCAGCGCGATGATGACCGAGGAAAGCTGAGGACCCAGCGCGGCGCTGATACCGATCGCGAGCAGAATTGCCGGGAATGCAAGAAGTGCGTCCATGACTCGCATCAACAGGCTGTCGAGCCTTCTGAACCAGGCCGCACACAAGCCCACGACCGCTCCTCCCGCTGCTGCAAGCAGGGCTACCGAGAGGCCGATCCACAAGGATATCCGTGCGCCGTAAAGAACTCTTGTCCAGATATCGCGTCCGAAATTATCGGTGCCAAAGGGATACGCAAACGACGGGGCTGTGAAGCGGTTTGCGATCGACATTGCGTTCGGCGAGCCGTTGCTGATGAACGGTGCAAGGAGCGCAAGCGCGATGATCAGGCTCAGGATCGCCGCGCCCGCCTTGAAGGAGCGGTGCCGCAACAGCCGTTTCACCGTGATCTGCCACGGACTGGCCGGCGGGCGGGCAACCGGCAGCACGACTGCACCTGGAGAGCTCGAGTTGACCATATCAGTCATAGCGCACCCGCGGATCGACGACTGCGTAGAGGAGATCGATAAGGACGTTGATCAGGACGAATGCAAAGCCAAGAAACAGCAAGGCGCCCTGAACGACAGGAAAGTCGCGCGCCATGATCGCCTGCACGAGAAGGCGCCCCACCCCGGGGAGCGCAAATATCTGCTCGATCACGACCGAGCCGCCGACGAGCAGGCTGAAGATATACCCCGAAACCGTGATGACGGACACAAGTGTGTTGCGGAAGGCATGCTTGGCGATCGTTGATATCTCCGAAACGCCTTTCGCCCGTGCCGTTCGGATAAAATCCTGGTCCAGCACCTCGAGCATCTCCGAGCGCGTCATGCGCGCGAGATAGCCGATCTGGAAGAGGGCAAGCACCATGGCGGGCTGCAGCAGGGATATGAACCAGGGCCAGAGGCCGTTCGAGATAGGCACGTAGCCGGCGGAAGGAAGCCAACCCAGCGTCACCGAAAACAGGATGACTGACAGGATCGCCAGCCAGAAATTGGGAACCGAGACGCCGATCAGGGCTATTCCCATGACGCAGGTATCAACCCAGCTATCTCTGTAGCAGGCCGCAACCACCCCAAGGATGATTCCAACGGGTATGGTGATCATGAACGAGACCAGCGCCAGGGAAAAAGTCACCGGCAGGCGTTCGGCGATCGCCGTTGTGACAGGCTGGTTGAGCATCAAGGAGCGACCGAAATCCCCCTGGAGGACGTTGAACAACCAGATCCACAGCTGCTCGAGGACCGGCCGGTCGAGCCCGAGATCGCTCCTGATCTGTGCGATCGCACGCGGATCAGCGCCATCGCCAGCGATAATGACCGCTGGATCTCCCGGCAGAAGGTGCATCAGGAGAAAGGTCAAGATCGCCACGAGCGCCATGACAGGGATCGCTTGGGCCAGTCGGAATGCAGTAAGGCGGATCATGCTGTGTTTTTCGTTTTCAGACTGCGGACCGAAGGCCCGACCGGGCCTTCGGCAGATGACGGCTTCCTGATGTTTAAAGTTGTCAGCAAGCCGATTGCTTGACGGTCAAGAGTGTATCACTCTTCAAGCCAGACATTCCAGAAGAAGTTCATGTAATATTCGCTGAACCCTTGGAGTTTTTCATAGTTTATCGCCCGCGTTGAACCGCGATCAGAGACCTTGATCATGTATGCTTGATCAAGAACTTCCTGCTCGATGGTCAGCCATGCGTCCTTGCGATCTTCGAAATCGAGCGAGGTGTAGAATTTCTCGAAAGCGGAATCGAGGACGTTGTTATCTTTGACGTGGGGGAAGTTGTAGATCATCGTCTGCCACTGCTGCGGACCCAACAGTGGATTCGAGCAGAACGACGTCGTGGAAACGTTCCAGCCGCCGGCGCCCGTCTGCATGTTTGAAGCATTCGTTGTCCAGTCCGTCAGATCAACGCGGACGTTCATTCCGGCCGCTGACAGCTGCTCGGACAGCACCAGAATCGAATCGCGCATGTAATCATAGTTGTTGTTGGACTGAAGCAGGATCTCCTCACCGGCATACCCTGCTTCGTCAAGGAGCGCACGCGCCGCTTCGGGATCGTTCTGGTTGTATCTGCCCGCAGTGATTTCCCCGCCATAATAGGCCCCGCCCGGATAGACCATGGAGTGGTTCAGGCGCGGTTCTTCACCCGTCACGGCGATGATGTCTTCCACATTGACGGCGGTTCGGATCGCCTGCCGGATATACGCATTATCGGTTGGCGGCTGCTGAGAATGCACGATCAGATAGTGCTGACAGAAAGGAAACACGGTGAGAGCGCGCACCCCTTCCTGACCATCGAACCGTCTTGCAATCTCCGCCGAAAGAGCGGTTGTGATGTGCGCTTCGCCCGTCTGCATGGCGGCCACACGGGCATTCGCCTCTGGGATGAAATTGTAACGGACTGCATCAAGATGCACCGTCTTGCGGCCGGAATACCCACTCGGCTCGAAGCGCTCGTCGGCCACATAGTCGTCAAAGCGCTCGATCACCAGATGGCTGTCGCGCACCCATTCGCCGAGCTTGAACGGTCCGGTGCCGATCGGCTCGATCTGCCGCGGCTCCACATCCCTGTGAGAGGCGGGGAGGATCACGAAAGGATAAACCGGGGTCTTCAGCACATCGACGAAGACGGCGTTGGTCTCATTGAGATGCACGATGAAAGTGTATGGATCGGGCGTCTCGTAGCGCTCCACATTGGCCAGGGCCGAAGCGTTGGGGCTGATCCTGGCGTAGCGCTCGAAGGTTGCCAGAACATCTTCCGACGTCATCTCGCTCCCGTCATGGAACAGCACGCCTTCGCGAAGTTTGAAGGTGAAAGTCTTGCCGTCATTGCTGATGTCTATGCTCTCGGCGAGCATCTTGGCCGTGTCGTAGACCTCGTCGATCGTGACCAGTCCTTCATACATGTGATGGATCACCTCGAGTTCGACGAGGCTGGCCGACATCTGCGGATCCAGGGCTCCTGGCCCTGAATTGTTGGCGTAGATCAGGGTGCCGCCCTGCCTTGGTTCTTGTGCATGGGCCGTCATGCCGAGGCTGAGACCGAGCGCCGCAGCCACACTTAGAATGGCGACAGTCGACCGACCGTGATTCTTTCTGGTCCTCATCATCGTCTACTCCCCTCTTTATGTGCGGGAACTGATTTTTCCCGCCTGGATGCCGGCAAAGCGTTGTTTTCGCCGGTTTGTTCGTGTTTTCAGGAAACGTGTTCCCAACCTCAATCCAGATCCGGCGAAGTCGGTTCAAGATAAGAGCGCGAGACAGCATGGGCGTCGACCGCCCTCGCCGAATACAGTGCAGGCACCATTTCCAAACGCGACCAGAGTTCGTTCTGGTCACTGAAGAACGGACTATGTGGATCGCCTGACGACCCATGAAAGACGATCCAGCGGCTGGAGTCCCAATCCGCAAGATCAAAGACGTACCGGGCAACGGACCCGTAGCTGCTGCTCGGCCCTGCGCCAGGATAGGCCCCCGTCGCACAGACGCAGTCGCCGTCTCCCCCAATGGCGCTCGAGCTTGGAGCCATCATCGGGGCATGATCGGGAAACATGGCCGCGAGGGGATGCGCGAAGGATGGACGGTGCAGCTGGCCCCATGGCGTGAGCGGAAAATCTTTCCCCACGCGTTCCATGGCCTCGCTTGCCACATCATCCCAGCCAGCGCCGCCGAGAAGGCTGACGTCCTCGGTTCGAAGCAGGTTTGGCAGCGTCCACCAAAGATGGTTGACCGCCGGTATCCCGGGCGGAACCTGGGCCAGAGCATCGACGCTTGCTCCCTCCAGCCCGGATCGGCGAGCCAGAATCCGCGTCATCTCCTGTCGGACCAGATAATAGATGGAGGGGGCATGTAGTCCGATATCCATTGCGCCACCCCAGCCGCGCAAGGCGTCCTGGATTCTGCCAATCGCGTCGCTGCGCGGCGGGACCTGGCAAAGGCGGGAGCAGATTTCCACCGCAGGCTGTGAATGGGTATCAGCGAGAATCTGGCGCATCGCAGATCCATCGAGGCGCTCATCTCTCTCAAGCAACTCGCTGATGCGTCGCGCCCGCGTTGATGGATGGCAATCGGTCGCGATATAATCCGGCCAGTCTTCGGGTACGGGCCGGTTGTTGGCGGTTATGATGCACCCCGAAGAAGGGTCGATCTCGCGTGGCATCTCCTCGAAGGGAATCATCCCCCGCCATTCATGCTCGCCGGTCCAGCCTGGAACCGGGAGCCAGCCATTGAGGCGATCGCGGCGGGGTACGATCGCTCGGATTGACACGCCGATATGGCCATCCACATCCGCGCCGACGAGGCTGTGATCAATAACGCCCCAGCCCCGGGTCGCCTCATAGAACGCGTTGAGGTCGCGCGCATGCAGCATCGGAAGGAGGCAATCCAGCGAAAGGTCGACGTCGTCGATCTGCAGGGAACGCAATGCGATCGCGAAGCCCTCTCGTGGATCGCCCGCGATGATCGGGCCATGCCGCGTCCTGTGCACCGTAACGGTTTCGGCCTCAGCTCCGCGGACGATTATGGTCTCAACGCGCAGCTCGGTCTCGCGCCAGCCGGCATCGGTCGCGTAGCGCTCGCCATTGCTTCCATCGAAGCGCTCCACATAAAGATCATGGATATCAGCGAAGGCATGCGTCACGCACCACGCGACGCGGTCCGTATGTGCGAAATGCGGGAAGGCCGGCACGCCGGGAACCGAGAAGCCCAGAGCGTCGAATGCATCGCAGGTCAGATGCAGCTGCGCATACATTCCGGGGATATCGAAGGCTCGATGCGGATCGCCCGCGATGATCGGCTTGCCGGCCACGGTATGCCGACCGTCGATCGCCCAGTTGTTGGAGCCGCCAAGCGTGGCTTCGGGCGACACCATCGCCGCCAGGGCTTCGATCGCCGGCGCCAGATCGTTGAGAGAGGCGATCCAGCGTCGTCCTTCTGCGCCCTGCGGAACAACGAAACGTTCGACGCCTCCATCGTCGTACCGAAGCAGATTGACTGCTTCGGGGCCAATCGTTCGCAGAGCCGCCGCACGCCATAACTTGAACCAGACTGACCCCATCAATAATCCGCGCTGGCGCATGACCGCCACGCAGTGCCATGGCTCCCATGGCTCCGGATTCTCACCCAGCAACCGATATTCCAGTGGCAGCTCGTCATTCCCCCTGCAGGAAGCCATGAAGGCGTTGACGCCGTCTGTATAGCGCTCGATCATCATGGCAGTCTGAGGGGAAAGAGCCTTCATGTCGCGGCGGGACACGCCCGCAATATCAAGCCGCCGGGAGAGGATATCGAGTCCGAGCGCGGACGGCCCGCCCCACTCGGCGAAACGTCCGACCGCACGCCGACGCGCGGCATCCATCTGCCACAACCGATCCTGGGCATGCACGAAGCCATTGGCGAAAAAGACGTCGCCGGCAGTTGCCGCGCGGATGTGGGGAATGCCCCAGACGTCCCGAATGACTTCGATGGAGCTTTGGGAGCCCTCGGAGCCAGTCGTTTTGTCACTTGGGATCGACTTGGGCATGGTCACCCCCTGTTTGAAATATAATATATCAGAACGCCGATGAGATCGGCTGTCAAGACGTTGAACAAGCCCCGGGTAACTTCCTGTCGTGATGAAGCGGGCTTGGCTAGATTCCATTCGCGCCGGGCAACAAAAGGAACACCTTATGTCGCCCTGTCATGCCAACCATGCCTGAAACGAGCGGCGCTTTCGTCACCCGCGCGGCTTCAGGAATGCACTCGCCACATTATAGATACCCTCTGCATCAAGCTGATAATGGGCGTAGAGCGCGGCGGGCGGCCCCACTTCAACGAATTTGTCAGGCACCCCGTGACGTTGGAACGGGATGCGGGGCAGATCAATGAGCGCTTCCGCCATTGCCGAGCCCAATCCTCCGATGACGTTGTGCTCTTCGACCGTTAGAATTGCGCCGGTTTCATCAACAGCCGCCTTGATTTCATGGAAATCCAGCGGTTTGATCGTGTGCATGTCGACGACGCGCACCGAGAACCCCGCCTTTTCCATGCGCTGCGCCGCATCCAGAGATGGGCGCACCTGGGCCCCATAGGTCATGATCGTGATGTCAGAGCCATCGCGAAGCCGCGTGGCGCGCCCGAACGCGAAATCTGATGGGACAGTGTCGTAGACGACAGGGTCACGCCCGCGTCCGAGCCGGATATACATCGCTCCCGGATGGTCCACCGACTTTCGCAGGATCGCGCGAAGATGGTTTGCGTCCGTGGCGTTGACGATCGTCAAATCGGCGACGGTGCGCATCATGCCGATATCTTCAAGTGCATGGTGCGACGTTCCATAGAATCCCATGGACATGCCCGAATGACTTCCGACGATACGAACGGGCATCTTTGGGTAGGCGCAATCGGTGCGTATCTGCTCGGCGGCCAGGATTCCGCTGAACGCAGCGAATGTCGCCACATAGGGGATCAATCCGGTCGACGCCATACCAGCCGCCGCCGTGATCATGTTCCGCTCAGCGATCCCGAAGTCGAAGAATCGCCGGGGATGCCGCGCCCGGAAGTCGCTCGTGCGATTGGCGGTGGCCAGATCTGCGGTCGCAACCACGATCCGGGGATCGTTGTCGGCCAAGTCGGCAAGCTCCTCGCCGAGGATGAAGGCGGGCATGGACGCCGCCGGCGTTCCCTGCACGGAGCGGGAATCCTTCAGGAGCGTCTTGCCGTCTGCCGTTCCGCGAAAAATCTCGCTTTGGTCCTGACTCTGCGTGCTCATTGCGCAACCTCTTCCTCGAATGGCTGGAGACCAGCTTCCAGTTCCGCGAGGACATCGTCGTAATCGTCCCCGACCAGGTTCCCGACATGCCAGTCGAGGCTAAGTTCCATGCGCTTGACACCGCGCCCCTTGATCGTATCGGCAATGATCGCCTGCGGGCGCCCGCTCCCAGCGGGTGGCAGGGCATCCAGGGCGGCAAGCACTGCATCGAGATCATGCCCGTCGATTCGCGTCGTTTCCCAGCCAAAACTCCGGAAACGGTCTTCCAATGGCTCCACAGCCATGATGTCGTCGCAGAAACCATCGATGCACAGCTGGTTGCGATCGACGATCGCGACGAGATTTTGCAGTTCGTAATGAGACGCGGCCATCGCAGCTTCCCAAACCTGTCCCTCGCAGAGTTCGCCGTCCCCGAGCATGATGAAGGTGCGAAAAGACCGCCCCTGAACACGGGCGCCAAGCGCCATTCCCAGACCGATCGACAGACCGTGACCGAGCGAGCCTGATGAAAAGTCGATGCCTGGCACCTTCTTCATGTCCGGATGGTCGCCGAACCGGCTGCCAAACCGCGTGTAGGTTTCGAGTTCAGCAGCGTCAAAGAACCCAAGGTCGGCGAGCACCGGATACAGGCCGATGGCCGCATGCCCCTTCGAAAGAACAAACCTGTCGCGATCCTCCCATTGCGGCTTCGCCGGATTGAAACGCAGATGCGCGTAATACAAGGCCGCTAACAACTCCGCGCAAGAAAACGTGGATGAGTAGTGGCCGGCCCCTGCGATACGGGTCAGGCGAACCGTTTCGGTTCTGATGAACTTTGCTCTGTCCTCAAGGAACTCGCGGCCCATATTGCGGTTCTGCGGTGATTTGTGATCAACCATCTTACTCTCCCCAACGTAACGTTCAGAGACATATGATATATCATAGTTGCGGCACCGGCTGCTGGCCTAGGGCCAGTCAAGGCCGCCTGTTCTCCTTGGACTCGATCTGCCGGAGAAGCTTGCTGCCGCCCTCGATCAAATCCTGTCGGATCGCCTCCCGAAGACCATATACGTCTCCGGTGCGAAGCGCCGTGAGCACATTCTCGTGCTGATGTCGTTGCGCATAAGTCGGATGCGCATCTGGATACAGCTCAGACAGAAGCGGGCCGATCCGCACCCACAAAGCCTCCAGAATCGAGATGAGATTCGGCATCGGCGCGCGCCAATACAGACCGAAATGAAACTCAAAATTACATTGAACTGCGGCTTGCCATTCCTGGCTCTTTTCCGCCTCGATCAAGCGTCGATGCGCATCCGTCAAATCCGCGATATCGGCGGGGGTGATATGCGGAAGCGCTCTTTCCGCTGCCAGAGGCTCAAGATTCAGGCGAATATCACGGATTTCCAGATATTCCGCCAGATCAAGGCGCCGTACACGTACGAAATATCGGGGTTTGACCTCGATAGCACCATCCCGGGATAATTGGGCAATGGCCTCGCGTACGGGTGTCTCCGACGTACCCATTTTGGCCGCAAGCTCTCGAATCTTCAAACGCTGGTCAGGCTTAAGGTCTCCCGACATCAAATCGGTGCGCAACCGGTCATAAACCTGCGTCGACAGACTGGTCATCTCGAGCGGCTCCTGAGACGCTTGAAATAAAGTTGCCACCGTTGTCATCGCAATAGGTTCCGTCGAAAGTCTTTGCTCTTGTCAGTCATGTGCGGCGCGCCAAGGCTGCGAAGGCCTTGTCCGCCGCATCAAGAGCTTCGTCTATGTCAGCTTGCCCATGGGCTGTCGACAGGAACATGTTGTGCCGTGGATGCAGGTAGATGCCTTGCCGCAGCGCTTCGCGGCAGAATGCCTCCCCGATTGCGAAGTCGTCATCGCCAGCAAATTGCACAAGCGGCATCTGCGGCGGACCCGACTGTATGATTTCAAAACCATGGCGCGATGCCCGCTCCGCAAGACCATCCCGCAAACGCTGCCCCATTCGTCGCAGATATTCAGGTGCATCAAGCGCATGAAGTTGTCTGATGGTCTCTATCGCGGCCACCATCGGAGCGCCTGCATACCAGAAGGATCCCGTGACAAAGACACGCGACGCGGCGTCGCGCACGCTCTCGCCCCCGGTTACTGCCGCAAGCGGCCAGCCATTCGCAATCGCTTTGCTCCAGGCGCTGAGGTCAGGCTGAACACCATAGACTTCCCAGCTACCGCCCAAATGCAACCGAAAGCCGGCGCGCACGTCGTCAAGAATGAGCATCGCGTCAGCTGCATCGCACAGATCGCGGCAAGCCTGCGCAAATTCGGGCGTCGGCATTTCGAGGGTGCGGGAGATATCATGACGGAACGAGGATACCAGAATCCCGGCCAGATCTGATCCGGCCCGATCGACAGCCTCGCGAAGCGAGGTGATATTATTGAAGGCAAATTCGATGATGTGCGCCCGGTCTTCCTGCGTAACCCCCACCAGCGACGGCGAGCACCAGGGAACCGCGCCGTGATAGGCCCCCTTAGCTACAACGATCTTTCGTCGTCCGGTCGCTGCACGTGCTATCGTCACGCAGGCGGTTGTCGCATCGGTTCCGTTCTTCTGGAACAAAGCCCAGGCTGCATGCGGAATCGTTTCGACCAGCAGCTCAGCCAGCTCAACCGCATGCCGCGTCGGCCCGTTTAGGCAATCACCTTGTTCAATCTGCCCATAAGCCGCCCGGTTCACCGCTTCGTTCTGGTGACCAAGAACGATCGGGCCCCAGCTGCACATGAAGTCGATATAGCTGTTGCCGTCCACGTCGCTCACCCGACAGCCCTTGCCGCCCACAAAAAACTGCGGATAGCGATGGGGCACCGCCGCCGCACGCTGGTGCCCCCACATCCCGCCGGGGATAACCGCGCTGGCGCGCAACCTCAAGGCTTCATCGCTTGTTCGGGCCGCTAATGCGAAGCTTTTATTCATCTCGTCCTGCCATACCGATGCCACATGCCCGTAGCCCTGAGAATCTGATATATCAAAATTTGCACAGTGATTTAGTTAGTGTCAACCCGGCATCTGGAGGAAAGCGACGATTGTCTTTCTTTGCACGCAGGCGCGCAGCTTACCCATTACCGCGCCCAAATCGTAGGGCCTGCATGTTAGTTTCCGCCGAGAGGTGGCCCCAACAAGTATATGATTTCCACTGACATTTGACCCATGCGACTTTTTCACCAACGCGGCGCGCGGTAGGGAGGGGCGGAGAGGCGCCGGCAAAGCTTCCCTTGCTCTCCACGCCTTGATTATCTTGAACGCGGGGCTTTCACCTTGGAAACCCAAACCCATCAGCGCCGAGGCTTGCCGCCGACCTAAAGTCAATGTTGTAGCTCGTCCCTTCAAAGAAAGAGACACGCTTCTTCGCATGCGTAGCTCCGGTCACATCTTGCGAAGACCTGCCTGCAATGAGAGGGCTTTTGGGTGGTCATGGGTCCAGTCTCAATTCGGAGAATAATATTCTGTATAAATAACGTTCTTGGTGCATCCGAACCAATGAAAGCCACCCCAAGCAGACTCATGCACAATTGATGCCTGTCGAGCTTTACACTTAATGAGACATGTTCGAAAGCGGATATCAGCGATCTTATGCCTCATTCGACTTCAAGTTTTTGCCTTACGGCAACTTACGCAACGCCGCTGGTTCAGACTCTACCAAGCGTGGGGACATTCAAGGCAGTGACCTCGCGGGAACAGGAATCTGCATACCGCAGCAGGCTAAATTCTCTTGTGAGTATGACATTCTTCTGTTTGAATGATCGATACAAAAACACTCAAAGAGAAACAACGGATCCAGTCGATGACGGAGACCAATGACGCGATGCAAGCAGGAGGCCCGGAAGCGGTGTTTCGTGCCTGTCTGCGCGAGGGTCGTTTCATGATCCAGCGCAATACCCTCACGGGTGAGCATGTCTTCTACCCGCGTACCCTCTCGCCCGGAGACGGCACGGGCGACCTCGTCTGGGTCGAAGCCAGTGGTCGTGGCATCGTGCATTCAACCACGGTCGCGCGCCGCCGACCCGAAAAGGGCGGCGACTACAACATCTGCCTGGTGACCCTCGAAGAAGGACCGCGCCTGATGAGCCGGGTGATCGAGATCGCGCCGGAAGAGGTCAAGATCGGCATGCCGGTCATGGCCCGCATCGTTGAGCTGATGGGCGAGCCGGCTGTCGTCTTCGTCCCCGCCGACAGCATGGAGGTGGCATCATGAACAAGGCGGAAGCCCTGCGCGGCAAGGCCGCGATTATCGGCCTCGGACAGGCAGGGACCGGCGAGATGCCGGGCCATTCCCCGCTCGAGATCCTGGCGCTCTCGGTCAAGGCCGCGCTCGACGATTGCGGGCTGAAACTCTCCGATATTGACGGTCTCTTCACCGGCTCGTCCTATCATTTCCTGCCTACCGTCTCGGTAGCGGAATATCTCGGTATCAAGCCGCGTTTTTCCGATGGCAGCATGATCGGGGGCTCCACTTTCGTGGCGCATGTGCTGCATGCAGCCATGGCGCTTGATGCCGGTCTGTGCGATGTGGCGCTGATCGCCTATGGCAGCAACCAGCGCACCGCCGGCGGGCGGCTGATCTCCATGTCGGAGCCGCATCCATTCGAGCAGCAATACGAGCCGCGCCATCCCATCACCGCCTATGCTCTGGCTGCTGCGCGCCACATGCATGAATACGGGACGAGCCGGGAGAATCTGGCCGATGTGGCGGTTGCCGCAAGACAATGGGCGCGGCTCAATCCCGAGGCTTTTGCCCGCGAGCCCCTGACCCGCGAGGAGGTGCTGGCCGCGCGCATGATCTCCGATCCGCTGAGCGTGCGCGATTGCTGCCTCGTCACCGATGGCGGCGGCGCGGTGATCATGGTGCGAGCCGAGCGGGCCCGCGACTTCCCCAACGCGCCGGTCTATTTCCTCGGCGGCGCCACCGCCCTGTCGCATCGCTCCATCGCCCAGATGGACGATCTGACCGTGAGTGCCGCGGCCCGTTCCGGCCCGCAGGCCTATGCGATGGCGGGGCTGGGCCCGAAGGATGTCGACGTGCTCGCGCTCTATGACGCGTTTACGATCAACACGATTCTGTTTCTGGAGGATCTGGGATTCTGTCCCAAGGGTGAGGGCGGGCGCTTCGTCTCGGAAGGCCATATCGCCCCGGGCGGCGCGCTGCCGGTCAACACCAATGGCGGCGGACTCTCCTGCGTGCATCCGGGCATGTACGGCATCTTCCTGGTGATCGAGGCGGCGCGGCAATTGCGCGGGAGCTGCGGCGACCGGCAGGTCGAAGGGGCCGAGACGGCCCTCGTCCACGGCAATGGCGGCACCCTGTCGAGCCAGGTCACAGCCCTGCTCGGCACACAGGCCACATTGTAGGCGGAGCCCTTATCAGCAAAGTGAATCAAATAACCACACGAAGGAGTAGCGACATGAGCGGAGCGCTCGCAGGCAAGGTCATCGCGGTCACCGGCGCTGGCCGCGGCATCGGGCGTGACATCGCGCTTCTGGCCGCGCGCGAGGGAGCAAAGGTCGTGGTCAACGATATCGGCGCCTCACTCTCGGGCGAAGGCGGCGAGGCGGGGCCGGCCGAGGCGGTCGTCGTCGAGATCGAACAGACCGGCGGCGAGGCGCTAGCCCATACCCGCTCCATCGCCGAACCGGAAGGGGCTCTCTCGCTGATCGAGGAGACGATCGGGCGGTTCGGGCGCATCGACGGTGTGGTCAACAATGCCGGCATCCTGCGCGACAAGATCTTCCACCGCATGCAGCCGGAGGATTGGGAAGCGGTGATCCGGGTGCATCTGATGGGCTCCTTCTACGTCTCGCGCGCCGCCGCCCCGTATTTCCGCGAACAGGGCAGCGGCGCCTTCGTGCATTTCACCTCGACGAGCGGGCTGATCGGCAATCTCGGCCAGGCCAACTACGCCGCCGCCAAACTGGGGATTGCCGGCCTGTCGCGCTCCATTGCCCTCGACATGCAGCGCTTCGGCGTACGATCCAATTGCGTGGCTCCCTTCGCCTGGAGCCGGATGATCGGCTCGATCCCCACCGACACGCCCGAGCAGGAGGCCCGCGTGGCCAAGCTCCAGCAGATGACCCCGGCCAAGATCGCGCCGCTGGTCGCCCACCTGCTGAGCGACGCGGCTGATGACGTCAGCGGCCAGATCTTCGGCGTGCGCAACAACGAGATCTTCGTCTTCACCCAGCCCCGCCCCGCCCGCTCCGTGCATCGGGGTGAAGGCTGGTCGGCACAGAGTATCGCCGAGCACGCCATGCCGGCGCTGAAGGCGGGTTTCACGCCGCTGGAAGTCTCCGCCGACGTGTTTTCCTGGGACCCGGTCTGAACCGGCGCGAAACTCTCGAACCGAGGAGTTCGTCATGAACCATATGGCCGCAAACACTCTGTCCGCCGAGACGCTCGCCACGCAGGCGGCGCTGCCGGATACGCGCGGGCTCAACCTCTATCGTGCGGATACTGCCCTGCGCGCGCTGCTGCCGCTCTACATGCCGCCGGATCTGCTGGCGCATCTCGAGCCGCATCTCGACCGCCTCGGCCTCGACATCACCACCCGTCTCGATGATCTCGCGGCGAGTGCGGATCGCAACACCCCGATCCTGCACCACCGCAACCGGGCAGGCCAGGACGACCAGCGCCTGGAGAAACACCCCGATTACGTTGCTCTCGAACGCATCGCCTTCGGTGAACTCGGCCTGGCGGCGATGTCGCATCGCGGCGGGGTACTCGGCTGGCCCGAGCCCTTGCCGCCGATCGCGAAATACGCGCTCACCTATCTCTTCGTGCAATCGGAATTCGGGCTGTGCTGCCCGGTCTCGATGACGGATTCGCTGACGCGCACCCTGCGCAAGTTCGGCGATCCGGATCTCGTCGCCCGTCATCTCCCGGCCCTCACGGCGGGCGATCTCGACGGGCTGGCCCAGGGCGCGATGTTCATGACCGAGCAGGGCGCGGGCTCGGATGTCGGTGCCAGCACGGTGCGCGCGACGCGCGACGAGGCAGGCAACTGGCGGCTCCATGGCGACAAGTGGTTCTGCTCCAATGCCGATGCCGATCTCGCCATGGTACTGGCCCGCCCCGAAGGCGCGCCGGCTGGCACGCGCGGGCTCGGCCTGTTCCTGATGCCGCGCCGGTGCGAGGACGGCAGCCACAACGCCTATCGGATCGTACGCCTGAAGGATAAGCTCGGCACCCGCTCCATGGCGTCCGGTGAGATCGCGCTGGAAGGCGCCTTCGCCTGGCCGGTGGGGCGCATCGATGACGGGTTTCGCCAGATGACCGAGATGATCAACGTCTCGCGTCTGTCGAACGGCGTGCGCGCCGCCGGGCTGATGCGCCGCTCGCTGCATGAGGCGCTGCATGTGGCGCGCCATCGCAAAGCCTTCGGGCGCCGCCTGATCGACCTGCCGCTGATGCGCCGGCAATTGCTCAAGCTGATCCTGCCCACCGAACAGGCCCTGTCGATGACGCTCTACACCGCCGAGGCGTTGCGCCGGGCGGATGCGGGCAGCAACGAGGCCGGGCCCGTCCTGCGCCTGCTCACGGCGCTCCTGAAATTCCGCGCGTGCCGCGACGCGCGCAAGGTGGCCGGTGACGCGATGGAAGTGCGCGGGGGCTGCGGCTATATCGAGGAATGGATCAATCCGCGCCTGTTGCGCGATTCGCATCTCGGCTCGATCTGGGAGGGTACCAGCAACATCATCGCCCTCGACGTGGTGCGCACCACCCGCAAGCTCGACAGCGCCCGCGCCCTCGAGCGCGAACTCACCACCGCCATGGATGCGCGACCGACGATCCCTCCCGATCTGCGCACCGATCTCGATACAGCGCTCGCCCGCGCGGTCGCCGCTGCCGCCCATGCGGCTCAGGATGCATCCGGTGAACGCCACGCACGCGTGGCCGCCAGTACGCTCTATCACGCGGCGAGCGCGGCAATCATGGCGATCGAGGCCACCGATTGCGCCGCGCGCGGCGGCGATGACAGCCGCTACACCATCGCCCGGCTGATCATCCGCCACAAACTCACGCCGCAGGACCCCTTCGATCCGGGCGATGCGCAAGCGGAAGAGGAGGCCGCGCGAATCCTGCTGGATCGGGAGCCAACGGGTTAGGCAAGGGGGGCCGGGCAAGGGACGGTTATCCAAGCGGCGTGAAGACCGGCAAGTCGGTCTCCACCACCCTTTCCATGAGACAACGCACCCGCGTTCCGATGGTGATATCCGGCGGTGCGCGGCCCATGACGCGCACGCCCTCATCCAGATCCACCAGCACGATGCCATAGGGTACCGCATCGGCAAATTCCGGCCCCGGCGCCCGGTGGATCGTGGTCGCAGCATGGACGACACCGTCTCCACCGGCGGGCATATTCTCGATGCGGTCGCTGCCGCAGGACCGGCACAGGCTGCGCGGCAGGTACCAGCGATCCCTGCAAGCACGGCATTCCTGGAATTCCAGACCGGCAGATTCGGCTTGCGCGCTGCTCATCGCACCCGCTCCAGGATCAGCGAGACATGGGAGGACATCACGCCGCCATCGCCGTGAAACAGGCCGAAGGTCGCTTCCCGTCCCTGGCGCGGACCGGCGCGTCCCGTCATCTGCAAACGCGCCTCGACCAGATGCGCCATGGCCCCGGCCACGCCGCAATGGCCGTAACCGAGCAGGCCGCCATGGGTGTTGAGCGGCAGATCACCGTCGGGGGTGAAATGGCCCGCTCGCGCCGCGGCGCCTGCCTGCCCGCGCGGCACGATCCCGATTTCCTCAAGCAGCATGCACAGGGTGATGGAGAAACTGTCATAGATTGCGGCATAGCCGATCGCCTCGCGCCCGATCCCGGCTGAGCGGAATGCGCGCGCGGCGCTCGCGGCAGCGCCGGTATCGGCGATATCGGCCAGTTCACTGATATGCTGGTGCTGATGTGCCTGGCCGCAGCCGATGATGCGCAGGGCGGGCCCCTCACCGGGATGCGCAGCGACGACAAAGGCGGCGGCGCCATCCGAAACCGGGCAGCAATCGAGCAGTTTCAGGGGCGGCGCGATCGGGCGCGAGGCCATTACCTGCGCCTCGGTGACAGGCTCTCCGCGATGGGCGCCGGGGGTGCAGGCCGCATTCGCGCGCATCAGCACGGCAAGGGCAGCGAGATCGGCCTCGGCCACGCCGAATTCATGCATGTAGCGGGAGGCGAGGAGCGCATAATAGCCCGGGACGGTCGCGCCCAATGGCGCTTCCATTTCGCCATGACCGACCTGCGCCAATGTCTTGATCGCCTCGTCGCGCGTCGCACCGCTCGCGCGGTTTTCTCCGGCGACGACGAGAATATTGCGGGCCATCCCGGCCTTCACCAGGCCGTGGGCGAGCATCACCATCGCCGCCCCGGTGGCGCCACCGAGCTGGACGGCATGGGCGTAGTGCGGCTTCACGCCGAAATGCTCGGCGAAGACAGTGGCGAGCATCAGATGCGGCAGCGTCGTGGCATAGCCGGTAACCAGCCCGTCGATATCGGCGCGCACCAGCCCGGCATCGTCGAGCGCGGCCTGTGCGGCGCGGCTCATCAGGGTGAGGGTATCGGCTCCGGAATCCCGCGAGAACGGTGTCAGTCCGGCCCCGATGACGAAGCTCACGCCGTCGCTCCATCACCCTTGCGCATAACGGTCATGGTGCCCGAGAGCGCCACGACATCATCCTCGCGCACAACCTCGAAGGCATAACGCCCCGCCTCATCGTCGATGCAACGGCCCCGCGCGGTGATGCGCGCATCGACGGGGACGGGGGCGGAGAAGCGGATTTCCGCCTCGCCGGGCATGGCGGCATCACCGAACGTGGCGCGCACAGCCTCCCAGACCAGCGCCAGCGACATGGTCCCGTGTGCGATCGGCTTTCCGAAGGGCGTTTTCGCCGCAAAGTCGGCATCGAGATGCAGCGGGTTGAAATCCCGGGTGATCTCGGCATAGAGCGCGATTGATCGCGCATCAGCGACCATGTGCGCCTCGGTCAGTCTCTCCGGCCATCCCGCCGCTGCCATGACAGCCTCCTCCTCGATCCTGCCGGGCACGCTCAGGCGGCCCAGATCACCCGCATCTCGCCTTCCAGTACGATACGCCCATCATGATCACACATCTCCGCTCCGAAACGCACCCGGCGCCGGTCGTTCTTCAGTTCCCGCCCGTTGCAGCGCATGGTCACGGTCAGGGCCTCGCCTGCACCGATCCCGGCGCTGGTAAAGCGCAACCACTGGCCCGCATGGATATTGCCAGGGGGCGCGGGCTGATCGCGTCCATGTAACCTTCCATCAGCAGGGCGACCAGCAGTCCGGCGGGCGCCGTGGTGGGCGGGGCTGTTTGGCCGAACAGACCGGCCCAGCGCGTTAGCCGCGCCTCGTCCAGGATCAGTGTCGCCTCGCCGAGGATGGCGTCCTCCGCGAAATCGTCGAAGCGCCAGGGCCGGGCGCGCTGCGGCATCGACTCTGCGTCATGCGTCATCGGTTTCCTCCGTCATGCCGGATGCGGGCGTGATCAGCGCGTCGAGCGCCACCGCGCCCTTTCCGTCAGCACGCACCAGCAAGGGATTGATCTCGATGCTCTCGAAACGTCCGTCATTGAGGGCTGCGAATTGCGAGAGCCGCGCGATTGCTTCGGCTGCCGCTGCGCGATCCACCGCCGGCTGGCCGCGCACGCCATCGAGCAATGCCGCACCCTTGAGGCGACCGAGCATATCCTGCGCACGGGCAACACTGACCGGGGCACGCCGCAGCACGACGTCACGCATCACCTCGACATAGATGCCGCCCAGCCCCACCATGATCGCGGGCCCCATCACCGGATCGCAGCGCGCACCGACGATCAGTTCGAGCCCTTCGCCCGCCATCGGCGAGATCAGTACGCCCTCGATCCGCGCCTGCGGTGCCTTCCGCGCGGCGTTTTGCATGATGGTGTCGAAGGCCGCCCCGACCGCCGCTTCGTCGGCCACACCGAGGGCGACGCCGCCGATCTCGGTCTTGTGGGCAATATCAGGTGAGACGATCTTCATGGCGACCGGCATTCCGACCTCCCGCGCGGCAGTGACGGCCTCCGCACGGGTCGCGGCAAGTCTCTCCGGCAGGACCGGGAAGCCGATGCCGCGCAGGATGTCCTTGGCCTCGAACTCCCCGATCGCACCCTGCGGAATCACTGGCACCGGTTCGGGCAAGGCAGGCGGCCGGGCGTCATCGTCCGCCTCACGGCGCTCGGCGATGCGCGCCAGCGCCGCGAGCGACGCCACGGCTCGGGAGGGGTCGTCGAACAGGATGAAGCCGTCATCCTCATACGGGGCCAGCGTCTCCGGCGGACCGCAGACGACGAGGGCGTGCGGCACGCGCTCATGGCCCTGCGAACCGCTGATCAGCGCCTCGCGCAGCTTCGGACCGTTGACCGGCGAGGCCGGCCACGAAGTGAAGAAGGAGACCAGCATGTCGTAGCCGCCATCGGTCAGCATGCTCTCCAGATTCTTGCCGACGAGGCCGAAATCGTTGATCGCATGCGCGGTGATATCGACGGGATTACGCGCGCTCGCCAACGGGTTGGTCTCGAGCAGGGCCTTCTGTGCCGCCCCTGGCATCGGGGGGACGGCAAGGCCGTGGCGATGGGCGGCATCCGCCATCAGCACACCGGCACCGCCGGAAATCGTCAGGATACCGAGCTTGCGCCCGCGCGGCAGACGCGTGCGGCTGGCTGCATAGACGATGTCGAGCATTTCCTCCGTGGTCTCGCAACGCTCGACACCGAATTCCTCCATGGTGGCCTGGAAGATATCATCGGCGCCCGCGAGCGAAGCGGTATGCGAAGCGGCGGCCTGGGCGCCCATGGGCGAGACGCCGACCTTCATCATGCAGACCACTTTCCCCGCCGCGCGCGCCCGGGCCAGCGCCTGCAGGAAGAGCGGGCGGTTCTTCACACCCTCCATATAGCAGGCAATCACATCGGTGTCCGGATCGGCGGCGAGGAAATCGAGGCAATCAGCCACGCCGATATCGGCCTCGTTGCCGGTGGAGATCCAGTAATTCACCCCGATCCGGCGCTCGCGCGCCATCACCAGCAGATGCGTGCCGTAAGCGCCGGACTGGGTGATGAAGCCCACGCGACCAGGCTCCGCCAGCCCGCCCTCGAGCGCGGAGGAGAAGGTCGGGCAATGGCCGTGGGCGGCATGAAACAGGCCGAGGCAATTGGGCCCGAGCAGCCGCATGCCGCGCTCACGGGCGAAGGCGACGATCTCCTCCTGGCGGCGGGCGCCCTCTTCCCCGATCTCGGCAAAGCCGGCGGTGAAGATCACGGCAGCCTTCGCCCCCTTGTCGGCGCAGGCCTCGAGCGAGGGGATCAACCGCTCCGCCGGCACGGCGAGCAGGGCGAAGTCGATCGCCTGCGGAATCGATGCGACATCAGGATAGGCCTTGTAACCCTGGACCTCGTCACGATTGGGGTTGACCGGATAGAGCGCGCCGGAGAACCCCGCCTGGCGATAATAATGCACAGGACGCCCCCCGATTCGGGTCGGATCGTTCGAGGCACCGACAATGGCGACGGAAAGCGGCGCAAGCAACGCGCTCAGGTCGGCAGGTGGGCCCG
Organism: Saliniramus fredricksonii; assembly: GCF_900094735.1. Taxonomy (NCBI): domain Bacteria; kingdom Pseudomonadati; phylum Pseudomonadota; class Alphaproteobacteria; order Hyphomicrobiales; family Salinarimonadaceae; genus Saliniramus; species Saliniramus fredricksonii. The sequence continues at coordinate 832,077 of NZ_FMBM01000002.1, forward strand.
GATCTTCATACTGCTTCGGGGTTGAACGGCTCGGGGATGACATTGCGGCCTTTTCCTCCAGCGCGGAGCTTGTTTTCCCTACAGCTACTAGTCTTCACAGAATTAATATTCTGTCTAGAGAAGGCTATTCACTTTTCAGTATGCCAATTTGCCTTTCGCCAATCATTTCCTGACCGAGAACAAGGCCTGCCCTATGCGCTGGGCAACCTCGACAAGATCCTCTCCGAGGCGCTCCATCGCCGGCTCCGGTACTTGGCCGGCAATGGCGATGCCGCTCAGCCCGTAGCGCGGCGCGCCGGTATGGTCGACAACGATTGCGGCAACGATATCCAAACCGATGAAGAGATCCCCCCGATCGCGGGCATACCCGTTGGTCGCAACGCTCTGGACATCGGCCAGATAATCCTCGAATCGCGGCGGATCTTGCCAGCGCAGGCCGGCAAAGCGCCGGCGCAATTCAGCCTCGTCGAAATCGCGCGCCGCTGCCACGCACCGCCCGACCGCTCCGACGAGGCTTGGAAGGCGTGTGCCGACATGCATGTCCACCCGCACCGAAGTGCTGGAGAAGACCCGGTCGACCAGCACGATGCGCTCGGCTTCCGTCACGTGCCACAGACACATCAATGCGCTGTTATTTAGCGCCAGCCGTTCCAGCTCGGGCCTGATCAGGTCCCCGTGATTGGCGCCGAGCAGTCCGAGGGCGAGCTCGACCACGCCGAAGCCTAGCCGGTAGGTCTTGGCATCCATATCGAAAACGACCAGCCGTTCCGCCGCCAGCGTGCGCAGGATGTTAAAGCACGTCGAAGTATTGATCCCCGTGGCCCGTGAGATCGCTGTCACACCCTGCGGCGCGCCATCGGCGGCAAGATGACGCAGGATCTGCAATGCATGAACCACGGCGCCGACGCTTCTAACGTTTTGGGGCAAATTCGTTTCGTTCATTCTCTTGTACATATGCCATTCTTATGGTTGGATCGGCTTATCATGTTTGGGACGAAAGGCCAAGGTATGTTGAGAGCGTTGTCTTCCATTTTCACCATGCTGCGAAACGGTCTTCGCCTAACGCCCTCATTCACCTTGCGCTCCTAGTGCGCCCTTTAAACTGCATTCTGTAGAGATTGCATTCAAGGATGCCTAAGCCATGCCTCTCGACACCGAGATTTCCGCACAGATCCTCGAAGCCGTGCGCCGGCTGGTCGAAGAGCGCCTGATCCCGGCGGAGGCAGAGGTCGAGGAGACCAACGCGATTCCGCAGCCTCTTGTCGATGCGATGAAGGAGATGGGCCTGTTCGGCCTCTCCACGCCGGCCGAATACGGCGGGCTCGGTTTCGATCTCGCGACAGAGGCCGAGGTGATGATGGAGCTCTGCCGCGCCTCCGTGGCCTTCCGCTCGCGGCTGGGTACCAATAACGGCATCGGCGCGCTCGGCATCATCATCGACGGCAACGACGAGCAGAAGAGCCGGTGGTTGCCGCGCATCGCCTCGGGGGAGTTGATCACCTCCTTCGCCCTGACCGAACCCGAAGCCGGCTCCGATGCGGCCTCCCTGCGCAGCACGGCCCGGCGGGACGGATCGGATTTCCTCATCAACGGCACCAAGCGCTACATCACGAACGCCCCGATTGCCGGGCTGTTCACGGTGATGGCCCGCACCGATCCCGACGCTCCAGCCGGAAAGGGCATCTCCGCCTTCCTCGTGCCCGCAGAGACGCCCGGATTGTCGGTCGGCAAGAGCGACCGCAAGATGGGCCAGCGTGGCGCCCATACCGCCGACGTGGTGTTTGAGGACGTGCGCGTCCCCGCCGATGCGATCATCGGCGGCCCGGAGCGCGAGGGTCAGGGCTTCGCGACGGCGATGAAGGTGCTCGATCGCGGGCGCATCCATCTCGCCGCCGTCTCTGTCGGCGCCGCGATCCGCCTGCTGGAGGAGGCGCTGAGCTATGCCATGGAGCGCCGACAGTTCGGACAGGCGATCGCCGGTTTCCAGCTCGTCCAGGCCATGCTGGCTGACAGCCGCGCCGAAATCGAGGCGGCGCGCGCACTCGTGCGCGATGCTGCAAGGCGCTACGATGCCGGCGAGACGGTCCCGACGCTGGCCTCCTGCTGCAAGATGCTCGCTTCGGAAACCCTCGGCCGGGTCGCCGACCGGGCGGTCCAGATTCATGGCGGGGCGGGTTACATGGCGGAATACCCGGTGGAGCGGCTCTACCGCGATGCGCGGCTGTTTCGCATCTACGAGGGCACCACCCAGATTCAGCAACTGATCATCGCGCGCAACATGATCCGCGATGCCGAGGCGGGGCGACGCATATGAGCAGCGAGACGGCACCCTCCGGTTTTCGCCAAGTCCTGCGCGATGATGCACTCGCCGGGCGGCGCATTCTCGTCACCGGCGGCGGAACCGGGCTCGGGCGGGCCATGGCCGAGCGCTTCCTAGGGCTCGGGGCACGGGTGATGATCTGCGGACGCCGCTCCGAAGTGCTCGAACGGGCGGCGGCCGAGATGGGGACGTTGTCCACCCATCCGGTGGAGACCTTCCCGGTCGACCTGCGCGATGCGGGCCGGGTCGAAGCCCTGTTCGAGACCGCTTTCGCCGACGGCGAGGGCCCCGACACCCTGATCAACAATGCGGCCGCGAATTTCGTCGCCCGCTCCGAGACCCTCTCCCATCGGGCACTCGATGCCATCATCGACACGTCGCTCAAGGGGGCCCTGTATTGCACCAGCGCATTCGGCAAGCGACGCCTCGCTGCGCAAGCCCCCGGCACGGTCCTGTCGATCATCACCAGCTATGCCTGGCACGGCTCGCCTTATGTCGTCCCCTCGGCCATCGCCAAGGCCGGTCTATTAACCATGACCCGATCCCTGGCCCAGGAATGGGGACCACGCGGCATCCGTTTCGTGGCGCTCTCGCCCGGAGCCTTTCCCACCAAGGGGGCCTGGGAGCGTCTCGTCCCGCGGCCCGAACTCGCGCGTCGCCACGAGACCGGCAATCTCACCGGACGCCCGGGCGATCCGGCGGAACTGGCCGAACTCGCGGCATTCCTGATCAGCGACGCCGCCGCCTATATCCACGGCGAATGCGTCACCATCGATGGCGGGCGCTGGCTCAAGGGTGTCGGCACCTTCGGTCATCTCGGCGCGCTCGACGAAGAGGATTGGACCGCAATGCGCTGATTCCGGCACCGTCAAACGAAAATTCCAAGGGGAGATAAACGGCATGCGTTGTTATTGTGTCGCCGAGTTCGGCGAACCTCTGCAGAGAATGGAGCGGCCAACGCCGCAGCCCAAGGGCACCGAGGTACTCGTCCGCGTGTCGCATTGCGGGGTATGCCACACCGATGTTCATCTTTGGCATGGCTACTATGATCTCGGTGACGGCAAGAAGCTGGAATTGTCTGGTCGTGGTGTGAAGCCTCCCTTCACCCCCGGTCATGAAATGTTTGGTGAAGTTGTTAGTGTAGGTCCCGAAGCACCGGAATCGGTGATTGGGCGCCGTGGTGTCGTGTTTCCCTGGGTCGGTTGTGGCAATTGTGCGCACTGTCGCGAAGGGGATGACCACCTCTGCGCGACACCGCGTTTTCTTGGCGTTTTCAGCCCTGGAGGATACGGGGACCATGTCATAGTGCCCTCGGAGCGCCACGTGGTCGAAATGCAGGGGGTCGATCCGGCGTTGGCCGCGACCTATGCTTGCTCGGGATTGACCGCTTTCGGGGCGCTGGCGAAGGCCCGACCGTTCGGTCCGGACGCTCCGCTGGTCCTGATCGGCGCCGGCGGGGTCGGATTGACCGCCGTGGCATTGTTGGTCGCAGAAGGTGCAACAGGCTATACTGTCGTTGATATCGACGATGGAAAGTTGAGTGTCGCACGCTCGCTCGGAGCTCCTGCGACACTCAATGCGCGTGCCCCCGACACCAACAAGCAGATTGCATCGGCCGGTGCGCCGGCGACCGTCATCGACTTTGTGGGATCGGAGGAGACCGCGGCGATGGCGCTCGGCGTGTTGCGCAAGGGAGGGACCTACATCGTCGTGGGGCTCTACGGCGGCGCGTTGAAGATTCCTCTGCCGTCAATACCCCTTCGGGTCCTACGGATACAGGGCTCCTATGTCGGAAATCTCGCCACGTTCGAGGAACTCGCCGCATTGGTTAGCACCGGGCGTGTTCCTGCCATCCCCGTGGAACGGCGAGCATGGCACCGCTGCACGGAGACATTGGAGGCGCTCGAAGCCGGACAGGTAAACGGGCGCGTTGTACTGGAGATCGGTGAAGAGCAGTGACAGGGAGAGCGATCGGGGGGGCATCGGCGCGATACCGCCGATCGGGCATGTCCCGTCATGGAACGCGCCGCTCGCGGATCGATGGCGCAAACCTACACGGAGAACAAAGTTGCCATGCAACAGGTAGCAGAGAACCATGCGCCGGATCGGCCTCCCGGCAGATTCTGCAGATTGCAGACGTTCAGCCAGCGCGCGAGCGCGGTTAGCGCCATTGTGGGCATGCTTATCATCGCCCTCGTCATGATCTTTACGGTCTGCGACGTTGTGATGCGCTTTACACTGAGCAGACCCCTCGCAGGTGCAGTGGACGTCATGACCTACGGGCTGGCGCTGGCCGTGGCAGCGGTAATGCCCTGGGGGTTTGCCAAGAACAGCCATGTCAGCGTCGACATTCTGTCGACCACCCTGCCGCCGCGGCCACGTGCGGTTCTGGATTGCGCCATCAATCTCGTCTGCGCCATAGCCATTGGCGCCCTGGCGTGGCGGCTATGGCTCCTTGCGGGATCACGGCGGGCAAGCGGTGACAGGATGTGGATCCTGCAGTTTGAGACCTGGCCGCTTTGGTACGCCGTGGCTGCCGGCTTCGGAGCCTGCGTGTTCGTCTGCCTGATTGTCGCTGTATCCCGAATCAGTGAAGCTTTCGAAGGTAGTGCGTCATGACCGAGCAGGCATGGACGGGAATCTACGGTTTTGGCGTACTTCTGACTCTCGTCGGCATAGGCGTTCCGGTCGGAATCGCAATGGGTTTGGTGGGATTTGGTGGGCTATGGCTGCTGCTCGGCGCAACACCCGCATTCAACACCCTCGGCATTACGGCTTCGAGCAATCTCGCTTCGGCAAGTCTGGTGGTGGTGCCACTGTTTGTGATGATGGGGCTGCTCGCGGGCTATGCAGGCATGTCGACACAGCTTTTTCGCGCTGCTAATGCCTTCGTTGGACATATCCGTGGCGGGCTGACGATGGCGACGATCGCCACTTGTGCCGGCTTTGGTGCTATATGCGGTTCATCACTGGCAACGGCGGCGACCATGTCCAAGGTGGCCCTCCCCGAAATGCGTCGACACGGCTACAATGACAGTCTTGCGACGGGAACGATCGCGGTCGGCAGTACGCTCGGCATATTGATCCCGCCATCGATCATGCTAATCCTCTATGCCATCATTACCGAGACCCCTCTCGGGGACCTGTTCATCGCTGCCCTTTTGCCCGGATTGATGGCAGTAGTCTTCTACATCGTGACGATCGTGATCGTCACGTTCCTCAATCCAGCCGCAGCACCCGCCGGACCGCGCTCGGACTGGAGCGCGCGATTACGAGGCCTGCGCGATATCGGCGGTGTCACCACGCTTTTTCTGCTAGTGATCGGAGGAATCTACGGCGGAATCTTCACTCCAACCGAGGCTGCTGCTGTCGGGGCATTCGGGACTTTCATGTTCTTCCTAGCGCGCTGCGGTCTGGACTGGCGCGGCTTGCGCGGTGTTCTTCTTGAGACTGCAGGCACCACCGCGATGATCTTTCTTATCGTGATCGGTGCCGGTTTGTTCAGCTTCTTCATGTCGATATCCGGTCTGCCACGCGTATTTTCGGCTGCAGTGATCGATCTCGGCCTGTCGCCGTTGATGATACTCTTCACGATCATGGCTCTCTACATCTTCCTGGGCTGCTTTATCGACAGCATCGGAATGATGACACTAACGGTGCCAATTCTTCTGCCGCTTGTCGTGAGCATTGCTCCCGAACTCGGCATGACCCCGCGAGACGCTGCGATATGGTTTGGAATCTTCGTGATCATCGCCATTGAAATCGGCCTGGTCACCCCGCCTTTCGGCCTGAATGTCTTCATTATCAAGGGAACCACGCCCGGTCTGAACCTGACGACGATCTATCTTGGCGTGGTCCCATTCTGGCTGGCCGACGTGGTTCGGCTGGTGCTCCTGATCCTGTTTCCGGTGCTAACGCTTTACTTGCCGTCATTGCGCTAGCACCGGCATCCAACCCTTGAGCAAAAAGGGTATAATCCAATGGAGGAACCCCATGAAACGACATCTTCTCACAGCTTTTCTGACCCTAGCCGTCACTTCGGCGCCCGCTGCCGCACAGGAATTCACCTTTCGCTTCGCAAGCCTAACCCCGGAAGGCGGCTATGTGCATGAAAATCATCTCCGGCCATTCGCCGAAGCAGTGATGGCCGATAGCGATGGTCGCATTTCCATCGACCTTCAGCCCGTCGGCGTTTTCGGAACGCCTGCGCAAGCCTACGAACTCGTTGAGAGCGGGGTCATCGATATGGCCTGGACGGTGCAGGGCTACACGGGTGGGCGTTTTCCGCAATCGAGCGTCTTCGAGCTTCCCTTTCTCTTCGATCGTGCCGAGCACGGTTCAGCTGCATTGTGGACAATGTATGAGGAAGGTCATTTTGACCGGGATTACGGCAGCGTAAAGCCATTGGCACTCTACATGCATCGCCCCTATGGCCTGTTCACCACGGGTCGGGTCGTCGAAACTGTGGAAGACATGAGCGGATTGCGCGTGCGCACCCCGTCCGCCGTGGTCGGGGAGGCGCTGGAACTACTCGGTGCGACACAGGTCGGCATGCAGGTCACTGAGATGCCCGAAGCGTTGCGGTTGGGCACGATCGACAGCTCGGTCTTTCCTTGGGAAGCGATCACTCTCTTCGGTCTGGAGGATAGCCTGTCGATTTTGACCGATGCCCAGATCGCCGCACCGCGCTTTATCGTGCTTATGAACCGCGATAGCTATGAACGCCTGCCGGACGATCTGAAAGAGGTCATTGACGATCATGCTGGCCTAGACTTTTCGCGTGCAATCGGCGCGGGGCTCGATGCGCGCGAACTCGAGGACAAGGCACGTTTCGACGAAATGGAGGGTTATCAGGTGATTGAGCTCGACGACGCCGTTCGCGAGGAGATGATCACCTTAACCACTCCGTTGCTCGAAACTTGGAAATCTGACATGGAGCAACGTGGAGTCGATGGCGCTGCCATGTTCGAGCAAGCGCAGAAGCTTATCTCCGATATGCAATAACTGAAATATATATTTCCGGGCGCGCCTCTCGCGAGCCCGGAAACCCCATTGTGAAACGCGCCGGATTTGCCGCGCCAACATGCCTTCGTTGGAAGACCTCAGGATCCGTAATCGAAGTTCCTCGCTCAGTTCTCTTCCCATAAGCCACCTCCATCAAGGTAGCTGTTGAATCGCGCGCAAACGCCATCGTCACATCACAGTCGATCCATCAATCGCGGGACGTGCTCTAGTGCTACAGTTGCTTTTTATTCTTCCTGCGTCGTTTCCTGTGGCTGATGGCCGCCTGTTTTTGATGCTGCCTTCGCCAGAGGGACCATGCCCATATGAATGCGGTGGCGATAGGTTCGGTCAGGATGAGGCGTGCGATCAGGCGGCGGATTTCCGAGGTGGACATCAGCCCGGCAATGGCGCCGATCATGCGGCTGTTCGGTCCGGACTCGTTTTGTCCCGTTTGCTCTCAGCATCGGTGGCGTAGGCGGTCTTTCGTTGTTCTGCGGCGATCTGTGCGAGGAACAGGGCTGCGGCCATGACGAGGGCCATGTGTCGGTGCCAACCATGCCAGGAGCGGGCCTCGCAATGATCGAGGCCAAGATCGTCCTTGGCACGCAGGAAGCATTCCTCGATGGTCCATCGCAACCCGGCAGCGCCTGCCATGTCGGCAAGGCTCGTTCCCTCTCGGACGAAAGCGAAGTAGTAGGCGATTTCATCGCGATTGCGCAGATTACGGCGCATGAGAAGCCACCTCTCGAACCCCTCCGGCGTGGCCCAGCCCAATGAGACCCGTGCCCAATGATACAAACGGGGGCCCTTGGCACCTTCGCCCGCACTGAGCGCCGTCCAGGCTTTCTTGGGAAGTTCCGCCGCAATCGTTGCCGGATCTGTCTGGATCAGGCCCCAGTCGGCCTGCAGGAAGCGCAGGTGTTGGTTGGATCGGACCGCGAGAACATACGGCTGCCCGCGATCCTCCAGCATTCGGCGAAGCGTGTAATCGCTTCCATAAACTGAATCGGCGAGTACGAACGCACATTGCAGGCCGCTATCGAGAGCGCTTGCGATCATCTCGCGGGCGATGGCCGGCTTCGTGGAGAAGGCAATGTCGTCGGGAATCCCGACACGCCGACGACGCTCGATATCCTCCGCCCAAGCCTTCGGCAGATACAGCCGCCGGTCGATCAATGTCTGGCCGTAGCGGCTGGCATAGGCGCAGAAAACGCCGATCTGGCAGTTCTCGATCCGGCCGGCAGTTCCGGAATACTGACGCGCCACCCCGACCGAGCGATCGCCCTTCTTCACGAAACCGGTCTCATCGATGACCAGAACGCCGTTGTCCCCCAACGCATCGACTGCCTGATCGCGGATGAGGGTGCAAAGCTGATCACTGTCCCAACTGCTTCGACCGAGAAGGGACTGGATCCGGTAGGGACGCTCAAGACCCGCCTGCTCCGCCAGCATCCAGCCCGTCTTGCGTTCGACACCGGACAGCACACCATCAATGAAGGCCCCTGCCGATCGCCATGTTTCCACACGCGGAAAAATCGGCGCCAGCGCTTGCTTGAAAGCCACCAACGCCGCCGCCCAGTTCACCGATGTTCCAGACCAGTCCGAAATACCCATGCCCGAACCTCCTTGATTCGGACACAGAATCAGAATGCAAAGGAATACGCAACTGTAGTACTAGACCTCAACTGCGACAGAGTTCGTCGATGATGTCGGCCCACGCCTGCATCAGCCCGGATCGCTCAGCCCAATAATCATATCGGTTGTAGATCGAGCGGGTCACATTGTTGCTGACGTGGGCAAGCTGCATCTCGATAAGGTCGCGGTCGAACTGGCGCTTGTTCAGGATCGTGCTCGCCGACGAGCGAAAGCCGTGCGCGGTGACCGCGCCGACAGGGTATCCCATGCGGCGCAGCGCCTCGTTGAAGGCGGTCTTCGAGAGAGGCTTCGTCGGTTGCGACCATTGGGGCAGGACGTACTTCGAGCCGCGCGAGGAGGACTTCGCCTCGGCGAGGATCGCCATCGCCTGTCGCGAGAGCGGCACAGAGTGGGGCTTGCGGAGCTATGCGGGATTTTGGGTGATACGGCCTGATCAGGCGGCGCGGTTTTCGGTACCGTTTACGGCGACACCGTTGGTGAATCTGACACCTTCGATGACCATTGGCAACTGCTTCGCGCCCTTCAGGCGGCGCCATGTCTTTGCGGCGGCCTGAACGAGCTTGAAGACCATGAGCTTCGCGGTCTTCTGCGACAATGCTCCCTTGGTCCGCACGGTTCGATGCCTGACGGTGGCGAACACGCTCTCGATCGGATTGCCGGTGCGCAGGTGATCCCAGTGATCGGCGGGGAAACCGTAGAATGCCAGCAAGGCTTCGCGGTCTTTGGTGAGACAGGTCACGGCCTTCTCGTATTTGGCGCCGTATTTCTCGGCGAAGGTGTCGATGGCGGTTTCCGCCGCGGCGCGGGTTTCGGCCTGCCAGATCTCGCGCAGATCGGCCTTCACCGCCGGCTGCATGGATTTCGGGAACTTGTTCAGGACGTTAGCCGTCTTGTGAACCCATGTATGGATGCCCCCGTTCGTGCAAGAGGTTTCTGCTCGGCTCAAGCGCGTGATCGGGTGCGGTCATGTATCAGGCCTTGAGATGCGGCTCTGAACGGACCGCGGGCCAGTATGGAGATACGCGGATCGAGTGCACATCAACAGCGCGAGCTCGAGGCTCTTTGGGTTCAAATGCTTTTCTCGATCCCGATCTGACCGATCGTTTGCCCTTACCTTGCTGTCGACTTCCTCACACGCCCAACGGCCCGGCTGCCTCGGCTGATGTCGTCATCAGACCGCGGCGACCGGACCCCTGAAGTTCTCTCCCCGCGTCGACATCGCCCAGATCCCGCGCGCCATCTTATTGGCCAGCGCGATGGCGACGACCATGCGTGGCTTGCGGGCCAGCATGCGTGCGAGCCAACTGCCTTCCGGCGCGCCCTTCCTGACGGCCCAGCGGACCACCGACATCGCGCCGATGATCAGGAGACGCCGTATGTCGCGCTGCCCCATCTTGGACGTTCGTCCGAGGATCTGCTTCCCACCGGTCGATCGCTGGACAGGGACGAGCCCCGTCCAGGCTGCGAAGTCGCGTCCACGCCTGAACGTCTCCATCGGCGGGGCGAAGGTCTGGACCGCCATCGCAGTCAGCGGGCCCACGCCAGGCATGGTCATCAGTCGTGCGGTGTCTTCTTCCCGCGCCGCTTCGCGCTTCAGCACCTTGTCGAGATCCGCGATCCTGCCGGAGAGCAGTTCGATCTGCTCGAGATAGAGGCGCCCCAGCTCGATCACGAGCGTCTCGAGACGCGAGCCGGCTGCCTCCAGCGCGTCCGCCAGCACCTTGACATGAGCCGGCCCCTGCGGCGCTATGAGGCCGTGCTCGGCGAGGTGGCCCCGCAGTGCGTTGATGAGCTGCGTGCGCTGCTTGACGAGGAGGTCCCGCGTCCGGAAAGCCATCGCCTTCGCCTGCTGCGCCTCGGATTTGACCGCGACGAAGCGCATGGTCGGGCGACCCGCCGCCTCGGCTATCGCCTCTGCGTCGGCCGCGTCGTTCTTCTGCCGCTTGACGAACGGCTTGACGTAGATCGGCGGGATCAGGCGGACCTCGTGACCGAGCTCGCCGATCGCGCGGCCCCACTCGTGGGCCGTCGCACACGCTTCCATAGCAACGATGCAGCGCGGCTGCTTGGCAAAGAAGCCGAGAACCTGCGAGCGACCCAGCTTCTTGCGGAAGCCGACGCTACCGTCCGCTCGCGCGCCGTGCGCCTGGAAGACCCGCTTTGCGAGGTCAAGGCCGATGATGCTAATGTTGTCCATGGATGCTTCCTCCTCTCGTGAATGACCTGCAGATCACCACGTTGGCACATTGCGATGCCGTTGGGAGGGGGCATCCAATCCATCAACAGCGCTGATGATGCGTTCCCGGGAAGACCTCGTCGAGGGCCTTCCAGAACCCCATGCCGCCATCGCCCACGGCGATCTCGGGCGGCACCTTGAGGCCGCGGGCCTTGATGTCGACCAACAGTTCGCGCCAGCTCTGCGCGCTCTCGCGCATGCCGACCTGGAAGCCGACGAGCTCCTTCTTCCCCTCCGGCGTGGCGCCGAGAATGACCAGTATGCACTCGGCCTGCGGTTCCATGCGGGCCTGCAGATAGACACCGTCGGCCCAGATATAGACATACCGCCGGGCCGAGAGATCACGGCCCTGCCAGCGATCGTATTCCTGCTGCCAATCGCCCGTCAGACGGGAGATGACACCAGGCGACAGGTTCGGTGCATCTACCCCGAGCAACGCTGACAGCGCTTCCTGGAAATCGCCGGTGGAGATCCCGCGCAGATAGAGCACCGGCAGCAGGGCATCGAGGCTTTTCGACCGCCGGGCCCATTTCGGCAGGATGCTTGAGGTGAAGCGGACCTTCTTCTCCGCGGGCATATCGGTGGCCCGGTCGCGGACTTTCGGGCGGCGCACGTCGAGCGGACCGATGCCGGTCTGAATGCTGCGCTGTGGCCCATAACCATGCCGGACGATCCGTTGCCGGCCATCCGGCAAAGCCTCCTCGGCATATTGCTCCACAAAGGTATCGGCTTCGGCCCGAAGTGCCGCCGCAAGCATCCTGCGGGCGCCGTCACGGGCAATTTCTGTCAGAGGATCCGCAACAGATCCGGGCTGGTACAGCGGGGTAATCGTGATATCATCTTTCATAGGCGTATCGTTCCTTTTGGAAGTTCTGGCAGGCTTCAGCACCCGCCACGATACGCCACCTCCTCAAACTGCGTCACCCAGATTCGCGTATAGCTCATCGTCTCGTTCATGAAGACGGTATCGTTGTCCGTATCGAATCCACGAAGGGGAAAGGGAAGCAACTTCTGCAGCTCGCTCAGGACCGAACCGAGCAAGTGCCGTTCGCGAAACAGCAACGGCGCACATTCGGTCCAACCGGTGGCGATATCGGTCAGCATGAGGGTCTGCACGAAATTACCGCTGGCCGAGGGACCGCTGTGCGCCACGAGGTCTGCTTCCGTGAAGCCCGGTTCCGGGTTGTTCCAATCGGAATGCGTGCGAATCGGAACACTTTTACGCACAGCCGAGGGAGGTCCATTGCGCCGCCGGCGCCCTCCGGATGCAACAGTGCGAATTGGTGCGAGGAGGCGATCGATTGTCGATGCATTGATTGCCATCAGACGACGCCGGACCTCATCGTCGAGCGCAAGGTGGCCATGACGTTCCATCGCCGGAACCAGCAAGGGGATAAGAGGCTTCAGGCGTTTGCCGCAGATCCGATCCGACGCCTCCCACAATACGATGAGTGCTTCGCGGGTGGCCTCGTCATAGATGCGCCGTCCAGGGCGCGGTTTGGAGCGATCGGTAGCGTCCAAGGAGCTGGTGTAATTTCAGTGCCGTCAACGGTGTGATCCTGGGTGGCCATCGAGGTGTATGGTCGAGGTGGAGTTTGCTGACTTCAACCCCGGACCACATGGAGACCCCGATGACCAAGACGAACATGGACCTGTCCGAACTTCTGGCCAAGCACGATCAGGGAGACTTTCTGCGCAGCGTTGCCGAGGCCGTCCTGCAGCTGATCATGGAGGCGGATGTCGAAGGCCTGATCGGCGCTGGCAAGCACGAGCGCAGCGGCGAACGCACGACGTGGCGTAACGGGTATCGAGAGCGCGCTCTCGATACCCGTCTGGGCACGCTGAACCTGCGGGTTCCCAAGCTGCGTCAAGGCAGTTACTTCCCGGGCTTTCTCGAAGCGCGCAAGACCTCGGAACAGGCGCTGGTGGCCGTCATCCAGGAGGCGTGGATCAGTGGTGTCTCGACCCGTCGCGTCGATGAGCTGGTGCAGGCCATGGGGCTGAGCGGCATTTCGAAGAGCACGGTGTCGAAGCTGTGCAAGGACATCGACGAACGTGTCGGCGAGTTCCTGAACCGCCCGCTCACCGGCGAATGGCCCTATCTCTGGCTCGACGCCACCTATCTGAAGGTGCGCCAGGGCGGACGGATCGTACCAGTCGCCGCAATAATCGCCGTGGCCGCCAACACCGAGGGACGCCGTGAGATCATCGGCCTCGGTATCGGCCCGTCCGAGGCCGAGACATTCTGGACCGAGTTCCTTCGATCCCTGCGCGTTCGCGGCCTGGGGGGCGTCAGACTGGTCATCAGCGACGCGCATACAGGCCTCAAAGCCGCCATCGCCCGGGTCTTCGAAGCAACCTGGCAACGCTGTCGCGTCCACTGGATGCGCAACGCCCTGGCCCATGTCTCGCGTGGTCAGCATACTGTCGTCGCCGCTGCCATCCGACAGGCCTTCGATCAACCCGACCGCACCCATGCCGGCGAAACCTGGCGCAAGGTCGCAGAGCAACTGCGCCCGCGCTGGCCAAAACTGGCCGATCTCATGGATGCCAGCGAGCACGACGTGCTGGCCTACATGTCATTCCCGCGCCAGCATCGCACCAAACTGCACAGCACGAACCCAATTGAACGTCTGAACAAGGAGGTCAAGCGACGCGCCGACGTCGTCGGGATCTTCCCCAATGAAGCATCCATCATGCGTTTGATCGGCGCCGTGCTCTTCGAGCAGAATGACGAATGGCAGACATCAAGCCGCTACATGATGGTCGAGGCATTCGCACAGATCGACAAGGAGGAGATCGATCCCATCCTCAGCATAACCACAAAAGCCGCCTGATCATGACCTCAGGCCATCCAGAAAATTACACCAGCTTGACGGACGCGACCCTCTTTCGGCTTTGAACGGGCTACGGTTGTCGCATTCAGTCTCATTATTTCTCACCCTGTCCCATGCGTTTAAGGCACTCAATGCGGACTCGCTTGAGCGGGAACGTCATGATTTTGGGTGATATGCCAATGGCTTCCGATTTTTGGCCTTCCTCCCCAGCGGGGAGGGAATAAGGCTGGGGAGAAGCGTTGATGAAGATGATCAGCGTCGATGAGCCCGGAAGCCGGATTCTCCCCACCCTTGATCCCGTCCCTCAGGAGAGGGAAAGTGCGCGCCATGAAGTGCGCGTGAGAACGCCTGATCGGCGGGCCTTTTCGCCACACGCATGACACAAGGCTGCGTGATAGCAGGGATTGTACGCGCAAGCCTGCAAGGGGCCGTAACATGCGATCTGCCTTCACGCCGCCGGCGAGCGTCAGATGGACCCATGACCGGGCCGAACTCTGGGCCGACGGGGCGGTGCATGTGGCGGGGCTCGTCGCCGCGCTGATCGGCGTCGCTTTTCTGATGAGTGTCGCCGCCCCGGGAGCGGAAACGGCGCTTGCCATCGCGCTGGGTATCTATGCAGCCGGCCTCGTCGCCGTGAAGGCGATTTCCGCGCTCTACAACATGTGGCCCGCCTCGCGCGTGAAATGGGTGCTGCGCCGCTTCGACCACGCGGCGATCTACCTCCTGATCGCAGGCACTTACACGCCTTTTCTGGTCCTGCTCGACGACCGCGGCAGCGCGACGATCCTGCTGGCGGTGATCTGGCTGATCGCAGTGATCGGCGGCGCCCTGAAGATCGGATTGCCCGGGCGCTTCGACCGGTTGTCGATCATTCTCTATCTCGGGCTGGGCTGGAGCGGCCTGGCGGCGGGGGGCGTCGTCTACCAATCGCTTTCTGCGACGACACTGACGCTGATTGCGGCCGGCGGCATCGTCTATTCCACCGGCGTGATATTCCATCTGTGGAAGGGATTGCGCTTTCACAACGCCATCTGGCACGTCTTCGTGTTGGCCGGCAGTGCGCTGTTCTATGCGGCGATCTGGGATGCCACGCTGGCGCGTGCCGCAGCCTGAGGGCCTGCTCAGCGCTTCTGGCAGAGCGGGCAGTAGAAGGTCGAGCGGCCCGATTGCACGATACGCGTCACCGTACCGCCGCAGCCCGACGTGACGCAGGGCTTGCCCTCGCGGTCATAGACACGGAAAGCGTGCTGGAAATAGCCGAGCGTGCCATCGGTATGGGCGAAGTCACGCAGGGTCGAGCCGCCGGCAGCAACAGCCTCGGTGAGAACGTCGCGGATCGTTTCCGCGAGCCGATGCGCCGAAGCGCGCGGGCGCCCGGTCTTCGTGGCGATGCTGCCGGCCGGCGCTTCCGGGTGGAGGCGGGCGCGAAACAAAGCCTCGCAGACATAGATATTGCCCAGCCCCGCGATCAGCCGCTGGTCGAGCAAGGCCGCCTTGAGCGGGGCGAACTTGCCGGCAAACAGTTTCGCGATCATAGCGCCCGAGAGCGTATTGCCGAGCGGCTCCAGCCCCAGACCCTTGAAATGCCTGCATTCCGCGAGGCCGTCGAGCGGGACGAGATCCATATAGCCGAAGCGGCGCACATCGTTATAGGTGACGCGGGCATCGCCTTCGAGCGAGAAGATCACATGGTCGTGGATCGCTCCGGCGCCCGGCTCGCGGTGGAACGCGCCGGGGGCGACCAGGGCCTCCGGCGTCTCGATCAGGAAGCGACCCGTCATGCCCAGATGCATGATCAGCGCCTCGCCTGTGGAGAGCCGCGCCACCAGATATTTCGCCCGGCGCTCCAGCGAATCGATCCGCGCGCCGGTGAGCCGCGCGGCGAAGCGGGCAGGGAAGGGGAAACGCAGATCGGGCCGGTTCACCCGCATCTGCGTGATCCGCCGCCCTTCCATGGCAGGCTGAAGCCCCCGCCGGACCGTTTCGACTTCAGGCAGTTCCGGCATTGATCCTTGCCCCGTGACGAATTTCCTCGCCGCCTTACATAGCCAGAGGCGCGTGGTTTCGCTATCAGATACGCGTGAGTTTGAAGATCGGGCGGGCGCATGAGCAACGACACCACGCATTTCGGCTATCAGGATATTCCGCTGGAGGAAAAGCAGGGGCGCGTCGATGACGTTTTCCGCTCGGTGGCGCGGCGCTACGACATCATGAATGACCTGATGAGCGCGGGGCTGCACCGGCCCTGGAAGGACGCCATGGCGACCGCGCTCTCGCCCTCGCGCACGCGGCCCTTCAAGCATCTCGACGTGGCCGGCGGGACCGGCGACATCGCCTTCCGCATCCTCGATCGGGGCGGCGCGCAAACGCATGTCACGGTGCTCGACATCAATGGCGACATGCTGGATGTGGGGCGCGAGCGCGTGCCGGCGCGGCATGCGGGGCAGGTCGATTTCGTCGAGGCCAATGCCGAGGATCTGCCGTTCGAGGATAAGAGCTTTGACGGCTACACCATCGCCTTCGGCATCCGCAACGTGCCGCGCATGGAGCGCGCGCTGTCCGAGGCGTTCCGCGTTCTCAGGCCCGGTGGGCGGTTCCTCTGCCTCGAATTCTCGAAGGTGGACATGCCCGGTCTCGACAAGGTCTATGACCTCTATTCCTTCAATGTCATTCCCCAGATGGGAAAGATGGTGACGGGCGATGCCGAGAGCTACCGCTATCTCGTCGAATCGATCCGCCGTTTCCCGTCGCCCGGGCTTTTTGCCCAGATGATCGAGGAGGCCGGCTTCAGGCGCGTCACCTGGAAGGCGATGACCGGCGGCATCGTGTGTCTGCATTCCGGCTGGAAGATCTGACGTGTTCGGTGCGCTGGTTCATATCGCCCGCAATATCCGGGCCGGCTATGTGCTCGCCCGCGAGGGCGTGTTTTCGCGGGTTGATCCGCATCCACTGCCGCCGATGGCGCAACTCGGGCTGAAAATCGCCCGAATGTTCGAGCGAAGCGGTGCGGAAAACGACCCGGCGCGCATGGCCAAGGCCATGGCGCGGCTCGGGCCCTCCTATGTGAAATTCGGCCAGTTCCTTGCCACGCGCCCGGATATCGTCGGCTTTGCCGCTGCGCGCGATCTCGAGGCCTTGCAGGACCGTATGGAAGCGTTCCCGCAGGAGCTTGCGGAAGCAACGCTCACCGAGACGCTCGGGCGTCCGATCAGCGCGGTCTTTGCCGAATTCGGCCCGCCCGTCGCGGCAGCCTCGATCGCCCAGGTGCACAAGGCGTTGTTGAAGACGCGACAGGGTGACAAGCCCGTGGCCGTGAAGATCGTACGGCCCGGCATACGCGGACGCTTCGCCCGCGATCTCCAGGCAATGCGCTTCGCCGCCCGTCTCGCCGAGGCGATCTCGCCGGAGGCACGCCGGCTGCGAATGCGCGAGGTCGTGGAGACGCTCGCACGTTCCGTCACCATCGAGATGGATCTGCGCCTCGAGGCCGCCGCGCTCTCCGAACTCGCGGAGAATACCGAGAAGGACGAGGAATTCCGCGTTCCGGTTCCCGAATGGGATTACACCGACCGCGATGTGCTCACGATGGAGTGGATCGACGGCATCAAGCTGAACAAGCTGGAGGCGATCGACGCGGCCGGGCATGATCGCGAAGTGCTGTCGCGCGTCGTGCTGCAGAGCTTCCTCCGCCAGGCCATTCGCGACGGGTTTTTCCATGCCGACATGCATCCGGGCAATCTCTTCGTGGATGGGCAGGGCAAGCTCGTCGCCATCGATGCGGGCATCATGGGGCGGATCGGATTTCGCGAGCAGCGCTTCCTCGCCGAGATCCTGCTCGGCTTCATCCGGCGCGATTACCTGCGTGTGGCGCAGGTGCATTTCGAGGCAGGATATGTGCCCAGGCATCATTCGGTGCTCGATTTCGCCCAGGCGATCCGCGCCATCGGCGAGCCGATCCACAACCGCCGCGCCGATCAGATCTCGATGGCGCGCGTGCTCGGGCTGCTGTTCGAGATCACCGCGATCTTCGACATGGAGACGCGCACCGAGCTCGTGATGCTGCAAAAGACCATGGTCGTGGTCGAGGGCGTGTGCCGCCATCTCGACCCGCATCTCGATATCTGGAAGGTCTCCGACCCGGTGGTGCGCGAATGGATCGAGCGCAATCTCGGCCCCGTCGGCAAGATCGAGGATGCGGGCCGTGGTCTCTCCACGCTCGCCGGTGTCGCCGCGCGCGCCCCGGAAATGGCGCTTCGCGCCGAGCGGCTTCTCACCCAGCTCGAACGCGAAACGGAAAATGGCCTCAGCCTCGCCCCGCGTTCGATCGAGCGCGCCGGCGAAGCTGGCGCATGGCGTTCGCGCTTGCTCGTGGGTGCGCTATGGGTCATCGCCATCGCGCTGGTGGTGGGGGTGGTGAATGGCGGGTGAGGATTGTGTTAAGGCGTGATCCGCCATCATCGGGCGCGATTCGGGGGTGAGGGAAGCGACGCGATGACGATGATCTTTACGATCGGCTATGAGGGCACCGATATCGAGCGCTTCGTGGCAACGCTGGAAACAGCGGGTATCCGCCAACTCGCGGATGTGCGTGCCGTTGCGGTTTCGCGCAAGAAGGGTTTTTCGAAGACAAAGCTGTCGGCGCGTCTCGCTGTGGCTGGCATCCGCTACGCCCATTTTCGCGCGCTCGGCGATCCGAAGCCGGGGCGGGAAGCCGCGCGCGCCGGGCGCCATGCAGAATTCTTGAAAATCTATACGAATCACCTTAGGTTGTATGAATCGCAGGATGCACTCGAGAATCTTGCGGATTATGTCGCCGATGAGCCGACCTGCCTGCTCTGCTATGAGCGCGATCCGGCAACCTGCCACCGCCTGATCGTCGCCGAGCGGATCGGCGAGCGCTTGTCGGCGGAGGTCTTTCATCTGTTTGCGGACAAGTTGGAAAAATACGGCCAACATGCTTCAGCAATCCCGCGCCCTGATCCTCGTAAAGGCCTTGCCGCAGCCGAGTAAGAAGCACAAGGAAACGGTGTGCTGCGCGGGCGTGACGGCGGATGGTTCGTGGAAGCGGCTCTATCCGATCCGGTTTCGGCAACTCGATGAGGGCAGTACGTTCCGCCGTTGGGATTGGGTCGATTTCGAGTACGCGCTTCCGCCGCAGGACAAACGCCGCGAGAGCTGCAAGGTCTTTGAGGATCGCATCCGCGTTGCCGGGCACATGAAGCAAAACGAGCGCGCCCGTTTCCTCAACCCGCTGATCGTGCCGTCGATCAATGAGGCTGCGGCCCGGGGAATGTCGCTGGCGCTGATCAGGCCGCGCCGGACATCGTTCCACTTCAAACGAAAATCAGCCGAGCGTATTGCAAGGGAGCGCGAGCATTTCGCTGCGGTCGAGCGGCAAACGAGCTTCCTTGATGCCGATCTGAAGGCGCTTGAGCCGACGCCATACGACTTCCGCTTCCGTTTCGAGGATAGCGGTCGCCGGCGTCATTTCATGTGCGGCGACTGGGAGGTGCACACGACCTTTCGCAAACGCCGTAACGAATATGGCAGCGACGAAGCGGCGCTCAAATGGATGGATGAGAAATTCAACGAGGAGTATCCACGCAAGGGCATGGCCTTCGCGGTTGGAAACGTCGCAAAGCGGCCCCAGACCTGGATGCTGCTGGGGGTCATCCGGCTCGATGAGGTCGCCCAGGGTGAACTGGACTTTTGATTCCGGATACGGCGCTTCGGAACCCGTCGCATGCCCGCCGCGATGGCAATGTCCCACTGATTGTGCAGAAATCGCCTTTCTCTTGAGCCCTGACTGCCGCCTCGTGCACAAACCCCCGCACAAGGCGGGGGAAACACGTTGCCGTGGCGTGTTGACATACCCGGGGGGTGGTGCTCGACTTCGCATGTCAGATGATACGACATGCCTGTGTGCAAGCATTCCAATCACAACGAGGGGCGCGCAGGGCAATCATCATGCGGAGGAGTCGACAATGAATGAAATCAGGAAATCCCGCCCGGCAGAATCATCGCTCGGGCTGCTCAGGCGGTCGCTCCTGGGCATGACGGCGCTCGGCGTCGCGACGGTCGGGCTCGGGGCCCTCGCGCAACCCGTCGAGGCGCAGACGCTGCGTGCGGTGAAGCACTCGGATCTGCGTGTGCTCGACCCGATCATCACCACTGCCTACATGTCGCGCAACCATGGTTACATGGTATTCGACACGCTGGTGGCGCTCGACGCGAATTTCGAAGTGCAGCCGCAGATGGCGGATTGGGAGATCTCGGATGACGGGATGACCTACCGTTTTACCCTGCGTGACGGGCTGATGTTCCATGACGGCGAGCCGGTGCGCCCCGCCGACGTGATCGCCTCGATCAGCCGCTGGGGTGAGCGCGATGGCATGGGCCAGGTGCTCATGACCTATATCGACAGCATGGAAGGCGAAGGCGATAACGTCGTCGTCATGAACCTGACCCAGCCCTATGGCCTGGTGCTCGACAGCCTGGCCAAGCCCTCATCGAACGTGCCCTTCATCATGCCCGAGCGGCTGGCAAACACGCCGTCGACCGAGGCGATTCCCGAGCAGATCGGCTCCGGCCCGTTCCGCTTCGTGCAGGACGAGTTCCAGCCCGGCGTGCGCGCCGTCTATCTCAAGAACGAAGACTACGTCCCCCGCGACGAGCCTTCGAGCTGGGCTGCCGGCGGCAAGGTCGTGAACGTCGATCGCGTCGAATGGGTGACCATGGCCGACGACCAGACGGCGCTTTCGGCGCTGCTCGCCGGTGAGATCGATTACTGGGAGCAGCCCCCGGCGGATCTTCTGCCGATCCTGGAAACCAATCCGGATCTCGTGGTGCGCAACCAGAACGAACTCGGCTACCAGACCATCGGGCGCATGAACTTCCTGCATCCTCCCTTCGACAACCAGCTGATCCGGCAGGCCGCTCTCGCCGCCCTGAACCAGCAGGATGTGCTCGACGCCATGATCGGTAATCCCGATCTCTACAATGTCTGCCCGGCCATGTTCGTCTGCGGCACGCCACTTGCCAGCGATGCCGGTGCGGAATTCGCGACCGAAAGCCACATGGATCGCGCCCGCGATCTGCTCGAAGAGGCGGGCTATGACGGCACGCCGCTGGTGATCATGCATCCAACCGATGTGGTGACCCTGCGCACTCAGCCTGTCGTCGCGACGCAGCTCCTGCGCGATGCCGGTTTCGAGGTCGATCTTCAGGCGATGGACTGGCAGACGCTGGTCGGGCGTCGCGCGAGCCAGGCCGCGCCGGACGATGGCGGCTGGAACATGTTCTTCACCAACTGGGTCGGCGCCGACGTGTTCAACCCGCTCGTGAACAACATGGTCAACGGGCGTGGCGCCGAAGGCGGCTGGTTCGGCTGGCCGGACGTTCCGGAAGCGGAAGAGTTGCGCAAGGCCTATGCCGAGGCGACTGATCCTGAAGAGCAGGTGGAATATGCTCGCCAGCTTCAGGAACTCGCCTATGACGAGGTGATGTACGTGCCCGTCGGCGAGTACATCGTTCCCGCATCCTGGTCCGCCAACCTTGAAGGGGTGCTGGACGGCCCGGCACCGTTCTTCTGGAATATCACGAAGAACTGACAAGCTTTCTCTTCCCCGGCCACCCTGCAAGAGGTGGCCGGGGTCGAAGCAATGTGAGCCCGCATGGTCGCGCGTCGTGAAGAGTGAACAACGCGTGTTCCGGGCATGTCCTTCCTCATCTCACGAGAGCGTCCGATGCTCGGCTATATCGTGCAGCGCATTCTCGCCGCGATTCCCGTCATGGGCTTCGTCGCCCTGTTCGTCTTCCTGCTCCTGCGCCTGACGCCGGGCGACCCGGCTGCGATCATCGCCGGCGACACGGCCACGCCGGCCCAGCTGGCGGCAATCCGCGAACGGCTCGGTCTGACCGATCCGATCCACATCCAGTTCTTCAACTGGATCAGTGATCTTCTGCGGGGCGATTTCGGCGTCTCGATCATCTCGGGTCAACCGGTGATCACGATGATCGCCGGGCGGCTGGAGCCGACCATCAGCCTGGCGCTGACGACGATCACCTTGTCGATCATCATCGCCGTGCCGCTGGGCGTGATCGCCGCCTGGAAGCAGGGTACGATCATCGACCGGCTGGTGATGGCGATTTCGGTGGTCGGGTTTTCGGTGCCGATCTTCGTCATCGGCTATGTCATGATCCAGATCTTCTCGATGCAGCTTGGCTGGTTGCCGGTTCAGGGCTTCCGCTCAATCACCGAGGGGGTAGGCCCGTTCGCGCAGCGCATCTTGTTGCCGACGCTTTCGCTGACGCTGCTCTATATCGCACTGATCGCGCGAATCACCCGCACCTCCATGCTGGAAATCCTGAACGAGGATTACGTGCGCACGGCCCATGCCAAGGGGCTCACCGAAACCCGCGTTCTGATGCGTCATGCGCTGCGCAATTGCGCCGTGCCGATCGTCACCGTGATCGGTATCGGCTTCGCGCTGATCATCTCCGGCGTGGTGGTCACCGAGAGCGTGTTCAACCTGCCAGGTGTCGGGCGCCTCACTGTGGATGCCGTTCTGGCGCGTGACTATCCGGTGATCCAGGCGGTGATCCTGCTGGCCTCGCTGGTTTATGTCGTCGTCAATCTCCTGATCGACATCGCCTATGTCTTCCTCGATCCGCGGATCCGCTACCAATGAGCACGCAAGTCGCCCCCACCAGTGGTTCGCCATCGCGCATGGCGCAGCTTCGCCAGGTCTTCTTCTCCAGCCCGATTGTGGCGTTTGCGTCGCTGATGCTGTTGCTGATCGTGCTTGCGGCGATCTTCGCGCCCTGGGTCTCGCCCTATGATCCGACGCGGCTTGCGCCGGCCACGCGGCTGAAGCCGCCGAGCGAATTGAACTGGCTGGGGACCGATGCATTCGGGCGCGACCTGTTCTCGCGTGTCGTCTATGGTGCGCGGATATCGCTGGTCGTGGGCGTCGGCGCCGCCGTCGCGGCCGTGCTGCTCGGCCTCGCCGTCGGCCTGATCGCGGGCTTCTTCCGGGCCCTTGATGCCATCCTGATGCGTGTCGTGGACGGGCTGATGGCGATCCCCAACATCCTGCTCGCCATCGCCATCGTGGCGCTCTCGGGCGCCAGCCTGTGGACGGTGCTGATCGCGATCACCATTCCGGAAGTGCCGCGCGTCGTGCGCCTGGTGCGCTCGGTCGTGCTCTCGGCCCGCGAGGAGCCCTATGTCGAGGCGGCTATGGCGGCCGGCTCCTCGACCTGGCGGATCCTGACGCGGCACCTGTTGCCCAATACCGTCGCGCCCCTGATCGTGCAGGGGACGTATATCTGCGCGTCCGCCATCCTGATCGAGGCGATCCTGTCCTTTCTCGGCGCCGGTATCAGCCCGGAAACGCCCACCTGGGGGAATATCATGGCCGAGGGGCGGATCTACTTCCAGATCAATCCCGGCATCATCTTCTGGCCGGGGCTGGTGCTGTCCGTCACCATTCTCTCCATCAATCTCGTGGGTGACGCGGTGCGCGATGCGCTCGATCCGCGCATGGCCAAGCGGGGGATCGACCGGTGAGCGATACGCTACTCGACATCCGCAATCTCGGCATCGGACTGGGTGGTGACCCGGGCTACGAGGTGGTCAAGGGGCTCTCCCTCGCCATCAAACCCGGCGAGACCATGTGCCTCGTGGGCGAATCCGGTTCCGGCAAGTCGCTGACTGCGCTTTCCGTGATGGGGCTCTTGCCCAAGGCTCTGGCGCCGACGCGCGGGGAGATCCTGCTCAAGGGCGAGAACGTCCTCAAAGCCTCGACGAAGCGCATGCGGGCCCTGCGGGCCACGGCCATGTCGATGATCTTCCAGGAACCGATGACGGCGCTCAGCCCTGTCCACCGCGTCGGCGACCAGATCGCGGAAGTGCTCGACGCCCATACGAGGCTCGATGGCAGGGCCCGGCGCAAGCGCGTGCTGGAGATGATGGAGCATGTGCATCTGCCGAATGTGGAGAGCCTGTATTACAGCTATCCACACCAGCTCTCGGGTGGCCAGCGCCAGCGCATCATGATCGCCATGGCGCTGATCCTGCGCCCGCAATTGCTCATTGCCGACGAGCCGACCACGGCGCTCGACGTCACCACCCAGAAGCAGATCCTGGCGCTGATCCGCGAATTGCGTGAGGAGCAGGGGACGGCGGTTCTGTTCATCACGCACGATATGGGCGTCGTTGCCGAGATCGCCGACGATGTAACCGTGCTGCGGCTGGGGGAAATCGAGGAGACGCGGCCGGTCGATGCGCTTTTGCGCGATCCGAAGACGGCTTACAGCCGTGCTCTGCTGCAGGCGGTCCCGAGTCTGATCCCGCGCCCGGCCCGCAAGCTCAATGACAGGCCGATCGTCCTGCAGACGACGGGTCTGGGCAAGACCTACGAATCGAGCGGCCTGTTTCGCAAGGGCCGCTCGGTGGTTGCGGCGAAGGATGTCAATCTCACGCTGCGCCAGGGGCAGACGCTCGGGATCGTCGGCGAATCGGGCTCCGGAAAATCCACCGTGGCGCGCTGCATCGTGCGGCTGATCGATCCGACGGAGGGCTCGATCCGGATCTCCGGCACGGAAGTCGCGGATATCTCGCAGCGCACGCTCAAGCCGCATCGCAAGAAGGTGCAGATCGTCTTCCAGGATCCGTTTCGCTCGCTCAATCCGCGCATCGAGGTGGGGGAATCGATCATCGAGGGGCCGACCAATTTCGGTGTGCCGCGCAAGCAGGCCATGGAGCGCGCGCGCGAGCTGATGGAGCTGGTCGGCCTGCCCGGATCGGCGCTCGATCGCTATCCTCACCAGTTCTCCGGCGGCCAGCGCCAGCGCATCGCCATTGCCCGCGCCATCGCCATGGATCCGGATCTGCTCGTCGCCGACGAGGCCGTCTCGGCGCTCGACGTCTCGGTCCAGGCGCAGGTGCTGGAACTGCTCGACGACATTCAGAAGCGGCTCGGCATCGGCTTGCTCTTCATCACCCACGATCTGCGCGTCGCTGCCCAGATCTGCGACGATGTCATGGTGATGCAGCACGGCAATGTGGTGGAATACGGGCCGGCGGCGACGGTGCTGGGTGATCCCAAGACCGATTACACGCGCGCGCTGA
Source organism: Saliniramus fredricksonii (assembly GCF_900094735.1). Classification (NCBI taxonomy): domain Bacteria; kingdom Pseudomonadati; phylum Pseudomonadota; class Alphaproteobacteria; order Hyphomicrobiales; family Salinarimonadaceae; genus Saliniramus; species Saliniramus fredricksonii. Next base: position 857,264 of record NZ_FMBM01000002.1, read on the forward strand.
TCGAGGCGGCGCCGGGGCGCGACTGGGATTTCGGCAATTTCCGCCCGGTCTCGGAGACACTCGCCACGCTCAAGCAGAAACAAACATAACGAATTCCCGGGAGAGAAATCATGGATATCAAGGCACTGCCCTTCGACGCGGATGCGATGCTCGAAGGGCTTCGCCCATGGATCGAATGCGAGAGCCCGACTTGGGATGCCGCCGCTGTCAACCGCATGATGGATCTCGCTTCCTGCGAACTCGCCTGCATGGGCGCCACCATCGAGCGGATTCCGGGCCGGATGGGGCTCGGCGACAGCGTGCGTGCGCGCTTTCCCCACCCCGATGCCGGCGAGCCCGGTATCCTGATCCTCGGCCATCTCGACACGGTGCATCCGGTCGGCACGCTGGAGAAACTGCCCTTCCGGCGCGACGGGGATATCTGCTACGGGCCCGGCATCTGCGACATGAAGGGCGGGAACTATCTCACCCTCGAAGCCATCCGCCAGCTCGCCCGCGCCGGTATCGAGACGAAGCTGCCGGTGACGATCATGTTCACCCCCGACGAGGAGATCGGCACGCCCTCCGTGCGCGATCTCATAGAGGCGGAGGCTTCGCGCGCGAAAGTGGTGCTCGTGCCCGAGCCCGGTCGCGACAAGGGCGGTGTCACCTCCGGTCGCTACGCGATCGCGCGATTCAATATCGCCACGATCGGACGTCCCAGCCATGCCGGTGCCCGGCTTTCCGACGGGCGCTCGGCCATTCGCGAGATGGCACGGCGCATCATCCAGATCGAGGAGATGACCACGGAGGCCTGCACCTTCTCCGTCGGCGTGATCCATGCCGGGCAATGGGTGAATTGCGTCTCCTCACGCGCCGATGCCGAGGTGCTGACCATGGCCAAGCGCCAGGAGGATCTCGATGCGGGCGTGCAGAAGATGCTCTCCCTCGCCTCATCGGGCGAGGTCGTCTTCGATGTGCGGCGCGGCGTGACGCGCCCGGTCTGGGAGGTCGATCAGCGCGGGCTCGAACTCTGCGCCATGGCCGAGGATTTCCACAAACAGGTCGGCATGCCGTTCTATCACGAGAGCTCCGGCGGGGGCTCCGACGGCAATTTCACCGGCGCGATGGGCATCCCCACGCTCGACGGTCTCGGCGTCGAAGGCGCGATGATGCACACGCTTCAGGAGCATATTCGCATCGAGACGCTCGCGAGCCGCGGCCGCGTCATGGCCGGGCTGCTGGCGAGCCTGTCCTGAGCCGGGCAGGGGCGGTGAAGCCGCGCAGGTAAGCGGCCACCTCCCGTCGCGGGAGGGGGCGGGCGATGAGATAGCCTTGCGCGTAATCGCAGCCCTGTTCCTCCAGAAACTGGTACTGCGCGACGCTCTCGACCCCCTCCGCGACGGCTTCCATGCCGAGCGAATGCGCCAGCGTGATGATGGTGCGCGTCAGGATCGCGTTATCAGGCTCACGTGCGATGTCGCGGACGAAGGACCGGTCTACCTTGAGGCAATCCACCGGAAAACGCTTGAGATGGGTCAGCGAGGCGTAGCCGGTTCCGAAATCGTCGAGGGAGACGCGGATGCCGTGGGCGCGGAGGGCGGCGAGCGTATGGGCGATACAGTCATCGCCGCCATCGAGCAGGACATGCTCGGTGACCTCGATTTCGAGCGTAGCCGGCGGCAGGCCGTGCTTGTCGAGAAGGCCCAGCACGCGCGTGACGAAATCGTCCTGACGCAGCTGCATTGCGGCCACGTTCACCGCCACGCTGCCCGGTGCGAGACCGGCATCGACGAGATTGCGGATGGTGGCGAGCGCCAGATCGAAGATGCGATAGCCCAGGGCCACGATCAGCCCGTTCTCTTCCGCCACCGCGATCATCAGCGGCGGCGGGACCGGTTCACCCCCGCGCTGCCAGCGCACGAGCGCCTCGAAGCCGGTATGGCGGCCATCCTTGAAGGATGTCTTGGGCTGGAGCGCGATCTCGATTTCGTCGGCGAGCAGCGCCACGGCGAGGTCGTCGGCGATGGCGCGGCGTTCCTCCAGCTCGGCCTTCATCGCGGGATCAAACAGGCAGAGCGTACCGCGCCCGCGCGCCTTGGCCTGATAGAGTGCGATATCAGCGTGCTTGAACACTTCCTTGGCGGTGCGCGCATCCTCGGAAAGCAGGGCCAGACCGATGCTGCAACGGGGCGCGACGCTGCGGCCCTGGATGCGCACGGGCGCATCGAGCGTGGCGAGCAGATCCTCGCCATAGGCCTGCGCTTCCGCCATATCCGCCAGACGCGGAACCACGATGGCGAATTCGTCACCGCCGATCCGGGCCACGGTTTCGCCTTCGCGGGCATAGGCGGATAACCGTTCGGCCAGGGTGGTGATCAGATGATCCCCGGCATCATGGCCGAGCGTGTCGTTGATCTGCTTGAGATTATCGAGATCGAGGAAGAACAATGCACCGCAATTGCCATCCTTGCGACGCGCGCGCATCGCGGCAGCCAGCCGTTTTGCCAATGCCTTGCGGTTGCCGAGCCCGGTCAGCGGGTCCCGCTCGGCCTGTTTGCGGATGAGCGTCTCGGCGCGCTTCAGCGCAGTAATGTCGGTGCGGATACCGACGAGATGGCCCGAGGGCGAGCGGCTTTCGCGCACCTGCACCCAGCGCTCGTCGCCGGTATCGCGCAGGAAGGTATGACCGCTTTCCGCGTGCATGCGCATGCATGCGTCGATCCAGGCCTTCTGTCGACCCGGACTGTTGCCGGCCTGCGGAAACTGGCCTCGGGCGACCCCCATATGCAGCATTTCCGCAAAGCTCATGCCGAGGCGAATGCCATCGGCCATCTTGGGATAGGTTTGCAGAAAGCCCTCATTCCACAGGATCAGCCGGTCATCGGCGTCGAAGGCGGCGATGCCGTCGGGAATGGCCTCGATCACGTCGCGCAACAGCGTCTCTGCCCGGGTGCGGGCCTCGATCTCCGCCGCACGCTCGGCTTCGGCAATCTTGCGCTCGGTCACGTCGATGCGGATAGCCAGATAGCCCTTGATCTGCCCGTCATCGCCCTTGATCGGCGCGATGGTGCTGTCCACCCAGTAGAGCTTGCCGCATTTCGCGCGATTACAGATCTCACCGCGCCAGGTCCCGCCTGACGCGATGGTGCGCCACATGGTGACGAAATAATCTTTCGGATGAACACCCGAATTGAGGACGGCATGGGTCTTGCCGACCAGTTCCTCACGCGTGTAGCCGCTGATCCGGCAAAAGGGTTCGTTGACCGCGGTGATCACGCCGCGTCGATCGGTGATCCCCACGATCGCATGCTGGTCGAGGGCCGTCTGATAGGCGAGCAGTTCGGTCTCGATGCGCTCCAGATCACTGACGGCCCGTGCCATCCGGCGCGTCTTCTCTTCCCAGGCGCAATCGAGATCGATTTCCTCCATCGACCGGATATCCTCCTCTCCGGCGCCTGAGTGAATGACCGAGATATTCCGCATGCGTGTCGCCTCGTCTGATCTGTTCCGGACCTTGGCGCGTGAGCTCAGATCTTGCGCACCTGTTCGATGAAATCCGCGACCGCCCGGGCGACGCGCTCGCATTCCGCATCGACCGTCGAGGCACTTGTTGTCATGCTCTTTCCCGACTCCGCCGAACGCCGCGCTGCCTGCGCGACGTCACCCATCGCCTGGCTCACCGACGCGCTGCCGGTGGCTGCTTCGGTGACCGAGCGCGAGATCTCGCTCGTCGTCGCCGCCTGCTCCTCGACCGCAGCCGAGATCGCCACCGAAGTCTCGTCGATCGTGTCGATGGTGGTGGAGATGCGCCCTATGGCGGAGACGGTGGATTGCGTCGATTCCTGGATGGCGGCGATCTGCTCGGAGATCTCCTCGGTCGCCTTGGCGGTCTGGGATGCGAGGTTCTTCACTTCCTGGGCGACGACGGCGAAGCCCTTGCCGGCTTCTCCGGCGCGGGCAGCCTCGATCGTGGCGTTGAGGGCGAGCAGGTTGGTCTGGCCGGCGATGTTCTGGATCAGCGAGACGATCTGGCCGATCTTCTGGGACGCATCCGCGAGGGCCTGCACGCTCTGCGAGGTTTCCCGGGCCTCCTGCACGGCATTCTTCGTGATCCCGCGTGACTGGTCCACCTGGCGCGAGATCTCGCTGATGGAGCTGTCGAGTTCCTCGGCTGCGGCGGCGACGGCCTGGACATTGGCACTGGTCTGCTCGGCCCCTGAGGAGGCGGAGGTTGCCGTCTCGGTCGCTTCACGGGTCGAGCCGATGACACTATCGGCGGCGTCGCGCATGCTGCCATTGGCACGACGCACGCCCTGCATGGCTTCTTCCATGATGGCATCAAAGGCATCGATGGAATTCGACAATTCCGTGATCACCGACCAGGTCAGGGCGGCGGCGACGTAGCGGCCCTGAACGTCGAAGACGGGGGTGATGTTGAGATCCATCCGCTCCGGGCCGAGCTTGATCTTGGCCCGCCAGGGCAGGTTCTTCGGATCGGCCACGATGGCGCGCTGGTGCTCCGGGCGAGCGTGGAAGACGTCAAAGGAGCTGCCGATGATCCTGTCCGGATCAAAGCCTTTCGGCAGATGTGCGCGGATGCGCTTCAAGGTCTCGATACTGGTGCGGTTGGCATGCGTGATGATGCCGGTTTGCGGATCGAGGGCGAGAATGTTGACCGGCAGGTTGTCCGCCAGAACGGCGAAGGACAAGGTGCTTGCCGTAAGGGAAGTTGTATCGTGTGCCAGATTTTCCGCGCGCCTGGTGCGCGCGAGATTGAATAAAGCCATGGTGATCCCCCAACCACTCCGCACTTCCCGTTTTCAGTTAGGGCAGATGCGTTTCTTGTGCGAATAATCGCGTTTTCATGTGTCAAAAATTTTGCATATATCGGCTTTCTGAATCGTTAAAACTTTTGTTTAGCCACTCAATACGAAGAAGACGTTTTTATAGCAGAAGCACAACTTCGAATTCTATTTTAAAGATAAAACTGAAACTGATATTGACATAAGGTTGTGTAAAAATGCAGGCTCCGAGCCAAAGCCGATCGTCCATGGGTTTTGCTTGTCGTCTTGCATAGATTACTTTGCGAATTTGCTCATCTAGATTTTACATTCACAATATGTGAACCAGATTCGGCCCGGTTTCGTTGAGCCCGGGCAAAGTGTCGCCCCGGCCAGCGCCCCCGGCTGTCGGCGCGGACGATTCCCGGCGGCGGGAAGGAGAATTGGCGTGGAAAACCTGATCTTGCGGGCCTTCTCGCAGGAGGCGCGCGGATTTCTCGCAGAGTATGCGCTCAGGCGTCCGGTTGCGACCGGCGAGGTGCTCTATGCCGACAAGATGCCCTTCACCCATGCCGTATTCCCGCATACCGGCATCATTTCCTTGATGGGTCAGCGGGAAAACGGCACGCTTGCGGAAAAGGCGGCCATTGGCAATGAGGGCTTTCTCGGCCTCGCGGTGATCCTCGGAGCGGGCCACTCGCTGAGCAATTCCGTGGTGCGGGTTGCAGGAGAGGTGAGCTATATCCCGATGTCGGCCATGCATGAGGCCGGGGAGCGCTTTGCCTGCTACAGGCTGATCATGATGCGTTATGCGCAGTCGCTCGTGGTGCAATTGATGGAATCCGTCGTCAGCGCGCGACTCGATCAGGCCGAGGCGCAGGTCGTAAACTGGCTGCTTTTCGCCAATCGCCGCATGCACGACTCGGCTTTCGTACTGACACAGGATTCGCTGGCCGAAGTCCTCGGTCTGCGCCGCGTGACCGTGGGTGGGGTCTGGTCGAAGCTCAAGCGCGAAGGTATCATCAGCTACTCCCGCGGATTGCTGCAAATCAAGGATCTACGAGCTCTGGAGGCTTATGCCAGCGAAAGCCATGGCCGTACGCTCGATGCCTTCGCCTGGCAGGTTGCTCCACACGAGACATAGCGCCTTTCACGGGACATCCGGACGCTTCGGCGTCTGCGATGTCTGCCCGCCTTTGCGGCCGGCCTGGGATGCCAGTTCGCGGTTCTGGGCGAAGGACCGCTTGCCGGCCGGCACGCTCTGACCGCCCTTGCTGGCGATCTCGCGCTGCTTCTCCGGACTCATGGATGCAAAACCGCGCTTCGACGTTTTCTTCTCCGCCATCATGATCCTCCGAACGGCGACGCCCCGGGCGATAAACTGCCGAGGTCGCCCGGAGGTTCCAGAGACGGAAGTCATTTCATGACGCATGCCCGGTGCAGGCGAGGGCGAAGGCGTAGACGAGGGCGGTCTCCTCCAGCTGCCGGAAGCGCCCCGAGACGCCGCCATGGCCGGCATCCATGTTGGTGCGCAGGAGGATCGGCCCGCCACTTGTCATCGTCGCGCGCAGCCGCGCCACCCATTTCGCCGGCTCCCAATAGGTTACACGCGGATCCGAGAGGCCGGCCAGGGCGAGGATCGGGGGATAGGGCTGCGCCGTGATCGCGTCATAGGGCGAATAGCTGCGGATCAGGTCGAAGGCCTCCCGACTCTCGATCGGATTGCCCCATTCCGGCCATTCTGGCGGCGTCAGCGGCAACTCGGCATCGAGCATGGTGTTGAGCACATCGACGAAGGGCACATCCGCGAGAATGCCGGCGAACATGCCGGGATCCATATTGGCGACCGCCCCCATCAGCATGCCGCCGGCGCTGCCGCCATGGGCGACGATCGCGCCGCGCCGGGTGAAGCCCTCATCGGCGAGGGTTTGCGCGCAGGCGAGGAAATCGGTGAAGGTATTGGGCTTGTGTTCGCGCTTGCCGCTCTCGTACCAGTGCCAGCCCTTCTCGGTGCCGCCGCGTATATGGGCGATCGCATAGACGAAGCCGCGATCGACCAGCGAGAGGATGCTGGTGCGAAAGCTCGCCGGCATGGCAATGCCGTAGGCGCCATATCCATAGAGCAGACAGGGCGCGGGGCCGGTATCGCGCGCATCGCGGCGATGGATCAGCGAAATCGGGACCTGCGCGCCATCGGGGGCCTGCGCAAGGATACGCCGCGTGACGTAGTCGTCGGGGTCATGGCCGCTCGGCACGTCCTGGGTCTTGCGCAGGGTGCGCTCGCGCGACGCCATGTCGTAATCCCAGACCTGCGCCGGTGTCGTCAGCGAGGAATAGCCGAAGCGCAGAATCTCGGTGTCGTATTCGAAGCCCGGCTGCATCGAGAGGGAAAAGGCTTCCTCGTCGAAGGCGATGATGTGTTCTTTGCCGCTCTCCCATTCCCGGATGACGATGCGCGGATTGGCGTCCTCGCGCTCAAGCCGGGCGAGATGGCGGGCGAAGGGGAGGGCGGAAGTGATCATCACGCCCTTGCGGTGCGGAACGAGATCGCGCCAATGCGCGCGCTCCGGCGTGGCGAGCGGCGCAGTGACGATGCAAAAATCCTCGGCGCCACCGGCATTCGTCGTGATGACGAGGCGCTTCCGCTCAAGGTGATGCTCGACATCATAGAGCATGCCCGTCTCACGGGCCGCGACCAGGCGCGGGGGCGCATCAGGCGCCTCCAGATCGATCAGCCGCGCCTCGCTCGTCTCGTGATCGGCGATGCCGATGACGGCGAAGCGCCCGGAGCGGGTTTCGTCGAGCGAGACGAACCAGCCGGGTTCCGGCTCCTCGTAGACGAGAGCGTCGGCGCTTTCCGGCGTGCCGAGCACGTGGTGTTTGACGCGGACGGGGCGGTGATTGTCGTCGCGCTCCACATAGAAGAAGCTCTTGCCGTTGCGCGCCCAGACGAGATCGCCGGCAGCCTCTGTTACGGTATCGTCGTGATCGATCCCGGTCTGCGCATCGCGGATGCGGATTGTATAGCTCTCCGAACCCTCGGTATCGCTCGACCAGGCGATGAGCCGGTGGTCGGGGCTGTGATCGACGCCGCCGAAGGCGAAATAGGCATGGCCGTCGGCGAGCGCATCACCGTCGAGCAGCAGCGTCTCCTCGCCGCCATCGCGCGGTGTGCGGCAGAAGAGCGGGTGCTCGCCGCCCTCGCGAAAGCGCCGGTAATAGGCGAAGGGGCCGTGAGGCGCCGGGACGGAGGAATCATCCTCCTTGATCCGCCCGCGCATCTCCGCGCGCAAGGTCTCGCGCAGGGTCGCGAGGGGCGCGGTGACGGCCTCGGTATGGGCGTTCTCCGCTTCGAGATGCGCGCGGATCGGGGCCGGCAGGGTGGCGGGGTCGTCAAGCACGTCACGCCAGTTCTCGGCACGAAGCCAGGCGTAATCGTCGGAAAGCGCGATGCCATGTGCATGCGTCACCTGCTCCCGCCGCTCGGTGACGGGAGGCTTGGCTTTTGCCAGTTTGATGCTCATTCTTCGTCCGGGATGAAATCGAGGGCGTGGCCGTTCATGCAGTAGCGCAGGCCCGTGGGGCGCGGGCCGTCATTGAAGACATGCCCGAGATGCGCTTCGCAGCGTGCGCAGTGGGTCTCGGTACGGCGCATGAACCAGGAGCGATCGACACGCTCACCGATCGCGTCCGGGGCGATCGGTTCATAGAAGCTCGGCCAGCCGGTGCCGGAATCGAATTTGGTCTCTGATCGAAACAGCGCATTGCCGCAACATATGCAGCGATAGAGGCCGTCGCGCTTTTCGTCCCAGTGCGGTCCGGAAAAGGCAGGCTCCGTCGCTTCCTTGCGGGTAACCTGGTATTGCTCCGGCGTGAGTTGTTCGCGCCATTCTTCGTCGCTCTTGACGATTTTCTCCTGAGCGGGAACGTCACTCATGCTTTTACTCCATCCCAAGGGGCGCCGCAGGCGGCATCGGATCTCTTTCCATGCGTAATATGGGACGCCATCGACGATTCGGCCATAGGTCACGTTGCGAAGGAAAGCACCGGTTAAATACCTTGAATTGCTTCTTGCAATCTTGGCAATCATTGACTAAGCCTGAGGATGTTATGTTCGATACCGGCAATATAACAGGCCGTTCCGCTTTACGTCCGCAGGATGGCCGGTGCCGTAAAAAAAGAATATTCTGGAAGAAACCGGTTCGCGAGGCCTCCATCCACAAAAACCTCAGGGAATCGCAACAGCAATGAGCGAAGAAAATCGCGCTGAATTTATCGACCTGACCGCCGATATCGTCTCGGCTTATGTCAGCCACAATCCGGTTCCGAGTGCCGATCTGCCAGGCCTGATCGCCGATATCCACGGGGCCCTCGCCGGCCTTGCCGGCAAGGCGGCGGAGCTGCCTGCGGAGCCGCCCAAGCCGGCTGTGCCGATCAAGCGTTCCGTCACGCCGGATTTCATCATCTGTCTGGAAGATGGCAAACAGTTCAAGTCACTCAAGCGTCATCTGCGTACGCAATACGACATGACTCCCGAGGAGTATCGGGAGAAGTGGGGTCTGTCGGCGGATTATCCGATGGTCGCACCGAACTATGCCCGGGCCCGCTCCGAGCTCGCCAAGGAAATGGGCCTCGGCCAGCAACGGCGCAAGCGGCGCAGCACACGCAACTGATCCGCTGCGCACCCGGCGCCATACGATTGTACAGCAGGCGCGCAGCTGCTAATTGCTGCTGAAGATTCTTCCGCGCAATTGCAGGAGTGCGCCTTGCTGTCATCCCTGATGCGCCGTGCCGGTCATGCCGATGGGGTCGACCCGGTTATCCAGGTCGGCGCGATCCCCTACCGTATCATGGATGGTCATGTGGCCTTCCTTTTGGTCACGTCACGTCGCACGGGTCGCTGGATCTACCCGAAGGGCGCCATCATCGATGGTATGACAGCGGCCGAAAGCGCTGCCTGCGAAGCGTTCGAGGAGGCAGGTGTCGAGGGGGAGGTCTGGCCCGAGCCGTTCGGCAGTTACGACACGGTCAAGATCAAGGGCATGACCCGGACGCCCCTGCGCGTGGCGCTCTACCCGCTCGAAGTGACCCGGCAGCTCGACCCGTGGAAGGAGTCGCGCCAGCGGCATCGCCATTGGGCCTTGCTGCCGGAGGCGCGCCGTCTTCTGTCGGAGCCGCGCCTCGTCGAGGTCACAAAGAGCCTGCATGCGCATTTGCGCAAGCGCGAGGCGATCGCCTGAAAGGCCAGCATTTCCATCAGAAATCGGCGAAGGCCTGCATCAGGAGATAGAGCAACCCTGCCAGCGTGCCAGCCGCCGGAACCGTCACGATCCATGCCGTGATGATACCCAGCGCGTGCCGGCGCCGTACCAGTTGCCGGCGCTCGCGCTTTTGCGCCTTGGCAATGGCGTCCTCGGGTGTCTTGTTCAGCTTGTCGACCCGCAGGAAGAGCGAGGTCGGCTGCACGGCCGGGTTGGGCACCCCCTTGTTCATCAGCGCCTCGCGCAGGAAGCCGACACCGAAGATCGCGCCCACGGCGATATGCGTCGAGGAGACCGGCAGGCCGAGCGCCGAGGCGATCAGCACCGTGATCGCAGCGGCAAGCGCGACGCAATAGGCGCGGATCGCGTCCATCCTGGTGATCTTCTCGCCCACCATCCTGATCAGTCGCGGCCCGAACAGGGCGAGGCCGACGGCAATGCCGATCGCGCCGATCACCAGAACCCAGAGCGGCAGGGCGACGCGTCCCACTTCCGACGATCCCGTCTCTGCGGCGGCGACGATGGCCGCGAGCGGCCCGACGGCATTGGCGACGTCGTTGGCGCCATGGGCGAAGGAAAGCAATGCAGCGGCAAAGATCAGCGGCACGGTGAACAGGTTGGCGATATGCTTGCGACGGTTCTCGATATGCCTGGCACGCTCGGCCACCCATGGCCGCGACATGCCCCAACCGATCAGGAAGAAGACCAGGCCGAGCGCCAGGACGGTCAGGGCGGAGGGGTTCCAGATGCGCGAGAAGCCTTTATTGGCCAGATACATGGCGAAAACGCCGGTCATCAGCCCGACCATCACCGGAACCCAGCGCCGTGCCGCCGCAACACGATCCTCGCGCAACAGGATCGACCATTTGACGAAGCCGAGCAAAGCTGCGGCAATCAGTCCGCCGAGGCCGGGTGAGATCACCCAGCTCGCCACGATCGCGCCGATCATCGGCCAGTGTACCACCCAGAATCCCGCCGCCGCGATCCCGGCACCCACCACACCACCAACCACGGAATGCGTGGTCGAGACCGGGGCGCCGAGACAGGTCGCGAGGTTGATCCACATCGCTGCGGCGAGGAAGGCCGACATCATGACCAGGATGAATTGCAGCGCCGGCATCGCATCATCCGGACGCAGGAGGTCGCGCGAAACCGTGTTGACCACGTCACCGCCGGCAAGGATCGCGCCGGCTGCCTCGCAGAAAGCGGCGATGACGAGGGCGCCGCCGAGCGAGAGGGCACGGCTGCCCACTGCCGGGCCCATATTGTTGGCCACGTCATTGGCGCCGACATTGAGCGCCATATAGGCCGCGATCACCGCTGCCGCGATGACGAACCAGCTCAGCGGTCCCTCGATCACGAACAGGCTCGCCAGAGTGATTGCACCGATGAAGAAGACGAGCAGCAGGCCCGGCATCGCCATCGCACGCGCGCGTGACGCGGTCGCCGTCTCCAGCGTGTCGACCTTGCCGAGATCCTTGTCGAGTGTACTCTTCGCCACCTTTGCGCCCCGATATTTTGCCGACTGAACGCGCCGGTCCGGGCCTTAGCATCATCCGAACCGGAAATCATGTGCGAATTGCCGGCGCCCAGCTCCTGCAAAGCGTGGCGAGTAATTCATTTGGCAATTTAAAATTGTTTCGGCTGAGTTGCTATTAATTTTCTGTAATCCCAAATTTACACAAATCCTGAATCGGGAAAGTAATTATTTTAAATTTGTACATTACCAAGAGGAAGTGTCGTTGCGCTGCTTGCGATCGACCCATTTGCAAATCCGGTACGAATGAAGACCGGCGAACCGGTCTCACTGCTCGTGAGGTAACCATGGATCAGTTGCGTAAAGCGCGTCGCGCGAATGTGGCGCACGGCACGGCTTCCGTCCGCCGATTGGCGGGCCGGGCCGCAGCCTTCCTCGAGCGGGTTTCGCCCACAATCCTCCGCAACGCCTTGCGAGACCGGAGCGGCAATGTCGCCATCGTCTTCGCACTCGCGACGGTCCCGCTCGTCGGGATAGCCGGTGCGGCCGTCGATTACGGACGTTCGACCGGTGCCAGGGTCGAAGCGCAGCGCCTCGTCGATGCCGCCGCGCTCGCGGCGGCCCAGCGCATGTCCGACCCGAACGTGACCCAGGATGAAATCCGGGCCGATCTGGAAGGCTACATCATGGAGCGCCTGCCGCGCATGGTGGACTTCGCACAGGTGAATATCGTCTTCATGCAGGAACGCCGTGGAGCGCGTATCGAGATGGACTACGCCCTGCCCACGACACTGACGCGCGTGCTGGGCAAGGAGACCATGAGCGGCTCCATCGTCGCCGAGGCCATGGCGGCAGTGGATTCGGCTGAAATCGCCGTGGCGCTGGACGTGACCGGCTCGATGCGCACGCATGTCCCCGCCATGCGTGAGGCCACGCGAGGCCTCATCGACGAACTCAAGCCGGCGGGGCGCAATACCGACAATGTCCGCGTCTCGCTCGTTCCTTACGTTACGACAGTGAATGTTTCCGGTCACCCTGATCACATGCGCTGGATGGATGTGTCCGGCCAGGCGCGGCATCACGGGGAGAATTTCGCGGGCGTGGGGATACGTGACAATCGCTGTTATTCGCCGCCGCCCCCGCCACCGCCCCCCCCGCCACCGCCGCCATCCCCGCCACCGCCGCCCCCACCTCCCGGGCCTCCGCCGCCCCCGCCGCCGCCATCGCCACCACCACCACCGCCGCCACCGCCGGGGCCTCCGCCGCCTCCGCCGCCTCCACCACCGCCGCCGCATCCGGATCTGGGACAGCGTGCACCGGTGATGGATGACGGGCCGGTCTTCGCCATGGCGCCGCCGGCGCCTCCCGCACCCTCCGGAGCAGAGACTGCTGTTGCGACGGACGGGGCCGACGAGGGCAGCGGCTTCGCCGGTTTCCTCGCCGAGATGTTCGGTGCAGGCGAAGCGCAGGCCGCCGGTTCCTGGCCTTACGGTACGTTGACGAACGCAACCCCGGTCGATTGCGACCGCCGTGTGCCGCGTGCCAACCATTTCCATCTGTTCAACGCGATGGATGTGCCGTGGAAGGGCTGTGTCGAAAGCCGGCCCTATCCGCTTGATGTCGGTGATGAGGCGCCGAACGGGTCGGATCTTGACAGTTATTTCGTGCCGTATTTCTGGCCGGATGAGCATGACCACAATGGCAGCATCCGGAACAACTATCTTCCCGATCATGCCGGTGGCGTTCCCGGTTGGGTCGGTAATCGCTGGAACGTGCATGTGCGCCGCGCCTGGATCTGGAAATACAATTCCGGCGTGACACCCGACCAGTCACCCATCTCCAGCCGGCCCTACATGGTCGCGAAGCGGGGCCCCAACCTCGCCTGCCCGGATCCGATCGTGCCCTTGACGGGGAACCGGGGCACGCTGATCAATGCGGCGGAGAGCTTCATGTCCTATGGCTTGTCGGGCACCAATATCGCCACCGGCCTCGTCTGGGCCTGGCGCATGCTGTCCCCGGATTTCGTGCCGGAGGCGCGGCCCTATGCGCCGGGGCATCGCAAGATCGTGATCCTGATGACGGATGGCTTCAACGATTTCGTTCCGCAGAACAACCACTGGAACCGCTCGGATTACGCGGGTACCGGATATGTCGCGCGCCAGCGTTTCGGCACCCGCAACCGCAACCAGATCATGAATACGCTCGACCAGCGTACCGCCGAGGTCTGCGAGCGGATCAAGGGGCGCGATATCGAACTCTACACGGTGCTGTTCGATCCGCAGGGTTATACCGACGCATCCAATGTCGAAGCCTTGCTGGAGCAATGCGCGACGACGCCGAACCGGCACGTCTACCGGGCCGATTCACAACAGGCCCTCGTCGATGCGTTCCGTCATATCGGCAACCAGATCAACGCCTTGCGGATTTCCCGCTGAGGCCGGACAATGCCTGCAGCAGCGGGGCGCGGGGGAACTGCGCCCCGCCAGCGGTCCATGAAACGGAGTGCACGGTGAAGCTCGAGGCCTTCCTCATCGACGGACATCAGCTGGAGATGCGCCCGGCGCCTGTCGAGCGGCAATGGATGGACGCGACGCATGCGCGTTTCGCCTATCGCTGCCTGCCGCTCGCCATTGCCAATGCGCATGGCTGGGAGTTGCTGTGTCCGCACGAGACGCATGCGGTCTGGGACGGGGGAGAGGGGCTCGACGCGATCCGTGTCACGGGCACGCCCGGGCAGCTGCCAGCGGCGATCTCGCATTTCGGGCACGGCGTTCTCACCTTCCATGTGCCGGTGATCTTCCGCACCGAACCGGGCTGGGATCTGATGGTGAGCGGGCCGATCAATGCCCCGAAGGACGCGATCGCGCCGCTCTCGGGCGTCGTCGAAACCGATTGGGCGCCGTTCAGCTTCACCATGAACTGGCGCTTTACCCGCAGCGCCCAGCGCGTCGTTTTCGCTGCCGGCGAGCCGTTCTGTCATATCTATCCGGTGCAGCGGGGCGTTCTGGAAGAGGTAACGCCGACAATTCTGCCGCTCTCGGCAGATCCCGATCTCGCGCGGCGCCATCGCGAATGGTCGCAGAGCCGGGATGCCTTCAACCGCGATCTCAACCGCCCTGACAGCGATGCCACGAAGGCCGGCTGGCAGAAGCTCTATCATCGCGGGCAGGATGCCACGGGTGAACGGCTCGGCGCCCAGGGGCACCGAACCCGTCTGCGGCTGCGTCCCTTCGCGAAGGAATGAGCGGCGCGCATCAACTGCGCGGGATTCATGCGACCATTGTCTGCAAAACGCCGCCCCGTTCCGTTTCCCCGGGCCGGTTCCCCGGGGAAATCCCGGCGGCTTGCCTCATTCTGGCCGCAGCCGCGCCAGGGGGGCACTGGAACCATCCACGATGACGTAAAGATAGCCGTCATCCGGGCCGACCGCGACGTCGCGGATGCGCCATTCCTGATCTTCCAGCAGGCGCCCGGTCTGCTCGACAGCGTGTCCATCGACGCTGAAGCGTCCGAGATAGCGATGCGCGAGGTTCCCCATGAACATGTCGCCTTCCCAATCGGGAAAGGCGTCACCGAAATAGAAGGCCAGACCGGAGGGCGGGAAGCCCTCGGGGTGGTCGGGTTCCCACCAGTAGACCGGTTCGATGGTGCCCGTAACTTCCGGCGGCGTCGGCGCGAAGCGCTCCCCTGTTTGATAGCTCACCGCCCAGGTCGCGATCGGCCAGCCGAAATTCCCGCCGCCTTCGATCACGTTGATCTCGTCGCCGTTGTTCTCGCCGTGTTCGTTCTCCCACAATTCACCCGTCTGCGGATGGAAGGCGAGCCCCTGCGGATTGCGGTGGCCGTAGGACCAGATCGCGTCATCGGCCTCAGGGTCGTCGACGAAGGGGTTGTCGGAGGGGATCGACCCGTCCGCGTTGAGGCGCAGGATCGAGCCGAGGCCGGTGCTGCGGTCCTGCGCGTAATGCTGCGGACCGAAATCCTTCGAATTGCGGTCACCGACGGTCACGAACAGATGGCCGTCATCGTCGAAGGCGAGCCGCGAGCCGTAATGGGCATTGCTGTTGACGAACGGTTCGACCACGTGAAGCACCTCGACATCATCAAGGGCGCGTTCTTCGGCGTCAAAGCGCGCGCGTCCGACATAGGTGGTCGAGCGACCGCGCGCGTCGGACCCTGAGAAACTCATGTAAAGCCACGGCTCCTCCGGATAATCCGGATGCAGGGCGAGGTCGAGCAGCCCGCCCTGGCCTTCGGCATGAACCTCTGGCACGCCGGAAACCGCGTGCATTTCGCCGCTGTCGCGGTCAATCAGCTGGATGCGACCGGGACGCTCCGAGACCAGCATCATACGGCTATCGGGCAGGAAGACCATCGACCACGGATTGGCCAGCTCCTCGACCACGGTCTCCACGGTGTAATCCGCCTGCGCGGTGGCGGGCAGGATGACAGTGCCGGCGATTCCGCCGGCGAGGATCAGTGAAAGCGTGCTCGCCTTCGCCATCGCGCCGCGAAACGCTCCTCGCGATTCTGCTCGCAGCGCGAGGGGGCGATGTCGGGAATGCGGCTTTTGCGGCCTTGCCTGCATGAGTCACTCCTTTCGTGAAATGGCGTGACGATAAACGACAGCGGTGACGACAGTTCCATGCAGCGATGCGCAGTCGCGATTTCCAGTATGCAAGTTCAGCTGCGCGGCTCGTCTTGGCCCGGGATGAACGCGCGCAGGGCCGCACGGGCCCGGCGAAAGGCCGGACCCGTGCGACGCATTCGTCCAGGCGATCAGAAACTCATGATCCGGGCATTGGGCGCAACGAGGCGGCGGCCCATCTCGGCGGGGTCTGCCGCCGTGACGCCATCGATCAGCGCATCCGGGCCGACGCCCTTGTTGGGCAGATAGATGGCGCAGACTTCGACCTGTGTTCCGGTCTCGTCCATGATCGTGCGCATCAGCCCCTGCGGGCTCATGCCGCGCGGCTCCTGCGGCGCGGTGGCGGATTCGGGTGCTTCCTGCAGCGCCATGTCGGCGGCGGGGCCGCAAAGCAGGATGTGCGCTGAAGCGCCGGCCTGGATCGACTGCAGGGTCAGAACCATCGACATCAATTGTGTCTGGGCATCGGGTGCCGTGAGGATCGTGACGAGATCGACATCTTCTTCGGCCATGGCGGGGGCCGATACGGCGAGAGCGGAGACGGACATGGCGGCTGCGACGGCCATGGCTGCGAATGTCTTCTTCATGGCTTTCTCCTTTGCGGGTTTCATCATCGGAAGCTGGTTTTCCCATTCCTCACATTAGCGAGTGATGGGATTCTGAACTAACCCGTTCGCCCCGTCTTTGATCCGTGTCATCTGCGCGCAGGCGACTGTTTGCTGCGCAACCTGATGGAACACCATGCTGCCCGGCGGCGTTCTTCGCGTCCGGGCGTGCAGGCGAAGGAGGGCATGGTCATGCGGTTTTCACCCCACACCAATGTGAACCGATACAGCCGCCTGGCGCCGCTGCTCGCCGGGATCGGCGCCCTTGTGGCCGTCGTGATGGCCTCTCCGCTCGTTGCGCAGACATCCTCCTCTGCTGCCGAAACGGCGCCGGCCGATCTTCAGATGCAGGGCGATTTCATCGTGGCGCAGACGCCGGGACATGTGCTCGCCAAAAACCTGATCGGGGCCGATGTCGTGAGCGCCGACGGCGATACGATCGGGCCGGTCGCCGATATCATCATCGACCAGAATCGCCAGCTCGTCGGAATCACGGTCTCCGTCGGCGGTCTTCTCGGGATCCGGAAGCGCGAAATAGGCATACCCGTCTCGGCCATGGCCACTGCGCGGGATGTCGAGGGGACCGGCTCCGCCGACGCGCGCGACGATTCGTTCAATGACCCCGTCTCCGACGTGATCCTCACCCTCGATTCCGAAGCGATCGCGCAGGCACCCGAATTCGCGCGGCTCGAGGATATTCCGGGCCTCGGTGGCGGCACGGCGGTGTCACCGGACGGGACACCGAGCGAAGAGCGGCAGAGCGACTGACGGCAACAGGCCAGTCGCGTCAATCGGTACTCTGGATATCCTGGCCCTGCGCTTCGACGCGGTCGGGATTTCTGCGCAAGGGGCGCAGCGCAATGCCGGTTACGCGCAGGCCGGCCAGCAGCACGATGCCGTAGACCAGCCCGCCGCTTACGGCGAGGATCGCAAGGCTGGCCTCGGCGGCCAAAGCCTCAAAATGACGCTCGGCAAAGGTGAGGGCGGGCGCTTGCAGGCCGGCGACGAGAAGAGCCAGCATCAGGCAGCCGGCGAGCGCGATCATCAAGCTCTTGCCCAGAAGCGCGTTCGGTGCGCTCCAGGCGCGGCGCTGCGCGATGACGAGCAGCAGGCCGAGATTGACCCAGGCACCGATCGCGGTGGCGAGTGCGAGGCCAACGACACCGAACGGGCCCGTCAGCACGATCTTGAAGGCGATGTTCACCGCGACCGCCGTGAGCGAGATTTTCAGGGGCGTCACCGTGTCGGAGCGCGCATAGAAGCTCGACAAGGCCGAGCGCATCAGCACCACGGCGGGCAGGGCGAGCGCATAGGCGGCGAGGATCGCACCGGAGGCCGCCGCGTCCTGTGCGGTGAAGGCGCCGCGTCCGAACAGGGCCAGCATGATCAGATCGGGAATCATCACGAAGGCCACGGTGCATGGCAGGGCAAGCGCGAGGATGATCGCCGCCGCCTGATTCTGCGAGCGATGCGCGCCGACGATATCACCCTCGGCGATACGCCGGCTCATCTCGGGGAGCAGCACGGTGCCCGCCGCGATGCCGATCACACCGACGGGGAGCTGATAGAGGCGATCAGCATAATACAGGGCCGAGACGGCGCCGACGGGCATCAGCGAGGCGATGATGGTATCGGCAAACATCGCGATCTGCACGCCGGCGGAACCGATCACGGCGGGGCCGAAAGTCTTGAAGAAATGCTTCACCGCCTTGTCCGGGCGCGGAATCGCGAGGCGCGGGGCAAGCCCGGCGCGGCGTGCCGCCTCCCAGACGAGCAGCAATTCGAGCACCCCCGCCAGCGCCACGCCCCAGGCCGCCGCATGGCCGGCCGTCGGGAAGAGAAAGGCGAGGGCCAGTGCCGCGATCAGCGAGGCATTGAGCAGGATCGGCGCCGCAGCGGCTGCGGCGAAACGGTCATGCGCGTTCAGAAGGGCCGAGAGCATCGTCACCAGCGTGACGAAGAGCAGATAGGGAAACGTGATGCGCGTCAGCGTCACGGTAAGATCGAAGCGCTGATCATCGCCCACCACGCCCGGCGCGAGGGCCGAGACGAGCCAGGGCATGAAGGCCAGCGCCAGCACGAGCATGCCGATCTGGATGGCCAGAAGCAGCGTCCAGATCCGACTTGCGAAGAGATGGCCTGCCTCGGTGCCGTTTTTTTTCGCGGGTCTGGGCGTAGGTGGGGATGAAGGCGGCGTTGAAGGCGCCTTCGCCGAAGATCGTGCGGAAATGGTTGGGCAGGCGCAGCGCGATGACGAAGGCATCGGCGACCGGTCCGACGCCCATGATTCCCGCCATGACGACGTCGCGCGCGAAACCCGTGATCCGCGAGACCATCGTCCAGCTGCCGACCGAAGCGATCTTTCTGAGCATCTCGCGAATCCGTCACAGGCGGCGCATCCATCGCCGCCGATCAGCGTTGTTTTGCGCATGCCGGGGCATGATGGCAAGGCCTCATGCTTGCAAGGGGGTGCGGGTGCGGTTACGAAAACCTGTGCGCGACAAGGATCGGCAAGCCATGGACGATCAGCAGCAGAACGAAAACCCGGCGGCAAATGTCAGCGACCCGCTGAAGCTGCTCGCTCTCGACAGCGACGACCTCGCGGTGATCTCCGCGCATCTGCAGCATGGGCAGCTGCGCGTGTCGGATCTGGCCTATCTGCGAAGCGAGCGACGTTTCGCCTTGTGCCTCGGGCGCTACGAGTGGGAGCATGCCCCGGAAGCGCCGCGCCGCCGCAGGCTCACCGGCCTGCATTTCGAACGCGTCCTCGCCGCGCAGATGCGCAATCTTGACCCGCGCATCCGCGAGACGGCGCTGGAACTCATCGCCATCGGCTTCGAGCCGGGCGACGCCCCATCGGGCGCCATCATCCTCTTCTTCGCCGATGATCGCGCCCTGCGGCTCGAAGTCGAGTGCATCGAGGCGCAGATGCGTGATATGGGCCCCGTCTGGGAGGCGGATCCGCCGCCGCCGATCGAAACTGAGGAAAACGAGTAATGCCGTTTCGGCTCGATGCGCGCCAGGAAGATTTCGATGCGGCATTCGCCGCCTTCCTCGGCACCAAGCGTGAAATCTCCGAGGAAGTCGACGATACCGTCCGTACCATCATTTCGGATGTGGTGGCGCGCGGCGATGCGGCTGTGATCGATTATACGCGCCGCTTCGACCGGCTCGATCTCACCCCGCAATCCCTGCGGGTCAGCGACGCGGAAATCGACAAGGCGCGCTCGGCCTGCGATGCGCAGACGCTGGAGGCGCTGGAACTGGCGCATCAGCGCATCGTGCGTTTCCACGAGACCCAAAGACCCGCCGATCAGCGCATGACCGATGATCTCGGCGTCACCATGGGCTGGCGCTGGACGCCGATTGAGGCGGTGGGGCTGTACGTGCCCGGCGGCACGGCGAGCTATCCCTCCTCCGTCCTGATGAACGCCGCGCCGGCGCGGGTGGCGGGGGTCGAGCGCATCGTCATGGTCTCGCCGACGCCGGACGGCGTGATCAATCCGCTCGTCCTCGTCGCGGCGCAGATTGCGGGCGTCGACGAGATCTACCGGATCGGCGGCGCCCAGGCCGTGGCGGCGCTCGCCTACGGGACGCAGACGATCGCCCCGGTGGCCAAGATCGTCGGGCCGGGCAATGCCTATGTCGCTGCCGCCAAGCGCCGGGTCTTCGGCCAGGTCGGGATCGACATGATCGCCGGCCCCTCGGAAGTGCTGATCATGGCCGACGAAACCGCCAATCCGGACTGGGTCGCGATCGACCTCCTCGCCCAGGCCGAGCACGACACCGCCGCGCAATCCATCCTCGTCACCGACGATACAGCCCTCGCCGATGCGGTCTGCAATGCGGTGGAGCGCCATCTCGCCACCATGAAGCGGGCGGAAATCGCGCGGGCGAGCTGGAACGATTACGGCGCGGTGATCCTCGTGCCCGATCTCGCCGGCGCGCTGGCGCTGGTCAACCGGATCGCACCCGAGCATCTCGAGATCGAGACCCGCGATCCCGAGGCGCTGGTGCCCGGCGTGCGCAATGCCGGTTCGATCTTTCTCGGCGCGCATACGCCGGAGGCGATCGGCGATTATGTGGGCGGCCCCAACCATGTCCTGCCGACGGCCCGCTCGGCGCGATTCTCCTCCGGCCTCGGCGTGCTCGATTTCATGAAGCGCTCCTCGATCCTGCACTGCACCCCCGGCGCCCTGCGCGCGCTCGGCCCGGCCGCCATTGCGCTCGGCGAATCGGAGGGGCTGGAAGGGCATGCGCGTTCGGTTGCGGTCAGGCTCAATCTGTGAGGATCATGGCATGAGCGGCGACGGGGGCAGCGAGCAGACGGAGTTCCGCGAGAGCGACCGCCTCGTCGCCCTGACCCTCGACGAGCAATCGATCGGGCGCGGCAGCCCCGACCAGGAACACGAGCGCGCGGTCGCGATCTACGACATCCTCGAATCGAACCATTTCCGCATTCCCGAAACCGATGCGGGGCCGTACTGGCTCAAGCTCGGAATCGTCGAGCGCCGCCTCTCCTTCGAGATCATGACGCAGGACGGCGCGCCGGTGATGACGCATCTGCTTTCGCTGACACCGTTCAGGCGAATCATCCGCGATTACGGCATCGTCTGCGACAACTACTACAACGCCATCCGCACCGCCTCCGCTGCCCAGATCGAGGCGATCGACATGGGGCGGCGCGGCCTCCACAACGAGGCGGCAGATCTGCTGGCGCAGCGCCTCGAAGGCAAGGTGAGCGTCGATTTCGATACGGCGCGGCGGATTTTCACGCTGATCTTCGCCCTGCACTGGAAAGGCTGAGCGCCGTGAGCGCCGCCGACGACAAAACCCGGGTACAATCCGCCAAAGTGCAGTCCGTGCTCTTCGTCTGTGGCTACAATGCGATTCGCTCGCCCATGGCGGAGGGTCTGGCGCGGCATTATTTCGGCAAATCCGCCTATATCCAGTCCGCCGGTGTGCGCAAGGGCGAGCCGGACGGCTTCATGAGCGCGGTGATGGAGGAAATCGGCATCGATGCGAGCCGCCACAAGGCCCGTACCCTCGACGAGCTGGAGGAATGGGAGGGGCTGAATTTTGATCTGATCATCACCCTCACGCCGGAAGCCCACCACGCCGCTCTGGAACTCACCCGCACCATTGCGGCGGATGTCGAATACTGGCCGACGCCAGACCCCTCGCTCGAACAGGGTTCGCGGGAGCAGCGACTCGACGCCTATCGGAACGTCCGCGACGGGCTCTCGCAGCGTATCCGTGACACGCTCAAGGACAGGCTCGGCTCCTGAGCCACCCGTGAGAATGCGCCCATCCCGGCTGCCGCAACGGCGATGCCACGGGCGGGCTATGATCGCCGCCATGATCGGCTATGCTGGTGGCAACGCTGAAGCAATCAAGGGGAGAACAGCCCATGGACATGTCCGACACGCGCACCATCGCCGCTCCGCGCGAAGTGGTCTGGGCCGCATTGAACGATCCCGAGGTGCTCAAGGCCTCGATCCCTGGCTGCGAGGAGATCGAGAAGCATTCCGATACCGAGATGGCGGCCAAGGTGACGCTCAAGATCGGCCCGGTGAAGGCCTCGTTCAAAGGCCAGGTGACGCTCTCCGACATCGATCCGCCGAAAGGTTACACGATCAGCGGCGAGGGCACCGGCGGCGCGGCGGGCCATGCCAAGGGCTCGGCTGCGGTGCGGCTCGAGGAAGAGGGCGAGAACACGATCCTGCATTACGACGTCAAGGCGCAGGTCGGCGGCAAGATCGCCCAGCTCGGCGGGCGCCTGATCGATTCCACCGCCAAGAAACTCGCCGGCCAGTTTTTCGACAATTTCTCCAGCATTGTCGCCCCGCCACCTGAAGGCGAGGAGACGGAGGAAGCCGCCGACGGCAACAAGAAAGGCTGGTTCGGCAAGATGTTCGGCAAGAAGGGCGAGAAGGCTGAAAAAGACGTTGCCGAGGACGGTTCGCAGCCGTGAGCGCAACGCATCTGGATGTGCGCGAGGCGATCGCCGGACGCCGCTCGGTGCGCGCCTTCAGGCCGGACCCGGTGCCGCGTGAGAGGGTCGCGGAAATCCTCGCCATCGCTTCGCGCGCGCCGTCGGGGACGAACATGCAGCCCTGGCGCGTGCATGTGCTGGCCGGGGCCGCGAAGGAGGCGCTGTCGCGCGCGGTGCGTGCCGCCCATGATGCCGGCCCGGCGGGCGGGGCGGAATATCGCTATTATCCGGAGACGTTCTTCGAGCCCTATCTTTCGCGCCGTCGCAAGGTGGGCTGGGACATGTACGGCCTGATCGGCATCGAAAAGGGCGATCACGCGGCGATGCACGCCCAGCACGGCCGCAATTACGTCTTCTTTGACGCGCCTGTGGGCATGATATTCACCATCGACCGGCGCCTCGAAATCGGCTCCTGGCTGGATTACGGGATGTTCCTGCAAAATGTCTCGCTGGCCGCGCGCGGCTTCGGACTGGAAACCTGCCCGCAAGCGGCCTTCGCGCCGCATCAGGGCGTGGTGCGCGAGGCATTGAACCTGGACGAGAGCGAAGTCGTTGTCTGCGGCATGGCGCTCGGCTACGAGGATCGCGATGCGCCGATCAACGCGCTTCAAACGCAGCGCGCGGCTGTTGAGGAGTTTGCCGATTTCTCCGGCTTCGATGGCGCGTAGCAGCCGGCGCAGCAACGGATAGGGTTTCATGAAACTGTTTTCCTGCGGCGTGTGCGGCTCCACCGTGCATTTCGATTCGATCCGTTGCGAGGCCTGCGGCACGGGGCTGGGCCTTGCACCGGATATCTGTGATATCGCCATGCTTCGTGATGCTTGCGGCATGGCCGAGGATCGCCATGGCGGGCGCTGGCGGCTTTGTGCGCACAACACTCCCGATGCAGGCTGCAACTGGCTGGTGGCCGAGGCGGATGACGACCCGTGGTGCCTCTCATGCCGGCTGAACCGCGTCATCCCCAATCTCGCCAATCCGGATCATCGCCGGCTGTGGAAGCGGCTGGAGGCGGAAAAGCGCCGCTTCGTCTATTCGGCTTTGCGATTCAACCTCCCGATCACACCGCAATCGCGTGATCTGCGGGGCCTCGCCTTCGATTTCCTCGCCGACGGGCCGGGCTTTTCGGAGCGGGTCCTGACCGGCCATGCGGGTGGTGTCATCACCATCAACATCGCCGAGGCCGACCCCGTCGAACGCGAACGCATGCGCCAGGAGATGGACGAGCCCTACCGCACCATTCTCGGCCATTTCCGCCACGAATCGGGCCATTACTACTGGGACCGGCTGGTGCGGGACACGGACCTGCTGGAGCCGTATCGCGTCCTGTTCGGCGACGAGCGCGTCGGTTACGGCGCCGCGCTGCAGGCGCATTACGAGAACGGCCCGCCGGTGGATTGGGGCGAACGCTTCATCAGCACCTACGCGACCTGCCACCCCTGGGAGGACTGGGCCGAGAGCTGGAGTCATTACTTCCACATGGTCGATACGCTGGAGACCGCCTTCGCCTACGGCATGCGCCTCACGCCGCGCACCGGGCTGACGGGGGCGTTGAGCGTCGATGCCGGCCTCGACCCCTATGAGACGCGCAATTTCGATGCGCTGATGGCGCAATGGATGCCGCTGACCCTCGCCCTGAATTCGCTCTCGCGCAGCATGGGCCACGCCCATGCCTATCCCTTCGCGCTGGCGAGTCCGGTCATCGACAAACTGCGCTTCGTCCACCATGTGATTCACGGCGGCGTGTTTGCGGATGGCCGGTCCAGGCCGAGCCCGGAGATCGCGTCATCCTTTTGATGAAGGAGCATGAGGCATGAGCGAACGAGCCGAAATCGTCATCATCGGCGCCGGAACCACCGGGCTTTCGGCCCTGCGCGAGGTGCGCCGGCATACCGAGGACGTGCTCCTGATCAATGACGGGCATTGGGGCACGACCTGCGCGGCGGTCGGCTGCATGCCCTCGAAAGCGCTGATCGCGGCGGCGGATGCCTTTCACGCCCGCAAGGGTCTGTCGGAATTTGGCGTATCCGGCGCGGATGATCTCACGATCGACATCCCCGCCGTGATGCGGCGCGTGCGCCGGCTGCGCGATGATTTCGTCAAGGGGCCGCAAAGCGTGCGCGAGACGCTGGGCGAACGCGCCATTTCCGGGCGCGCCCGGCTCGCGGGTCCGCAGGAGGTGATCGTCGGCGACAGGCGCATCCGCGCCGGCAAGATCATCCTCGCACCCGGCAGCACGCCCATCGTGCCGAAGCCGTGGCGGGCATTCGGGGAGCGCATCCTCACCAGCGACACCCTGTTCGAGCAGGCGGATCTGCCGGCCCGCATCGCCGTGGTCGGGCTCGGCGCCATCGGTGTCGAACTGGCCCAGGCCCTGGCGCGGCTCGGGATCACGGTGGCGGGTTTCGATGCGCTCGACACCGTGGCGGGAATCAGCGATCCGAAAGTGCGCGACAGCGCGATCACGGCCCTGCAAAAGGATTTCGCCCTGCATCTCGGGGCGCCGGCGGAGCTTGCGGCGCATGCGGATGCGCTTCGCGTCGGGGGCGCAGGCAGCAGCTTCGAGGCCGATGCAGTGCTCGCAGCGCTCGGGCGTCGCCCACAGCTCGAGGGGCTGGGGCTCGACACGCTCGGCGTCGATCTCGACGAAAGGGGCCAGCCACCTGTCGATCCCCAAACGATGCAGATCGCCGATCTGCCGGTCTATCTTGCCGGCGACGCCAATGGCGAGCGCGCGCTCCTCCACGAGGCGGCGGATGAGGGCCATATCGCCGGGCGCCATGCGGTCGCAACGCGTGACGAGCGGCTGCGGCGCCGACCGGCCATGGCAATCACCTTCGCGGAGCCGAATATCGGGATGGTGGGTGCGCGCCATGCCGATCTCGACCCGGATACGACGCTCATCGGTGAAGTCGATTTCGCCCGGCAGGGGCGCGCCCGCGTGATGGCGGCGAATCACGGTGTCATGCGGCTCTATGCGCGCAAGAGCGACGGGCGCTTTCTCGGGGCCGAGTTCTGCGCGCCGGCGGGCGAGCACATGGCGCATCTGCTCGGCCTTGCGGCAACGCACGGGATGCGTGTCTGCGAGATGCTGGCCATGCCCTTCTACCACCCGGTCCTGGAAGAAGGCCTGCGCACTGCGCTGCGCGACCTCGACCGGCAATTGCCCGACGAGGGGCGCTCCGATCTCGCGCAATGCCCGGCATTGGGGATCGAGGCGCTCGAATGAGGCCCGGCGCGGGCCGTTGGGCCCGGGCGGCACGCGCATGCTGACGCATTCTCGCCGTGAAGTTCCGTCATGGCTGCCCGGATGGTCGTGAAAGACGCGTCGGAGCCTGAAATTTGTTGTCGAAAACCCGGCAACTCCCCTGTGCGGGTTTCGGCTGGTCGGTGAAGCGCTTGAAACGCAAGGCAGTTACCGTCTAGTCTGCCACGGCATGCGGCCAGCGACTGAATGTGTGTGCGCCACCGTCTCTGATCCGGCGGCGTGCGCACGATATGGGGTGCAAAGCGCGGTTCCATGAAAAGGTTTTCGGTAAAACGCCTGATCCTGTTACTCGCCATATTGCTGGTTGTCGGCGGTGTGACGCTCGCGCTCGCGCCGTGGACGGTCTCATCGCGCGCACTGACGGCGGATGTGGCGGAGCAGCTGCGCGAGGAGTTCGGCATCGAGCTTGATGTCGCCGGACGAACGGTCATCGCTTTTCTGCCGTTGCCGCGTCTGAAATTCGAGGGTGTCTCCCTGACCGCGCGCGATGGAACACCCCTCGCGCGGGGAGGGGAGTTGCGCGGACAGCTCGCCGTGCGGCCCCTGCTGTTTGGTCGCATTGTCCTCGACGAAGTCTCGCTGTCGAACAGCCGTGTGGATGTGAGCATCAACGTGTTCGGCGATAGTCCCTGGCACCGCCTTGCCGGCGATGTGCGGCGCCGCATTGACAACGGAAGCAGCGCGTTTTCGATTGCGCGTCTCGCGCTCAACAATGTCCAGGTCTTCTATGACGATGAGCGCGACGGGACACGTCAGGTGCTGCGCAATGTTGCGCTGGCGCTGGAATGGCCGCGTGTGCAGGGCGCCGTCGCTCTCAATGGAAGCCTGCGCATCCGCGGCGAGACGGTGAACATCGCCCTGTCCGATTTGCGTCCCGCCGCGCTTCTGGCCAACGAACACTCGCCCATCGACCTGCGTTTGAACTCACGCTTTGGCCGGCTTGCGGTAACGGGCTCGGTTTCGCCGGGGGTCGATGCGCCGTGGCTGAGTGGACGGGTCTCCTTCGAAACGCCGGCCATGCGCGATCTGCTTGTCTGGAGCGGGCATGACTTGCCGCTCGGCCCGTTGCTCGGTCCGGTTTCGCTTCAAGGTGAGGTTAGTGGCGTTGGAAGCGTCGTCTCCTGGCCTTCGCTGCAACTCGGGCTCAATGGTGGCCGTCTCGAAGGCGCTCTTTCGGCGCGTCTCGATGACGGGCGGCTTGCGATCAATGGTACGCTGGCCGCGAACACGCTGATTCTCGATGATTTTGCTGCGCCATTCCTCGAATCGGCCATGCCCTCCGGGCCATGGCGCTTCAGGCGGTATGATCTTGCGCAGACGAGTGGTGCCGATCTCGATCTGCGCCTTTCGGCCAGTGAGGCACGGCTGCGCGGCCTGCGCATGAGCGACGTCGCCATGAGCGTTCTGATCAAGGACGAGCGGATCGAGTCCGCGCTCAGCCGTGCCACGCTTCATGGCGGTACGGCCAGGGGGCGGTTCGCGCTGACACGTGTCCGGGACGGTGACGGCATCGAATTGCAGGCGCAGGGTTCCGTCGATGCGATCGATCTCGGCGCGACTTTCCGTGAAAGCGGTGGCGCGACCTGGGTGACCGGGCGGGCCGACGGTGAATTCACCCTGCAGGCGCGCGGCATTCATGCCTTCGACATGGCCCGCCGCGCGGTCGGCGAGGGGCAGGTGACGATCCATGACGGTCAATTCGTCGGCATATCCCTCGACGATGCAATACGGCGTTTCGAGAACCAGCCGCTGACTGCCTCTCGCAACCTGCGCAGTGGCATGACCCCGTTCACCGAAGCGCGCGCGGGTATTCTCGTCGAGAGCGGGCTCGGCAAGGTCGTCGATGCCGGATTCGAGGCACCATCCATTTCCGGGGTGGTGCAGGGTATCTTCTTCATCCCCGACCGGCGCCTCTCCGCCCGCGCTGCCATTCAGAGCAACGAGGCGGTTGCGGATGGCGACATGGTCTCGGCGCTTTCCTTCGACATCCAGGGCCCGTGGCACGATATCGCCATCCTCCCCGACGCCAATGCGCTGATCCAGCGCTCGGGTGCCGCGCGCCTGCTGCTCGGCCCGGCGGTGGAGGCAACGCCGATCGACCAGCTGCCGGCGCAGTGAGCGGGTTCCCCATATCGGTGTCTCACGCTATTCCTGAGACTGGACGCTCCCGTGCTTGCGGCGAATCGTATCGCCAAGCGAAAACGAAAGGCTCCCGACCATATGCACGCCGACCACCTGTTCGAGGAGGGTGAAAACTGCTGGCGGGTGGCGCAAGCGGATCGGGTCGCGTGCCTTGTTGATGGCGAGGCCTATTTCAGTGCCTTCAAGCGGGCCGCGCTCAACGCACAGGGCTCCATCCTGATCATCGGCTGGGACGTCAACAGCCGCATTACACTCGAATATCCCGACCGGGCGATGCCGGGTGTTCCCAATACGCTCGGCGAATTTCTCACCTTTCTCCTGCAGCGGCGCAAGGAACTGCGTATTCATGTGCTGAACTGGGATTCACCGCTGCTCTACAAGATCGATCGCGAATGGCTGCCGCGTCTGCGCATCGACTGGCTCAGACACCGCCGCGCCTCCTATGCCCTTGACAACCAGCATCCCGTGGGGGCGGCCCAGCATCAGAAGCTCGCGGTGATCGACGATAGGGTGGCTTTCGTCGGCGGGATCGACTTCTCCGCCGGGCGCCTCGACAACCGTGCACATGACCCGCTCGATGAAGGCCGGCGAGAGCCTGGCAGTGGCGAAATTCCGCAACCCCATCACGATATCCAGATCGCGGTATCCGGCGAAGCGGCCCGATGCATCGGCGAGATCGCCCGCGAGCGCTGGAAAATCGCCACCGGTGAGCAACGCGCAGCTCCCGCCGGGCGCGGTGATTCCGACGTGATATGGCCGGATGGGCTCAAGCCCGATTTCAGCGATCACCCCGTCGCCATCGTCCGCACCCGCCCGGCCTGGAAAGGCCTCACCGAGATGCGGCAGGTCGAGGCGCTCTATCTTTCTTCGATCGCCGCAGCGCGCGAATGGATCTATATCGAGAATCAATATGTGACATCCACCTGCATCGGCGAGGCGCTGGCGGCGCGTTTGCGCGAAGCCGGCGGGCCGGAGATCGTCATGATCCTGCCGCGCGAGCCCTCGGGCTGGATCGAGCAGACGGCGATGGGCATGAATCAGCGTCGCGTCCTCGCCCTTCTGCGCGAGGCCGATCACGCCGATCGGTTGCGCGTCTACATTCCGATGACGGGGGAGGCGGGCGACGTGCCGATCATGGTGCACGCCAAGACGATGGTGATCGATGGCACCTTTCTGCGCATCGGTTCCTCCAATCTCAACAATCGCTCGATGGGCCTCGACAGCGAATGCGACATCGCTCTCGCCGCCGAGCCGGACAGTGCGGATATGCAGCGCATGACCGGCTATCGTGATGCGCTTCTCGCAGAGCACCTGGTCTGTGAGCCCGCCGATGTCGCGGCAGCAATTGCGCGGGAGGGGACGATGGCGGCGGCGATCGAAAAGCTGCGCCCCCGGACGGGCCGCACGCTGATCGATTTTCCGCGCACACCGCCCGATCAGCTCGACGCCATCATCGGTGATGCCGGTATTCTCGACCCGACCGGAACGCCCGAGCCGGAACGGCTCGCCGACAGCCTCACGGCCGATACCCTCGCGCGCGGCCAGCTGCGCAGCGCGCTGATCGGTCTGGGGGCGACACTCGTCGCGCTGATCATCTTTGCGCTCTTCTGGCAGACGCGACCGGGAGAAGCGCTGGACGAGGCGGGTCGGCTGAGTGCGGTGGGGTTCGTCCCGTCATGGTGGGGTGGCGTGGCGCTGATGCTTGCGGGTTATCTCGTCGCCGGATTGGTCATGTTTCCACTGCTCATTCTGATTCTGGCCACGGGCCTGATCTACGGTCCCCTTGCAGGATTGTTGATCGCCACTGCCGGATCGCTTGCCTCGGCCTGCCTCGGTTACGCGAGCGGCCTTCTGATCGGTCGCTCGCGCCTGCGCAAGCTCACGCGCGGGCGGCTCGAACATGTCGGGCAGGCGTTGATGCGCAGCGGCGTGCTGTCGGTTCTGCTGATCAGGCTGATACCCGTGGCGCCATTCGGTCTCGTCAACATGACGGCGGGGGCGCGACGAATCGCCTTTGCGCCCTATCTCGCGGGGACGGTGTTGGGTCTCGCGCCCGGCGTGACCGCGATTACCCTGTTTTCCGGGCAATTGCGCGCGCTCGTTCTCGAGCCGAACCCGTTCAATATCGTGCTGTTCGTTGTCGTGCTGGCGGCGATCGCGGGGCTTGGCGGCTTCATCTGGCGTCGTTTCGCCGAGGGACTTTCGGGCCCTGCCCGTTGAGCGACAAGGGTTTCGATGTGTTCCACCGTTTTCGTGCCGCTTCGTACAACATCCATCGTACCGTCGGATCGGACAGGCGCCATGACCCGCAGCGCGTCGCGCAGGTGATCCGCGAGGTCGGCGCCCCCGTGATCGGCCTGCAGGAAGTGAACTGGCGGCCCGAGCGCGAACTCGGCGGTGAATCACAGGCCGAATTCCTCGCCCACCTTCCGGGCTACGAAGCGATTGCCGGCTCGAATCTGATCGAGCATCGCGGACATTACGGCAATATGTTGCTCACACGCTATCCGGTTCTCGCCGTGCAGCGCCATTCGATCCTCTACAGGGCCCGCGAGCCGCGTGGTGTGGTCGACGTCACCCTCGACATTGCCGGGCAGCGCGTTCGGGTGCTGGTGACACATTTCGGTCTGTCCCTGCGCGAACGACGGTTCCAGGCGAACCTGCTTGTCGA
Source organism: Saliniramus fredricksonii (assembly GCF_900094735.1). Classification (NCBI taxonomy): domain Bacteria; kingdom Pseudomonadati; phylum Pseudomonadota; class Alphaproteobacteria; order Hyphomicrobiales; family Salinarimonadaceae; genus Saliniramus; species Saliniramus fredricksonii. The sequence continues at coordinate 888,091 of NZ_FMBM01000002.1, forward strand.
GATTATCGCGCAGGCGACGCCGGAACCGGTGTTGCTGCTTGGTGATCTCAATGACTGGATTCCAGGCAGTCCCAGCATTGCGCCGCTTCTGGCCGGCTGTGATCCGACCCGCTCGCCGGCGAGCTTTCCGTCGGGGTGGCCGCTTTTTGCGCTCGACCGGATCGTGACCTGGCGGGTCGGTTCGCCCTTGCGCGTCTACGCCCACCGCTCCACGGTGGCGCGGTGGGCGTCCGATCATCTGCCGGTCGTGGCTGAAATCGGGATCACGCGGGATCAATGATCGGCGGAACTGCTCATGTATTTGGAAATGAAGGCCGGTTCGCCCATCCGCTTGAGCAGGTTGAGCTGCAGATCAAGCCATTCGGCATGACCTTCCTCGTCGAGAACGATGCGTTCGAAAATCGCCTTGGTGCCGATGTCACCATCTTCCACCGCCTCCTGAAAGGCCTTGGTGTAGAAAGCGATGGCGTTGTTTTCTTCCTTCAGATCGGAGGTGAAGAGGGCCTCCAGCGACTCGGCGCGTTTGGGTGCCTTTTGCTCGGAGACGACGGGCTCCCCCTGCAGATAGAGGATGCGTTCGATGAACACGCTGGCATGGCCGAGCTCCTCCTGCATTTCCTCACGCATCTTCGCGCCGAGCTTGTCGAGCCCCCAGTCATCAAGCACATGGGCGTGCAGCAGATACTGGTGCACGGCGGTGAGTTCCATCGAAAGGGCTTTTTGCAGGTTCTTCAGGCTGCGTTCTTTATTCGTCATGATTTCCTCTTCATTGTGGCTCCAGGGCGTCAAGCCGAGGCCGGAAAGGGCACCGTCCGCGTGATCGGGCAGCTGATCAGAACATCACCTGCCATGATCGTCGGTCGGAGAACGCATTCTTTCGCGAAAGGTTTCATGGGCGGCGGCGCTCGCGACGTTGCGTCTGAGCGCACATTCGGTCACCAAGGCGTAACGTGACCCGGTGATGATTGAAGAGACGGAGGCAGGGCAGCCTTGGCTGAAGCAGAGGACACGAACCGCAAGCTTCTCATCGACCCCCGCGAGGGTGATGTCGAGGACGATGCCGCGAGCCCGCGCGACCGCTCGCTCCTGATCATGGCCGGCGCGATGCTGGTGGAGATCAATTTCCTCAAGCTGTCGCTCGCGATCGTCCTGATGATCATCGTACCCGCGATCGTGCTCGGGCTGGCACCGCTTGTGGTAACGGGCTGGTATGCACAGGTCTCGCGCAGCTTTACCACTCTCACCACTGGCCTCCTGCCCGCACTCGCCACTCTGGTGATCGTCGGGCTTGCCGCATGGTATGGCGGCAAACCGCTGTTTCGTACCGCCGAGCGCAGCTTCTGGTCGCTGATCTCGCTGGTCGTGCAGCCGGGCTACGCCTTCTTCCGCGAGGCGCTTCGCCATCTGGGTGAGCGGGTGATCCCTTATGGCATGGCGCCGCGCACGCGTCGCACCTTCAGCGCGATTGCCACCGCCGTTGCCGGCCTTGCTCTCAGCGCGATCGCGCTCTGGCTGGCCTGGCTGGCCTGGCCGGAGACGCGCTGGGTGGGAAGCGTCTCGGATCTGCGCGTCCCCCAGCGTCTGATCGTGCCGACTCTGGCCAACAGCGCGGTTCTGATCGGCCTCTTTCTGGGCGTTGCCGCGCTGGTCTGGAGCCTTGCCGATGCGACCATGGACCAGCCGCGCGATTATGAAGATTTCGATCTGCAGGAGCCGGGCAGGCCGATATGGCGTGTGGCGCAGCTCTCCGATCTGCATGCGGTCGGCAGCGCCTTCGAATTCCGTATCGAGGCCGGTCGGCGCGGCCCGCGCGGGAACGGCAAGATCGAAGCGGCGCTTGCGGCGTTGTCGCGGGCACATGCGCAGAACCCGCTCGATATCGTGCTGATGAGCGGTGACATGACCGATTGCGGCCGCTCGACGGAATGGGCCGAGTTCTCCGCCATCCTCAACCGCTATCCGGACTTGCGTGAGCGCTGCCTGATGCTGCCGGGCAATCACGATCTCAACGTGGTCGATCGCTCGAATCCGGCGCGGCTGGAACTGCCGCTGAGCATCGGCAAGAACCTGCGCCAGATGCGCGCGCTTTCGGCCATGGCTGCGGTGCAGGGCGAGCGTGTTCTGGTGATGGATCATCGCGCCGGGCGGTTCGCGCGGACGCTCGACACGGCGCTTGCGCCGCATCGTGAGACGATCACCGCCTTCGCCGATACCGGAAACTTCCGGGCCTCGCTGCAGGTTTCGCGGATCTGGGACGAGGTCTTTCCCATGATCGTGCCACCGCGCCCGGATGACGGGCTCGGCGTGATTCTGCTCAATTCCAATGCCGAGGCGAATTTCTCCTTCACCAACGCGCTCGGGCTGGTGCCGTCCGAGCAGATGCGCGATCTCACCATTGCCACGCGCCAGTTCCCCCATGCGCGCTGGCTGATCGCGCTGCATCACCACCTCATCGAATATCCCAAGCCCGTCTCCGCCTTCGCGGCGCGGATCGGGACCGCTCTGATCAACGGCAGCGCCTTCGTACGCAAGATCAAGCCGCTCGGGCGGCGCGCCATCGCGATGCACGGGCATCGCCATATCGATTGGGTCGGTGCCTGTGGCGCGACCCGCATCATCTCGGCGCCTTCGCCGGTCATGAGCCCGATGGCGCAACCCTATTTCTACATCCATCGTTTCGCTGCGGGTGCCGATGGCGATCTCGACCTGCTCCTGCCCGAGCGGGTCAGTCTCGGCGAGGAAGCGCAGCCGCCGGCCATGGCCGTATCCTGACCGGGAAGCCCGGTGGCCGTGCTTGACCTGCCGCAAAGACTGCTTCGCCGGCTTCGTATAAGGTTTTACAAGCGGAATGGAGGGGCGCATGGATGCGGATGACAGCCAGGACAAGGATGCAAAGCCTGAGGATCAGGCGCCTCACGCCGGCATTCCCGAATCGGCGCCCGAGCCTGCGTTGACGCACCCGGCGGCTTCGCGAGGCGACGCGGCAGACGGTGCAGGCCCAGAGGCCGGGAAAGCCGGAAAGGCCGTCTCCGCGCAGCACCGGCTCGCCGGGATGCGCCACGATCCTGAAGCCGTGCGCCATGCTTTCGAGAGCGGTGAATACCCCTATACCTCGCGGATGCGCAGGGCGGTCTACGAGAAGAAGAAGGCGGCGTTACAAGTCGAGTTGCTCAAGGTCCAGCGCTGGATCAAGGAAAGTGGCGAGAAGATCGTCGTTCTGTTCGAGGGGCGGGACGCTGCCGGCAAGGGCGGTACGATCAAGCGCTTCATGGAGCATCTCAATCCCCGTGGGGCCAGGATCGTCGCGCTCGAAAAACCCACGGAAGTGGAGCGCGGGCAATGGTATTTCCAGCGCTATGTCGCGCATCTGCCCACTGCCGGCGAGATCGTCTTCTTCGATCGCTCCTGGTACAACCGCGCCGGCGTCGAGCGGGTGATGGGGTTCTGCTCGCCCAATGAATATCTCGAATTCATGCGCCAGACACCTGACCTGGAACGCATGCTGGTGCGTTCGGATATCCGCCTGTTCAAATACTGGTTTTCCGTTACCCGCGAGGAGCAGCGCAAGCGTTTCGCTGCCCGCGGCCAGGATCCGCTCAAGCAATGGAAGCTGAGCCCGATCGACGTGGCCAGCCTCGACAAGTGGGATGATTATACGGAAGCAAAGGAGGCGATGTTCTTCTATACGGACACCGCCGATGCGCCCTGGACCGTGGTGAAATCCGACGACAAGAAGCGCGCCCGCCTCGCATGCATGCTGCATTTCCTCTCCGCACTCGACTATCCGGGCAAGGATACCCGCGTCGTCCACAGGCCCGATCCGCTGATCGTTGGCTATGGGAGCCATGTGATCGGGCGTGATGCACATATTCTGGGCAAGAGCCTTCACCCGTGAGGGCACTGTCCCAGGGTTGATTCCGATATGGGTTTCTCGAATGACGGGCACGCGTTCAGATCGGGCGGGTGTGCGCTCACGCCAAACCGCAACCCGTGGCAGTCATGTTGCAAGCCGGGCTGGCGCAAAAACGCCAAAAAACCTCTGTGAAAAACCCAATCAGAAGTCGCCGCAGCGCAATAAGGGCGTGATTTCTCCCGGTTTCTGACGGGAATCCCTGTTTCGTGGCGCTTGACGGCGGCAAAATTGCGTGCACAGATGGGTCCGCACGGAGCAAAAAAACAAAATACGACGTGCAAGAAAAACGAAAAGTCGAGGAGGGGACGATAGAGATGGCATTCGTTGCCGGTGTGCGGATTATTGCTGTTCTCGCGGTGTGATCGCGGCAAGCCACCTGTTTTGTTCGGCGTAATCGACGTCGCGAGCAGGTTTGCGCGATAATTCGGAGATACGCGTTGCCGATAATTCGGCGCATGACCAGCCCGGCAAGCCTCTCTTCCGTTCTGTCCAATGAAATTCTGTCGATCTCTTGCGTCTGGCTGCGCATGAGAGCAGATTCTGGCGGGCGTACTGAATGGCTGAAGACTACATTCTCGAAACGCGTGACCTGACGAAGGAATTCAAGGGTTTTGCGGCGGTTCAAGGGGTCGACCTCAAGGTCAGGCGTGGCTCGATCCACGCCTTGATCGGTCCCAACGGGGCCGGGAAGACCACGTGCTTCAATCTCATCACCAAGTTCCTGCAACCCACACGTGGGACCATTCTCTATAACGGCGCTGATATCACCTCGGCCAAATCGGCGGATATCGCCCGGCTCGGCATGGTGCGCTCGTTCCAGATCTCGGCGACGTTCCTGCATCTGACGCTGCTGGAGAACGTGCGCGTCGCCCTGCAGCGCCAACTTGGGACGGCGCTGCATTTCTGGCGTTCCGAAAGCAGTCTCGACGTGCTCAACGACCGGGCCATGGAACTGCTCGAGGATGTCGGCCTCGGCGGATATGCCACGCAGACAGCAGCCGAGCTCTCCTATGGTCGCAAGCGCGCGCTCGAGATCGCGACGACGCTGGCGCTGGATCCGGAGCTGCTGCTTCTCGACGAGCCAACCTCGGGCATGGGGCGTGAGGATATCGGCCGCACGGCGGATTTGATCCGCCGCGTCTCGAAGGACCGCACGGTGCTGATGGTCGAGCACAATCTGTCCGTCGTGTCGGATCTCTCCGACATCATCACGGTCCTGTCGCGCGGGGAGATCCTCGCGGAAGGGCCTTACAGCGAAGTTTCCAAAAACCCGGAAGTCGTGGAGGCGTATATGGGGACCGGCCTGGAGGCGAACCATGGCTGAGAATGACGTCATTCTGAAGGTCGAGAACCTGGAAGCCTGGTACGGCGAAAGCCACATCCTGCACGGCATGTCCTTCGAGATCCCCCGCGGGGAAGTCGTGACGCTGCTCGGGCGCAATGGCGCCGGCAAGACCACGACGATGCGTTGCATCATGGGAATGGTCGCCAAGCGCGAGGGCTCGATCGCCTTCGAGGGCAACGAGATGATCAGGATGCGCTCGGACAGGATCGCGCGCCTCGGCGTCGGATACGTACCGGAAGAGCGCGGCATCTTCGCCAGCCTCAACGTCATGGAAAATCTGGAACTGCCGCCGGTGGTCAAGCCGGGCGGCATGACCCGCGACGAGGTCTTCGACCTGTTCCCGCGTCTGCGCGAGCGTCGCAACAGCCAGGGCACCAAGCTCTCGGGCGGCGAGCAGCAGATGCTCGCGATCGCGCGCATTCTGCGCACCGGCGCCAAATTCCTGCTTCTGGACGAACCGACCGAAGGTCTCGCCCCGGTCATCGTCCAGCAGATCGGCGAGATCATTCGCGATCTCAAGACAAAAGGCTTCACGATTCTGCTCGTCGAGCAGAACTTCCACTTCGCCTCGACTGTGGCCGATCGACATTATGTGGTCGAACACGGCCATGTGGTCGAGATGATGCGGAATGAAGAGATCGGCTCCAACATGCAAAAACTACAAGAATATCTCGGCGTCTGAGCCGCGCCAGCAACGGAGGACAAGAAATGGTTTCACGCAAACTTCTCTACGGCCTTTCGGCCATCGCCCTCATGAGCGCCACGAGCGCCCATGCCATCGACGTCAAGCTCGGCGTCCTCACCGACATGTCCGGCCTCTATGCCGACCTCAGCGGACAGGGTTCGGTCTGGGCCGCCGAACAGGCCGTGGCTGATTTCGGTGCCGAAGAAAAGGGCATGAATGTCGAGATCGTCTCGGCTGATCACCAGAACCGCCCGGATGTCGGCTCGACCGTCGTGCGCCAGTGGTTCGATGAGGATGATGTCGATGCCGTCGTCGATGTGCCGACCTCCTCGGTGGCGCTCGCGGTCAACGAACTGACCCGCGACCGCAACAAGGCCTTCCTCGTCTCCGGCGCCGCCACGGCTGCGCTGACGGGTGAGCAGTGCTCGCCGAACACGGTGCACTGGACCTATGACACCTGGTCGCTCGCCAACGGCACCGGACGCGCCATCGTGGAAACGGGCGGTGAGACGTGGTTCTTCGTGACGGCGGACTATGCCTTCGGTCATGCTCTCGAGGCGGATACGACGGCTGTCGTGGAAGAGTTTGGTGGCGAGGTTCTCGGCTCGGTCAGCCATCCGTTCCCGGGTACGGATTTCTCCTCCTTCATCCTGCAGGCGCAGGGGTCCGGTGCGCAGATCATCGGTCTCGCCAATGCTGGCGGCGACACGGTGAATGCGGTCAACACCGCCGCCGAGTTCGGCGTCGTCCAGGCCGGGCAGAACCTCGCCGCGCTCCTGATGTTCATCACCGACGTGCATGCGATCGGTCTCGAGAACGCCCAGGGCCTGATCTTCACGGAAGCGTGGTACTGGGATCAGAACGATGAGAATCGCGCGTTCGCTGCTGATTTCGAGGCGGAGTTCGGTGGAAACAAGCCGACAATGGTCCAGGCCGGCGTCTACTCCTCGGTCATGCATTACCTGAAGGCCGTCGAGCAGGTCGGTTCTGCGGAGGACGGCGCTGCCGTCGTCGCGGCGATGAAGGAAATCCCCACGGAAGACAAGCTCTTCGGTGAGGGCATGGTCCGCGAAGACGGGCGCAAGATCCATGACATGTATCTCTTCGAGGTGAAGTCGCCGGAAGAATCCACGGGGCCCTGGGATTACTACACCCAGCGCGCCGTGATCCCGGCTGACGGTGCGTTCCGTCCGCTCGAAGAGGGTGGTTGTGAATTCGTCGCTTCGGCCGACTGAGCATCGATGTGATCTGGTTCGTGAGGGGCGGCGCCTGGCTGCCGCCCCTCACGCCTTCCTGAAAAGCAGACAGGGGATATAGGACGGATGTTCGAGCTTCTCGGAATCCCGCCACAGGCCTTCTACGCGCAATTGACGCTCGGTCTCGTCAATGGTGCGTTCTACGCCGTGCTGAGCCTCGGGCTCGCGGTGATCTTCGGCCTGCTGAACGTGATCAACTTCACCCACGGCGCGCAATACATGATGGGCGCCTTTGCCGGCTATATCCTGCTGACCTATTTCGGCGTTCCCTATTGGGGTGCGCTGGTTCTGGCGCCGATCATCGTCGGTGCGGTCGGTATCGTGATCGAGCGCACGATGTTGCGGCATCTGTACCATCTGGATCACCTTTACGGCCTGCTCCTGACATTCGGCCTGGTTCTGGTGATCGAGGGGCTGTTCCGACAGCAATATGGCGTGTCCGGACGGCCGTTTCCGAACCCGCTCCAGGGCGGACAGAATCTTGGCTTCATGTTCCTGCCGAACTATCGCCTCTGGGTGATCGTCGCTTCGGTCGTCGTCTGTTTTGCGACCTGGTACCTGATCGAGCAGACGCGGCTGGGCTCCTATCTGCGTGCCGCGGTCGAGCGCCCGGATCTGGTGCAGGCCTTCGGTATCAATGTTCCCGTCATGGTGACGCTGACCTACGGTTTCGGTGTGGCGCTGGCCGGTTTTGCCGGTGTGCTCGCGGCGCCGATTCAGGTGGTCTCGCCGATGATGGGCATGAACATCATCATCGTGGTCTTCGCCGTCGTCGTGATCGGCGGGATGGGTTCGATCCTGGGTGCGATCATCACGGGCTATTTCCTCGGTCTCGTCGAAGGGCTGACCCGCGTATTCTATCCCGAAGCGTCGAGCACCGTGATCTTCGTGATCATGGCGATCGTCCTGCTCATCCGGCCCCAGGGCCTGTTCGGCAAAGCGAAATAAGGCGCTGATCATGACTGCACAAAACAGAACCCTCATCGCCTTCATCGCCTTCATCGTGATCGCTCTCGTTGCACCGTTCTTCCTCTACCCGGTGTATCTGATGAAGATCCTGTGCTTCGCGCTGTTCGCCTGCGCCTTCAACCTGCTGCTCGGCTATGGCGGGTTGCTCTCCTTCGGCCATGCCATGTTCTTCGGTGGTGCTTCGTATTTCACGGGGCATATCGCCAAGGTCTGGGGCTGGTCGCCGGAACTCGCGATCCTTGCGGGGACGGCCTGCGCCGCGCTGCTCGGCCTCGTGGCCGGCTTCATCGCCATTCGCCGGGCGGGAATCTATTTCGCCATGGTGACGCTGGCACTGGCGCAGATGTTCTTCTTCTTCGCCCTGCAGGCACCCTTCACCGGCGGTGAGGACGGCATCCAGTCGATCCCGCGCGGGCATCTGTTCGGGATCATCAATCTGCGCAACGACATGGCGCTGTATTTCTTCGTTCTGGCGATTTTCACCTTCGGCTTCCTGTTCATCTACCGGGTGATCCACTCGCCCTTCGGGCAGGTGCTCAAGGCCATCCGCGAGAACGAGCCGCGCGCGATTTCGCTCGGCTACAAGACCGACAATTACAAGCTCATCACCTTCGTGATCTCCGCCACCTTCGCCGGCCTCGCCGGCGGAACGAAGGCGATCGTCTTCCAGATCTCTTCGCTCACCGACGTGATGTGGCAGATGTCGGGTGAGGTGGTGCTGATGACGCTGGTCGGGGGCATGGGCACGATCTTTGGCCCTATCGTGGGGGCGCTGGTCATCGTCACGATGCAGAACTATCTCGCCGCTTTCGGCGAGTGGGTGCTGATCATCCAGGGCGTCGTCTTCGTGATCGTGGTGCTCGCCTTCCGCAAGGGCATTGTCGGTGAGTTCACCGCTTGGCTCGAGCGCCGCGAACGCCGCAAGCAGAGCGCCGAGAAAGAAGCGGCGGCGCCACGCGTGGCGACGAAGCCCGAACACGCCTGAGGGGCAGAGATTATTTTTCGTGGACCGGCGGCGGCGTGCTCACCTTCGTGGTGGGCGCGCCGTCTGCGTTTTCGCAGCGCCCGTCATCGAGAGGTGCGATGCCCGTATAGGCGAATTCTCCCAAAGCCGCCTCGAGCGCGATGACCTCGCGCTCGGCCCCGATTGCCTGAGCCTGCGGTGCTTCGATCGCGAGCTGTTCGACGGCATGGCGGTAATCGGCTGCGCGTTTGATCGCCTGCGCATGCACCCAGGCGATCAGGCAGCGGTTCTCCGCAATGCGTGCAGTGGCTGATCTGGCCTCGAATTCACCGAGCGTGCCCGCCTGCATCATGAGCTTCAGACGGGCCTCGTCGCTGGCCAGCACGGCCCGGGAGAGGGCGACGAAGGGAGTGATCAGCGTGCGATCGGCGCTCGCATCCTCGGCGATGCGATTAAACAGCGGGGCGGGCGATGTCCCGCGCGACCAGCGTAGCGGGCGCAGATAGGCGCGTTCGTCGTGATGCATGACGAGGCGTGGCAGAATGCGGGTGCGCGCGAGCTCCGCGAGCTGGCGCTGGAAAAACGCTTTCTCATGGGCCGGCATCAGGAAGCGCCAGGCGCGATCGCGCAAGGTCCGCTCGTCATCGGTCAGCATGAACCAGGAGACCGCCTCACCGCGCGCCTCCGCTGCAACGAGCCCGGCAAAGGGCATGACCCGATCATTCCAGATGGAGGGGGCAGGGCGACCCAGATCCCCGGTGCGCGCGCAGCCGACGAGAAGGAGGGCAGCGCAGGCGAGTGTGGCGATCGCGCCGGATCGCTGCGCGAAATCACCGCGCCTTGCCGGTTCACACGCGGCGCTTGCGCCGCCTCGAACCGCGGGCCGGGCCGGTTTCCTCATGCGTACCGCGCGGATCAGGCTCGGTCGGTTCCGTGTGGCGCTCATAGCGAATTCCGGTGAACAGCAAGATCTCCCCAAGCGGGGTGCGGATGTCCGAGGTTCTGGCCGTGCGTTTGGGGAAATCGGCCAGCCGCACGACCTCTGCGCCGCCCGACGCAGCTGCATGAACCTTGTGCACGTGTGGTCTTCCCATGACACTCACTCCCCGCTGCTGCGGCCTCGGCGTGGTGATCGACGCACATTCGAGCCGCTATGGTTAACAGTTGGTTTACGCCGTCTTGAAATACCCGCTTCCATCATTAGTCGTTACAAGAATACTACTTTCAATCGCGGCCACAGTTAAGAGAGTGCTAAGGGGTTTTCTCTATCTTTCGTTAACAGTGTATTTTGTGAATGCTTGCTGACCCCGGTGCCTGCCTCCATGCGCGATGGATTCTCTTTGAGAAATCAATATGCCGATGCCGCTCGGCGGCCGGGCAGCGCGCGGCCGCGTCATCAGGATCTGCTGCGTCTGAGCATGCTCGCCGGTCACGCTGATGCGGGACTGGACGCGATGCGGCCTGATCTGGTGCAGGTGTTGTTGCGTGTGCAGACCGATCTGTTCGCAGGCGCGCCTGCGGGCGCGCGGGACGGATCGCAGGCCTTCGAACCCCTCGCGTTGGCGCTCATCTCGCGCGCACAGCCCGACACCCTGCTTTATGTGGCAAGGCAGCTCGCACAACTGCCAGATCCGCCCGAGAGCGTCCTGCGGGCGATCGTGGTGCGGGGACAGGAACTCGGCCTCGCCGATCCGCTGCATGGCGGCGGGGGCTCTGCTTCATCTGCCGCGCCGCCCGGCCCGTCACGCGAGCCGATCCCGGATGGGACGCCGCCGGCTGCCTCAACCGGGCTCGATCTCGCGCTCGCGCGCGACAGCCACGCCCTGCTTGGCGGGCGTCTGCTGCAGGATATGGTGGCGCGCGCCCGGCGTGTTCCGGATCTCGCCGAAGCGCTGCTTGCGCGCACCGACTTGCCCTCGCGATCGCTGGCGCCGCTCTATCTGCATGCGGACCAGGCGCGCCGGGCGGCCCTGCGCAGCGCCATGGCGCAGGACGGGGGCGGGGCTTCGCACCTGCGTCTCGTGCGCCCGACGCGCGAGCGCATCGCGGCCTTGCACGATGCGGCCGATATCGGCGAGAAGGCGGCTTTCGGTGCGCGCCTGGCGCAGGGGCTGGGGCTGACGGTGGTGCCTGAATGGCGCTTCGATCAGCCGGCGCGTCATGATTGCCTCGCGCTTGCCCTGCTGGCATTAGGCGCCCCGGAAGAGGCCGCGATCCGCATTTTCCTGACTTTGGACAAAGCGCTCGCCCGCAATGTCGCCACCGTGTTCGGGCTGGTCGAGATCTTCCGGCGCACGCCGCGTTCCGTGGCCTGCGCCCTGATCGAGGCGATCTACGAGATCAGCATCGTCCTGCCGCAGCGTAATACCGCGCCGGCAAATGCCGGACGGATCATCGACCATGCGCGCGCGGCGGGGAGGGGGCTCGGCGCGACTGCCCGCGAGGCCTTGCGGGCGGGAGCGCGCACGGATATGCCCGGGGAAAGTCGCGTGGGCAGCATACGCAATGGCGTGCGGGGCGCGGCCACACGGGATCGCGACTGAGCTGTCGTGGCAGCGGGTCGGGCGGGACGCTTTTTGCCCCGCCCGTAAGCTCATTCCGCCGCTTCGGTCCGCGGGCGTTCCTTGCCCTGACGCTCGTGCTTGATCAGCTGCGCGGTCAGGAAAGCGATCTCGAGCGCCTGTTCGGAATTGAGGCGGGGATCGCAATAGGTGTGGTAGCGATCGGAGAGATCGGCATCGGTGAGGGCGCGGGCGCCACCGGTGCATTCGGTGACGTTCTGCCCGGTCATTTCCAGATGGATACCGCCGGCATGCGTCCCTTCTGCCTGATGGACGGCGAAGAAGTTGCGCACTTCCTGCATCACCTGATCGAAGGGCCGCGTCTTGAAGCCGGAAGCCGCCTTGATGGTGTTGCCGTGCATCGGATCGCAGGACCAGACCACGTTGCGTCCCTCGCGCTTGACCGCGCGGATCAGGGCGGGGAGGTGGTCGAAGACCTTGTCGGCGCCGAAGCGGCAGATCAGGGTCAGGCGCCCCGCTTCGTTCTTGGGATCGAGCGCATCGATCAACTGCAGCAGGCCGTCCGGCGTCAGCGAGGGCCCGCATTTCACGCCGATCGGGTTTTCGATGCCACGCATGTATTCGACATGGGCATGATCGGGCTGGCGGGTGCGGTCACCGATCCAGAGCATGTGACCGGATGTGGCATAATATTCGCCGGGCGTGGTGGAATCCACCCGCGTCATCGCTTCTTCATAGCCGAGAAGCAGTGCCTCGTGGCTGGTGTAGAAGTCGGTGATGCGCATCTCCTGATGCTGCTCGGGATTGATCCCGATCGCGCGCATGAAGTCGATCGTCTGGGTGATCTGCTCGGCGAGCTCGGCATAGCGCGAGGATTGCGGGCTGTCCTTGATGAAGCCGAGCATCCAGCGATGCGCGTTCTCCAGATTGGCGTAGCCGCCGGTGGCGAAGGCGCGGATCAGATTCAGCGTCGCCGCCGATTGACGATAGGCCTTGAGCTGGCGATCCGGATCGGGATTGCGCGAGGCGGCGTCGAAGTCGATGCCGTTGATGATGTCGCCGCGATAGCTCGGCAGCTCGACCCCGTCGACGGTCTCCGTCGGCGCCGAACGCGGCTTGGCGAACTGGCCGGCAATGCGCCCCACCTTCACCACCGGGCAGGAGCCGGCAAAGGTGAGCACGACGGCCATCTGCAGGAAGACGCGGAAGAAATCGCGGATATTGTCGGCGGAGTGCTCGGCGAAGCTCTCGGCGCAATCGCCGCCCTGGAGCAGGAAGGCCTCGCCGGCGGCGACGCTGGCGAGCGCCTTTTTCAGCTTGCGCGCCTCTCCGGCGAAGACCAGCGGCGGAAAGCCCGAAAGCTGCTCCTCGACGACTTTGAGGGCGGCCTCGTCCGTATAGGCCGGAACCTGCTGGATCGGTTTGGATCTCCAGCTATCGGGCGTCCAGCGTTCGTTCATCGTATCACTCCTTGCGCGCCTCATACCCGGGCGCGCAGCCTCGCTCAATGTGTCAACGCGCGGCTTATACACGAGAATCGTACGGCGTGGCGACAAATCTGAACCGGTTGCGACAGGATATTGCGTTCATGTCGCAAATCAGCGAACAAGCGTGCGGTTTTGCGTCATCGACAGGCATGATCAAAAACATGGCATGTCGGCGCCACGGCGCGACAGCCGGATCGTTCTGCAGGGCGGCGGGCGGGTTCGATCCGGGTGATGCGTGTACGAAGCGATTTGACACGCGGCCCACATTCACCCACTTACACGCATGCGGCGCCGTGCGGGGCTGGGCGCCTGACATCTTTTCAATGCCTGCAGGCCCCAGGATCGGGAACGCGCTTAATGAAGGTCGTCGTCGTCGAATCTCCCGCCAAGGCCAAGACGATCAACAAGTATCTCGGCCGTGACTACGAGGTGCTCGCCTCCTTCGGTCATATCCGGGATCTGCCGGCCAAGGACGGCTCCGTCGATCCGGAAGCCGATTTCTCGATGATCTGGGAGATCGATTCCCGCAGCACCAAGCACGTGGCCGAGATTGCCCGCGCCGTGAAGGGGGCCGACACGCTCATTCTCGCCACCGACCCGGATCGTGAGGGCGAGGCGATTTCCTGGCACGTGCTCGACACGCTTCAGAAGAAACGCGCGCTCAAGGACGTCAAGGTCGAGCGCGTCACTTTCAATGCGATTACCAAGGAATCCGTGCAGAAGGCGATGGCGCAGCCGCGCCAGATCGACCAGGCGCTGGTCGATGCCTATCTCGCCCGCCGGGCGCTCGACTATCTCGTCGGCTTCACCCTGTCGCCGGTATTGTGGCGCAAGCTGCCAGGATCGCGCTCCGCAGGGCGCGTGCAATCGGTAGCTTTGCGTCTCGTCTGCGACCGCGAGCGCGAGATCGAGACATTCGTGCCGCGCGAATACTGGTCGCTCGTGGCGACGCTGGCGACGCAGGACGGTGCGCAGTTCGAGGCGCGTCTTGTCGGCGCGGACGGCAAGAAGATCACCCGGCTCGATATCGGCACTGGCGAGGAGGCCGAGGCCTTCAAGCGCGATCTCGACATTGCCAGTTTCAACGTCGCCAAGGTCGAGGCGAAGCCGGCCAAACGCCATCCGCAGCCGCCATTCACCACCTCGACGCTGCAGCAGGAGGCCTCCCGCAAGCTCGGCATGGCCCCGGCCCAGACCATGCGCATCGCGCAGCGGCTGTATGAGGGAACCGAGATCGGCGGCGAGACGGTCGGCCTCATCACCTATATGCGAACCGACGGCGTGGACATGGATCCCAGCGCCGTTCAGGGCGCGCGCAGGGTGATAGGGCGTGAATACGGCGAGGCCTATGTTCCGGGCGTACCGCGCAAATACGCCACCAAGGCCAAGAACGCCCAAGAGGCCCACGAGGCTGTGCGCCCCACCGATCTCGCTCGCCTGCCGGGTCAGGTCGCGCGTTATCTCGATGCCGAACAGACCCGGCTCTACGAGCTGATCTGGAAACGCACCATCGCCAGCCAGATGGAATCCGCCGAGCTGGAACGCACCACGGTCGATATCGCGGCCAAGGTCGGCCCGCGCGTGCTCGATCTGCGCGCCACCGGCCAGGTGGTGAAGTTCGACGGCTTTCTCACGCTCTATCAGGAGGGCCGTGACGACGAGGAGGACGAGGACGCAAAGCGCCTGCCGCCGATGTCTGCCGACGACCCCCTGAGCCGCAAGCGCATCGCCGCGAACCAGCATTTCACCGAACCGCCCCCGCGCTATTCCGAGGCAAGCCTCGTCAAGCGCATGGAGGAGCTCGGCATCGGGCGCCCCTCGACCTATGCCTCCGTGCTGCAGGTGCTCAAGGATCGTGAATATGTCGCGATCGAGAAGAAGCGCCTCGTTGCCCAGGACAAGGGACGCATCGTCACCGCCTTCCTCGAAGCGTTTTTCAAGCGCTATGTGGAATATGATTTCACCGCCGATCTCGAAGCCCAGCTCGACCGCATCTCCAATCACGAGATTGACTGGAAGCAGGTGCTGCGCGATTTCTGGCAGGATTTTTCGGCGGCCGTGGGCGAGACCAAGGACCTGCGCACGACGCAGGTGCTCGACGCGCTCAACGATTATCTCGGTCCCCATATCTTCCCGCCGCGCGAAGACGGCGGCAATCCACGCGCCTGTCCCTCCTGTGCCGACGGCATTCTCTCGCTGAAGATCGGGCGCTACGGTTCCTTCATCGGCTGCTCGAATTATCCCGAATGCCGCTATACCCGCCAGCTCTCGGCGCCGGCCGATGGTGATGGCGAGGGCGGGCAGCCCGGAACGCGCATACTCGGCACTGATCCGCAGAGCGGGCTCGAGGTCAGCGTCCGCGACGGGCGCTTCGGCCCCTTCGTGCAACTCGGCGAGCAGCAGGAGGGTGGCGAGAAGCCCAAACGCTCCTCCATTCCCAAGGGTACCTCGCCCGGTGATGTCGATCTGGAAATGGCGCTCGGCCTGCTCTCGCTGCCACGCGAGGTCGCGAAGCATCCCGAGACCGGCGAGCCGATCATGGCCGGGATCGGGCGCTACGGCCCTTACGTCCAGCACAAGCGCACCTATGCCAATATCGGGCGTGATGACGAAATCCTGTCGATCGGCGCCAACCGCGCCATTGATCTGATCGTCACCAAGGAGACTCAGGGCCCTGGCCGGCGCGGCGGCGGCGATCCTGGGCGCGAGCTCGGCAAGGATCCCGAGAGCGAAAAGCCCATCGTGGTGAAATCCGGTCGCTATGGCCCCTATGTCACCGATGGCAAGACCAATGCAACGCTGCCCAAGGGGCTCGAAGCCGAGGGCATCGATCTCGAAAAGGCGATCGAGCTGATCCGCGCCAAGCAGGCCAGCAAGGGTGGCGCGAAAGGTGGCAAGGCGGCTGGCAAGAAGACTGCGAGCAAGGCCGCGACGAGCAAGGCTTCCGCGAGCAAGGCTTCCGCGAGCAAGGCCTCTGCCGCGAAGGAGAAGAAGCCGGCAGCGAAAAAATCTGCCGCGAAGAGCAAAGCGGCATCCAAACCCGCTGCATCAAAGACGACCAAGGCCAAGGCGACGAAGACCGGATCGAACTCCGCAGAGGCCGGGAGCGGCGAGGGCGCCTGAGGCACCTTCCCCTCAATCCAGCGCGCTGAGAAATCCGTTGAATACCCCCGCGTAACGCTCCGGGTTTTCGATGTAGCTCAAAAGGTGGTCGCCGCTGCTGCGCAGGAGGAAGGTCATGCCCCGGCGGCGGGTGACGATCTCGTCGGTGATCGAGACCGGGACCACGGTGTCGCCCGTGCCATGGGCGATGAAGAGCGGCCCGTCGAAACCCACGATCTCGGCGCGAACATCCGCCTGCGAGAGATCGACCGGACCCTCCAGTCTGAACATCGTCATCGCCACTTCGGTGACCTGATGCGGGAACAAGGCGCCGGCGCGGCCTCCGATGAAGGCGAGAATGGCGCGGAAATCGAGGGCGGGCGCATCCAGTGCGATGCCGGCCACGTGTTCGGCTTGCGACGAATGGCGCAGGAACTGCCCCACAATCGCTCCGCCCATGGATTCACCCACGAGCAGGACCCGCTCGTAGCCACGCGCGCGCATCGCGATGACGGCGCCCTCCAGATCGCGCCATTCGGTAAGGCCGAAGCCGTAATGGCCGTCCGGCGATGCCGGCGCGGCTTCATCGTTGCGATAGCTGATCAGGGCCGTGGAAATTCCCGCGCCGTGCAGCAGCCCGAGATGGCGGTACCCGTCCTCACGCCCTCCGGCGACGCCGTGGACATAGATCGCGACGAGATCGCTCTCGGCGCGCGCGCCCGGCACATACCAGGCCTCGGCTGGACCGAGCTCACCATTAATGGAGACGCTCTCGAAAGGCAGGCCGAACGCTTCCTGCGGGTCACCGCGATAGCCCAGTTCGCGCGGATCGACCGGGCGGGTTTCGGGTGTAAGCTGCTCTGCGAGCGGCCCGACGCGCAGGGTATCGCTCGCCCCGCGATGCATGACCAGTCCGGCGAAGAGGAAATAGGCAATGACGAGGCCCAGACCCACGAAGCCGCAGGCGAGAATGATGCGCGAGCGCTTCTTCATGTTGCCGCCCCCACCTTTCAACCCTGTCCCAGTTATGGCGGCTCGGCGCGGTTTCAATCGCTGTCGGCGCGCAGAATTCGCTCGGTCTCTGCGCTGAAAGCGCGCAATTGCCGCGAAATCGTGACCGGGTACGGCGGGTCGGCTCTGGCAATGGCGCGGACGGGAGCGGGCAGGGTGGCGATGCTCTGGGAAGCATGCCTGCGAATGGTGTCGAGGGGCTCCGGCGGCGCGACCCGCTTGCCGTCGCACATCACCTCTGCGAGCAGCGGCAAACCGTCGGCGCATTCGTCGGCTTGCGTGATGCGATCACCCTGCGCGACGCCGTCCGCAAAGCGTCGGAAGACCTGCTTGGGCCCCGGCAATGTCTGCTTGCCGGATGAGAGCTTCATCACCCCGCGCCCCTCATAGGCGACGAGCTTGTAGGCGATGTCGAGGGCCGGCGCGTCTTCGCTGACGCTCATCGCCGTGCCGACGCCGAAAGCATCGATAGGCGCGCCGGCCTCGAGCAAGGCTGATATTTCTTCTTCGTCGAGCCCGCCGCTGGCGAAGATCTGGGTGTCGTGCATGCCGGCCTTGTCGAGCAGGCGGCGGCTTTCGCGTGCGAGGGAATCGAGATCGCCGGAATCGAGGCGGATGCCGGCAAGCCGGGTCTCGCGGCCCGTCTCCCGCGCACAGGCGATGGCGCGGGCCACGCCGCGTGGTGTGTCGTAGGTATCGACCAGAAGAACGGTCTCCGGATAGCTGCGCAGGAAGGCGGCGAAGGCCTCGCGCTCCTGCGCGAAGGCCTGGATGAAACTGTGGGCCATGGTGCCGATGGTCTCGATACCGTAACGCCGGCCTGCCGCGAGATTGGAAGTCGCGCTGATGCCGGCCAGGCTGAAGGCGCGCGCACCCTTGAGTGCCGCCTCGCAGCCATGGGCGCGGCGTGAGCCGAAATCGACGACGCGTCGCCCATCGGCCGCCAGCACCATGCGCGCCGCCTTCGAGGCGAGAATCGTCTGCAACTGGATCTGGTTGAGCACCAGCGCTTCGACCCATTGCGCCTCGATGATCGGCGCGGTGACTTCGATGAAGGGTTCATTCGGAAAAACGGGTGTGCCCTCCGCCACGGCGCGGACATTGCCGGTGAAACGCAGGCCGGCGAGTTCCTGCAGAAAGCCGTCGTCGAATTTGCCGAGTCCGGCCAGATAGTCGATCTCGGCAGAGGTGAAATGCAGGTCCTCGAGCGCAGTCAGCACATCGTCGAGGCCGGCTGCGAGGAAGAAGTTGCGCTTGTCCGGCAGCTTTCGCGAGAACAGGCTGAAGGTTGCCTCGCCGCGCATGCCGGCATCGCGATAGGCGCGCATCATTGTGAGCGCGTAGAGATCGGCAAAGAGCGCGCTGGCATGGGGCGTTCGGGTTGCGTCTGTCGGAGGGTTCGGGCTCATGGTCGTGCAGACTCCCGATCTGTCAGGCGGGTCGCGAAACACCGTGGTTACGGATCAACGCCATAGCCCGGTTTTTCGTTCGGGATCCAACTGGATTGTCCTGGTCTTCGCCCTCGACCTTGCGGGCGAATTGCGGAAAGGTAGTGCGCGTTACAACTGATTCGCGTTGGCCGGAAAGGTGGCGCGGAGAAGAGGACTTGCGACAGCATGGCCGCAGCAGATGATCTGACGAAGCCGCTTACCGGCGCGCGCCGTTCCGGCAGCGGGCGCGGCGCAGCGTCGCGCGTGCCTTGGGCAGGCATCCTCGGCGCGGTGCTGGCCCTGGTGATCGGCGGTATGGGCATCTTTCTGCTGATCCACGACGATCCGCTCGGTGGCGAGCCGCATGCGGTGGTGTCGATCGAGACCGGAATCGCCGATGCGACGCGCGATCTTTCCGATGAGCCGACGGGCGGCGCCCAGATCGCCGAGGTGCCGCGTGACCGGCCCGGCAGTCCCGGTGTCGTTGAGGACAGTTCCAGCGGCGTGACCGTTGTACGGCCGGACGGGGCCGGTGGCGGGCAATCGATCATCATCTCGATCCCCGAGGAAGCGCGCGACATGCGCAGCCGTGCCGATCAGCCGCAGCGATCACCGCGCGAGGCGTCCGACCCCGTCGGCGCTCTCGACCCGGCTCCGGATCAGCGGCTTGTCGAGCAAAGCCGTTACGGCGCATTGCCGCGCATCGGTGATGATGGCGCCCGTCCGGTCGAGGTTTATGCCCGCCCCATGCCGCCTGGCAGCGCCGGTGCGCCGGCGCGCGTCGCCATTCTGGTGACCGGGCTCGGCATCAGCCAGTCCGTGACCGGCGATGCGATCACGCGGCTGCCGCCGGATGTTTCCCTCGCCTTCGCGCCTTATGGCGGCGACCTTGATCGCCTCGTTGCGCGGGCACGCAATGCCGGGCACGAGGTGATGCTGCAGGTGCCGATGCAGCCCTTCGATTATCCCCAGAACGATCCCGGGCCGCATACGCTCACGGTCGAGGCGGGGGAAGAGGCCAATCTCGAGAATCTGCATTGGGTGATGGGACGGTTTACGGGCTATACCGGTATCGTGAATTTCATGGGCGGACGCTTCACCGCCCAGCGTGATGCATTGGAGCCCATCATCGCCGATCTTGCGCAGCGCGGGCTTGGCATCGTCGATGACGGCGCCTCTTCGCGTGCGCAGATCGGCGCGCTGGGCCGGGCGGCGGATGTGCCTGTGGCACGTGCGGACATCCTGCTCGATGTGGTGGCGCAGCAGGAGGCGATCGACGATATGCTCGGTACGCTGGAGGAGCAGGCGCGCGAGCGGGGTTTCGCCATGGCGACCGCATCGGCCTTGCCGATCACGATTGCGCGGATCGAGGCCTGGGCGCGTGGCGCCGCCGAACGCGGGATCACGCTGGTGCCGGTTTCCGCAGCATTTTCCGAAGAAGTGGGAGGCTGAAACCCGTGACAGTGAAGAACGTCGACCCGGCGCAGGATCCGGCCTATCGTCCGTGTGTCGGCGTCGCGCTGTTCAACCCGGCGGGTCATGTCTTCGTCGGGCGGCGCCTTGCATCCGCCGGGCCCGAGCATGTCGATCAGACCTATGCTTGGCAGATGCCGCAGGGCGGTATCGATCCCGGCGAAGACCCGCTCACCGCCGCGCGGCGTGAACTGTTTGAAGAGACCAACGCCTCCAGCGTCTCGCTTCTGGCCGAGGCGCCGCACTGGCTCGCCTACGATTTGCCTGGAAATGTCGCGGGACGCGCCTGGCGCGGGCGCTATCGCGGGCAGACGCAGAAATGGTTCGCCTTCCGGTTCGAGGGCAGCGATGACGAGATCGACATCGCAAGCCCTGCGGGCCACAAGCCGGAATTCGATGAATGGCGCTGGGAGAAGCTTGCCGCCACGCCGGGGCTGATCATCCCGTTCAAGCGCTGTGTCTACGAGGAAGTCGTGCGGCTCTTCGCGCCCTACGCCGCCGATTGACAGGCTGGAACGCCGGCTTCCCGTATCGAAAGGCAAAGTCGAAAGCGGGGAGCGGGCATCTTGAGGATCACCGAGGATATCCGCTATGAACTGCGCGCCGGGAACGGGGTCTTTGCCCTGACCTTCGTGCTCTTCGCCGCCATTACGAGCTTCGTTATCGGGCCGTCGGGGATCTGGGCTGCGCTGACGATCGCGATCGCGGTGACGCTGTTCTGCCTCTTCCCGATCATCCTGGAATTGTTGCTGACCTCGCCGGTCAGAGTGCTGCACTTTCTCGGCCGCGCCCTCGTTGTGGCGGCCTTCGCCCTGATCGGCGTGGCGGCGGGCACGTTCCTGATTACGCGGCTCGACGGCGTCGACCCTGCTGGCGCGGCGACCTTTGTCCCGGCACCGTTCGCGGTCCTGATGGGCTATGCCGGCTGGCATATGCGGGTGCTCGGTCTCGATTACTGAGCGGTCTGACGTGTCGCGTTACATTCCGACCAACCGCGCATCGAGCCCCGCGACCTGCGCCGCTTCCACATTGGCGAAGGCGACGCGCAGGAAATCCTCCTGATCCGGTCCGAAATACGACCCCGGCAGCGCCAGCACGCCGCGCTCGCGGGCGAGCCGCTCGGCTATGGCGGCGGCGGGTGTTCCGGTCCAGGGGTGGCGCAGATAGGCAAAATAGGCGCCGATCGATTCCACCTTCCAGCCCGGATGGCGCGCGATCACATCGGTGAAGATGCCGGCGCGGGTGAGGATGTCGGCGCGGTTTTCCGCCCGCCATTGTCGCAGGTTGGGGATCGCCCAGGCCAGTGCGATCTGCCCGGTGCGCGCGGGGCAGATCTGGAGATTGTCGAGAATCTTGACGATCCCCTCCATCGTCTGCGGGCCCGCAAGCATGGCGCCGAGGCGATGTCCGGGAACGGCATAGGATTTCGAGAAGGAATACAGCGCGATCAGATTATCGCCCCAATCCGGCGCATCGAACAGCACGTGCGGCGCGCCGTCACCGGCGAGGAAATCGCGGTAGGTCTCGTCGAGGATGAGCCACAGGCCTTCCTCGCGCGCCAGCGCGGCGAAGGCGGCGAGGGTCTCGGGCGGGTAGATCGCGCCGGTCGGATTGTTGGGCGTGACCAGCGCGATGGCGCGGGTGCGCGCCGTGATCAGCGCGCGGGCATCCGCCGGATCGGGCACGAAGCCGTTCTCCGCGCGCGCGGGCAGGGCGATCGGCGTGATGCCGAGCATGGCGAGGGTGGTCTGGTGATTGAAATACCAGGGCGTGGGCAGGATTACCTCGTCTCCCGCCTGCGCCGCGAGCATGGCCGCGACGGCGAAGGCCTCGTTGCAGCCCGCCGTGATTGCGACCTGGCCGGCATCAAGCGCCGCGCCGTATTGCGCTGCCGTTTCCGCCGCATAGGCCTCGCGCAGGGCGAGATCGCCTTCGATCATGCCGTAGCGCGCCGCATCGGCGTTGCCGGCGGCCTCGGCCAGACGGGCGAGCAGATCCGCATGGGGCGGTGAGCCGGGCACGGCCTGGGAGAGATTGATCAGCGGACCGTGAGCCCCGTCATAGGCGCGCGCCCAGGCCTGCGCCTCGGGGATCGGCGGCAGCGAGAGGCTGTCGATGAGCGGGTTCAGCGCGGCACGCAAGCGAGGCTCCTTTCAGCCGATACGCAGTTCCGGCGTATCGCCGCCGATGCCGCGATGCGCCGCGAGCGCGTAATTGTCCGTCATCCCGGCAATGTAATCCGCCACGCGCAGAGCCCGCAGCGGGGCATCCGCCGCCGCGAGACCGGCGCCCCATTCAGCCGGCATGCCCTGCGGATCAGCCATGAAATGCGCAAACAGCTCGCGCACGATCCGGTCAGCCTGGCGTCTCACGGTGATCACCTTCCGGTGGCGATACATGTTCGGATAGAGGTAGTTCTTGATAGCGCGATCCGCCTCGCGCAGTGCCGGTGAAAACGCCACGACGGGATGGGCGGCGGCGCGGATCGCATCGGCATCGGCGGGCGCCAGCGCGGCGATGCGCCGCTCGCTCTCCGCCACCACATCCTCGACCATGCGCGTGATCACACGGCGGGTGAGCTCGTGGATGCGTCGGGCCGTCTCCAGCCCCGGCCAGCGATCGTCGATATCGTCGAGCAGGCCGGCGATGAAGGGGATGGCGCGCAGATCCTCCAGGGTGAACAGGCCGGCGCGCAGGCCGTCATCGATGTCATGGGCATTGTAGGCGATGTCATCCGCCAGCGCCGCCACCTGCGCCTCGCCGGAGGCATGGGTGGCCAGACGCAGATCGAAGAGCGCGTCGAAGGCGAGAATGGCGCCGGGCACGCCGTGTTCGCGGTAACGCGGCGTCGGCTCGCCGTCATCGTCGAGAAGCGGTCCGTTATGCTTGACGAGGCCCTCCAGCGTCTCCCAGGTGAGGTTGAGCCCGTCATAGGCGGCATAGCGCCGCTCCAGCTGCGTCACCACACGAAGCGCCTGGGCATTGTGGTCGAATCCGCCATAGGGCGCCATGCAATCCTGCAACGCGTCCTCGCCGGTATGGCCGAAGGGCGTATGGCCGAGATCATGCGAGAGCGCCAGCGCCTCGGCGAGATCCTCGTCGAGCCCGAGCGAGCGCGCCAGCGCGCGGGCGATCTGGCTCACCTCGATCGTGTGAGTGAGGCGCGTGCGATAGTGGTCGCCTTCGTGGAAGACGAAGACCTGGGTCTTGTGCTTGAGACGGCGGAAGGCTGAGGAATGGATGATGCGGTCGCGGTCACGCTGGAAATCGCTGCGGGTGGGGGAAGCGTCCTCCATCACCAGCCGCCCGCGTGTCCGCGCCGGATCGCAGGCATAATCGGCCCGCCATCTTTCTCCGAATGCGCGCATGCGCCCTCTCTTCCCATTGCGGCCCAGCCCACAGGTCCTTACATTTCATCATGAGGCATTTGCAAGCCGCGTGATTCCAGCGTCGCGCGGCATCGAACGGATCGAGACCGCATGAACACGATCACACTCTCCCAGAGCGCGGCAAAGCGCATCAACCAGATCATGGCAAAGGAGGCGCCGGGTTCGAAACTGCGCATCAGCGTCAACGGGGGCGGCTGCTCCGGATTCGAATACGCGTTCGATATCGACACGCAGGTGAAGGACGACGATCTGGTGATCGAACGTGACGGCGCTGCCGTGATCGTCGACGAGATCTCCGCGCAATATATGGAAGGCTCCGAGATCGATTTCGTCGACGACCTGATCGGCCAGAGCTTCCAGATCAGGAACCCGCTGGCGACTTCCTCCTGCGGCTGCGGCACCTCCTTCTCGATCTGAGACATGGCCCCGAAACTGCGCATCGTGCTCGATGGTTCGCAGGAGCGTGATCGCGACCCTTGTGCCTGCTTTGCCGGAATCGACGAGGTCGGGCGCGGACCGCTGGCCGGGCCGGTGACGGTGGCCGCCGTCGTTCTCGACAGGCAGAACATTCCGCAGGGTCTGTGTGATTCGAAACTGCTCCCGGCCGCGCGGCGTGAAGAGCTCTTCGCGCAGATCATGGCAACCGCCGAGGTGGGTATTGCCTGCGCCGGGCCCGATGAGATCGATCGGCTCAATATCCGCGGCGCGACTCTCAAGGCGATGCGCCGCGCGCTGGCCGCTTTGCCCTGCATTCCCGATCATGCACTGATCGACGGGCGGGACGTGCCGCCGGGGCTGACGATTCGCGCGGATGCGGTGGTCAAGGGCGATTCGGCTTATGCCTGCATCGCCGCCGCATCAATCGTCGCCAAGGTGATTCGTGACCGGGCCATGCGATTCGCCGCATTGCACTATCCTGAATATGGCTTCGATCACAACGTGGGATATCCGACGCAAGGGCATCTGCTTGCCCTGGATCGTTTCGGCCCGTGCCCGATCCACAGAATGAGTTTCGCACCCTTGCGATCATGGTTGATGAAGGGTGAAGAAGATCGCCTCCTGATCTGAAATTTCCCTTGAGAATCAATCGCCCGGCAAAAATTGCAGCCCCAAAGCGGGACGCGTTTTCAATATCCCGGCAACACGATCTTTACCCTATCCGGCAATGATCCTCCTCGTAGTTCGAGTGAATGGTGCATGCCCATGGGTACCTCGCGTACCGGGGCTGCCGTCGCAACCGCCCGGAAACAGGTCTCGCGTACCGGGCGGGTCGCGGCGGCGCCTCGGATGGGGACCAAGCTCCCCGTCAATGAAATCCTGATCGGCGATTGCATCGCCGCCCTGGAGAAGCTCCCTGCGGAGAGCGTGGATCTGGTCTTTGCCGATCCGCCCTACAATCTTCAGCTCGAGGGCGCCCTGATGCGCCCCGACCATAGCCGCGTCGATGCCGTGGATGATGCCTGGGACCAGTTCGCCAGCTTCGCGGCCTATGACGCGTTCACCCGCGCCTGGCTGCTCGCCGTGCGCCGCGTCATGAAGAAGAACGCGACCTTGTGGGTGATCGGCTCGTATCATAATATCTTCCGCGTCGGCACGGCGCTGCAGGATCTGAATTTCTGGATCCTCAACGATGTCGTCTGGCGCAAGACCAATCCGATGCCCAATTTCCGCGGCAAGCGCTTCACCAATGCGCATGAGACGCTGATCTGGGCCAGCCGCAGCCCCGATGCGAAGGGGTATACCTTCCACTACGACGCGATGAAGGCGGCCAATGAGGATGTGCAGATGCGCTCCGACTGGCTGTTTCCCATCTGCACCGGGGAGGAGCGGCTGAAGGATACGGAAGGCCGCAAGGTTCATCCCACGCAAAAGCCGGAAGCGCTGCTCGCGCGGATCATGCTCGCGAGCTCGAATGCGGGCGACGTGGTGCTCGATCCTTTCTTCGGCTCCGGCACGACCGGGGCGGTGGCGAAGATGCTCGGGCGCAACTTCATCGGCTGCGAGCGCGATCTCACCTATGCCGATGCCGCACGTGCGCGGATCGCGGCGGTCGAGCCGGTTGATCCGGAAGCGTTGAAAGCCGCGCCGGAGAAGCGTTCCGAGCCGCGTATCCCCTTCCTCTCCGTGGTCGAGGGCGGCATGCTCCGTCCGGGCGAGGTGCTCACCGATGCGCGTGGCCGCCACCAGGCCATGATCCGAGCGGACGGGCGGCTGTCGCTCGGTCCGGCCATCGGTTCGATCCACAAGATCGGCGCTCTGGCGCAGGGGCTGCCCGCCTGTAACGGCTGGACCTTCTGGCATGCGGATCGCGGCGGCGAACGTGTCTGTATCGACAGTTTCCGCGCGCAATTGCGCGCATCCATGAGCGCCGCCTGAATGAAGGCGAAGTGAGCGCGCGGCCTCTGAGCGCTCTCGGAGCTGGCGGAGTCAGGCCGGAAGCTCCAGGTCATTGTTCGACGCATCATTCCGTCAGCCGGTATCCACCTGACGGCATGATGCGCTAGCCGCGCGTCTCCCCCAGCGTGTCCGCCACAGCAGCCCCGCGCTCGCCCATCTCCCGCACGGGCGGGATCGTCGTATCGCATTCCGTCTGTTGTTCGAGTTCGGCGTTGAACTCCGCGCCGACGAGCAGGATCAGCGTCGAGATATAGGCCCACATCATCGCCGCCGCGATCGCGCCGAGCGAGCCATAGGTCGCTGAATAATCGGCGAAATGTGACATATACCAGGAAAAGCCCGCCGAGGCGGCGACCCAGACCGTCGCGGCGGAGACGGAGCCGGGCGAGATCCAGCGCCAGCGTGCCGGTGCGCGGCTCGGCCCGTAGCGATACACGACGGCAATCCCGATATTGGCCACGAGGAAGATCACGATGAGCGGCAGCACGGTGATGATCCAGCCTGCCAGCGGGCCGAGCGGCAGAAAGTTCAGGATGATCGGAATGGTGATGACGACATTGACGAGCAATGCCGCAAAGATCAGCGCGCCGATGGTGAAGATCAGCGCCGTGCCATACAGACTCACATAGGAGCGCGTTTCGCGCTCGCCATAGATGACGTTGAGCGCATCGAACAGGCGCAGGACGGCGTTATTGACCACATAGACGGCGATGGCGAAGGTCGTGGCGAATGTCAGGCCCAGCGTGTCGGACCGCTGATCGATCAGGCGCGCGAGCTCGTTATCCATCAGGTCGAGCATGGCGGGCGGCAGGAAGGCATCAAGATCGACCAGCTGGTCACGCAGCCGCGACGGATCGCCGACGAGGCCATAGAGCGATACCATCGCCGCGAGGGCGGGAACGATGGCGAAGATCATGTAGAACGCTGCGCCAGCCGCATTCGCACTGACGCGGTCGCGGTTGAAGGCATTGGCAACGCGCCAGAAGACATCGACATAACCGCGAAAGGGAATGCCCAGCGGAGTCAGCGCCTTGCGCCCGCGAGAGCGCTCGCCCGCCCGCGTCCGGTTGAGTGTCTGGTCAGTGTCACGCTTCAAAAATTGCCGCTCCTGCAACCGGGCAAGATCATGATGCGCAGATAACGCGGCACGCCCCGACTTGTTCGCTCCTGTCAGAAGAAGGTGAGAGCGCGATGCGCGACCGGGGGATCAGCGCGGTGATCCGGCACATGCGGGGTTCAGCGTCTTTCTTCGACACGCTCGATGTCGCCTGATGCGTCCGCATCACTCATATTGACCCCCGAGGCCACGACTGCGATGGCGATGGTCGCCAGACACAAAAGCAGTGCCAGTGCGACCCGTCCCGTGGCGGCGTGGCGGCTGCGCTGATCGGGGACGCCAAACCGCTGATCGCGCGGTGTTCGTGCGGAAGCTTGCGCTGCCTTGTGAACAGATCCCTGCGAATGCCTGTCCGTCATCTTGCGCCTCTTGCCCCGTCCGGGTTCGTCGACTGGTCCGATCTGGTCGATCACGTCAGCGGCGGCCTGGCATCAATTCGCCTCGGTATCGCATGCTCCATCGAACCCCGCCCTTTTCGAAGAATGCTATGAAAGGCCAAGCTTCGCGAGTCGGGAAGTTCGCTTACTTTTCGAGGCGGTCCGTGTCCCATCCGGGAGATCTGCTGTTCTCTTGAGATCGGTAAATGAAAATATACTTTTAATTGTAATTGTCGTCAATGTTCTCCGGATCTTGTGCAACCATGCCGACATCGCGGGGTGTTCTGAGAGAGGCTGTCGAAACGAATTCATGGCATTTTGCTGACTTTCGCCTGATCGAGCCCTGCATCGCGTGACGATTCCCGGACAAAGCGTGTTTATTCCGGCATCCTGCGACCCTTTGGCCGATATGCCGGGAGCGTTACTGAAAATGACGTAGAGTTAGCTTGCTGACGCGAATCAGCGCCTGGTCGCAGATTGTGAACGAAGCGATGATTTATCCGCACAAGTACGTAAGCTTTCTCGGCAATCGCGCGCAGCCTCTTCCGTCTGCGCGACGAGCCGCTATGTTGGGATTCGATGAGTGCGTTTTGCGGGGCGCGAAAAAAACGACGGCCCGCTGACAAAGAAAGGCTAGTGCCCATGTCCGACGGCTTCAAACTTGATTTCGAATCACTGCAGGTTCCCGCAAGCGGCGATCTCGTCCTGTGTGTCGGTGAAGATCTGGCACCGGGGCCACAGGCGGCGCGCCTGCTCGGCGATTCGGTCGGGATCATTGCGCGCGCGGCGAAGGCCGAGAAGTTCAAGGGCAAGTTCAAATCGGTGATGACGATCACTGCGCCGGGCCAGCTCGATGTCGACCGGCTGGTCATTGTGGGTCTGGGCAAACCGGTCGAGGCGGAAACACCGGACTGGCCCGCGCTCGGCGCCGCGATCGCGGGCGCCACAGCGGGCCGCGAGGCAATGCTCGTGACCGAATTCCCCGGTTTCCAGGGCGATGATGCCGCGATTGCCGGGCTCGCGCTCGGGGCGCGACTGCGCGCCTATCGCTTCGACCACTACAAGTCGAAAAAGAAGGACGATGACGACGATGCGCCGAAGAAGGGCGGCAGGCTCACCCTCGCCGGCGCCGATCCGCAGGCGCTGAAGAAGGCGGCCAGGCAGAGCGCAGGCCTCGCCGATGGCGTCATGCTTGCACGCGATCTCGTCAACGAGCCGGCCAACACGCTCGGCCCCGTCGAATTCGCCGAACGCGCCGCAGCGCTCGAGAAGCTCGGGGTCGAGGTGGAAATTCTCGACGAGAAACAACTCGGCAAGATCGGCATGCGCGCGCTGCTCGGCGTGGCACAGGGCTCGGAGCGCCCGGCGCGCGTGGCCATCATGCGCTGGCAGGGCGCGAAGAAGAGCGAAAAGCCCGTCGCCTTCATCGGCAAGGGCGTGGTTTTCGACACGGGTGGAATCTCGATCAAACCCGCCGGCGGCATGGAGGACATGAAGGGCGACATGGCCGGTGCTGCGACCGTTGTCGGGCTGATGCACGCTTTGGCCGCACGCAAGGCGAAGGCGAATGTCATCGGTGCGATCGGGCTCGTCGAGAACATGCCCGACGGCAAGGCCCAGCGCCCCGGTGACATTGTCGAGACTCTTTCGGGCCAGACGGTCGAGATCATCAATACCGATGCCGAGGGGCGGCTCGTCCTTGCGGATCTGCTCAGCTATGTCGAAGAGACCTACGAGCCGCAATTCATGATTGATCTGGCCACGTTGACGGGCGCGATCATCGTGGCGCTCGGCAAGGATCATGCGGGTCTGTTCAGCAATGACGACGCCTTGTGCGAAAAGCTCAGCGAAGCCGGGGGCGCGACGGGCGAGAAGGTCTGGCGGCTGCCGCTCGGCAAGGCCTATGACAAGCTGATCGATTCCAAGTTCGCCGATATGAAGAATACCGGCGGGCGTTATGGCGGCGCGATCACCGCCGCCCAATTCCTGCAGCGTTTCGTGAAGAATACGCCCTGGGCGCATCTCGACATCGCCGGTACCGGCATGGCGGCGGAGGCCAGCGACGTCAACAAGAGCTGGGGCTCGGGCTTCGGCGTGCGCCTGCTCGACCGGCTCGTCGCTGACCATTACGAGAGCTGACGCGCGAATGCGTCCTGCACCCGCGCTCCCGAGGGGAGGCGCGCGGGTTCAGCATTCCTCAATTCCTGTGTGCTATCACCCGTTGGAACGTGATGTTGCAACGGGTGTCGAGATTGGCCGGTCTGCGCAAACTTCTGACGTCGATGACCTTCATCCTCCTGGTGATCCGCCTCGGCGGCGCGGGGGCGGGTTTCGTGACACAACTCGTTCTGGCGCGGCTGCTTGTGCCGGAGGATCTTGGCCTGTTCTTCGCCGCGACATCGCTTGCCATCGTTGCGGCCACGGTCGTTTCCTTCGGCTATCCGGAAATCGCGCCGCGATTCATTGCGCGTTATCAGGAGCGCGGACGTCCGGGCACGCTCGCCGCGTTCCTGCAACAGACCCATCGTGATGCCTTGCGCTTCAGCCTGCTCCTCGCTCTGCCGATTCTCGCCGCAGCGATGCTGTGGCCCGGCGCGACCGGACAGGAGCGCAGTCTGTTCGCGATCACGGCGCTCTTCATGCCGATCCTGGCCCTGTTCAGCATCAATTCCGGCATCGCCCTGTCGCTGCGGGCCTTCTTCCTCGCATATGGTCCGGAGACCTTCCTGCGTCCGGTGCTCTTCCTCGTCATCGTTGCATGCATGATCCTCGCGGGCGCAAACCCGGATGCGCGCATCGTCGTCATCTCCTTCTTCGCCGTGACCGGATTGCTCGCGACAGGGCAATGGCTGCTGCTGCGCAAGCGTCTCCCGCGCACGCGCAATTTGCGCGTATACGCGGATCGACGTCTGGTCTCGCGTTGGCGACGGGAGGGGGCGCCGCAGATCGCGGTGGGCATCTACACGCTGATCTTCGCCGATCTCGCCATCCTGCTGGCTGCGATGGTGCTCGAACCGGCAAAACTCGCCGCTTTCGGTATCGCGTTGAAACTCGCGGTGCTGATCGGCTTCGGCGTGCAGGTGGCGCATCAGGTCATCCTCCCTGATCTCGCCGATGCCCGGGCTGCACGGCGCCTCGGGCGAACCAGCGACACCATGCGTGCCGCTGCCGCGTTCCCCATTGCCTTCACCCTGGCTGCGTTGATCGCGACGGCTCTGTTCGGCGACATGATCCTCGCAATATTCCATCCGGATTTCGCGCAGGCGCACTGGGTGCTGGTCCTGCTCGTCGCCTGTCAGGTTCTGCGCGCGCTTGCGGGGCCGGTGGTGCAGCTTCTGACGATCGCGGGTGCGCAGATGTTCAATGCGCTCCTGTGCATCGCTTCGACGATCGTGCTGGCGCTCGGCAATTTCGCCCTGGTCCCATCCTTCGGATTGATGGGAGCGGGGCTCGCCGTGCTGGTCGCCTGGCTGTTCTGGCTGGTCGGATCCGCTCTCGGGCTCTATCGCATTACCGGGATGCGGTGCGATATCATCGCGCTGCTCGCCGGGACACGACAGCCTGCATCGGCGCCACAGAATTCATGAACAGGCTCAATCGGCGAAACGCGACGGTGGTTGGTCGATCATCAGATCGATGGTCAGGCCGAACGCCAGCAGCACCAGACAGGCCACGAAGACGAGCGGGCTCTTAAGGCGCGCGTAATGCGCATAAAAGCCGATTGCAAAAACGATTCCGACTGTAATCCATGTCGCCATGTCGCCCTCCTTTCATTGGATCAAGGGCAGAAACAAAGCGCGCGCTCATGTATACGATTCGCAATATGCCATTTTTCTTCTTTATCTGGCAATTAAACACGAAATCTTGGTAAAAATATTCTGAATATCCAGATTCCAATCTGTATTGCGCTGCAACAAGACTTGTTCGGCGCATGCGTCGCGGGCTTGACACACCGTCAGCTCCGGTCAATGTCCGGACGACGTTTACGGAAGGAGTCATGATGAGCGGAATTCGGGTGGGAATCGTCGGCCTCGGGGCGATCGGGCGCAAGCTCGCGCAGGCGCTGACGCAGGGGATCGACGGGCTGGAACTCTCCTGTGTCACCGTCGGGGGACGCGACAAGGCGCAGGCCTGGCTGAGCGAACAGGGGATCGACTGCCCCATCGTCGCGATGCAGGATCTGCCCGCCCATTGCGACATCGCCGTCGAATGCGCCCCCGCCGCCGTGGTCGGCGAACTGTGCACTACCATGCTCGGTGCCGGCAAGAAGGTCATGATTCTCTCCGCCGGCGCGATTCTGCCGCGTCCCGAACTGGCCGAACTGGCGCGGGCCAGGGGCGGGCAGATCATCATCCCCACCGGAGCGCTTCTGGGCCTCGATGCGGTCAGCGCCGCCGCCGAGGGCGAGATCCGCTCGGTGCGCATGATCACGCGCAAACCGCCGCGTGGGCTGGCCGGGGCACCGTATCTCGTCGAGAATGCCATTTCCGTCGAGGGTCTGAGCGAAAAGCTTCTCGTCTTCAAGGGCAGCGCTGGTGAAGCGGCGAAGGGGTTCCCCGCCAATGTGAATGTCGCCGCCGCGCTGTCGCTGGCCGGTATCGGGCCGGATGCCACGACGATCGAGATCTGGGCCGATCCGGGCGTGACCCGCAATTGCCATCGCATCGAGGTCGATGCCGATTCCGCCTCGTTTTCCCTCGAGATCGAGAATATCCCCTCCGAGAATCCGAAGACCGGGCGGATCACCGCGCTCTCCGCGCTTGCGGCCCTGCGCAAGCTCGGCGCGCCCCTGCGGGTGGGGACCTGATCAGCGCCAGCCGATTTCGGCGATGAAATCTTCCACGAGCGCGTTGAACAAGGCAGCGCGCTCGAAATAGACCGAGTGCCCGGTCGCCGGCACGCTGCAGACGCGCACATCCGGAATGTGGCGCGCCACGGCGCGTATCCCCGCCGGCGCGATCACGATGTCGTCCTCGCCGGTGATCATCAGCACCGGGCAGGCGATGCGCGCGGCATCCTCCGGCCCGCGTTTGCGCATGCTCCAGATCGCCGCGCGCACGGATTCCTTGTCGAGGCCGGCATTGAGCCGGTCGATCATGCCGTAGAGCTGGTGCAGACCGGGCTCCGCTTCGGCGAAGACCGCGCCCGTCGCCGGGTGGACATTCTCCGCGAGGAGCTTTTCGCGTATCGCCTCCCGGCTTGCATACCAGTCAGCCACCTCCGGATCATCGAGCCCGTCGAAGGAGAGCGATCCCGTCGTGCAGGCGAGCACCAGCCCGGCGAGCCGCTGCGGATGCGCGAGGGCCGTTTCGATTCCGGTCCAGCCGCCCATGGACTGGCCGATGAAGACGGCGCGTTCGATCTTCAGATGATCCAGGAGCGCGATGGTGTCGCCCGCGTAGTCACGTGGATCGGGCGCGGCGCCCGGGCAGGTCGAGGGGGCAAAGCCACGATGCGAAAAAGCGATACAGGTAAAGCGTTCGGCGAAGGCCGGAATCTGCTGCCACCAGCTCATGTGGTTGCCGCCCAGACCATGGGCGAAGAGCAGCGCGGGGCCGCTCCCGGTCACCTCGTAATGAATCGCCGCGCCGTCGGGGCGTTCCAGGCGCCCGGTGCGGGTGGCGGGAAGGGGGGTATCACGCATGCGTCGCTCTCCGGATATGATCGCAGTCGAGGCTGCCGCAGCGGCGCCGTCTGCGCAATCGGGCATGCTGCCCTATCGGTAAGCGCAGCTTGCCCGATCACGTATGCACGAGATCAGCGGAAAGGCGGCTCATCGAAGGAGCGCAGCTTGCGCGAATGCAGCGCCGTACGCTGGCCGCGCAGGATTTCGAGCGTCTCCAGCCCGATCATCAGATGCTCGCCGACAGCGCGCTGATAGAACGCATTGGCCGCACCGGGCAGCTTGATCTCGCCATGCAGCGGCTTGTCGGAGACGCAGAGCAGCGTGCCGTAGGGCACGCGCAGGCGGAAGCCCTGGGCGGCGATGGTGCCGCTCTCCATGTCGATGGCGATGGCGCGCGAGATGTTGAAACGGCGTCGTTCCTGGCTCCAGCGCAGTTCCCAGTTGCGATCATCATTGGTGACGACGGTGCCCGTGCGCAGGCGCCCCTTGAGCGCCTCGCCGCGCTCGCCGGTGACCTGGCCCGCTGCCTGTTGCAGGGCGATCTGCACCTCGGCCAGTGCAGGGATCGGTATATCGGGCGGGACCAGGCTGTCGAGAATGCCGTCCTGGCGCAGATAGGCATGGGCGAGAACGTAATCGCCGATGGTCTGAGACTGGCGCAAGCCGCCGCAATGGCCCACCATCAGCCAGCAATGCGGGCGCAGAACGGCGAGGTGATCGGTGATCGTCTTGGCATTGGACGGGCCGACGCCGATATTGACCAGTGTCACGCCCTCGCCGCAGCCCTCACGCCGCGTCAGGTGATAGGCCGGCATCTGGTGGCGATGCCAGGGCGATTGCGCCATCAGCGTTTCGGCATCCATCCGCGCAGCCTGTTCGCGTGTGACACTGATGCCGCCCGGCATGACGAGCCGCTCATGCACGCTGTCCTCGCGCTGCAATTCCTCCAGCGCCCATTGCACGAACTGGTCGACATAGCGGTGGTAATTGGTGAGCAGGATCCAGGGCTGGATGGCGCGCCAGTCGGTGCCGGTATAATGCACCAGCCGGCGCAGCGAGTAATCGACCCGCACCGCGTCGAAGAGCGAGAGCGGGCGCATCGCGTCCGTGGGCGCATCCCAGACGCTGTCGGCGATCTCGTCCCCGACCTGGGTGAGATCGGGGATGGGGAAATGCTGGGCGAGGGCGCTGGCGGAGACGTCGGCCTGGCTGAGTTCGTCGCCGCGATCCAGGACGTAGGGGTAGGGGATTTCCTGTGCCCCCGCTCCAACCTGAAGCCGCGCGCCGTATTCGTTCACGAGCGGGGTCAGCTGTTCGAGGAGATAACCGGCAAATGCTTCGGGATGCGTGAGGGTGGTGGCATAGATGCCCGTGCCGAGAAGCTTGGCGAAGGCGCGTTGCGTGCGTGGGGGCTTGGCGCCTTCGGTATAGACAACCCGCAATTCCGGATACCGGAAGCGCGCGCGCGTCTCCGGATCGGGCGGGACGCCTTCCTTGACAAAGCGCGTGATTGCGCCGCGCAGGGTCTCGGCGGCGTCGTCATAGGTGCGGCTCAGCGCGTCGATCGCGGCCTGCGGGTCGGCATATTCGGTGAAGGGGGTGCCGTTTGCATCGAAGCTCGTATCCGGTGTCTCGGTCATGATGCATCCCTTCATGGTCGTGCGCTTCAGCTCTCGCCGCAGCGCACCCATTCGATCTCATTCGGGCCGTCGACCATGAAGCGTCGATCGGGCCCGTCGGCGCGCAGCGTCAATTCGCCCGTCAGGCGGTCGCCGGTTTGCGGATCATGTTCGAAATAGACCAGCGCTCCCATGGAGGCGAAGACACGCATTTCGCGCCATTCACCGTCGCCTTCCGCCAGCGCGCCATCGCGCAGGAGCATGATGCGCTCCTCCTCGAAGACGATGCGCTCGCGCAGGGCCTGCGGATCGATCGCGGCGCACCACTGGCCTTCGAGAAAGGCGATCTCCTCCTGTGCGACATCGCAATGTCGCAGGGTCGAATCGCATTCCTGACCGAATTGCTGCAGCAGATAGCCGACATAGGCGATGATGCCGATCGCGAGGACCAGACCGCCCAGAATCATCGCAAGCCGTTTGCTCATGCCGTATCGCCCTCCTCGAGCACCACCGTGATCCGCGCACCTTCGCCAACCTGATCACCGATCGCCGCCGCGATCTCGCCGATCACGCCGTCGAGCGGTGCAGTGAGGACGTGTTCCATTTTCATCGCCTCGACCACTGCGACGCGTTGGCCCTTCTCGACGCTCTGGCCGGTTTCGACGAAGAGCGCCACCAGCTTGCCGTGCATCGGGGCCTTGATGAGGCCGCCCGCATCGAGATGTTCGAGATCGACGGCCGTCGGATCATGGATCGCGACGCGTGTCTGGCGCCCCTCACGCAGGACGAGCATGGTTTCGCCAGCCTCGACGACGCTCGCCTCGACGGCGCCGGGAGGCGATTGCGCGCCCGGCAATTCGAAGGCCGGGCCCTGCGCGTCCCAGGTGAGGGCGCCCTCGACACGGGCGCCGTCCACCATCAACGGCAGGCCGGTCTGGCGCTGGCCGACAAGCTGGAATCCGTCGCTCGCCCACCACGGCCCTGGGAGATCGCCGACGGCGACGCTGCCCGCGAGCGCGTTGCGGTCATGGTCGCGCCGCACCAGAGCG
Source organism: Saliniramus fredricksonii (assembly GCF_900094735.1). Taxonomy (NCBI): domain Bacteria; kingdom Pseudomonadati; phylum Pseudomonadota; class Alphaproteobacteria; order Hyphomicrobiales; family Salinarimonadaceae; genus Saliniramus; species Saliniramus fredricksonii. Next base: position 923,822 of record NZ_FMBM01000002.1, read on the forward strand.
AGCGCCCCCGCCGCGACGGCGATGGGATCGAGCGGGCGTTCCACGGCGCCGAGCTCTTCGAGATTCTGATCGATGAAGCCGGTATCGAAAGCGCCGTCGCGAAAGGCCTGCGCGTCGACGAGCTTCTTCAGGAAGGCGGCATTGGTGCGCGGGCCTGCGACGAGCGTTTCACCCAGAGCCCGCGACAGACGATCGAGCGCCTCGTCGCGATCGGCCCCGCGCGCAATGATCTTGGCGATCATCGGATCGTAGAACGGGCTGACCTCGTCGCCGGCCTCGACGCCGGAATCGACACGGATACCGAAATCCTCCGGCAGTTCCAGCGCCCAGAGCCGTCCGGTCGAGGGAAGGAAGCCCTTCTCGGGATCCTCGGCATAGAGCCGCGCCTCGACGGCATGGCCCTCGAGGCGCACCTCTTCCTGCGTGAAGGGCAGAGTCTCGCCATGGGCGACGCGGAATTGCAACGCGACGAGATCAAGTCCCGTTACGGCCTCGGTCACCGGATGCTCGACCTGAAGCCGCGTGTTCATCTCCATGAAATAGAAGCGGTCGGGCCGCAGGCCCTCGCGGCCATCGGCGATGAATTCCACCGTGCCGGCGCCGACATAACCGACGGCGCGGGCGGCCTCGACCGCGGCCTTGCCCATGGCCTCGCGCATTTCCGGTGTCATGCCCGGGGCGGGCGCCTCCTCGATCACCTTCTGGTGCCGGCGCTGAAGCGAGCAGTCGCGCTCGTTGAGATGCACCACGTTGCCGTGCTGGTCGGCGAAAATCTGGATTTCCACATGGCGCGGGGAGAGCACGTATTTCTCGACCAGAACACGTGGATCGCCGAAGGAGGCCTGTGCCTCGCGCATGGCGGAGGCCAGCGCATCATCGAATTCCGTGGCCTTGTCGACCCGCTTCATACCCTTGCCGCCGCCGCCGGCAACAGCCTTGATCAGCACCGGATAGCCGATTTCATAGGCCTTCTGGCGCAGAAAATCAGGGTCCTGCTTCGAGCCGTGATAGCCCGGCACGACGGGTACGCCCGCCTTTTGCGCGAGCGCCTTGGCGGCATCCTTGAGGCCCATCGCCCTGATCGCCGAGGCGGGCGGGCCGATGAAGGCAATGCCGTTCTCGGCGCAGGCCTCGGCGAATTCGGCGCGCTCGGAGAGGAAGCCGTAGCCCGGATGGATGCATTGCGCGCCGCTTTTGAGCGCCACATCGATCACCTTGTCGATGCGCAGATAGGATTCGGACGCCGGTGCCGGGCCGATCTCCCAAGCCTCGTCGGCCATCTGCACGAACAGCGCATCCGCATCCGCCTGCGAATGCACCGCGATGGTGCGCATGCCGAGCGCTTGCGCCGTCCTGATGATCCGGCAGGCGATTTCGCCGCGATTGGCGATGAGTACCGATTCGAACACGCGAGTATCCCTGTCGCAGATGAAGCTTCATGTCCTTTGGAAAACGGGAGCGCCGTCAGGTCAAGAGTGAACCGGCCCGCACGCTTCACGACTTCGTCGGAAGCGCGTCATGATCGAACAGTGCCATGAATTTCCGGTCGATGCGATCCTTGACCAGCCAAGGCAGGCGCCCGGCGAAAGCGAAGCTGCCGCCGCGTGAGGCGATGGCGCTTCCGTCGCCGGTGGCGATCAGCATCAGCCAGTCCTTTTGTGGTATATGTGGGCTGAGCGCCTCGCCGCGAACAAGGGCACGAATGTTGCGGCGAAGGGCAGGCCCCTGACGCACGGCGAAGACGCCCGCCTTGGGACGCGGATGCGCGGTCATCGTGGCACAATCACCCACGGCGAAGACGGCGTCCTGGCCGCGCACACGCAGATCTTCCCCGATTGCCAGAAACCCGTCCGGCGTGCGTGCGAGATCACCCTCGGCGAGCACCGCCGGCGCCTGCGCATGCGAGGCGACGAGCACGGCATCGGCAGTGAGATCGCGCCCGTCCACGGTCCTCGCGCCATTGGCGTCGATGCGCGCGATGCGGCTGTGCTCATGCACGGTGATCCCGACCCGGCGCAGGGAGCGGCGCAGGAAGAAGCGCGCGGCGGCATTGATTTCCGGCGTGATCTCCTGCGCCGTCGCCAGCGCCACGTCGATCACGCGGCCATCAGATTCGCGCCGCAATCTGTGCAGCAGCGCGAACGCGAGGCAGGTGCCCGCCGCGCCGCCGCCGATGACGAGTACCCGGCGCGGGCCGTCCGGGTGTTGCGCCTGGGCGATCAGGCCCTCGAGCTTCGGGATGAGCGATCCGATCGGCTTGACGGCCAGCGCATGCGTGCGTGAACCATCAATGGCATCAAGATCGGGCGTGATGCCGATATCGATCGAGGCGATGTCGAAGGAAAGATTCTCGCCATTATCCAGCGCGATGCGCTTGTCCGCGCCATGAAAGCCGGTGGCACGCGCGCGCACGAAATCCGCCCCCGCCGCTTTTGCGAGGCGTTCGAGATCAATATGCATCGCCTCGAAGCCGTAAAGCCCTGCGATATGCCCGGGCAGCATGCCGGAATAGGGCGAGTAACGCTCCGGCGCGACGAGCGTGATGCGCAACCCCGGTTCCGGATCAAGGGCGAGGCCGCGCAGCGCAAGCGCATGCGCATGCCCGCCGCCGACGAGAACGAGATGCGTCATGACCCGGCCTGCATCACGCTCCGGCACCCTCCACCAGATATTGCTTGGCGAGCACCTTGCCCTCCTCGACGGCGGGCTGGTCGAACGGGTCGATGCCCAGCGCATAGCCGGTGAGGATTGTCTCCAGCATGAAATGCATCATCAGCGCGCCGAGATGTTCTTCATCGAGCCGGTCCACATGGATGGTGCGTGTCGGGCGATGATTATGCGCGAGCGTATCCGCCGTGGCGCGTCCCTGCGCTGCCACGAGATCGCCGATGGTCTTGCCGGCAAAGCCCGGCTCGCCCGCCTTCTCCGCCAGAGCCGCGTCGATCTTCGGACCCTTGCCGGCGCAATCGGTCGTGATCACGGTGAAGATCTTGTCATTCGGGCCGGCGAGATAGAGCTGCAATTGCGAATGCTGGTCGACCGGGCCGATGGCGGCGACGGGCTGCGAGCCCTTGCCGTCCTTGCCCAGACTCTCGGCCCAGAGCTGCACCCACCAGCGCGTGAACCGCTCCAGCCGGTCGGCATAGGCCATGGTGACGCAGACCGCCTTGCCCTCCAGCGCGGCGGCTGTCATCAGGGCGGCGCCGTTTGCCACGGGGATGTCCCTTGCCGGCAGTTCTCCGGCCCGGATCGGCGCATAGACCGAAGCGGCGCCCCGGCGGATCGCAGCGATGTCGAGCCCCATCACCGCTGCGGGCAGGAGCCCCACATTGGTCAGCGCCGAGTAGCGCCCGCCGATGCCGGTATGGTGTTCGAGGAAGGGCGCGCCCTCCGGCTCCAGCAGATCGCGCAGGGCATTCCTGGTATTCTCCTTGCGCGGCTCTGACAGACCGAAGACATGCTCGCCGATCTTCAGGCCCGCATCGGACAGCGCACGCATCACGGCCATTGTCTGCATCAGCGTCTCGCCGGTGCTGCCGGATTTCGAGATCGCGACGAACCGGGTCGTGGCCAGGGGCAGCGCCTCGAGCCCGCGCCCGAAGGTGGCCGGGTCGAGGTTGTCGAAGAAATGGATGCGCGGCCCGTCGGCAAGGCGCCCGAGTCCGGGAACCATGTAATCGGCGAGCTGGGCCAGTGTCTGACCACCGAGGCTCGATCCGCCGGTACCGAGAAAGACCACGTCGCTCGCGCCGTCGCGCAGCGCGCGGGCAGTCTTTTCGATCGCCTCGAAATCACCGGTCTCATCGGGAAGGGCAAGCAGAGCAAGCTTACCGGATGCTTCCTCGTCGCGCAGGCGCTGGAGCTCGGTCTCGGTGACGGAAAGTGCCGCCTCGATGGCGGTGCGCGGGATGCCGGCCCCACCCATCGTATTGCCCATCGCCTGCTCGATCGATTGCCGCAAAGCCATATCTGAAAACCTCCTGTGACCGATGCGAATGGTGACGCTTCACAACCGCGCCGCCAATGCGGGAAAACCCGGTTATCGTGAAGCTTCGACCTCGACAACGCGCGCCGCTGCCAAAGGATGCATCAGTCGCCCGCAAGTCCTTCGGGCCGGCCGGCCACGACGACGAGCATGCGCCCGTCGCCGAGCACGCGCTCGGCTGCGCGCATCACGTCATCGTGCGAGACCGCCGAGACCAGCGCGTTGCGCCGCGCGATATAGTCGATGCCCAGCTCCTCGAAGGCGATCTGGGCGAGTTGCTGGGCGATCTTGGTCGAGGTGTCGAAGGCGAGCGGGTAGGAGCCTGTCAGATAGGCCTTGGCCTTCGTGAGTTCCTCCGCGCTCGGTCCCTGCGTCTTGAGCTTGTCGATCTCGCCCGCGATCACCTCCAGCGCCTCTGCGACGCGCTCGTTCTTGGTCGCGGTGAAGCCCCATGTCATCGCGGCGCCGCGCAGGCTGACGAGGCCCGTGCCGACCGAATAGGCCAGCCCGCGCTTCTCGCGCACCTCCTGGAACAGCCGCGAGGTGAAGACGCCGCCGCCCAGCATGTGGTTGAGCACGAAGGCGGGGATGAAATCGGGATCACGCCAGCCGATTCCGTTCATGCCGAAACGGATCACGGATTGCGGCACGTCGAGATCGACGACCCTGCGCGTGCCGAGGCCGGCCAGTGTCGCCGCCGGTGGCGCGGTGATCTGCGCCGTTGCCGGCAGATCGCCGAATACCCCGTCGACCAGCGCAATGATCTGCGCCTCGTCCAGCGCCCCGACGACGGCGACCTTCAGGTTGTTGCGGGCGATCAGCTTGCCGTGTGCCGCGACGAGGTCGTCGCGCGTGATCGCCTCGACGCTTTCCAGCGTGCCCGCATTGGGCATGCCGTAGATGTGGCCGGGGAAAGCGGTGGCGAAGAAGGTCCTGGTGGCGCGCACGCCGGGATCGTTCTGCTGATAGCGGATGCCCGCCGATGTCTGCGCCCGCACCCGGGTGATCGCCTCCTCGTCGAAGCGTGGCTCGACCAGAGCCAGCCGCGTCAGGGTGATCGCCGCGTCGAGATTGCGCGTCAGCGTGCGCAGGCCGCCGCTGATCGAATCCTGGCCGGCATTGAAGGAGAGCTCGATCGCCGCTTCGGCGAGCTTTTCCTGATAGGCGTCGGACGGGTAGGGGCCGGCCCCCTCATCCAGCAATTGCGCCATCATCTGCGCGGTGCCGGGCCGATCCATCGGATCCTGCGAGGCGCCGCCCTCGAAGATGAAAGACATGGCGGCGACAGGGACGACCTGCGAATGCACCGCCCAGACTTCGATCCCCGCCGGCGTGACGAGCCGCTCTGCGCGGGCCGGGGCGGTGGAGACGGGTTCGACGGCGATGGTCATGCTTGGCTCCCGGGGAGGCTTCGACAGCAGGCGCGGATTCGGGCGGGCGTATTCAGTCGGACTTGAGCAGATGGCCGGTCACGGCGCGGCGCGGCACGAGATAGCGCGCCGCGACATCGGCCAGTTCCTCGCGCGTGACCGCCTCGATATCGCGCGGCCAGCGGCGCACGGATTCGATGGTCTCGCCGATTGCGAGGGCCGATCCGTAGATGCGTGCCAGCGAGGTCTGGCTGTCGGCGGCGTAGGTGGTCTCGGCGATGAGCTGCGTCTTGGCGCGCGCGATCGATTTCTCACCGAGCGCCTCATCCGGGATCGCGGCGATGGCGCGGTCGAGCATCTCCTCGAGCTGGTCGAGGCTCACTTCCGGCGTGGGCACGGCGTAGAGGGCAAAGCGTGTCTCGTCGCGCGCCGAGGACATGTACCAGGCCCCCGCATTCACCGCGACGCCGCGCTCCAGCACCAGTTTGCGATAGAGATAGGATGTCGGCCCGCCGCCGATCAGCTCGGCCAGCACCTCGAGCGCGAAGGCGTCGCGGCCCGGCGCGGTGAGGGCGGAGGGGGTGAGATAGAGACGCTGCATCAGCGGCTGGTCGACACGCGGATCGGCAACGGACACACGCCGCATGGCGCGCGGATCCGGCTCGCGCGGGCGCACACGCTCGGGGCGCGCGCCCCGTGGCGCGATCTGCCCGTAGCTGGCCTCGGCGAGGCGGCGTACCGCATCCGCCTCGACATCGCCGGCCACGACGAGAATGGCGTTTTCCGGCGTATAGAAGCGCTTGTAGTAATCGAGCGCATGCGCGCGATCGAGCGTTTCGATCTCGTGCATCCAGCCGATGATGGGGATGCCGTAGGGGTGATGCACGAAGAGCGAAGAAGCCATTGCCTCGGAGAGCTGCGCGCCCGGATCGGTCTCGACGCGCATGCGGCGCTCTTCGAGCACCACATCACGCTCTGGCGCCACCACCTCGTCGGTGAGCACGAGATTGGCCATGCGGTCGGATTCGAATTCCATCAACGTGGCGAGATGCTCCTTCGCGACGCGCTGGAAATAGGCAGTGTAATCGTATGACGTGAAAGCGTTTTCCTGGCCGCCCAGGCTGGAGACAACCTGCGAGAACGCGCCCGCCGGATGGCGCTCGGTGCCCTTGAACATCAGATGTTCGAGGAAATGCGCGATGCCGGATTGCCCGATCGGATCATCGGCGGAGCCGTTGCGATACCAGATCATGTGGGTGGCGACGGGTACGCGCCGATCCGGGATGACGACGAGATCAAGGCCGTTATCGAGACGGCAGGTGCTGATATCGGGGCCCGGCGTGTCATGCTCTCCAGAAGCGTGGCGCTGGATGGCGGCGGCCGGGTGCACGGACATGGTGGCGTCTCTCCACAAACAAAAAAGCGAGTCGCTGCATCGGCGACTCGCTGGAAGATAGGGGCGTATCCGCCCCGGGGGAAGTGCCCTGATATCAATCCGTCGGCGCGGGCTGCAGGAAACGGCTCGGCGGATCCGTCAGGCTCCGGCGGGTGAGACCCTGGGCCGTTGCGTCGTCGCCGCCGCGCATCTGCCGCTGGAAGGCTTCACGCTGCTCACGCGTGAACTCCGGCGGCTCATCGCCCCAGGGATCATTCGGATCAGTCACCGGTGCACGCCCAGTGCCACGTGGAATCCGGAAATTCGGTGTTTCCTCGCTGGTTCCGTCGCCGGCGCGAGCACGCTCCTGAAAGCGCTCGAGTTCCATCTGCTCCTCGCGCGCAAGCCGGTCACGACGATCTTCCGGCCAGTTTGGTGCGCTGCCGACCTGTTCGGGCGGGCGCGGTGACGGAAGATCGCGCGACGGCGGCACCACCAGAGGCGCGCGCTCGCGATATTCGATCTGGGGTTGCTCCGGCTCCATGATGCCGATACGCCCGAAAATGTCGCGCAAGAACGTGCCCTCCTGCGCTTGTGCGGGAAGAGCGACGCCGAGCCCGAGCGTCAGGGCCAGTCCGGCGAAAGTGGCGCGCTTCAAGGGTGTGCGCGGCATGATGAGAACCCCCTGGTTCCAGAATTCGACGATGATCTTCATCCGGATGAACCGGAATCGCGGCCATCATGTGACGGAGTGACGACATCCTCCCGCTCTGCCGCACGGCTTCGCCGCGGCTCAAGCACGAAGGAGTCATAAACGAGACCGAGCACGCCCGCAACGATGGCGGCATCGGCGACGTTGAAGACATACCAGGAAAAGCTGCCATGGAACACGTGGACGAAATCGAATACGGCACCATAGGCAATCCTGTCGATGGCATTGCCGATGGCGCCACCCACGATCAGGGCGAGCGCGATTGCGAGAAACCGATGCGGTGTGCGCAGCATCCAGATCCCGAGCCCCAAAGCCGCTGCCAGCGAGAATACCACGAGACCCCAGCGTCCCAGTTCGGTCTCCTGCTGCAAGAGCCCGTAGGAGATCCCCCGGTTCCACACCGTGATCAGTTCCACGAACGGGCCCAGACGCACCGGCTCATTCAGGAAGAGCTCGAAGACGAAGAGCAGATAAAGCTTCGTCGCCTGGTCGAGCGCCAGGATGACGAGGGCGACGAGAATGGAAAGGCGTGCGGCGCTCATGCGCTCCCCGTGACTGATTTCGCGTGTCGATATGCCTGTTCCGGCGCTGAATCGCAAGCTGCGCGGGATTTTCACGTCGCAGCCCCAAAGCCGGCGCGGGTTTCAGGAGGCTGCCGTCATACGGGGCGCCACGCGCTCCTCGTCGCCGACCGATTTGACGCGAACCCGGTTGCGTCCGTGATGCTTGGCCTCATAGAGCGCGTCGTCGGCACGCTTGATCGCGGTTTCGACGGTTTCGCCGCGTTGAAGCGCCGTGATGCCGAAGCTGCCGGTGAGGGTGATGGGCACGCCGCTGCTGGACATGAAACTGATCGTCGCAATGCTGCGGCGCAGCGACTCGGCGGCCGACTGAATCGCCCCGGCATCGCAGCCGGGCAGGGCGAGGATGAACTCTTCACCGCCGAAGCGTGCTGCGGCACCGGCATGGGCGCGCGCATATGCGTCGAACAGGCTCCCGACACGGCGAATGGCCTCGTCGCCGCAATCATGCCCGTGGCAATCGTTGAGCCGCTTGAAATGGTCCAGATCGGCCAGGATCAGGCCGATGCTGCCTTCGTCGCACGGATCCTCGTTCCATCCGGCCATCCTGGTGAAAAAGGCGCGGCGGTTGAGCAGGCCGGACAGCAGATCCCGCTGGGCCTGATGCCACAGGGCGCGCTGCAGGCGCGTCATGCGTTCGGCCGCGCGCAGCCGCGCATGCAGCTCTTCCGCGACGAGCGGTTTCGAGATGAAGTCGTCGGCGCCGGCATCGAGCACCTCGGAGAGACTGCGTGCGTGGGCCAGGGAGGACATTGCGATCACGTGGAGCGGGCGCCCGGCATTGGCGAGCAGGCGCAGCGCCCAGCATGTCTCGAAACCGTCCAGTGGGCTGGTCTCGAGCCCGGTCAGTACCGCATCGACATTCTCATCGGCACGCACGAAGGCCAGCGCCTCGACGGAATCGGTGAAGATCGCGGTCTCGTGGCCCCGCTGCGCCAGAAGACTGGCCACGCCGCGCGCCATGACGCGACTCGATTCCACCACGACGACTTTCACGACCTTTTCCTGCAACGTATTTTCCGATGATGCACAATGCGGTTGTGCTCCTTAATGGAGGCCTAATATCAAGGGCTGCATCAGATCGAAGTCGGCAATCCGACGCATGTGATCGGCGCTGTCTCGGGAAAAAGATATAAAGACATCTTTATATCTCAATTGCTCTTTGCGACGGGCTCTGATAGGACAGCCTCAATCGCCGGCGCACCGCAATGCGGTCGCGCCCGCTTTCATGCAACGAAAGGATGGAAAGCATGTCGAACGATTATGCCGTCAAGGATATCGGTCTTGCCGATTTCGGCCGTATGGAAATCGAGATTGCCGAAAGCGAAATGCCGGGGCTGATGGCCCTGCGCGAGGAATACGGCGCTTCGAAGCCGCTCAAGGGCGCGCGCATCGCCGGCTCGCTGCACATGACCATCCAGACGGCCGTTCTGATCGAGACCCTCAAGGAACTCGGTGCGGATATCCGCTGGGTGTCTTGCAACATCTACTCGACGCAGGACCACGCCGCCGCCGCGATCGCCGCTGCCGGCATCCCGGTCTTCGCCTACAAGGGCGAGACCCTGAAGGAGTACTGGGATTACACCGCCAAGCTGTTCGACTGGCACGGCGGCGGCATGCCCAACATGATCCTCGACGATGGCGGTGATGCCACCATGCTCGTCCATCTCGGCCTGCGCGCCGAAAACGGCGACGTGGCCTTCCTCGACAATCCGGGTGCGGAAGAAGAGCAGTATCTCTTCGCCCTGATCAAGCGCCTCCTCAACGAGAAGCCCAAGGGCTGGTTCGGCGAGATCGCCAAGTCGATCAAGGGTGTCTCGGAAGAGACCACCACGGGTGTGCACCGTCTCTACGTCATGGCCAAGGAAGGCAAGCTGCTCTTCCCGGCGATCAACGTGAACGACTCGGTCACCAAGTCGAAGTTCGACAACCTCTATGGCTGCCGTGAATCGCTGGTTGACGGGATCCGTCGCGGCACCGACGTGATGATGTCGGGCAAGGTCGCCATGGTTGCCGGCTTCGGCGATGTCGGCAAGGGTTCCGCCGACAGCCTGCGTCAGGCCGGCTGCCGCGTGCTTGTCTCGGAAGTCGATCCCATCTGCGCGCTCCAGGCCGCCATGGAAGGCTACGAGGTCGTCACCATGGAAGACGCCCTGCCGCGCGCCGACATCTATGTCACCGCGACCGGTAACAAGGATGTGATCACCGCCGAGCACATGGCCGGCATGAAGGATCGCGCCATCGTCTGCAATATCGGTCACTTCGACAACGAGATCCAGGTCGCGGCGCTGAAGAACTACAAGTGGCGCAACGTGAAGCCGCAGGTGGACGAGATCGAGTTCCCCGACGGCAAGCGCATCATCCTGCTCTCCGAGGGCCGTCTGGTGAATCTCGGCAACGCGATGGGGCACCCCTCCTTCGTCATGTCGGCCTCCTTCACCAACCAGGTGCTCGCCCAGATCGAGCTCTGGCAGAACGAAGGCAAGTACGAGCGTCAGGTCTACGTGCTGCCCAAGCATCTCGACGAGAAGGTCGCCGCCCTGCATCTCGGCAAGGTCGGCGCCAAGCTCACGAAGATGTCCAAGGAGCAGGCCGACTACATCGGCGTGCCGGAGAAGGGCCCCTACAAGCCCGACCATTATCGCTACTGAGCGCAGCGCCCGGGCCTTTCGCGCCCGGACGGTTGTGACGATCGGGAGAGGGCCGCTGCCGCAGCGGCCCTTTTTTGTTGATTGCAACCTTGACAAACCCAACCCAGAACGCAATCTTAAGTATGCAAGCTAAAGGCTCCCTTTGCCTGTTCGCAGTATGGCCTGCATGCACAACTACAGCACCATTGATTTCGGCCCGAATCGCGGCGCGATCAAATTTGTCGACACCTTTGTCGGCAATAAGCCGGCCATCAAATCCAAAGACACAAAGAAGGGCGTTGGCTGCGCCCAAAAGCAAAAATTACTGTCGGTGGTTGACCGCGAAACAGGTTGAGCAAAGAGTATGTTCGTGCACAAAATGAGAACAGCAAATCTTCTGCCGATATTCAAGGCGAACATATTTGTAGAAGCGAGTGGCGATTGATGGCGACTTATAATCCACTTTCTGTTGCCGATATCATCCGTGCCGACAAACAAGACGTGAGGATAGGCGGGTGGGAAGCGGGACCAGTCCCCACGGCAAAGTTCCCGCTTACGCGTCGTAAGCTCAGGTTGGGTCGGGGGTGGAGGTGGCGGGTGGTGACCTTCAACGCTCTGCAAGAGCAGTTTGTTGTTTTGGTAGCTATCAGCGAGGAAAAGGAGTACTACCGTGCCACATTGGCCATGAGATCCGGCAAAACCTTGAAAGTTGTTTGTTTCCATGAACTTCATACAGATCATTGGAACTGGCATTGTCACCTCATTCGCGGTAATGTTCATGAAACGTTCGCAGGTGTCTTGCGCGATAAAAATCTTATGTCAGCATGGCCCACGTTTACGAAAAGTGAATGCTCGGTGCCGTTTAATGTAACCGAAGAAAGCGCGCTCAGCATCGCGGCAGCGCGCTTTCGCTTCGCACAAGGAGGTGGCTTCCTGTGAACTTGCAGAAAGAGATTTGCGCCGCCTTCTGCGATGGACTGGTAGTCAGAGAAGTGCCCGTTGGTTATGCTATTTCGACGCCAGTTACGTGGTTTTCAGGTGATACCTTGAGCTTCTTTGCCCGTGTGGAGGGAGCGCGCGCGCGTCTAGAAGATAGCGGAAGTCTTCTGTTTGATCTTGAGGGGCAGGGAGTCGATTTCTCATCCGAGAACCGCATGGAAATTCTGTCCAGTCTTATGGACGAGCATGGCGTTACTCTTTCAGAAGAGGACGGGTTGTTTTGCACTGAATGGGTCGCAAAGGGCGATATCGCCAAGCTGGTGTTGCCATTCATCGCGTTCTTGACTCGGGTTCAAGACCTACTGTTCTTGAATAGGGAAGTAGTAAGGAGTACGTTTCGGGAGGATCTGATCAGCGCCCTGGAGGATACATTCAGTGAAAATCGCGTGTCTTTATCTGAAGCGCTGATACCTAATCTTCCTCACTACACCGTTGACGTTGTTGTGCGCGCTCCGAGCGGAAAGATCGCTGCGATTTTTCCAGCCACAAATGATGTCACCGTTCTTCGTGCTGTGCTTTTCTCGATGGAAGTCCAGAAGCATAATATTTCAGATATCGTGCCATTCCTGATTTATGAAAATTTAGATAGGGGCGCTATCACGCAGCAAAGTCGCGAGATCGCAGTCAATTCTGACCTCACTCCGGCCGTGTGGTCGGGAGGAAGGGGCGAAGTTATGGAAAAGGTGCGGCGTTATGTCCAGTGACAAGTGGAATAAGCTCGACAAGTTCAAAGCGACTGCCCGAGATTTAAAACGGACGACGATGAGGCGTGCTTCAAGGAGTGGCTCATGAGAATAGTGGAGAAAAATATAAAAGAGTAAAAGGAAAGTGCCATGGCGAATAAAGCTGTTGGATCAATTGTGGCCACTGTAGTCGAAAGTGGCCTAAAAACCGTGTTGCACGTCAAAAAAGATGGTGGAACCGTGACGTTTACTAAACCGGATAACCCAGATTGGTCGCATCATTGCCACGCGTCAAATGAGGGAAGCCCCCAAGGCTGGGTTCGAGAGGTTGAAACTATCTCTGCTCCCACATTCAAAGACGCACAATTCTTTCCGGTTGACGTTGGTTTATAAATTATACAGTCATCTTCTTTCGTGTTCACGCGTTTGCATTCACGCAGCAGCAGCCGCCCCCACCGCCTCCGGCGCGTCGAGCGCGCCGCGCAGGGTGACGCAGGCGACGAGGTCGCCGGTGACGTTGACGGCGGTGCGCGACATGTCGAGCAGGCGGTCGACGCCCAGGATGATCACCATCCCCTCGACCGGGATCCCGAAGCCGGCCGCCACGCTGATCAGGATGGCGATGCTCACCCCCGGCGTTCCAGGCGCACCGATCGAGGAGGCGACGAGCGTGCCCGTGATCAGCGCGACCTGCGGCAGCGAGAGTTCGATCCCGGCCATCTGCGCGAGGAAGAGGATGGCGATGCTTTGATACAGCGCCGTGCCGGCCATGTTCATGGTCGCGCCGAGCGGCACGACGATATTGGCGATGGAGGAGGGTACGCCCATCATCCGTGCGGTGGTGATGGTCATCGGCATGATTGCCGAGGAGCTGGAGGTCGAGAAGGCCAGCAGCAGCGTCCCCGCGGCATCGCGCAGGAACGTGATCGGCGAGACGCGCGCGAGCAGCGTCACGATCAGCATGTAGAGCGCGAGGAGGATGGCGAGGCCGAGCAGCACGGTGCCGACATAGGCCGACATCCCGGCCACCGTGCCGAGCCCGATCCGCATGACGAGCTGGGCCATCAGGCCGAACACGGCGAAGGGTGCGAGGAACATGGCCCATTTCACGATCACCATGGCGATCGACAGCAGCGCGTCGAGCAGGCGCACGAAGGGCGCGATCTTGTCGCGATCGACCTGCAGGCAGGCCAGGCCGACGAGCACGGCGAGAACGACGACGGCCAGCATGTCGCCCTGTGTGATCGCCGCAGCCGGATTGGTCGGCAGGATGCCGGCAATGATATCGGGAGCGCGCGCACCGTCGAAGGGCGAGGCGGAAGGTTCGGGCAGGGCATCCGCATCGCTTGCCGCGACGGTCCCGAAAGCGCCGGCCATGCCGGTTCCCGGCTTGAGCCATTGCGCCAGCGCCACGCCGATCCAGGCGGCAGCAACGGTGGTGACGATGATGAATCCGGCCAAACGCGAGCCGACCGCCCGCAGATCCGCGCCCGAGCCGGCATTGGTCAACCCGCCCACGATCGAGGTGAAGATCAGCGGCACCAGCACCATCGCGATCAGGCCGAGGAAGATCTGCCCCGGCAGCGCCAGCCAGCGCCCGACGGCTTCCGATGTCTCGGGCGTCAGCCAGCCGATATCGGGTCCCAGCACGACTCCGGTCGCGAAGCCGAGCAGCATGCCCGTCAGCACCTGGGCCCAGAGACGCGTGCGAATCCAGGCACGAAGGCGGAAACGCTGGTGCTGGAGGTGAACGCGCGGCTGGCCGGTCATATCAGGCATCGGGAGAGACCTTTCTGGTTCTTTTCGCTGATGTCGCGATGCGATCGCGTCCGATCGTGATGCTCTAGCAATTCTGTGGCGGGCTGAGGATAGGGGCTGCTACGGGGCGATCCAGATTGGAATTTTTCCAGGATGGATGCTTTAGCGGGTGACATTACCGGGCGCGACCGCCATATCCCGGTCAGTTTCCTCCGGACGGCATCATGAACAGCACCCCACCAGAACCGGTCCAATCGCCAGCCCAGGCTTCGCTCTACGCCACCTTCTTCCGGCTCTGGCCCTATCTCTGGCCACATGGCCGCAAGGACCTCCAGCAGCGCGTCTTCATCGCTTTCGCGCTTCTGGTTCTGGCCAAGGTCACGACCATGGTGGTGCCCTTCACCTATAAATGGGCGACCGATGCGCTCGTTGCGATCACGGAAACCTCCGATACGACGTCCGTGGCGCCGGGGGATGCCCTGCACTGGCTCTGGGGCGCGCCGTTATTGCTGACGGCGCTCTATGGTCTGACGCGGATCGCGATGGCGCTGTTCACGCAGATCCGCGACGGGCTCTTTGCCAAGGTGGCGATGCACGCAGTACGCCGGATCGCCTCGCAACTCTTCGCGCATCTGCACAGCCTGTCGCTGAACTTCCACCTCGAGCGCAAGACCGGCGGGCTGACACGGGTGCTCGAGCGCGGGCGCAACGCCATTGAGGAACTCTCGCGGCTGATGATCCTGACGCTGATCCCGACGATCATCGAACTGATCCTCGTGCTCGGCATCCTCGCCTGGGAATTCGACTGGTCCTTCGCCCTCGTCGTCGCAGTCATGATCACCGCCTATCTGACCTATACCTACTATGCCACCAAATGGCGCATGGAGATCCGGCGGCGGATGAACGAGTCGGATACCGACGCCAATACCAAGGCGATCGATTCGCTTCTGAATTTCGAGACGGTGAAATATTTCGGCGCCGAATCCCGTGAGATCGAGCGCTATGACGCTTCAATGGCGCGCTATGAGCGCGCCTCGACGCAGACCTATACCTCGCTCGCCGTGCTGAATGGCGGGCAGGCGGTGATCTTCACCATCGGCATGGTCGCGGTGATGATCATGGCCGCCCGCGAAGTGATGGCGGGCGATGCCTCGATCGGCAGTTTCGTGCTGGTCAACGCCATGCTGATCCAGCTCTACATGCCGCTGAATTTCATGGGGATGGTCTATCGCCAGATCAAGCAGGCCGTCATCGATATCGACGACATGTTCGCCATCCTCGCCCGCAATCCCGAAATCCGCGATGCGCCGGATGCGCGCCCGCTCGTGATCGATCAGGCCGCAGTCGCGTTCGAGGATGTGCATTTCGCCTATCGCGCCGATCGTCCGATCCTGCGCGGCATCAGCTTCAGCGTGCCGGCTGGGAAGACGGTGGCTCTGGTCGGGCCGTCGGGCGCCGGCAAGTCGACGATCTCACGGCTGCTCTTCCGATTCTACGAGCCGCAATCCGGGCGCATCCGGATCGATGGCCAGGACATCGCGCAGACGCAGCAGAAATCCCTGCGGTCGGCGATCGGCATGGTGCCGCAGGATACGGTGCTGTTCAACGACACGATCGGCTACAATATCCGCTACGGACGCTGGGATGCGACCGAGGCGGAGATCCGCGAGGCGGCAAGGCTGGCGCAGATTGACAGCTTCATCGAGAGCCTGCCGGAGGGCTACGATACGCAGGTCGGCGAGCGCGGACTCAAGCTCTCGGGCGGCGAGAAGCAGCGCGTGGCGATCGCACGCACCATTCTCAAGAGTCCGCCCATCCTGATCCTCGACGAGGCGACCTCGGCCCTCGACAGCTTCACCGAGAAGGAAATCCAGGATGCGCTGGATCGGGTTTCACGCGACCGTACCACGCTGGTGATCGCCCATCGCCTCTCCACGGTGGTGGGGGCCGACGAGATCATCGTGCTCGACAAGGGCGAAATCGTCGAGCGCGGCACGCATATGGATCTGCTTGAATCAGGCGGCGTCTATGCTGCGATGTGGAACCGTCAGCGCGAGATCGATGAGGCCACGCGCACGCTGCTGCGTGCGCAGGAAGAGGAGAGTGCGGAGAGCTTCCGCACGCATGTCGGCGATTGAGGCAGCGGGCGGGATGGCGGATCAGGCCGGTTTGCCCTGCGCCTCCCGCGAGAGCCCTTTGGCGGCGAGCTCGTCGAGATAGGTCTGCCAGCGCGTCTCCCGGTTCTCGCCGAGATCGCGCAGATAATCCCAACCGTAGATGCCGGTGGAATGCATGTCGTCGAAGACGATCTTGGCGGCGTAGTTCCCCAGAGGCTCGATCTGCATGATCTGCACGTTGATCTTGCCCGGCACGGTCTTGCGCTGGGCCGGGCTGTGGCCCTGCACCTCCGCCGAAGGGCTCGCCACGCGCAGATATTCCGCCGGCAGCGGGAAGGCCGCGCCGTCGTCATAGGTCACGGTCAGCGTGCGGCGATCCTGCGAGACGCGCAGCTCGGTCGGCCAGGGGCGGGTCTTGCCGCGCGTCGTGCGGGTCTTGGGTGTTTCGCTTTCACTCATGTCGTGTGCCGTGTCCGTGCTTGTGGATGCGTTCGTCGATGCGGTTGGATTGGCCCGCCCGCCGAGTCGTTTGAGCCAGGATAGCGCCATTGCGCCACGCTCCTCCAGTTTCGTGCTGCGTCTCGAGCGAAGATGGTTCCAAACCGCCACGCTGCCAATGGGGTGCGGCTCTGCCTGCGGCAAACCCCGTTCATGGGTGAATTACGCTGCTGATCCGACCCTCACGGCACAGAAAGCGCAGTTTTGCGCGCGTGCGACGCAAAAACGCGCCTTTCGTCGTATCATGAGATGCTTGACCGCCGATTTCTAGCGGTTCACACTCTGTTTTGACGATTTTCAAACTGGACGGGTCCGATGGCTCGACCGATCGTCCAAAAATGTCGAAGTCACGCCGCCGGCACTCGGTCGGCCCGGCGTTCCAGGAGGAGGAAGAAGCATATGGCCAGCGTCACGATGACGGTGAACGGGAAATCCGTGACCGCCGATGTCGATCCGCGCACGCTGCTCGCACAATTCGTTCGCGAGCATCTGCGCCTCACAGGCACCCATGTCGGTTGCGATACCAGCCAGTGCGGCGCCTGCGTCGTGCATGTCGACGGCAAGGCCGTGAAAGCCTGCACCATGCTCGCTGTCCAGGCGGATGGCTGTGAGGTCGTCACGATCGAAGGACTCGCAAACGGCGCCGAGCTGCATCCGATGCAGGCCGCCTTCCGCGAACATCACGGGCTGCAATGCGGCTATTGCACGCCGGGCATGATCATGACCGCCGTCGATATGGTGAACCGGCTCGGTTCCGATCTCGACGAGGCGACGATCCGTCACGAGCTCGAAGGCAATATCTGCCGCTGCACCGGCTATCACAACATCGTACGCGCGGTGGAGACCGGTGCGAAGGCGATGACCGAGGGCGGTGCGCGTCAGGCTGCCGAGTGATCGGGCGAAACGATGCCGGTTTCACCAGCCGGGCGCTGCGGGTCATCCCGCCGCCGAAAGTCCTTGTCGATCTTTACCTTGCCGCGCCGAAACTGCGCGGGATCGCTCTCATTTGATCATTTTTCGCCAAGCGCTCGTCCAAGAAGCGCTTCGAGGAGGAACACGTCATGACCGGTACCGGAATCGGCGCCCCCGTGCGTCGCAAGGAAGACCAGCGTTTCATCACCGGCAAGGGCCGCTATACCGACGATCTCACCCGTCCGGGTCAGGCGCATGCCTATTTCGTCCGCTCGCCGCATGCCCATGCCGAAATCGCCAGGATCGACAAGGCCGCAGCCGAGGCCATGCCCGGCGTGCTCGCCGTTCTCACCGGCGATGATCTCGCCGCCGACAATATCGGCGGGCTGATCTGCGGCTGGATGATCCATTCCAAGGACGGCTCGCCGATGAAGGCCGGCGCGCATCCCGCGCTGGCCCAGGGTAAGGTGCGCTATGTCGGTGATCACGTCGCGGTTGTTGTCGCCGAGACGCTGGCCCAGGCCCGCGATGCCGCCGAGGCGGTCGAGGTGGATTACAAACTCCTGCCCGCGATTGCGGATACGGCGAAGGCGCGGGAATCGAAGGTCGTCGTTCACGATGTCGCGCCCGACAACACCGTCTATGAGTGGCATCTGGGCGACAAGGATGCGACGGAAGCCGCCTTCAGGAAGGCCAAGCACGTCACCACCCTCGACATCACCAACAACCGCCTGATCCCCAACCCGATCGAGACCCGCGCGGCGATCGGCGAATACGACATGGGGTCGGACAATTACACGCTCTACACCACCAGCCAGAACCCGCATGTGGCGCGGCTCGTGCTCTCGGCCTTCATCGGCATCGCGCCGGAGAACAAGCTGCGGGTAATCGCGCCTGATGTGGGCGGCGGCTTCGGCTCGAAGATCTTTATTTATGCCGAGGAAACCGTCTGCGTCTGGGCATCCAAGAAGGTCGGGCGTCCGGTCAAGTGGACCTCCGACCGCACCGAGGCGTTCCTTTCCGACGCCCATGGCCGCGATCACGTCACCCGCGCGCAGCTCGCACTCGACGATAACGGCAAGATTCTCGCCCTGCGCGCCCATACCATCGCCAATCTCGGCGCCTATCTCTCCACCTTCTCCTCATCGGTGCCGACCTACCTCTACGCGCCGCTGCTCTCGGGGCAGTACGATATCCCGGCGATCTACGCGGAGGTGGACGGCGTCTATACCAACACCGCGCCTGTCGATGCCTATCGCGGGGCAGGGCGACCGGAGGCAACCTTCGTGGTCGAGCGGCTGGTGGAAGTGGCCGCGCGCGAGCTCGGCATGGATCCGGCCAAGTTCCGCAAGAAGAACTATATCAAGCGCTTCCCGCACCAGACGCCGGTGATCATGAATTACGATGTCGGCGATTACGGCGCCTCGCTGGAAAAAGCGCTGGAGATGGCTGATTACAAGGGCTTCAACAAGCGCAAGCGCGAGAGCGCCAAGAAGGGCAAGCTGCGCGGAATCGGTTTTTCGAGCTATATCGAGGCCTGCGGCATCGCGCCCTCGCAGGCGGTCGGCTCGCTCGGCGCCGGTGTCGGCCTGTGGGAATCGGCGGAAGTGCGCGTCAATCCGACCGGTTCCGTCGAGGTCCTGACCGGCTCTCACAGCCATGGCCAGGGCCACGAGACCACTTTCGCCCAGCTGGTCTCCGAGCGTCTTGGCGTCGATATCAACAATGTGAACATCGTCCACGGCGATACCGACAAGGTCCAGTTCGGCATGGGCACCTACGGCTCGCGCTCCGGCGCGGTCGGCATGTCGGCGATCACCCGCGCCATCGACAAGGTGATCGAGAAGGGCAAGAAGGTCGCGGCCTATGCGATGGAGGCATCCGACAAGGATATCGAATTTGCCGACGGCAAGTTCTCCGTCGCGGGCACCGACAAGTCGATGGCGTTCGGCGAGATCGCGCTCCAGGCCTATATCGCCCACAAATTCTCCGGCCAGGATCTCGAACCCGGCCTGAAGGAGGGCGCCTTCTACGATCCGACGAACTTCACCTTCCCCGCAGGCGTGCATATCTGCGAGGTCGAGATCGATCCCGATACCGGCGTGACCACGATCGAACGCTTCACGGCGGTGGATGATTTCGGGGTGGTGATCAATCCGATGATCGTCGAGGGCCAGGTCCATGGCGGCATCGCCCAGGGCGTCGGCCAGGCGCTGCTGGAAAACGCGGTCTATGACGAATCCGGCCAGCTCGTCACGGCGAGCTACATGGATTACGCCATGCCCCGCGCCGATGATCTGCCGTCCTTCGATGTCGGCATGACGGTGACCCCGTGCCCGTCCAACCCGCTCGGCATCAAGGGCTGCGGCGAGGCGGGTGCGATTGCCGCGCCGCCGGCCGTGATCAACGCCATCACCAATGCGGTGGGCCATGAGGACGTGCCCATGCCGGCCACGCCGCGCGCGGTCTGGCATGCCATCCACAAGGCCAGGGCGCCGATGGCGGCGGAGTGAGCCGTTCGAACGATAGCTTCCGCGCGGGCGACCAGCTGCCCGTGCGCTTCATCAGGAATTCGGAGAACCGAACCCATGCACGCTTTCGAATATCATCGCCCGAGCAATGTCCGCCAGGCGGCGGCGCTCCTGCAGAAGAATGAGGATGCCAAGATCGTCGCCGGCGGTCACACGCTCCTGCCTACCATGAAACAGCGCCTCGCGGCGCCCTCCGCGCTCGTCGATCTCGGCGCCATGGGCGAATTGCGCGGCATCGAGAAGAAGGGTCGCGCTGTTGTGATCGGCGCCATGTCGACCCATGCCGAGGTCGCGACCTCGGCTGTCGTCGCCGAGGCGATTCCTGGCCTTGCCAAACTCGCGGAAGGGATCGGCGATCCGGCGGTGCGCCATCGCGGCACGATCGGCGGTTCGATCGCCAATAACGACCCCGCCGCCGATTATCCCGCCGCCTGTATCGGGCTCGGCGCGACGATCATCACCAACAAGCGCAAGATTCCGGCGGAGGAATTCTTCACGGGCATGTTCGACACTGCGCTGGACGAAGGCGAGATCATCACCAAGGTCTCCTTTCCGATCCCCGCCAAGGCGGCCTATGCCAAGTTCCGCAACCCAGCCTCGCGCTATGCGCTGGCCGGCGTCTTCGTCTCCAAGCGCGGCTCGGATATTCGCGTCGCCGTGACCGGGGCGGGCTCAGACGGCGTGTTCCGCTGGAGCGAGGCGGAGGAGGCCCTCGCCAAGCGCTTCGCGCCCAAATCCCTCGACGGGATGAGCGCATCTGCCAGCGACATGAATACGGATATTCATGCCGATGCGGAATACCGCGCGCATCTCGTCGGCGTGATGGCGCGCCGCGCGGTTGCGGCTGCGACCGGGCGCTGAGCGCGTCGAATGATCTGAATCCCGGATCGGGCGTCCGCCCGGTCCGGGGCGTTGTCTCATGCAGATGGAATGAAGCGCGTGTCCGATATTCCCGCCAGCATCGACGATACCCGGAAGCTTCTGCAAGATGCGGGCTACGTTTCCGATCGCCCGCTCGCCACGGTGCTGTTTCTTGCGCTGCGCCTCAACCGTCCGCTCTTCCTCGAGGGCGAGGCCGGTGTCGGCAAGACCGAGATCGCCAAGGTGCTCTCGCAGGCGCTGGGGCGTTCGCTGATTCGGCTGCAATGCTATGAGGGGCTCGATGTCTCATCTGCGGTCTACGAATGGAACTATGCCGGCCAGATGATGGAGATCCGCCTCGCCGAGGCGACCGGCGAGGCCGATCGCGAGCGGCTGGAGGGGGACATCTTCTCCGAGCGCCATCTGATCAAGCGCGCGCTCTTGCAGGCGCTGGAGCCCGACACCGCCGGGCCGCCCGTCCTGCTGATCGACGAACTCGACCGCACGGACGAGGCCTTCGAGGCGTTCCTGCTCGAAATCCTCTCCGATTTCCAGGTCACGATCCCGGAATACGGCACCGTGCGCGCCGCGCATCCGCCGATCGTGATCATCACATCGAACCGCACCCGCGAGATCCACGACGCGCTCAAGCGCCGCTGCCTGTATCACTGGGTGGATTATCCCGATGCGGCGCGCGAACTCGCGATCCTGCGCGCGAAGGTGCCGCAGGCGCCGGCGAAACTGTCGAAGGACATCGTCGCTTTCGTTCAGGCCATCCGCAAGGAGGACCTGTTCAAGTCCCCCGGCGTCGCCGAGAGCCTCGACTGGGCCTCCGCGCTGGTCGAACTCGACGCCGTGGCGCTCGATCCGCATCTCGTCTCTGATACGCTGGGCGTGCTCTTGAAATATCAGGACGACATCCAGAAGCTTCAGGGCTCTAAGGCGCAGGAAATGCTCGATCAGGTCAAGGCGCAGGCGAAGGGCTGAGCGGCGCCGGATGCTTGCACGGCCGCGCCTCAATCCTGGAGGAAGGGATTGCTGGCGCGCTCATCGCCGATATTGCTGGTCGGCCCGTGACCGCAGATGAAGCCGACATCGTCGCCGAGGACGAGGAGTTTCGTGCGAATCGAATTGATCAGCGTGTCCATATCGCCTCCCGGCAGGTCGGCGCGCCCGACGGAGCCGCGGAAGAGCACATCGCCCACGAGCGCGAATCGCTGGTCTTTCTGGAAGAAGACGAGGCTGCCGGGGGAGTGGCCCGGGCAATGCAGGATCTCGAACGGAATGCCGGCAATGTCGAAATCATCGCCTTCGTCCAGCCAGCGATCCGGGGTGAAGCTCTCGACGGTGCCGAGGCCGTATTGCTCGGCGATGGCGGGGAGATTGGCGATCAGCGGCTCATCGGCGCGATGGGGCCCCTCCACGGGGACATCAAGCAACGCGCGCAGTTCGGCGACGCCGCCGATATGATCGAAATGGCCGTGAGTGAGCACGATCTTCTCGATGGTCAGGCCGAGTTCTTCGATGCCGGAGCGGATGCGTCCGACATCCCCGCCCGGATCGATGACGGCGCCGGTCTTCGTCTCGTCATCCCAGATCAGCGTGCAATTCTGCTCCAGAGGCGTGACGGGGATGATCGCGGCTTTCAGACTCGGCATGAGCTTCTCCCTGGGATATCGGCCGGATGGCGCGGGACGCGAAGGTGCCTGTCCGGGCGCGCCGGATCAAGCGCGAAATCCCGGCGTTCTGCGCGCCGCCGATTGCTCGAGATCAAGGCGTCGCCATCAGGTGCGTGGTGAAACCGTATCGACGATTGCGGCAGAGGCCGCGACCTTGAGGAGGAACACGTTCATGTCCATCCCCCATCATTTCAAGCGCATCACCCTGCATCTCGCGCGCACGAAGGAGCATCCGACCGGTTCGCATCTGCATGGATACGACATCGTCGCACCGCTCGATGCGGACGGGCATATCGATATCGCCGAATGGCGCAAGCACAAGGAACTGTGCCGCGTGCATCGGTTCTGGGGGAACGAGGAGGATGTCGGCTTCCTGCGCCATCGTCCCGGCGGCACCGGTGGTGCAACCTGGGTGATCGATTACGATGAAAATCGCGATGATGACGACGAGCCGGCCTATCGGCTCGGCGATCACGTCATGCAGGTCGGCGAATATCTCTCCATCCGGGATGATGAAGGCGACATGCAGACGTTCCAGATTGTCGCTGTCGAGAATGCCGGGTGAGGCAAGGGCTTTTCCTGCCTCTTTTACAACCAGATGTGAAACAATGACGAAGGCGCGTCCGCAGTTCGGGCGCGCCTTTCAATTTTTGGAACGGAGCAAAAACAATTTAACGTATAAGTTGTAATTGAAAAAAATACATTAATAAAGAGAACAATTCTAAGTCGAGCTCTCCGCATCAGGTTGTGCTACCTATAGTAATAATATGAAAAAAAATGTATCTGACAGTTGAAATTCAAAAGCTGGGCGGGCAAAGTGTTGACGATGCACCTCAAGCGCGTCGCGGGAAATGCGCGTAAAAAGTTGTCGTAGCTGCATATTTCCCGTTGGTTGCATTATTGATTGTTGCCAACACAGGCGCTAAGACAATCAGAAGGGGAGTTCCGGGGCTTTGAAATGTTCGCGTTTCATTTTGGTTCGGGGTTCCGTTTATGCCAGCTGCTGCGCGTATGGGTTGTCGGAATACGCCTGCAACCTGGTTGTATCTGTGTCGGTTGCCGAGTCGGCGGTATCTGATCGGGAGAACGGAAGCAATGTTGAGCAACAAGAAGTCGCCGAATGAAATCGATTTCGAAATCGGACGGCGCATCAAGCTCCGGCGGAATGCGCTGGGGTTGAACCAGCAGCAGCTGGCCAGGGAAATCGATGTATCCTACCAGCAGGTCCAGAAGTATGAGAACGGAACCGACCGTGTCGGGGCGGCCAGACTGTTCCAGATTTCGCAGGCCCTCGATGTGCCGATCGGCTTCTTTTATGGCAGTCTGATTGACGGGGGCTTCGGGACGGGTGAGGTCGTGTCGCTTGAGGATCACCAGATTCAGCGCGCCTTGGCAGATCCAGACGGGCGGCAGCTTCTGCTCATCTTCGCGAATTTGAAGGTGCCGAGCCTGCGTACCAGTCTGCTGGATATCGCGAAGTCGCTCGCCGACACCGACAAATACAAGAAGGGCTGACGGCGAGAAGCGGCAGGTCGGCCTGTCCCTGTCTTGCAACATGTTGCACGCGTGATCGCGACGATGTACCTTTTGATTGCGCCTGTGGGGGCGTTACATCGAGAGCACCTTCAACCCGCCTTGCCGGCTTCGTCCGGTTCGGCGGGTTTTTTCTTTCGATGGGCGATTGAAATTAAATCAATTGAATCAAAGGGTTGGTATTTCACGTCAAGCTTGTATCGCACATTTGCGGGCCCGCTGAAGTGGCTTCTGTCGCGGATCAAGGATTCGGTCGGCTTTTCGCAAGGCGAATCACCTGCCTCTCAAAGGTTGTGTTTTCCGCTTTTCAGTGATTTCAGTGCGCGAAATTGGTCGACCGTTCAACCGTATGCCGATCACGAAATCGTGATCCTTCGATCCGGGTGGTCATCCGCCCCGGCTTTCCCCGACTGCGCGACCCGCCTGATATCCGCCACGCCGGACGTTGCGGTCGAACAACCCCCAGGTCAGCCCGAGCAGCAGATAGAAGTGCCGCCAGTGGTCTGTATCGATGGCCAAGCCCTGGAGCATCTGGACGAAGAGAACCGACCAGACGGCGATGGCGAAGGCCTGCATGTCCGAGGGTGTTGCGATCAGGCGCCAGCCGACGACGAGCGTGGCGCCGATCAGGCAGAGATAGGACAGTCCGCCCAGCCAGCCATAGGCGGAAAAGGCGTTCAGATAGACGTTGTGCGGGTCCTCGAACCAGACCTCTCGGAACTGCATCGGTCCATAGCCGTTCGGTCGGTCGAGCAGTTCGGGGATGGCGCGGAAAATGCGTCCAAATCGCCCGGTGGCGCCGACGTCATAGTGCTGGACGAGAGCGGCGCGCACCTCGAACATGCTGCGCAGTTCCTCGATGGACAATGCAATGGCGAGGGCCACGATTGCGCCGATGATTCCGGTGACGGCGAGCACGGTGATGCGCAGACGCTGCCGTGGCCCGGCCACGAATAGGAAGGTCAGCATCGTCATCAGCGCCATGGACAGGATCATGTTTCCCCAGGCGCCGCGCGAGAAGGACAGGAACACGCCGCCAAAGAGGATGATCCCGAGCGGCACGACATGGCGCAGCCGTAATCTGCCTGTGATCAGAATGGCTTGTGCCAGCAGGACGAGTGGCAGGATCACGTAGGTGCCCAGCACGTTCGGATCCTTGAATGTGCCCGCCGCGCGATCATGCAGGGTGAAGATCGCACCGAGCCCGGCCACATTGAAATAGCCGAGAATTCCCGCCACCGACGCGATCGTCGCGCCGCTGACGAGCCCCCAGGTCAGCGCGTGCATCCGCCAGCGCGCATCGTCCTGCAAGAGTGCGGCGAAGAAGATGGCCGTCACGGCCAGGTAGAACGACACCCCGATGAAGCGCACCGCATCCCCGTCATCAAGGAAGGGGATCAGCGAGAACAGCCCGCCGATATTGTACAGCATCAGCAGAACTGCCATCACCACCGCCCCCGCTCCGAGGCGCATGCCCCCCAGCATGAAGACGAACAGCGCGAGGAAGAAGGCGAATTCGTAAGGGGAGGGCTCGATCAGCACCACGCCGCCGCCACACATGAAGATGAACAGCGTCCACCATTGTGTGCCGCGCGAAAAACCGGTCGCAGCCGGGACCGACGGACTGGTGCTCAGCGTGTTCAATAGGCATTCTCCGTCTTCAGCAGGGCGAAGGGGGTCATCGCCAGGATCTGCAGATCGAACAGCACCGACCAGTTCTCGATGTAATACAGGTCGTGCTCGACGCGGCGCTGGATCTTCTCCTGCGTATCGGTCTCACCGCGCCAGCCGTTGATCTGCGCCCAACCGGTAATGCCGGGCTTGACCTTGTGGCGGGCGAAGTAGCCGTCGACGACCTGGTCATAGAGCTCGTTGGCGGCCTTTGCCTGGAGGGCGTGCGGACGCGGGCCGACGAGCGAGAGATTGCCCTTGAAGACGACGTTGAAGAGCTGCGGCAATTCATCGAGGGAGGTCTTTCGGATGATCCGCCCCACCCGGGTGACGCGCGGATCGTCCTTCGTCACCAGTTTGGCCGCGCCCGCGTCACCCTGATCGACATACATCGAGCGGAACTTGAAGACCTCGATCAGTTCGTTGTTGAATCCGTAGCGCTTCTGGCGAAACAGCACCGGCCCGCGCGAATCGAGCTTCACCGCCAGGGCGACAGCCGCCATGGCCGGAGCGAGCAACATCATGATGGACAGGCCGACGAGCTTGTCGAAAAGCCATTTGACTACGAGATCCCAATCCGCGATCGGGCGGTCGAAGACATCGAGAACCGGCACGTTGCCGATATAGGAATAGGCGCGCGGACGCAGGCGCAGCTTGCTCGCATGGGCGGCCAGCCGGATATCGATCGGCAATACCCAGAGCTTGGAGAGCATCTGCAGGATCCGCCCCTCGGCGGCAATCGGGACGGTGAAGATCACGAGGTCGAGCTGCGTGTTGCGCGCGTAATCGACGAGATCGGTCACGGTCCCGAGGGTGGGGTAGCCTGCCACGAGATCGGGCGTGCGCTCGTCATTGCGGTCATCGAAAACGCCGACGATGCGCACGCCGTTGTCGCCCTGCGCATCGAGCGCGCGGATCATCTCGACCGCGGCCGGGCCGGCTCCAACGATGGCGGTCCGCCGGTCGAAACGCCCCGCCCGGGTCATGCGCCCGACGAGTCCGGCAAGGGCCAGCCGCTCCGCCGTCAGTGCGGCGGCGCCGGTGAAGAACCAGCCGACGAGCCAGACGCGGGAATACTCGTCACCCACCTTGAGAAGAAAGATCGCGGTGAAGCCGATGAGGAAGACGACGGTCCAGGTGGTCAGAAGGCGTAGCCCGTTACGAAAGAAGGTGCGAAACGCCTGGATCGAATAGACATGCACCATTTCGAATGCAATGAGCGCAGCGAGGGAAAGCCCCGCGATCATGGCCAGCGTGAAGCTGTTGAAGGTATTGCCGAGATAGGCGAGGTGCAGCCCGATACCGAGCCCGGCCACGATGAGCAGTTCGACGAGGCGGACCGTGCCGGTGAGAACCTTGGCCGAGAAGGCGCCCGACAAGGGCAGCCCAGCGGTGGCCTCGGCCGGCGGACGTTTCGCGCGATGATTGCGCTCGCCCCTTTGCTGTTTCGCCGTGCCGTCCATGCTGGCGGATGCGGCTGCCTGCATAAGATCGCGGATATCGATACTCATATGACGCGCCTGTGATTTCCGATGATTGATCAATTCGGCGAATTGACCTGTTCACATTAACAGCGCCCGGTGAGGGAAGACTTAACGTGATGGCACAGCAGCGGCACGACGCTCCGCTCCCTTTTGGTAACCCGCAAGAACGGCATCGGTCATGCTGGCGACGGAAAAATTCGTTTCGAGAAAGGCGCGGGTCTGCTCAATCCGGGAATGCGTGGCCGCTGCATCCTCGGTGAGCTGACGCAGGATGGCCTGGGCGAGTGCGCCAACATCGCCTGGCTCGACGAGCGTATCGACGCAAGGTGCCAGGATATCGGGGATACCGCCGACATTGGTCGAGACTATCGGCATGCCGGCAGCCGCCGCTTCGAGCACGACATAGGGCAGGGATTCCGCGTGCGAGGGCATCACCATGATCCGCGCCCGCGCGAGCACGTCGCGGATCGGCTGGGCATCCTCGAAAGTCACATCCTCGATCAGGCCGTATTCGCTCGCCCGTTGCATCAGCAAGACCCGGTCGGGGCCCGATCCCACGGCGAGGAGGCGCGGGGCGCTGCCGCGTTTCTGCCGGATCAGCCGCATCGCCTGCAGCAGCGTATCCACACCCTTGGCGAGCAGCATCTCGCCGATGAAGATGAGATCGAAGGCGGCATCCGCATTGTCGACGGGCTCGAACTCCGCCGGATACAAGCCGTTATGAACAATCATGGCGGGGCGATCGGTGGCGCCGACATAGTGATCGAAACGGCTCGCGACATGGCGGCTCTCGAACAGAAACACGTCGGTTCGGCGCGCCATCCACCGTTCCGCCGCCATGTACAGGTGGTGGCGGGGATTGCCGGGGCCGAAATGGAAGCTGCCACCATGGGGCGTGTAGGCGCGCACCGCATCAGGGGCGTGACGGCGCGCCAGGGCCCGCGCATAAAGCCCGCCCTTGGAGCCGTGCCCGTGCAGCACGCTCGCACCGATGTCACGTTGCAGACGGGCCAGCGCGCGCAGGGCCGCGAGGTCGCGCGCAGACGGGTTTCGTGTCATCGCTACCCGGGTGATGCCGAGCTCCAGCGCGGGCCGCGCCCGTTCGATCATCGCATCGGTGCGGGCATTGGTTTGCGAGGAATCAAAGAAAAGACCCACTGCATGACCCCGTGCCGCCTGCTCGCAGGCAAGGTCGATCACATGGCGAAACAGCCCGCCGATCGGCGCGCGAAACACGTGCAGAATGCGAAGCGGCCCGTATGCCACATGAGTCTCCATGTCGGACATCAGAACCAGCGCTCGCGCACGATCACGGTATCGCCCGGGCGCAACGTGTAATCGATCGGCGCATTGAAGCGATCGGTTTCATCCCCGATCTTGCGCGAAACCGTGACGGAACTGCGTACGGCCCGCGGCGTGAAGCCGCCCGCGATCGCGATCGCGTTCTCCACGCTCATGCCGGCAACATAGTCGTACTGACCGCCCCGCGTGACCTCGCCCATGATGTAGAAGGGGCGGTAGGTATCGATTTCGACGGTGACGCGCGGCTCGCGGATGAAGCCCGAGCCGAGGCGATCGGCGACGCGCTCCGCCGCTTGCGTCGTCGTCAGCCCCTCGACGGTGACGGCGCCGATCAGCGGCACCGTGATCGCCCCGCTGCCATCGACCATGTAGATGTTGGACAGCGAATCCTGCCCGAACACGATCAGCCGTACCCGATCGTCCGTAGCCAGACGATAATCGCGCGCCGAAAAGCTTTCGTCATCGCGTCGCACCGTCAAAGCTGCACAACCTGGAAGTGCAGCCGCTGTCAGCAGGAGAGCGAGTGTCTTGCGCCTGTTCATCGGAGTTTCGACCATCCGGCTGGGGTGAATCTGCGCAAACGGTAAATTGATACGGTTAACAGAACCTTGCGCGATTCAATCAAGTGACGAAACGCGGCAGGTCGACCGGTTTTCTTAACCAACCGGAAACCCTGTCTGTTCATCCTGTGCACAAATCCGGATCGAGACGGAAGCCAGTATGGAGCGCGAGATGAAGCAACCTCGAGATGCGTCGTTTGACCAGGGCGGTCGCGATGGCATGGTGGATCTGCGCGAGATCCTGCTGGCGCTGCGCGGGCGGTTCAAGACGATCCTCGCCATTACCTTTGCCGTCGCCATCGGCGCGATCGTTTTCGTCCTCACCGCGACACCGCGTTTTGCCGGTGAAACCCAGGTGCTTCTGGAGAACCGGGACAGCGTCTTCACCCGCACCCTCTCCGAGCGCGAATTGCCAGACGGCAGCATCGACGAGCAGGCCGTGCTGAGCCAGGTCGAGGTCGTCAGTTCGCGCGAGGTGGCGCGGGAGACGATCCGCCGGCTCGGGCTCGTCGGCAACACGGAATTCGATCCACTGGTCGGGCCGATGGATCCGATCACGCGTGTGCGCACCATGCTCGGCATCGCCGATGGAAGCTATGACGGGAACGAGGAAGACCGGATCCTGGATGCCTACTACCGCGCCCTCACCGTCTATGCCGTGCCGCGCTCGCGCGTCCTCGCCATCGAGTTCCGGTCTGCGGATCCCGATCTTTCCGCCCAGGCCGCCAATACCATTGCCGAGGTCTATCTCGACCAGCTGGAGGAGGCGCAGGCCGAACTCGCCCGGGCCGCTTCGGACTGGCTCGGCACCAATATCGAGGATTTGCGTGAGCGTGTGAGCGAGGCGGAAGCGGCCGTTGAATCGTTTCGCGCTTCCTCGCGGCTGTTCTTGACCGGAGACAGCGCCAGCATTTCGTCGCAGCAATTGAGCGATCTCAACACGCGGCTCGCGGAAGCCCGCTCGACCCAGGCCGATTCGGAGGCCCGGGCGCAGTTGCTGAGTGAGATGATCGCCGAGGGCAGGGCCTTCGAGATTCCCGATGTCGCGAGCAACGAACTGATCGGTCGGCTGATCGAGCAGCGCATCGACCTGCGTTCCCAGATCGCGCTCGAGCAGCGTACGCTGCTACCCGGGCACCCGCGCATTCTGGAACTGCGCGCCCAGCTCGCGGATCTCGATGAGCAGATTACCGCTTCCGCCGAGCGCACGGTTCGCATTCTCGAAAACGAAGCGCGCATTGCCGCCTCCCGTGTCGAATCGCTGGAAGCGGCGCTCGATGCGCAGATGAGTGTCGTCGCGCAAGCCAATGAGAGCGAGGTGCAATTGCGCGCTCTCGAACGCGAGGCGCGGGCCGAGCGCGAGCAGTTGGAGAACTACCTCACCCGCTACCGCGAGGCGATTGCACGCGGCTCGCAGAATGCGACATTGCCCGATGCGCGTATCGTCTCGCGTGCCGTCGTGCCGCGGGAGCCGGTTTTTCCGCGCAAGGCGCCCACCGTTGTTCTGGCGACGCTCGGCGCAGCCTTCGTCGCGACCGGCGGTGTCGTCGTCGCGGCTCTGGTCTCCGGCGGCGCGCCGGCGGCGCCCGCAATGGCTGCGGGCTATGGACATGCAGCACAAAGGCGCGACTCCGATTCTCACGAGGACGAGCCACGCCATGACGCCGCACCGGCGCTCGACCCGAACTGGCCCGACGGGGTGCCGATCGCCCCCCGGATCGGTGCGGGCGGGGCGACTGCGGTCAGTGCGGCTCTGGCCGAGCATCCGCAAACCCGCGCGGATGCCCCTTCCCCGGATGCCTTCCACACGGACCCAAAGACTTCCGTCGCGCAAGCGCCTCAGCCGAAAGCGGATGGCGGCATGCAGATGGCCGGCGCGGATACCGTCGACGCGCCGCCGCAATCCAGGCGCACAAGGCAGCCTTCTTTCATCGAAATCCCCGTGCAAGCGGCGCAGCCGCAAGCAGAGGAAGAGGTGCTGACCGGCGTCCGCAAGCTCGGCGCGCGCCTGCGCGGCACGTTGGAAGGGGGCGCAGAGAACGCCGATGCCGGCGCGCTTCCTGCCCCGAAGGACATGGCTGATCCCCATGACGCCTCCGACGAAAGCGCCCCGCCATCTGCCGGACCGGCAGTTCGCCCTGACGCAACGGTGGGGGGCGATACGCCGCCTGACGCTGCGTCGCGCGATGACGTTGCTGCGTCGCCGTCCGATGCGCCTGCGCAAGAACCCGCCGCCGCTGTCGCTGCACCAAGATCCGCTGCAAACAGGACACCCGCAGCCGGCTCCGGCGGGAAAACGACCGAGGCGCGCCCCGCCGTATCGGAGCCGGTCGCAGCATCGTCCGGATCGACGGCCGAGACGGCGATTGAAGACGAGACCGGGATTGCCAAAACGGTCGAGGCAACGCAAAACGAAGCCGGTGTGGCGGGCGAAGCAGAGCCGGTGCCCGCGCCATTGCCGAAAGAACCGCTTCCAGAGACATGGCAGGAACTGGTCTCGCAGGAACTGGTCTCGCAGGAGCTGGTCTCGCAGGAGCCGGTCACAGAGCCCGCCGAAGGCGCGGCTGCCGCCGTGCAAGCGGAAGCGCACGCCGACAAGGCGGATGACGCGGTGAAACACAAGCCGCGTCTGCGCCGCAAGCAGGCAGCAAGCAAGGCCGTTGCCGATTCCAGGGAGGCGCGCGCGCAGGAAGATCGCCTCGATGCAGCCTGGCAGGAAACACAGAAGACGAAGCCCGCCGCGGATGATCCGGGAACCGTACCCGCAGGGACAGTCTCCAGCAGGGCCGGTGAGGAAACGGTCGAGGCCTCCGTGCCTGTTCTCGATGATGGGCTACCCGCCGGGAATTCAGTGCCCGTTTCGGCGCAGCTATCATCGGCTGCGCAGGAGGCCGTGGCGGACTCCTCGGACTCTCTCGCGGCAGCATCGGTCGACAGCGAGGCGGCTTACGATTTCAGCGTGCTGCTTGCAAGATTGCGCGAGAACCAGCGTCAGGATCGCGGCCAGCGCGTCCTCGTCACCGGGCTCGGCGATGCCGCACGTCTGCGCCGTTTCGGCGAAAAGCTGGGCCAGGCCGGTGCCCGTGCCGGGCGCTGCATCCTCGTCTCGATGCAGGATGACGGCTCCGGATCCGTACCGGGGCTGAGTGATCTGATCGCGGAGCGTGCCAGCTTCTTCGACGTGATCCGGCGCGATCCGGCATCGTCCCTGCATCGCGTCGAAAGGGGACGCGCCGATGCAGCGTCGTTGATCGACGACGCTGACGGACTCGATATCGCGCTGACGGCCTTCCAGCACACCTATGGGCTCGTCTTCATGCTGGTGCCTGATCCCTCCGATACGGCCTTGCTGAAATCTCTGGCCGGTGCGGTGGATACGATCATCATCGCCGCCGATCGTGAAGCCGATGACCCCGAACTCGTCGATCTCTATGCGCGTGTTGCGGGAATGGGTTCGGCGGATGTCGTGGTGGCCGGGGTCGGGCGCAGGGCGGGCGTTGCCGCTGCCTGATCCGTTCAGGTGATGCCGACATGCCCGCAGCGCCGGTCGGGCCCCGTCGGCGCGTGATTCTCGAGCCGGAGAGCGTGCATGTCATTGAAATCCGCCATCATCCGCACGGGGCTGCGCGCGATCGACTGGAGCCGGGCCGATCTCTGGCTGGCGCCCGTCTCGCGCGGCACCGGCATCATCTTGATGTTTCACCATGTGCGCCCGGCCAGCTACGGCACCTTCGCGCCCAACCGCCTGCTGGAGATCACGCCCGCATTCTTCGAAACGGTTGTGAGCATGGTCCGGGAAGCCGGGTACGAGATCATTGCACAGGATGCCTTGCCGCAGCGCCTGCGGGAAAAGGGTGGGCGACCCTTCGCGCTCCTCACCTTCGATGACGGCTATCGCGACAATGCGGAATACGCGTTGCCGATCCTGCGTCGCCATGCCGTGCCGGCGACCTTCTTCATCACCACCGGCTTCGCCGATGGCCACGGACGCCTCTGGTGGCTCGAACTGGAGGAGGCGATCCGCAGGCTCGACCGGGTGCTCTTCACCCATGACGGGCGTGATTTTGATCTGCCGGCGCGCGATGATGCAGAAAAGCAGATCGCCTTCGAGACCACCTATTGGCGCCTGCGCAGCGGTGACGAAGCGACGCTGCTGGCCGTTATCGCCGATCTCGCCGCTCAGGCCGGTCTCGACAGCCGCGCCCTGACGCGCGGGCTCTGCATGACATGGGATGAAATCAGGGCCGTGGCGGGAGACCCCCTGATCACCATCGGTGCCCATACGGTGAGCCATCCGATGCTGGCCAAGCATGACGATGTCACGGCGCGCTACGAGATCGTGCAATCACGCGACCGCCTCGCCGAGGAGCTCGGCTGCAATGTGGCGCATTTCGCCTATCCGGTGGGAGATCCCGGTTCAGCCGGGCCGCGCGATTTCGCTCTGGCTCAGGAAGCGGGATTCACCACCGCGGTGACGACGCGGCCCGGTCACGTCTTTGCCGGTCATGCCGATCATCCCCATGCCCTGCCACGCGTTTCCGTGAACGGCCTGCATCAGAGCCGCAAGACCATGCGCGCCCTGCTCTCCGGCGTCCCGTTCATGCTGTGGAACAAGGGCCGGCGGCTCAATACGCGCTGAGCCGTCGCAACCCGGTCCTGCGGGGCGCGCTCGTCAGTCGAGGCCGCGCGCGATATTCGATGCGGTGACGAACTGCTTCTGGATGACGAAGACGGCCAGGCCGACGCCGATGCCGATGATATCGGAGACCCAGCCTCCCTGAATCATGGCGAGCGCCGCAACCAGCAGCACGATGCGCAGCACCCAGTTGAGCAGTCCGAAGAACCAGCCCTGGATCGCAGCGGCGAGCAGGAAAATGCCAAGCGCCGCCGTGAACAGGACGCGCGCGATTTCAAGCCATTCGCCCTGCATCAGGAGCGCGTTGTTGTAGAAGAACATGAACGGTACCACGAAGGCGGCAAGGCCGATCTTGAAGCTCTCCACGGAGGTGCGCATCGGGTCCGAGCCCGCCAGCGCCGCCCCGGCATAGGCTGCGAGTGCCACGGGTGGGGTGATCGCCGACATCACGGCGAAGTAGAAGATGAAGAAATGCGCCGTCAGCGGCGGGATACCGAGCTGGATCAGGCCTGGCGCAACGACCGATGCCGCCACCGCGTAAGCCGCCGTCGTCGGCATGCCCATGCCGAGGATGATGGAGATGCACATGGCAAAGAACAGCGCCATAAACTCGCTTTGATCCGCCACCGCCATCAGCACGCCCGACAAGCGTCCGCCGACACCGGTCATGGCGATCACGCCCACGATCACGCCCGCCGCAGCACAGACCGCGACCAGTTGCAGAGACATCTTCGCAGCGATTTCGAGCGCATAAAGGATGGCGCGCGGGCCCATGCGGAACGGCGTCAGCCAGCTCACGACAGCGGCGGCGCCCATGGCGAGCGTGCCGGCGCGGATCACGGAATAACCGACGAACAGCGCACCGATCAGGATCACGATCGGAATGAAGAGAAACGCCTGCTTCGCAAGCTTGCGGAACTGCGGCAACTCGTTGCGCGGCAGGCCCTTCATGCCGTTCTTCAGGGCCTCGTTGTCGACCATGAAATAGACCGAGAGGAAGTAGAGGATCGCCGGAATGATCGCCGCGATGACGATATCGGTATAGGGGATGCCGGTGATCTCGGCCATGATGAAGGCGCCCGCGCCCATGATCGGCGGCAGGATCTGCCCGCCCGACGAGGCGGCGGCCTCGACCGCTGCGGCCGTCTGGGGCTTGTATCCGACCTTCTTCATCAGCGGAATCGTGAGTGAACCGGTGGAGACGACATTGCCGGCTGAGGTGCCGTTGATCATGCCCATCAGACCGGAGCCGAACACCGCGACCTTCGCCGGCCCGCCGCGCGCACCGCCCGCAGCCGCGAAGGCGAAATTGACGAAATACTCGCCCACCCTGCTCGCCTGCAGGAAGGCCGCGAAGGTGATGAAGAGAATGATATAGGTCGAGGAGACCGCCGTTGTCGGTCCAAGAATGCCGTTATCGGTATAGAGAAAGGCGAAGAAGCGCTGGGGCGCATAGCCGCGATGCTCCAGGAAACCTGGCAGCCACGGCCCGACGAAGGCATAGGCCACGAAGGCCGCGACGATGATGACGAGCGCCAGACCAGCCAGACGGCGCGTCAGTTCCAGGATCAGCAGAATGCCGGCAATCGAGGCCCACATGTCATTGGGATGCGGGAAGACCTGGGCGCGGGTGCGCAGGAAATGCGCATGGGCAATGATATAGACGCCCACCGCAATCGCGGCGAGGGCGAGGAGCAGATCGCCAGGCGCGAGCCTGCCGCGGTCTCCCGGCGGGAAAATCCAGGTCGCGAGGATCGCCAGACCCGTACCGGCGATGATCGGCAGGCCGAATGTGGTGACCATCTTGTCCGGCGGGGCGCCCGTCGCGATCAGATCGCCTGTCGCGACGGCGAGCGCGATCCGGCCGAGAGCCGTGAGGATCAGAAGCGCCGCGATGCCGAGCAGGGCGAGTTCGACGAGCGAGCGCGTATGCGCACGCCCCTGCGGATCGATGAAACCGCGCGCGGAGAACAAGGTGAAGCCGAGTGCGAGACCGCCCGTCACGTGCGCCAGCCGGTAGACCCAGGTCTCCAGCGGATAGAGATTCATCACACCGATATGAAAGGTCGTGTAGGCGATGCACAGGGCCGCAACGAGTTGATGGCTCCGGCCTTCGAAGATGCGCTGGTTACCAGCATAGATCTCGCGATCAACGCCGCTGGCAATGTTCTTTGTCCCGGAAGCGTCTTCCGGCGCCTCACGCACATCCGCGGCGACCATGCGCCCCTCCCGATGAAACCCCACCAATGGCCGTTTCGGCCTTGATCTTGCGACGGAGGCCACGACAAACGCGGCCTCCATCGAAGTCATGCAATGACGGCGATGCCGTGGTCAGCCGCGCAGATCTTCCGGGATCTCGATGCCGATTTCCTCGTAATAGCGCACGGCACCCGGGTGGAACGGCAGGAAGCTGTTATTGTCCCAGTTTTCAGCCAGCGTAGCCGCCGCAGCAGCATGGATCTGCATCATGCGCTCGTTGTTCTCGAGCACCGTCTTGGTGATCTCGTAGGCCAGGCTCTCGGGCATGTCCTGATGCGCGATCGCGTAGTTCCACATCGCCACGGAGGCCTGGTCCTCCTCCTGCACGGAGTAGGTGTCGGCGGGGATGGTGAAGGCCGAGACTTCCGGGAAGGCTTCGAGAACCTGCTCGTGCTCTTCCGGCGTGAAGCCGAAGGTGATCACGTCGGCTTCGGCTGCGAGCTGCGAGAAGGCCGCAGTCGGGAGGCCGGCTGCGAAGACGAAGGCATCGACCAGCCCGTCCTGCAGCTGGCTGGCGGAATCCGCCGCGCCTGCATAGGAAATGGTCGCGTCCACACCGAGCGTTTCGAGAATGCGCGGCCAATAGGTGCCGGGTGTTCCACCAGCCGGGCCGACCGAAACACGGCGCCCGTCGAGATCACTTACCGAATTGATATCCGACGAGCGCAGGGTGATCCCGTGGAAGGGGGTCTCGTACATCGGGAAAAGGGCGCGGATATCCTTGTGCTCGAGGCCCGGAGCCAACTCGCTCTGGCCCGTCCAGGCTTCGAAGGCCGGGCCGAGGGTCACGAGGCCGATATCGTGCTCGCCGGTCTGAACCAGCGTGACGTTCTGCACGGGGCCGCCGGTCACCTCGCCGGAGACATTCACGTCGAGCTCATCGGTGAGGAAGCTCGCCATGCCGCCGCCATAGACGAAGTAGACGCCACCCTGGCTGGCGGTACCGACGGTCAGGTCGCGCGGCCAGTCATCAGGCTGGGCGAGAGCCGTGCCGGAGACGAGAATTCCGGCTAATGCCAGACCAGTTGCAATTTTTTTCATGCGTTGTTCCTCCCTCGAAGAATTGGGGGTTCAATTTGAACCAAGCCCTGCATGGGGCGCAAGGCTGCCCTCATTAGCAATAGGGACAAGGTCGCTTTTGTAAAGGCCGGACTGTCTTGCGAATCGTGTGATCAGGAGGGGTGGGGTGATGATCTGCGACGAAAGGATGATGCGGGCCGGAATGCTGCGATGCGAAAGATTTGTGTGGCCTCTGGATTTGAACAATTAAAAATGGCATGTTTTTATGATAAATAATAATACATTATATTAAGAGGGTTATGATATGAATTCAATACCAGTCGATGCCATGGCTCCGAAGGCGCAGCAGCGTGCCAACCCGAATCCCCGGTTTTCCCTGATCGAAACTGCGCAGGATGCTTTCGCAGCCGAGATGTCAGCGCAGGAACCCGGCATGCGGGGTCCACTCTGGAATGAGGCCGGGGCGCGGGACGTCGAAGGCATGCGCCCCCAGCCGCTCTTGCGCAGGCAGGCGCCCGACGATCCGCATCTGCGATCACTCGCCGCGCCGGCGCGTTCGCTTCCGCCGGAAAGGACCGAGGCGTTCGAAGCCTTCTGCTGGATTGGTGCCGAAGCGGCGCCGGGATTGCATATCGGCGCTGATCACGAACCGAGCGAGTCGCGTATCGGCGTGACGACCACCGGATCGGTAGATACCGATGGCGGCTGGTCGGGCCTCGTCGTCACGCAGCCGCCCGGGTCTGATGGGAGCGCGGCCCGCCTGCGCGCACAGATCGGCGGCAGCACCGATTTCGCGCTGTCCGATGATCTGCGCGCGGCGATCCGGGGCAACGCGGCCGTGACAACGGATGGTGGCGCAAGTGCGCATGCCGATCTCTCGCTCACCACCGGCGGCGGGACCGGGTTCGGCGTTGCCGCCAGCGCAGGGCCTGATGGCGTCGCGCATGAGGCCCATATCCGGCAACAGATCGGCGATGGCGGCACCCTGTCCGGGCATGTGATCCGACCCGCCGATGACGGCGAGACGGAATGGCGCCTGCGCTACGACGCTACCGATTTTCGCGCCGAGCTCTATCAGCGCGGTGACGATTGGGGCGCGGGCGTGAATCTGCGCGCACGCTGGTGAGAAGCAGGCCGCGTCCCGAGTTCAGGGGCGTGGCACTTCGGCGTTCTCGAGCGCGGGGTTCTGCGCAGGCGCGGCGCTCGAAAACCCGAAATCCTCCTCCGATTCCGGATGGAGCGGCGCGGCCACCGGGGTCGTGCGCGGCAGGGTCTGGAAGCGGCCCTGCTGGTCTGCGGGCACCGGCGCGCGGGCCTTCAGCCGCCAGACGGCGAAGCCGACGGAGAGGAAGCCGACGACGGCGGTGAAGAGAAAAAGCCCGGCAGGGCCGGCGAGGTTCATCACCCCGGCGGCGAGAAGCGGCCCCAGCGTGGCGCCGGCGGAATAGGTCAAAACCAGCCCGCCGCTCGCCGCGATCCGCTCCTCGCGTTCGAGGTGGTCATTGGTATGGGCGACGCAGAGCGGGTACAGCACGAAGGCGATCCCACCGAAAGCCGCGCCGAGGATCAGCAGAGCAATCTGGCCGCCTGCAGGTGCCGCGATCATCGCAA
This sequence comes from Saliniramus fredricksonii, assembly GCF_900094735.1. Taxonomy (NCBI): domain Bacteria; kingdom Pseudomonadati; phylum Pseudomonadota; class Alphaproteobacteria; order Hyphomicrobiales; family Salinarimonadaceae; genus Saliniramus; species Saliniramus fredricksonii. Next base: position 962,589 of record NZ_FMBM01000002.1, read on the forward strand.
CCGAGGTCAGCGCGCCGGCGATGATCACCCCGACGATGACGAGGCGTCGGTCGATCAGATCGGACAGGCGTCCCACGGGCCATTGCAGGATCACGCCGCCAAAGATGATGGCGCTCATGAACCATGCCGTCTGCCGCAGATCAAAACCGATCCCCGCAGCGTAGACCGGTGCCAGCGCATAGATTGCGCCGATCACCAGTCCCGAGGAGATGCAGCCGAAGATCCCGAGTGGCGAAGCCTCGTAGAGACGCCTGAAGCTCAGTGAAGCGATGTCCGGCAGAAGTGGCGGCGCCATGCGCGTCATCGCCACCGGCACGGCGGCGAGGCTGAGCACCACCCCCATCATGATGAAGAGCAGGAAGCCGGTCTCGTCCGGCACCCCGATCATGAACTGGCCGGCGGACTGGGCAAGATACATGCAACTCATGTAGCTGGCGAGCAGCGCGCCGCGATTCTGCGTCGTGGCAGAGTCGTTGAGCCAGCTTTCAATGCAGACGAACAGCCCGGCCATGCAGAAACCCTGCACGAAGCGCAGCGCCGCCCAGGGGACAGGATCAAGATGGACCGGATAGGCCAGCGTGCTCGCCGTCACGATCGCCGTGAAAGCGGCGAAGGCGCGGATATGGCCGATGCGCGTGACGATGCGGAAAGTCTGCAGCGAGCCGACCGTCAGCCCACCGAAATAGGCCGCCATGACAAGGCCGATGATCGGCGTCGCCAACTCCGCCTCGTTCATGCGGATGCCGAGAATCGTCCCGAGTGGTCCCGACCCGGCCATGAGCAGGATAGTCGCGACCAGAAGGACCAGGACCGGGCGCAGCGCGTCTTTGAAGGCCATGATGGGAATGCTTTGTCGCAGGAGTTCGAGGCAGGCCGGGTGCCTGTAGGGTGTGGCGGATTTGCGGCATCAGCAAGCCTTTTCGCAAGCGAATTCCGAAAGCTCCAAACGGTTTTCGTATCTGGCTTTGAGGGCAATCATCGCGCGCTTGACGCGGATGACGTGCCGGCGCGATTTCCCGGCGAAGCGCGTAAATTTTGAGCAACCTTAAAGTGCAATTTGCGCAAGCGCCGCCTGTTTATCCGCCATGCTCCGGATGGCATTTCATATGTTTCGTGCCACACTGATGATTCGAGACGAATCGGTCTGGAGCCGTTTCCGTTTCAGGAGCGCCTGCGACGCAATGTGATCTGGCTCCTGCCGCATTTGCCGGGCAACCTGTCTGTAAATCAGCAGGTTAGCTGAGGAATGTGACGCTTGATGGAGGCAGATGCATGTATCCGAGCGACGACCTCTTCTCCTCCTTCGCCCGCAGTTACGAAGCGCGGCGCGAAACGGAAATGTCCCTGTCGGACTATCTGGAAGGCTGCCGGGACGACCCGATGATGTATGCCAGCGCGCCCGAGCGCATCCTGGCGGCGATCGGCGAGCCGGAAATGGTCGACACCTCCCGGGATTCCCGGCTCGGGCGGATCTTCATGAACCGCACCATCCGCGTCTATCCCGCCTTCGCCGAGTTCTACGGCATGGAAGAGACGATCGAGCGCATCGTTTCCTTCTTCCGGCATGCGGCGCAGGGGCTGGAGGAGCGCAAGCAGATCCTCTACCTGCTCGGCCCGGTCGGCGGCGGCAAATCCTCGCTGGCGGAACGCCTCAAGGCGCTGATGGAGGCGCATCCGATCTATGTCCTCAAGGCCGGCAACGAGATCAGCCCGGTCTTCGAGAGCCCGCTCGGCCTGTTCGATCCCGAGCGCATGGGCGAGCAGATCGAGGAGCGCTACGGCATTCCGCGCCGGCGCCTGACCGGGCTGATGAGTCCCTGGGCGCTCAAGCGGCTCGACGAGTTCGGAGGCGACATCTCGCGCTTCAAGGTGGTGAAGGTGAACCCCTCGCGCCTGCGCCAGATCGGCATCGCCAAGACCGAACCGGGTGACGAGAACAACCAGGACATCTCCTCCCTCGTCGGCAAGGTCGATATCCGCAAGCTGGAGACGCTGTCGCAGAACGACCCGGACGCCTATTCCTATGCGGGCGGGCTTAACCGGGCCAATCAGGGCATGCTCGAATTCGTCGAGATGTTCAAGGCGCCGATCAAGATGCTGCATCCGCTGCTCACCGCGACACAGGAAGGCAACTATGTCGGCACCGAGAATATCGGCGCGATCCCCTTCCAGGGCATCATCATGGCCCATTCCAACGAGGCGGAATGGCAGAGCTTCAAGACAAATAAAAACAACGAGGCCTTCATCGACCGGATCTACGTGATCAAGGTGCCGTATTGCCTGCGCGTCACGGAAGAGGAGCAGATCTATGACAAGCTGATCCGCACTTCGGAGCTCGCCGAGGCGCCTTGTGCGCCGGGCACGCTGGAAATGCTGGCGCGTTTCGCCGTGCTGTCACGGCTGCGTGAGCACGAGAATTCCAATGTCTTCTCGAAGATGCGCGTCTATGACGGAGAGAGCCTGAAGGAGGTCGATCCGCGCGCCCGCTCGATCCAGGAATATCGCGATGCGGCCGGAGTCGACGAGGGCATGGACGGCGTCTCCACCCGCTTTGCCTTCAAGGTGCTCGCTGCGACCTACAACCACGATACCACCGAGATCGCCGCCGATCCGGTGCATCTGATGTATGTGCTGGAGCAGACCGTGCGGCGCGAGCAGCTGCCGGACGAGCAGGAAAAGCGCTATATCGAGTTCATCAAGGCCGAACTCGGGCCGCGCTATGCCGAATTCATCGGCAACGAGATCCAGAAGGCCTATCTGGAGAGCTATCACGATTACGGGCAGAACGTGTTCGACCGCTATGTCGATTACGCCGATGCCTGGATCGAGGATCAGGATTTCAAGGATCCCGATACCGGCCAGTTGCTCAACCGCGAACTGCTCAACCAGGAGCTGACCAAGATCGAGAAGCCCGCGGGCATCGCCAATCCGAAGGACTTCCGCAACGAAGTGGTGAAGTTTTCGCTGCGCTCGCGGGCGAGCCATGGCGGCAAGAACCCGTCCTGGACCTCCTACGAGAAGATCCGCGAAGTCATCGAGCGGCGGATGTTCAGCCAGGTCGAAGATCTGCTGCCGGTGATCTCCTTCGGCTCGAAGAAGGACAGCGAGAGCGAGAAGAAACACAGTGAGTTCGTCGACCGGATGACCGAGCGCGGTTACACCGAGCGTCAGGTCCGCCGGCTCGTCGAGTGGTACATGCGTGTGAAACAGGCGGGTTGACCGAGAGGAAGACCCGCGAAACGGGGCGACCGGATGCATATTGTCGATCGCCGCCTCAATCCCGGCGGCAAGAGTCTCGCCAATCGTCAGCGCTTTCTCAGGCGGGCGAAAGCCTTGGTCAAACGCGCGGTGCGCGACACCACCCGCGACCGTTCGATCCGCGATGTGGAGAGCGGCGGGGAGGTGTCGATCCCCGGCGAGGGCGTGCGCGAGCCGCGCTTCCACCGCGCGGCGCAGGGCGGCATGCGCGATTACGTGCTGCCCGGCAACAAGGATTATGTCGAAGGCGAAACCATCCCGCGCCCGCCGGGCTCCGGCGGGGGAGGCGGGTCACAGGGCAGTCCGGACGGGGAGGGCGAGGACGAGTTCCGCTTCGCGCTCAGCCATGAGGAATTCGTCGATCTCTTCCTCGAGGATCTCGAACTGCCCGATCTGGCCAAGCGCAAGCTGGCGACGACAGAGCAGGTGAGCTGGCGTCGCGCCGGCTTCTCGGTGACCGGCTCACCGGCCAACCTCGCCCTGACGCGCACCATGCGCAATTCGCTCTCACGCCGCATCGCCCTGCGCCGACCCCGGCCGGAAGCGGCGGCGGCACTGGAGGAGGAGATCGCGACGCTGGAGCGGACGGGCGATGATCCGGTGCGGCTGCTGGAAGCGCGCGAGGAGCTCGCGCGCATGCAAAAGCGGCTCAAGGCGATCCCCTGGATCGACCCGATCGACCTGCGCTATCGCCGCTCGGAACCGCATCCGCGTCCCGTCGCCCAGGCGGTGATGTTCTGCCTGATGGATGTCTCGGGCTCGATGACCGAGCATATGAAGGATCTCGCCAAGCGCTTCTTCACGCTGCTCTATCTCTTCCTGAAGCGGCGCTACAAGCATGTCGAGATTGTCTTCATCCGCCACACGCACGAAGCCTCGGAAGTCGATGAAGAGACGTTCTTTTATTCCCGCGAGACCGGCGGCACCATCGTCTCGACGGCGCTGGAGGAGATGCAGCGCGTCGTGGCCGAGCGCTACCCGCCGCAGGAATGGAACATCTATGCTGCGCAGGCTTCGGATGGCGACAACACCTCCTCGGACAATCCGCGCGCCTCTGAACTCCTGACGAACACGATCCTGCCCGCCTGCCAGTATTTCGCCTATCTGGAGGTGGGGCGCGAGGATGATCCGGCGCCGATGGGCTTCGGCTATCGCCAGAGCGATCTGTGGCGACTCTACGACCTGTTGCGTCAGGGCGGCGAGCAGATCGCCATGCGCAAGGTGCGCCACCGCCGCGACATCTACCCCGTCTTCCGCGAACTCTTCCAGCGCAAGCAGGGCGCAGAAAAGGGAGTCGGCGCATGAGCACGAAAACCGCGCAGACAGCCGTGAACCCGCCGCAGAAGCCCCGTCTCTACGAGGGGGCGGACTGGGATTTCGAGACGCTCCGGCGCATCAACGAGGCCTGCGAGGAAATCGCCATCGGCGAGCTGGGTCTCGACGTCTATACCAACCAGATCGAGGTGATCACCGCCGAGCAGATGCTCGACGCCTATTCCTCGATCGGGATGCCGCTCTTCTACAAGCACTGGTCCTTCGGCAAGCATTTCGCCACGCACGAGGCCTCCTACCGCAAGGGCATGCGCGGGCTGGCCTATGAGATCGTCATCAATTCGAACCCGTGCATCTCCTATGTGATGGAGGAGAATACGGCGACGATGCAGGCGCTCGTCATCGCGCATGCGGCGTTCGGCCATAACCACTTCTTCAAGAACAATTATCTGTTCAGGCAATGGACCGATGCCGACGGCATTCTCGATTATCTCGAATTCGCCAAGGGCTATATCGCCGAATGTGAGGAGCGCTACGGCCACGGGCCGGTCGAGCGGCTGCTTGATGCCGCGCATGCGCTGATGAACCAGGCGGTGCACCGCTATCCACGCAAGATGCAGCCCGATCTGCGCAGCGAGGAGCAGCGCGAGCGCGAGCGCCGCCAGCATGAAGAGCAGATGTACAACGATCTGTGGCGCACGGTTCCGGTCAAGGAACGCACCGGGCCCGACGATGCCGATCTGGAGCGCCGGCGCGCGCTTTTGCAGCTGCCGCAGGAGAACCTGCTGTATTTCCTCGAGAAAAGCGGCCCCAAGCTCGCGCCCTGGCAGCGCGAATGCCTGCGCATCGTGCGGCTGATCGCGCAGTATTTCTACCCGCAGGGGCAGACCAAGGTGATGAACGAGGGCTGCGCCAGTTACGTGCATTACGAGATCATGAACCGGCTGCACGAGACCGGGCAGATCGGCGACGGTGACATGCTCGAATTCCTGCGCTCGCATACGAACGTGGTCTACCAGCCGGAATTCCACGAGCGGCATTATTCGGGCATCAACCCCTATGCGCTGGGTTTCGCCATGATGAAGGATATCGAGCGCATCTGCCGCGAGCCCACCGAGGAAGACCGCGTCTGGTTCCCGGATATTGCGGGCGTGGGCGATCACATGCCGGTCCTGCGCGAGATCTGGGCGAATTACCGCGACGAGAGCTTCATCCTGCAATATCTGAGCCCGCATCTGATGCGCAAATTCAAGCTCTTCCACGTCGCCGATGACGACACCCAGCCCGACATGCTGGTCGATGCCATCCACGACGAGCGCGGCTACCGCCGCCTGCGCCGCGCGCTCGCCAGGCAATACGACGTCGCCTGGCTCGACGCCGATATCCAGATCGTCGATGTCGACCTCGCCGGTGACCGCCGCCTGATCGTCCAGCACAACGTCCTCAACCGCATCCCCCTCGACGAATCCAACGCCCGCCGCACCCTCCAGCACCTCGCCGACCTCTGGGGCTACGAGGTGATGATGAAGGAAGTCGACACGCAATCGGGCGAGGTGCTCAAGGAGCACAGGGCGGTGGCACGGGATCGGATCGTGTGAAGCGGGGATCCAGTCATGGAGATCGACCGCAATTTTTTTAGAATAAGGGTTTTAGCTGCATCGGTAGAGTTTGTTCGTCTGGAGAGTTGAGTAATGGGCAAGCAGACTCAGTTTGCCGTGAACTCTTGTGGGTAGCAATAAATACAACTAAATATTGTTAAATTTCGCCCAAAGCATCGCTTTGCACCGCTCCTTCAGCGCCTCAAAGGGCAGTTTCTCCGCAAACGCACGCTCCAATAGCTGAAGAGTGAGCCATACCGAGGAGAGCGTCTTTGTGAACGCGCTGATCCATTCCATACACAGGCGTGGCGCGCCCGGCCTGACGGAGTCGGATGGTGCGCTCTGAAGCCTCGTTTCGGCACATCACAGGCTGATGCGAGGACCGGCCATCCGGCGCCTTTTCGCCGCGCATTGCCGATGCGGGCCTGCGGACGCCATTACCGCTTCGGCGGATCCGATGGGTCTGCGGTCCGTTTCCCGCGTTTGCCCGCCGCAGCCTTGCCCGCCGCGACCTTGCCGGCTTTTTTCTTGCTCACGGATTGAGCCGCCGCCTCGCCATCAGCTTTCGTGAAACGCTTCTTCCACTTCTTGTCGGATCCTGCGCCTCCGGCGCCGGCATCGGAGAATTTGCCGGAGGTTCGCGCCTTGCGAGGGCTGGCCGGAGCGTCGATCTGCGGCGCACCGGAAGCGCGCCGGACGGTGACGCCTTTCTCGAGGCTGCCTTGTTTTCCCAATGCGCTCAGGAATTTTGCAACGCTCGTCTCGGAGATTTCCACGAGGGTCTCGGATTGCTGGACGCGGATTGCGCCGATCGCATCCTTGTCGAGCCCTCCGGAGCGACACAGCAGCGGCAGCAGCCAGCGCGGCTCGGCGCCGTCATCGCGCCCGACCGACAGGGTGAACCAGACGCTCGGGCCGAAGCGTGCATGCGCCTTCGCGGCTGGTCGCGTATCGACCGGGACGAGCTCTTCCGGCGCCGAGTGCCGGGCGCGATGCTGGCGCAGATAGGCTGCTGCAATCGCCTCCGGTGAATACAGGGCGAGCAACCGGCTCGCAAAAGCCGTTTCTTCGTCGGTGACATCCATCGACCAGTCGGGATCGGCGAGCAGACGTTCCTCGTCGCGGCGCAGGATCTCGTCCGCTCCCGGCGCAGTGATCCAGTCGGCTGTTACGCGGGCGCTCGCCAGCAGACGCTCGGCCCGCTTCACCGCCTTCGGCGGCACAACCAGGGCGGAGATGCCCTTGCGTCCGGCGCGGCCCGTGCGACCGGAGCGATGCAGCAGGCTATCGGCGTTGCTCGGGAGCTCGGCATGGATCACGAGTTCGAGATTGGGCAGATCGATGCCGCGGGCCGCGACATCGGTTGCGACGCAGACCCGGGCGCGACCGTCGCGCATCGCCTGAAGCGCATGCGTGCGCTCCGTCTGGCTCAGCTCACCGGAAAGACTGACGACGGCAAAGCCGCGATTGGAAAAGCGCGCAGTGAGCCGGCTCACCATCGCGCGGGTATTGGCGAAGACGATGGCGTTTTGCGCCTCGTGATAGCGCAGCACATTGATGATGGCGTTTTCCGCGTCCTGGGCGGCGACGCGCAGCGCCTGATAGGCGATGTCAGCATGCTGACTTGCCTCGGACTGGGTTTTCACCCGCACGGCCTCGCGCTGGAAACGCTGGGCCAGTTTCGCGATCATCGGCGGCACGGTCGCCGAGAACATCAGCGTCCGGCGCTCCGGCGGAGCCTTGTCCAGCATGAATTCCAGATCTTCGCGAAACCCGAGATCAAGCATCTCGTCCGCCTCGTCGAGGACAATGACCCGCAATCCGCTCATGTCGAGGGATCCGCGCTGGATATGGTCGCGCAGGCGGCCCGGCGTGCCCACGACGATATGGGCGCCGCGCGCGAGGGTGCGGCGCTCGTCGCGCATGTCCATGCCGCCGACGCAGGAAGCCATCCGGGCGCCCGCCCTGGCATAGAGCCAGCCGAGCTCACGCATCACCTGCGCGGCCAGCTCCCTCGTGGGTGCGACGATAAGGGCCAGCGGAGCGCCTGGTGGGCCGAGCATGCCTTCCGCATCCAGAAGCGTGGGAGCAATCGCGAGCCCGAATCCCACGGTCTTGCCCGAACCGGTCTGGGCGGATACCAGCAGATCGGCTTCGCGCAGGGCGGGATCGGTGACCGCCTCCTGGACCTGGGTAAGGCTATCATAACCGCGCTCGGCGAGCGCCTCGGACAAGGTATGGATCATGGAAGGCCAATCTGCGGAGGATATCGGCGCCGCAGTCTTGCGCGGTCCGCCGGCACGAAACGTGCGATTCAGGTTCACGTAACGCAACGCGCGGATCATGTATACTGCAGAAAACAGGCATCAGGCGCGTGGCGCCCGGGATCCTTCACCCGCTCCCCGTGATCGGCTATGCCACGGGATGGCTTCGATCGCAGAGGGTTGCGCATGCTTCCATGGATACAGCTGGCCACGGCACAAACGCCGGAGGGGGATAGGCTCAGGCTCCTGCGCCGGGGCGATGAATTCTCGATCCGTCTCGAAGGCGGCAACGAGCTGATGAACAGCCGCCTCGGCGGCTCGGAGGAGGCGCTCGCGACGCTTGCTTTCGACCAGCTGGCCGGTCAGACCGCGCCGAGCATCCTCATCGGCGGGCTCGGGATGGGTTTCACCCTGCGCGCCGCGCAGGCGGTCGCGCCCCCGGATGCGCGGCTGATCATCAGCGAAATCGTGCCTGAACTGGCCGACTGGGCCAGGCAGCACATGAAGGCCGTATTCGAGGATTGTCTCTGCGACCCGCGGGTGGAACTGCGGGTGGGTGATATCGGCGCCGCCATCCGCGAGGCCGGGGAAAAATTCGACGCGATCCTGCTCGATGTCGATAACGGGCCCGACGGCCTCACGCGCTCGGAGAACGGCAGCCTTTACGGAGAGGCGGGATTGCATGCGGCACGCGCAGCGCTGACGCCCGGCGGCGTCCTCGCCGTCTGGTCCGCTGCGCCCGACGCGGCATTTGCGAAGCGGCTGGCCCGGTGCGGCTTTGCGGTCACGCCGCATCGTGTCCGCGCCAGCCGCTCCCGGCGCGGTGCGCGCCATACGATCTGGATCGCAATGCGCCGGCCCTGACAAGGCGATGATTTCTGTCCGTTCGTTCAACCGCAGCGCATCACCTGTACGCGCCTGACGATCATCCAGCATGTACAGGCTGCGATCAGGCCGAGGCAGGTGGCGCTGACGGGGTCGGTCAGAAGAACTGTGGGATCACCGCGTGAGAAGAGCAGGGTGCGGCGCAGGTATTCCTCGAAGGCGGGGCCGAGGATGAAGCCGAGGACGAGCGGGGTCGGCTCCAGCTTCAGCCGCAGCAGGACCCAGCCGAACAGGCCGAAACCGAGCATCAGCCAGACGTCGAACAGCGAGTTCTGCACCGAATGCACCCCGATCAGGCTGATCACGATGATCAGCGGCACCAGCCTGCGGAAGGGGATGCGCAGAAGTGAGGCCCAGATCCCGGCAAAGGGCAGGTTCAGCACCACGAGGATCACGTTGCCGATGATCAGGCTCGCCATCAGGGCCGTGAACAGATCCGGGTTCTGCGCGATGAAAGCAGGGCCGGGCATGATCGCATGCAGCATCAGCGCACCCGCCAGCACCGCCATGACCGGGCTGCCGGGCAATCCGAGGGTCAGGAGGGGCACCATCGCAGATTGGGCCGCCGCGTTGTTCGCGGCTTCCGGCGCCGCGACGCCCGCAACCGCGCCCGTCCCGAGCGGGCGATCCTTCGTGGCAAAGCCGTTCTCCATCCCGCGCGCGGCGAGCGCCGCCAAAAGCGTGCTCGCCCCGGGAATCACTCCCAGCGCCGCGCCGATTCCCGTTCCGCGCAGGGCGGGGCGCCAGCCAGCGCGCAGATCGGCGCGCGTGGGCCAGGGCCAGCGCACGAGCCTGATGCGCTCCGGGCGCCCGCCCGTTTCCAGCGCGCGGATCAGCTCCGCGAGACCGAATATGCCCATCACCAGCGGGACGAAGCCGATGCCGTCACGCAGTTCCGGTATCCCGAAGGCGAAACGCGGCTGCCCGCCGCCCAGATCGGTTCCCACGAGACCCAGACCCGCGCCGATCAGGATCAGCGCCAGAGCCGGAATCGCCGGGCCGGGCGAGATCACCGCGGCGGCGAACAGGCCCAGCGCAATCAGTCCCACCAGCCCCGCTGGCGCGATCGCCGTGGTCATGCCGGCGAGCGGCACTGCGATGGTTGCAATCAACACGGCGGTGACGAGGCCTGCGAAGAGCGAGGCGAGCGAGGCCACTGCGATTGCCGGCCCGGCCCGACCGGCCAGCGCCATCTTGTGCCCGTCCAGCGCCGTCACGACGCCGGAGCATTCACCGGGCACATTCAGCAGGATCGAGGTGGTCGAGCCGCCATATTGCGCGCCATAATAGATCGCCGCCATCATGATGATCGCGCCCGCCGGTTCCAGCGTAAACGTCAGCGGCAGTAGCAGCGCCAGTGTTGCCGCCGGGCCGATGCCGGGCAGGACGCCGACGAGCGTGCCGACCACTGCGCCCACGACACACAGGATGAGGTTTTCCGGCGTCAGCGCCAGCGCAAATCCCGAGATCCATGCGTTCAGATCCATGCCCCGGCCTCTTCACAAACGAGGCCAGAGCGGCGCCGTGGGCGGCAAAAGTGTAAGTCCGATCACCATCGTCATGACAACCAGCGCGCACACCGTGACCGCGAGCGCGACCGGATTGCGCTCGCCGGCGCCGATGGCGGCCAGCGTTGCGGCAAGACCCGCCGAAATCACCAGCCCGAAGGCCGGCAGGCTCAATGCGAACAACAGAACCGCACCGAGGAGCGCCGGCCCGCTCCAGCGTTGCGCGGTCGCGTCGGCGGGCTCGGCGCAGGGTGCGGGCCGGCGCGGCGTGGCATCGAGCGCGCGGAAAGCCGCCCAGATCGCACCGAGCGCGATCACCCCCTTGCTCAGCAATTGCGCGAACAGGCCGGGGCCAACATGCGCATCCAGCCAGGCCGGCTGGCCATAGGCGAGGATCAGCATGGCCAACCCGGTCAGGACCAGTGCCAGTCCCGGTACGGCCCGCCCGAGCCTGAGCAGGGGAGCGGATTGCAGGATACGGCGCGCATGCTCCGCTTGCGATGTCATGGGGCCTCGGCTCGGTTTCGGGGATTCTCAGACAAGTCAGGACCCGCGCCCGGAAGGTGCCGGGCGCGGGCATGCGGTGAGAGCGTCCTCTCAGCCCTCGCGCCTGGCACCGGTGCCGCGCACGACCGGGATCCAGGTCTCGCGCTGTTCGGCATAATAGGCGTCGACTTCGGCGGGCGTCTTGGCCGGGGGCACGATCGAGGCGAGATCCTCCAGCCTTGTGCGCATCTCGTCAGATTGCACGATCTCGTTGATCATCGTGTTGAGGGTATCGACGATCTCCTGTGGCGTGTCCGCCGGTGCCGAGATGGTGTTCCAGGTCTGGCTGACGAAGCCGGGCAGCCCCGCTTCCTCCATGGTCGGAACCTCCGCCAGCGCGGGCAGGCGCACCGGGGCGGATACGCCGAGCGGACGCACGGCATCGCCCTGAACCTGGCCGATCGCGGTCAGGGACGGATCGAAGACGAAGTTCAGACGCCCGGCGATCAGATCCACCATGGCCTCCGGGCTGCGCGGATAGGGGATATGGACGACGTCCTCGGCGCCGATGCGTTGCAGGAAAAGGGCCCCGGTAATATGCGTCGTGGTGCCCGTCGGGCCGGAACCGTACTGGAAGGCGGCCGGATCGGCCAGAACCCGCTCGGTCAGCCCGGCGAGATCGGTATCGGGTGAATCCTTGGGCACGCACATGACCATCGGGACTTCGTTGATCATCGCGACACCGCGCAGGGTGCTCTCGATATCGACCGGAAGCGGATCGAAGAGCGCAATGTTGTGGACGAGCTGCGAGGAGGTCCCCACCAGCAGCGTGTAGCCGTCCGGCTCGGCCTTGCTGACATCCTCGGTGGCGCGCATGCCGGAGGCGGTGCCGTTATTCTCGACCACGATGCGCTGGCCGAGCACGGGTTCCAGCGCTTCAACGAGAATGCGCGCCACGACATCGGCATTGCCGCCGCCGCCCTGGGCGACGACGAGCCGGATCGGACCAGCCGCCGGCCATTGCGCGGCGCGCGCCTGACGCGGCAGCAGGGACAGGAAGGGCGCAGCCAGAGCTGAGCCCAGAAGCGTGCGACGATTGATCATTGAAGACTCCCACGATTGCGTTGGCTCTTGAACAAACTGTCGAACCGAGGTGATCAGCGCGACAAAAGCACAAGAAAAACAGGTGGAAAGCGCATTGAAGGCCAATGCACGGAGGTTTCTTTGGGTCCAGGTTAGATTTCTTTTAATCTGTCGCAGTAACTTGCACTCAGATTTCGTTCTTTCTAGGATACTGGTTCGATTATGTGAAATGAAAATTGTAGTCAAACGTTTTCGAAAAAAATTCATTAATTTAAAATCGCTACAAAGTAGATTTATTCAAATCTAATTTCCAGATTATTCATGTATTTTGATGTTAATTTCAGTCTCTTGCCTGGAATCCCCGCTGATTGCATGAAATTGAGCTGTCTTCAGGTAATTCCAGGCTCAAGCGGAAAATGCTGCGCCCAAAAACCGTCAAGGGTGTCCGAGATTTTTTGGTCAGGGCGCAAAGCGGCCTCTATCCCCGCCCGAATATCCGCTCAATCGCGCGCTCAACCGTGTCATCCGTCGCCCTGCGCCAGCGGGCGGCGAGGTGTTGGTCGGGGCGGATCAGCCAGGTGGCGCCGGGGCTGGCGTCGAAGCGGCGGGTGAAGCTGCCGTCGGCATCAATCAGATCGCGTCCGATCACCAGCGTGCGGGCCTGCGCATGCCGGGGTACGGAGGCGCCGTCGCCGGGCATGTGGAGGAGGGTGCAGGCGCCGTCCAGCGCCTCCAGCAGCCAGCAGATCGTGCCATCCGGCGTGCGCATCGGCGCATCCGGGGCCGGCGCGCCCAGGGCTGCGCTGCCGCCCCAACTCTGTGCATCGGGCGTCGAGAGGGGGCTGTCGCGATAGGTTGTCGGCATCGACAAGCGGCCGGAATTCACCATGCGCCGGGCGAAACCGGCCTTCGCGGCGAGAGCCAGCGCGGCATCGCGAAAGCGCATTTCCTGCGCCGTACGCGGGGCGATGAAATCGGTCGAGCGAGTGGAATGGCCGATATTCTCGTCGGCGGCGGCGATGCGCTCGGTGTCGTAGCTCGCGAGCAGCCGCGCATCCGCATCGCCCCGGATCACGGCGGCGAGCTTCCAGGCGAGATTTTCCGCGTCCTGGATGCCGGAATTCGCCCCGCGCGCGCCAAAGGGCGAGACCTGATGCGCCGCATCGCCAGCGAAGATAACCCGGTCATGCACGAAACGGGCGAGCCGGCGGCATTGGAACGTGTAGACGGAAACCCATTCGAGCGAGAAATCGCCATGGCCGAGCATCTGCCGGATGCGTGGAATGACCCGCTCCGGCTTCTGCTCTTCGGTGGCGTCGGCCTGCGCACCGAGGCCGAGATCGATGCGCCAGACATCATCGGGCTGCTTGTGCAGCAGGGCCGAGCGGCCCTCGTGAAATGGCGGATCGAACCAGAACCAGCGCTCGGCGGGGAATTCCCCCTTCATCTTCACATCGGCGATCAGGAATCGCTCCTCGAACACTTCCCCCTCGAAGGCGAGTCCCATCAGATCGCGACAGGGCGAACGCGCGCCATCCGCCGCGACGACCCAATCCGCTTGCAGGTCATACGCGCCGTCCGGCGTCTCGATGGTGAGGGTGACACCGGCGCCGTCGGTTGCGCCTTCCTGCGCGATGCCGATGACGCGGTTGCGCCAGCGCAGATCAATGGCGGCGCCATCGCCATCCGCAAGGGTCTGCGCCCGCGTGACCAGGTGATGCTCCAGATAATATTGCTGCAGATTGACGAAGGCCGGCATCTTGTGGCCGTTCTCGGGCAGCAGATCGAAATTGTAGACCTCGCCATCACCCTGGAAAACACGGCCCAGCTGCCAGGTGACGCCCTGGTCGCGGCAGGTCTCGCCGAGACCGAGACGATCGAGGATTTCGAGGGTGCGCTTGGCGTAGCAGATGCCACGCGAGCCCTCGCCGATGCGGTCGGCATCGTCGAGCAGCACCACCGGCACGCCGCGCTGCGCCATGTCGATGGCGCAGGCGAGGCCGACCGGCCCGGCGCCGATCACCACGACGGGATGTTGCGCCGGTGCGCCGTCCTGATCCGGCGAGCGCCGATAGCTGAACTGATAGAGGCTCTTGCGTTCTCCGCCCGTGGTCACGCCCTGCGCCGTCCCCATCCCGCTCCCTCCGGATTTTTATGAAAGGATAGGCGGGGCCTGCGTTTTTGTCGATCCGGACTGGATAACGCCGCGCAGGCGCCTTAATCGCGTTGCACACGATCAATGCCCGCGCCACCATGCGAATCAGTATCGCCGTGAGTCAGGCGCGGGGGCGTCTTCCAGTGGATTGCAAGAGGCGATGACGGGTGCGGAGGCTGGTATGACCGCGGATAATCAGATCCGGGCGCAGAGCCGGTCGGGTGGGGCAGGGCGCTCCTTTGCGCTGATTCTGGCCGCCATCGCGGCCATGGGATGGGGCTTCGCCTTCCATGCCGGGCTCGGCGGTATCGATCGGGAGACGTCTGCCCGTGAGCGGATCGCAGCGCTGGAAGCGGACAATGCGAGCCTCGAAGAACGCAATGTTGCGCTTTCCGACGCGCTTGCAACCATACGCGAGGCCGAAGGCGGGCTGCGTGGGATCGAGGCGCAGATCGATCAGGCGCGCGACAGGCTCGTGCGTGCTCTCGAAGACCGGCGCGATCTTGAAGACAGCCTCTCGGCCCTGCAGCGCGACATCGCCCAGCTGGGGCGCGAGGAGGGGGCCGCGACGCGGGTATCCGCCGCAGCAACTGGTCAGAACGCCTCGCCGGCTGCCGTGAATGCGGCGCTGGCGCGGCTCGACCGGATGATCGATCGTCGCAATGGAGAACTGCAGGCGATTCGTGCGGCACGAAGTGAAGCCGAAGCCCGTCTCACCGCCGCAAACGACGCGCTCGACGCCAAGCAGGCACAACTCGGGCGCGACGAGAGCGCTGCTGCGCAGGCGCGGGAAACACGCTCCCGGCTGATCGGTGATCTGGAGCAGTTCGAGGCGCTGATCGCCCGGCGCGAAAGCCAGTCCGCAGCGCTCGCCGAGGATATCGACCGGGCCGAGGCGCGGCTCGCGGCCTTGCAGAGCGAGCAGGCCCGTCTGCGCGAGACGACGTCAGACGCGTCCGATTCCGCTGCTTCGGCGCGTGCTCCCTCCGAGCCGGAACGCCTCCCCGACGGTACGCGGGTGATTCGCGTCAACCCGTTTGCGCGCTGAACCCGCAGGCTTTCCCGGATGCCGATCCGGGCATCCGGGTGTTTCATCGCTTGCGCACGGACACTTCTGCACGGACACTTGTGCACGGACACTTGCGCACGAACAACTGCGCGTGACGCCCTGCCCCGATTTCCCGCATCTGTTTCAGTCGGCGTATGGCGGGTGGTGCATCATCGCCAGATCGGTGCGGTGCAGGGTTCCCCGTTGGGGCCTGCCACGACATTCGACGCGGGTGGGTTGTTGGCCCGATAATCGTCATAGACCAGGAGCATCGTTTCCTTGCCGATGTTCCAGCCGATACCGACACCCGGCCACCCCGCGATCGCGCCACCGATGATCGCGCCTATCAAACCGCCGATCAGTCCCCAGAGGCGCCGCCTGCGGCCCTCTGCATCGGGCGATTGGCTTTGCGCTTGCGCGTTCTGTTCCTGAACCCTGCGGACGAAATCCGATGATGTGTCCAGTTTCTCGAATTCCCCGAGCAATGCCTGCGCCTGATCGCCGTCCTCGCGGATATAGGCATCACCAATGCGCTTGAAGAGTTCGGCTTCCCTGTCGGTGACCATGCGGCTCTTGACGAGGCAGTCGCAAAGTTCTGAAAATTTTGGTGCGAAGCTCTTCTGTGTCAGGCTGAAGACCTGAATCACCGAATGCGCGACCAGTTCGCGGGATTTTTTGTCGCGGATTTCATCCGCGTATTGGTTCAGATGCTTTTCATCCAGAAATTTCTTGCTGAGCGTATCGTAGATTGCACCATGATATTCGAGGGTTTCGGGGCGTGCCGACATGGCCATGAACTCCTGATGAGGAATGCCGATGGTAACCCGCATGGAAAAACCGTGTCCTCCCGGAGGAAGCTGCAAGCTTGGCCATTAAAGGTTGTGCAAACTTACGGGCGTCCGCGAATCTGTCAAGCTGCCGGCTGAAACCGGTTGCGCTGTCAGCGAGGGGAGGGCGGCGGCTCGCCGTGTCTGTGCGCATGAACGCCGCCCGCATCGTGCGCGGCGGTCTCCCGTCTTCGGATCGGAGGCTTTCTCAGAACGGGCGTGGCGGCGGTAGCGGAATCTGGTCCGGCGCTGGTCGGTCCGGGGAATCGGAGGTCTCGTCGGCCGGAGCGTCAGCCAGGGATGTCTGGCGGCACCCCGTCAGCCAGATGTCGTAGACCGGGTGATCGATGGCGCTGAGCCCCGGGCTCTCGGCGAAGACCCAGCCGTCGAAAAGCGAAACGACTTCCCCGTCGAGGGCGACATCCTCCACCTCGATGAAGGCGGTGGTGTTGGGGCTCTCGGTCGGCGGGCGGGTATGGCAGGCGCGCGGCGTGAGCAGGAGCGAGCCGAACTGGATGGTCTCGTCGATCTCGACCTCGAAGGCGATGATCCGCGCGGTGATCTTGTCGAGACCGTTGAAGACGGCGATCGGATTCTCGATATGGCTCTGCGCGGAGGCGGGTGCGGCGCCGAACAGCACGGCGGCGCCGAGGGTGAGGGCGACCGGCAGGCGCAGGAGGGCCATCGACATCTCCGGAAATCCGCGTGCGTGAGCGGGCGCGCTCAATCGCCCGGCGACCATGCGGCGTAATCGCCCGTGGCTTTCGGACGCTCTTCCGGCGTGAGGATCGAGCCCTGCGGGCGATAGGCCTGCGCAGTGCCGGTATGGTTCTCGGCGCCGAGCTTCTGCCATTCGCGCGGGGCATAATCCTCTTGAGAGGGCGCGGTGGCATAGGTATGGGCCAGCCAGCCGCGCCAGCCCGGCGGCACGCGCGACAGCTCGGCCAGCCCGTTATAGATCACCCAGCGCCGCTCATAGCCGAGCGCAGGATCCCTGGCGCCACCCTTCGTGCGATAATAGCGGTTGCCGAACTCGTCTTCGCCGATGAGCTCGCCATGGCGCCAGGTGTGGAAACGGGTGTTCAGCGTCTGGCCGTTCCACCAGGTGAAGAACTGGGTGAAGAACTCTTTCAAGGTCATCGCGGATCGTCGCCTTTTTTCAACAGGCACCTTATGGCGCTGCAAACGCCACAAGTCCAGTGCCGAGCGCCTCAACTGCCCGGTTTTGCGATTCGTTTGCGGCGAATCGATGATCGGTGCGGGCGAAAGGAGGGCGACGGCGGTTCATGCAGCGCGCGCCGGCACTCCCCTCTCCCGCCGTGGAGAGGGGTTGGGGGTGAGGGGCCTATCAGGATAAGGCGCGGCGCAGATGAAGCGCGCGGACGTCATTGAGGGTGGAGAGTAATCGTCACCGCCCATTACCGCAAACCCCTCCGCGAGAGAGAGGGAAGATTACGCTGCATGGCTCGATATTGCCGGATACCGTTCCGGGCAGGGAAGGTGCGCCCTTCATGCAGCGCAACGTCCTGCCTTCTTCCGGTTTCCCGATATCGTCACCTTGATCGGGTGGCGGGCGAATCTCCGGGCGAATCTTTCGGCGATTCTCTCGACCATGCGTGAGCCTCTGCGCGGCCTGCCGGGTGCCCTCGCCGACCCCTGCGCATCCACATCTATTGCGCCTGCGCAGCATGGTGAAGGAAGTTTTATCCCAGTCTGACGAATGCGATTCATGTCGGGATTCGAAGGGGTTAAGCTAGGGTTTTTCCCTTATCCACAATCCGCAGGATCTCCACAAGATATAGCGTCGGCAAAAGAACCGAGCACTAGTTCTTGACGTATGGGGCGGGTCGGGCATAGCTTCCGGACATGCCGTACGGGATGCGGCGGCGGGGCCTCCGGGCCCGGTCGGAGTGGGTTTGCGGAAGGGTTTTCGAGGGCGTGTCGGTTGCGCAACACCAGCGGTGTGCGAACACGCGACGGCACGCGCATGAGATCGTTTTCGGAGCCGGCATCGCAGGGCATTCGGGGCAGAACAAGGGTGGCGCCAAAGCCACCCATCAGCGTCAAGACAGAGTAGATTGCGACAAGAGCCGCAACATGCGGCCGGCGAAGCTTTCCCTGATCCGAGGCCGATCGGGGTGTTTCGCCAGACAAAGGGACTACACAGATGCGGATCGAGCGGCGCTACACCACCACCGGGCAATCGCCTTATGCGGACATTGCCTTCCGGTTCTCCACCAGTGAGATCCGTAATCCTGACGGCTCGACCGTCTTCAAGCTGGAGAACTTCGAGGTTCCCCAGAGCTGGAGCCAGGTCGCCTCGGACGTGCTGGCGCAGAAATATTTCCGCAAGGCGGGCGTGCCGGCGGCGCTGAAGAAGGTCGAGGAGAACGACGTTCCTTCCTTCCTGTGGCGCTCGGTGCCCGACGAGAAGGCGCTTGCCAAGCTGCCGGAGGAGGAGCGCTACGGGCCGGAAACCTCCGCAAAGCAGGTCTTTGATCGCCTTGCCGGCTGCTGGACCTATTGGGGCTGGAAGGGCGGCTACTTCTCCAGCGAAGACGATGCCCAGGCCTTCTTCGACGAGCTGCGCTTCATGCTGGCCAACCAGATGGTCGCGCCGAATTCACCGCAATGGTTCAATACCGGCCTGCACTGGGCCTATGGCATTGACGGGCCGAGCCAGGGCCATTTCTACGTGGATTTCAAGACGGGCGAGCTGACCCGCTCGACCTCGTCCTATGAGCACCCCCAGCCGCATGCCTGCTTCATCCAGGGCGTGCAGGACGATCTCGTCAACGAGGGCGGGATCATGGATCTGTGGGTGCGCGAGGCGCGCCTGTTCAAATACGGCTCCGGCACCGGCTCGAACTTCTCGATGCTGCGCGGCGAGGGCGAGAAGCTCGCCGGCGGTGGAAAGTCCTCGGGACTGATGTCCTTTCTCAAGATCGGTGACCGGGCCGCCGGCGCGATCAAGTCGGGTGGCACCACGCGCCGCGCGGCCAAGATGGTCGTGGTCGATGTCGATCACCCGGATATCGAGACCTATATCGACTGGAAGGTGCGCGAGGAGCAGAAGGTCGCCGCCCTCGTCACCGGCTCCAAACTGTGCAACCGCCATCTCAAGGCGGTGATGAAGGCCTGCGTCAATTGCGAGGCGGCAGGCGATGCCTGCTACGATCCCGAGCGCAACCCGGCCCTCAAGCGCGAGATCAAGCGCGCCCGCAAGGCGCTCGTGCCGGATAACTATATCAAGCGCGTGATCCAGTTCGCGAAGCAGGGCTACAAGGATATCGAATTCGACATCTATGACACGGATTGGGATTCGGAGGCCTATCTCACGGTTTCCGGCCAGAATTCGAATAACTCCGTTTCGCTCAAGGACGACTTCCTGCGCGCCGTCGAGGCGGATGGCGAATGGAACCTGATCCGTCGCACCGATGGCAAGACGGCCCGCACCCTGAAGGCGCGGGATCTGTGGGAGAAGATCGGCCATGCCGCCTGGGCATCCGCCGATCCCGGCCTGCATTTCAACACGACCATGAATGACTGGCATACCTGCCCGGAATCGGGCCCGATCCGGGGCTCGAATCCGTGCTCGGAATACATGTTCCTCGACGACACGGCCTGCAATCTCGCCTCGGCGAACCTGCTGCAATTCTATGATCGCGAGACGAAGCAGTTCGATTTCGGAGGCTATGAGCATCTCTGCCGGCTCTGGACCGTGGTGCTCGAGATCTCCGTCACCATGGCGCAGTTCCCCTCCAAGGAGATCGCGGAGCTCTCCTACGCGTACCGCACGCTGGGTCTGGGCTATGCCAATATCGGCGGTCTGCTGATGACCATGGGGCTGCCTTACGATTCGGATGAGGGCCGCGCGCTCGGCGGCGCGCTCACCGCGATCATGACGGGTGTGGCCTATGCCACCTCCGCCGAGATGGCGGGCGAGCTCGGGCCGTTCCCCGGCTATGAGAAGAACGCGCAGCACATGCTGCGGGTGATGCGCAACCATCGTCGCGCCGCCCATGGCGAGGCGGACGGCTACGAGGCGCTCAATGTCAACCCCGTCCCCCTCGACCACGCCTCCTGCCCGGAGCCGATCCTGGTCGAGCGCGCCAAGCGCGCCTGGGACGAGGCGCTCGCGCTCGGCGAGAAGCACGGCTACCGCAACGCCCAGGCCACCGTGATCGCGCCCACCGGCACGATCGGGCTGGTGATGGATTGCGACACCACCGGCATCGAGCCCGATTTCGCGCTGGTGAAGTTCAAGAAGCTCGCCGGTGGCGGCTATTTCAAGATCATCAACCGCGCCGTGCCGGACGCCCTGCGGGCGCTGGGCTATCGCGAGCACGAGATCGCCGAGATCGAGGTCTATGCGCTGGGCCACGGTTCGATGGCGCAGGCGCCGGGCATCAACCCGCAGACCCTGAAGGCCAGGGGCTTCACCGACGAGATCATCGCCACCCTCGAAGGCGGCATGAAGGCGGCGTTCGACATCAAGTTCGTCTTCAACAAATGGTCGATCGGCGAGGATTTCCTCGTCAACACGCTGAACGTCCCGGCGGAAAAGCTCAACGATCCGTCCTTCGACCTGCTCGCGCATCTCGGCTTCACGAAGCAGGAGATCGACGCGGCCAATATCCACATCTGCGGCGCGATGACGCTGGAAGGCGCACCGCATCTCAAGGAAGAGCATTACCCGGTCTTCGATTGCGCCAATCCCTGCGGGCGCGTTGGCAAGCGCTATCTCTCGGTGGAGAGCCATATCCGCATGATGGCGGCGGCGCAGCCCTTCATCTCGGGGGCGATCTCCAAGACCATCAACATGCCCAACGATGCCACGGTCGAGGATTGCAAAAGCGCCTACATGCTCTCCTGGCGCCTCGCGCTGAAGGCCAACGCGCTTTACCGCGACGGCTCCAAGCTCTCGCAGCCGCTCAACGCCGCGTTGATCGAAGATGATGCGGATGAGGACGAGGATGCGGTCGATACGGTCGATCGTCTGCTCGAATCGGCCGCCCCCGCGCGCGCCGCGCAGGTGGCGGAGAAGATCGTCGAGCGTGTGGTGGAGCGTGTCGAGCGGGTGCGCGAGCGCGAGAAGATGCCTGATCGCCGCAAGGGCTACACGCAGAAGGCCGTGGTCGGCGGCCACAAGGTCTATCTGCGCACGGGCGAATACCAGGACGGGCGCATCGGCGAGATCTTCATCGACATGCACAAGGAGGGCGCGGCCTTCCGGGCGATGATGAACAACTTCGCCATCGCGATTTCACTCGGCCTGCAATACGGCGTGCCGCTCGAGGAATACGTAGAGGCCTTCACCTTCACGCGCTTCGAGCCGGCGGGCTTCGTCCAGGGCAACGAATCGATCAAGAACGCGACCTCGATCCTCGATTACGTCTTCCGCGAGCTGGCGATCTCCTATCTCGGCCGCTACGACCTCGCCCATGTCGACCCCTCCGATATCGGCCATGACGTGCTCGGCAAGGGCGACGACCAGTCCAAGCTCTCCGCCACGGCGGCGAAATACGTCTCCAAGGGCTTCACCCGCGGTCGGACGGACAAGCTGATGCTGGTCGATGGCGGCGCCTCCGGAGGCACTTCCGGCGCCACCGTCGTCACCGCCCTCTCGTCACAGGGCGCGACCGCGCTCAAGAGCGAGCCGGTGGTGGAGCAGGACATGGAGGCGGAAGAGGGCGCCGACCTCTCCGCGCTGGGCTTCTCGGCGCCACGTGTGGACACCTCCGCCGGCATGACCAAGGCCGACAAACGCGCCGAGGCCCGCATGAAGGGCTACGAGGGCGAAGCCTGCCCCGAATGCGCCAACTTCACGCTGGTGAGGAACGGCACGTGCATGAAGTGCGATACCTGTGGGTCGACGACGGGGTGTTCGTGAGGGGCGTGACTTGTTGAAATGATAGAGCGCCCCGGGAAACCGGGGCGTTTTTTCTTTATATTGGAAGCGATCGATGCAGCGCGCTCTCCCCTCTCCACGAGGGAGAGGGGAGTTCTGGCGAGCGCTTCATGGAGCGCGAAGCTATGATCCGCAAGCTCAGCGGAACGCGACGCTGACGACTTCGTAGGACTTGCCGCCGCCGGGGGTCACCACTTCGACGGTATCGCCGATCGATTTGCCGATCAGCGCCTTGCCGATCGGGGAACCGATGGAGACGCGGCCGGAATGGACGTCGGCCTCAGGCTCGCCGACGATCTGATAGACCTTTTCTTCCTCGGTATCCTCGTCGATGAGCTTCACCGTGGCGCCGAAGACGATGCGCTCGCCCGAAAGCTTGCCGACATCGATCACCTCGGCGCGCGCGATGAGGCTCTCGAGTTCCATGATGCGCCCCTCATTATGGGACTGCGCTTCCTTGGCTGCGTGATACTCGGCATTCTCCGAGAGATCGCCATGCGAGCGCGCTTCGGCAATCGCCTCGACGATGCGCTTGCGCTCGACCTGCTGGCGATGCTTCAGCTCTTCCTCGAGCTTCTGGAAACCGGGGGCCGTGATCGGAACCTTATCCATCTTATTCTCTTCAAAGCCGAATTGAAGCGCGGAGCCTCCTTGCGGACGCTCCGCGCCTCATCTGATTCATCTCTGGGTCTGCCGCAAGGCAGGCCCGCTCTCGCGGTGTCAGGCGAAATATTCCTGCAAGGACCGCACCTGCAGATCGCCGCCCATATAGGCCGTGATGCCTTCAACCGCAGCAATCGCTCCTGCCAGAGTGGTGTAGTATGGCACCTTATGCAAGAGGGCTGCGCGGCGAAGCGAGCGGGAATCGGAAAGCGAGCTCGCCCCCTCGCTGGTGTTGAGCACCAGATGCACATCGCCGTTCTTGATCGCATCGACGACATGCGGGCGTCCCTCGAGGACCTTGTTGATGCGCTGCGACACGACGCCTTCCGCTTCAAGGAAGCGCTGCGTGCCGTCGGTGGCCAGAATGGTGAAGCCGTGTCCCGCCAGGGCGCGCACCGCCGGCAGGATGCGCGCCTTGTCCGCATCCTTCACCGACACGAAGGCGACGCCGGCGCGCGGCAGCGTGACACCGGCACCCAGCTGGCTCTTCAGGAAGGCCGTGCCGAAGGAGGAATCGAGCCCGATCACCTCGCCGGTGGAGCGCATTTCCGGCCCGAGCAAGACGTCGACGCCCGGGAACCGTGCAAAGGGGAAAACGGCTTCCTTCACAGCGATATGGTCGAATGTCTTCTCCCGGAGCGCGAAGCTCTCCAGCGTCTCGCCCGCCATCACCCGCGCGGCGATCTTGGCGATCGGCTCGCCGATGACCTTGGCGACGAAGGGGACCGTGCGCGAGGCGCGCGGGTTGACTTCGAGCACGTAGATATCGTCGCCCTTGAGCGCGTATTGCACGTTCATCAGACCGCCGACATCCAGCGCCAGCGCCATGGCCTTCGTCTGGCGTTCGAGCTCGGCGCGGATCTCCGGGGACAGCGTATGCGCCGGCAGCGAGCAGGCGGAATCGCCGGAATGGATACCCGCTTCCTCGATATGCTCCATGATCCCGGCGATGAACACGTCCTTGCCGTCGGCGAGACAATCGACATCCACCTCGACGGCATCGGAGAGATAGCGGTCGAAGAGCAGGGGATTGCGGCCCAGAACCGTGTTGATCTGTCCGGTCTTGTCGTTGGGATAGCGCGCCTTCACATCCGAGGGGATGAGGCTCGGCAGGACGCCCAGCAGATAATCCTCGAATTGCGATTCGTCGTGGATGATCGCCATGGCGCGCCCGCCCAGCACGTAGGAGGGGCGCACGACCAGTGGCAGTCCGAGCTCGCCGGCGATGAGGCGGGCCTGCTCGACGGAATAGGCGATGCCGTTTTGCGGCTGCTTCAGGCCGAGCTTGTCGAGCAGGCGCTTGAATCGGTCACGATCCTCGGCGAGGTCGATCGCGTCGGGCGAGGTGCCGAGGATCGGAACCCGCGCCTCTTCCAGGGCGCGCGCGAGCTTCAGGGGCGTCTGTCCGCCGAACTGGACGATGACCCCGTGCAGCGTGCCCTTCGAGCGCTCCAGATCGATGATTTCCAGCACGTCTTCCGCCGTCAGCGGCTCGAAATAGAGGCGATCCGAGGTGTCGTAATCGGTCGAGACCGTCTCGGGATTGCAGTTGATCATGATGGTCTCGAAGCCGGCATCACCGAGCGCGAAACAGGCATGGCAACAGCAATAGTCGAATTCGATACCCTGGCCGATGCGGTTGGGCCCGCCGCCGAGGATGATGACCTTCTTGCGGTCACTCGGCAACGCCTCGTCCGCCGGGGCTCCGGCGAAGAGGTTCTCGTAGCTCGAATACATGTAGGCGGTGGGTGATGCGAATTCGGCCGCGCAGGTATCGATGCGCTTGAAGACCGGGTGCACGCCCAGCCCGTGCCGAATCATCTTGACCTGTGCTTCCGACTTGCCTGCGAGCACGCCGAGCCGGTCATCGGAAAAGCCCATCGCCTTGAGGCGACGGAACAGGCGCGCACTCTCCGGCAGGCCGAAGCGGCGGACCTTCTCCTCCATGTCGACAATGGCGCGGATCTGCTCCAGGAACCAATGGTCGATCTGGCAGGAGGCGTGGATCTCGTCGTTCGAGGTGCCCAGCCGCATGGCCTGCGCCACCTTGAGCAGGCGGTCCGGCGTCGGGCGCCCGAGCGCCGCCTTGATGGCGTTGCGGTCGTCGCCCTTGCCGAGGCCCTCGATCTCGATCTCGTCGAGCCCGTTGAGGCCGGTTTCCAGCGAACGCAGGGCTTTCTGCAGGCTCTCGGGGAAGGAGCGTCCGATCGCCATGGCCTCGCCGACCGATTTCATCGAGGTGGTGAGCGTCGGCTCCGCACCGGGGAATTTCTCGAAGGCGAAACGCGGGATCTTGGTCACGACGTAATCGATCGTCGGCTCGAAGGAGGCCGGTGTGGCGCCGCCGGTAATGTCGTTGGCGATTTCGTCCAGCGTATAGCCCACTGCGAGCTTGGCGGCGACCTTGGCGATGGGGAAGCCCGTCGCCTTCGAAGCCAGCGCCGAGGAACGCGAGACGCGCGGGTTCATCTCGATCACGACCATGCGGCCCGTCTCGGGATTGATGGCGAATTGCACGTTCGAGCCGCCGGTCTCGACCCCGATCTCGCGCAGGACCGCGATCGAGGCGTCGCGCATGATCTGGTATTCCTTGTCGGTCAGCGTCAGCGCCGGCGCGACGGTGATGGAATCGCCGGTATGGACGCCCATCGGATCGATATTCTCGATGGAGCAGATGATGATGCAGTTATCCGCCTTGTCGCGGACGACCTCCATCTCGAACTCCTTCCAGCCGAGCACGCTCTCCTCGATCAGAACCTCGCCCGTGGGGGAGGCGTCGAGGCCGCGCTCGACGATGTCGAGGAACTCCTCGCGGTTATAGGCGATGCCGCCGCCGGTGCCGCCCAGCGTGAAGGAGGGGCGAATGATTGCCGGCAGGCCGATCTCGGCCAGGGCCATCAGCGCTTCGCCGAGCGCATATTCCTGGCAGCGCTTGCGCCGCTCGCTGGCGCCGGCGGCCCATTTTGCCTCGAATTCCGTCTTGAGCTTCGTCTTCTCGTCATCCGCCACGTCCATGCCGGCGATCCGGGTGATCTCGTCCTGGTATTGCGCCTTGTGCTTGCGCTTGAGATCGGAGGCATTGGCGAGGCGCGAAGCCGGGGATTCGAGCCCGATCCGCGTCATGGCTTCGCGAAAGAGCTGGCGGTCCTCCGCCATGTCGATGGCTTCCGCCGTGGCGCCGATCATCTCGACGCCGTATTTCTCGAGCACCCCCATCGCCTGCAGCGACAGCGCGCAGTTGAGCGCCGTCTGCCCGCCCATGGTGGGCAGGATCGCGTCGGGGCGCTCCTTCTCGATGATCTTGGCGACGATCTCCGGCGTGATCGGCTCGACATAGGTCGCATCCGCCATTTCCGGATCCGTCATGATCGTGGCCGGGTTCGAATTGACCAGGATGATTCGGTACCCCTCCTCACGCAAGGCCTTGCAGGCCTGGGTGCCCGAGTAATCGAATTCGCAGGCCTGGCCGATGATGATGGGGCCTGCGCCGACAATCAGGATGGAGGAGATATCCGTGCGTTTGGGCATGATCGATCCGTCAAGATGCGGGAGACGTTCGCATAAAAAAGAGGCCGCGCGCCGAGTGAGAGACGCCGCCTCATGCTCCGTCGCCCGGCGAGCGTTGCACGCGGGTCGTGATGGTGCAGGGCTATAGACGGAAATTTTCGCGAAGGGAAGGTGTCCGTGTGGCTTTGCGCCCGGCGATTCGCGCTTTTGTGCACATATTCTGCGGCGAGCCGTTGCGTTGCACGCCGCACCATCTACTCTTTCGCTGATGGCAATGCGGTGCAACAATAACCGTGAAGGCCATGGCGCGATGCTGATGGTCCCGCTTGCGTGATCCCGGTCATGGCAGAGCGCGCACAATGTTCCTATGTGATGAAAGTCGATAACAAGCAGGAGGGGTTACAAACATGGCCAATATACGCTGGACGGTGGTGACGGGTGCCTCGGGTGGAGTCGGCGCGGATATGGCGCGCGTCTTCTCGGGGATAGGGCATAATCTCGTCCTCGTTGCCCGCCGGCGTGATCGGCTCGAAGCGCTCGCCGACGAGTTGCGCCAGCGCAACGGCGGCCTCGTCGAGGTAATCGAGGCGGATCTGGCCGATCCCGGGGCGCCCCAGGCGTTGTTCGATGCGATTGCCGCGAAGGAGATCGCGGTCCACACGCTGGTCAACAATGCCGGTTTCGGCCTCGGTGGGGATTTCGTCGACCGCCCGATCGCGGAACACATCAATCTGATCGACGTGAATATCGGCGCGCTCACGCGCTTGTGCCACCTGTTCCTGCCCGGCATGCTCGCGCGCAGGCAGGGCGGCATCATCAATGTCGCATCGCTCGCCTCCTTCCTGGCCGGTCCGCACATGGCCTCCTATTATGCGAGCAAGGCGTATGTGCTTTCGCTCTCCGAAGCGCTCTACGAGGAAGCGCGCCCGCACGGCGTCGTGGTGACGGCCCTGTGCCCCGGCGCTACCGAGAGCGGCTTTGGCGAGCGTGCGGGCATCCTCGATACGAAGCTCTTTGCCGGTCGCAAGATGAGCGCCGAGGCTGTCGCGCGGATCGGCGTCGAGGGGTACCGCGCCGGTCACGCCATCGTCGTACCGGGGGCGATGAACCGGATCACGGCCCAGTTCAGCCGCCTGATGCCGCGTTTCATCTCGCGCCGAGTCGCGGCATCGGTCAATCAGAAGAAGTAGGGCATTTCGCCCGCAGGATCGGTTGAGCGGGTGCGGCTTTGCCCAATCGCGTTTTCATCGGATCTGCGCCACGTATGCATGGTCAGGCTTTGGCCTCCGTGGCATCACGGAGGTGACATGCTGGCCTGATCCCCGATGATGGGCGGTGGGGTTCGATCGGGGAGGGTGGCTTGAGCGAAGAGATAACAGGTAATGCACCGACGATCATAGCCGTGGCGCCCAATGGCGGGCGTCGCACGCAGGCCGATCATCCGGCGCTGCCCGTGACCGCTGCGGAGACCGCGCGCACGGCGGCGGCTTGCCGGGAGGCCGGTGCGGCGATGCTGCATATCCATGTGCGCCGGCCCGATCAGCGCCACAGCCTCGATGTCGATCTCTACCGCGAAGCCATCGCCGCAACCCGCCGCGCGGTGGGGCCGGATATGGTGATTCAGGCCACGACCGAATCCGTCGGCCTCTATGGGCCCGACGCGCAGATGGCGATGGTGCGCGAACTCCGGCCCGAGGCGATCTCGATGGCCCTGCGGGAACTCGCGCCCGATAACGATGCCAAGGCGCGGTTTGCCGAATTCACCGCATGGCTGCGGCGCGAGAACATTGCCGGGCAGATCATTCTGTATGATCGCGACGACACCGCCCGGGCCCGCGCCTGGGCGCGCGAGGGCGTTTTCGATCCCGCGCAGCTGTCGGTGATCTTCGTGACCGGGAAATACACGCCGCCGACCACGGCGATGCCGATCGACCTCCTGCCGCTGTTCAATGATTGCGCGGAGCTCTTCCGGGACTGGATGTTGTGCTCCTTCGGGCCGAATGAAACCGCCTGCGTCACGCTCGCGGCGCTGCTGGGCGGGCATTGCCGCGTCGGTTTCGAGAACAATCTCGATCTGCCCGACGGCCGTCGGGCGCCTGACAACGCCGCCATCGTGGACGCCACGGCGACCGCGCTGGGCAGCGTCGGCCTGCAACGCGCCACGCCGGCGCAGCTGCGCGCGCGCTGGGGGCTGTGAGGCCCGCCTCGCGGATCAGGTCGCGAGCCACGCCGCAAGCGCCCGGTTGACCGCCTCGGGGTGTTCCATCGTCGCAAGATGCCCACAATCGGGGATGATGCCGAGCGTCGCCTGCGGCAGGGCTTCGGCCATTTCCTGCGAGAGTGCCGGCGGCGTCAGCACATCCTCGTCGCCGACGATGACAAGCGCCGGAATCCTGATCTCGGGAAGCCGCGCGCGATGATCGCGACGGCCCATGATCGCGCGCTCCTGCCGGATGAAGGCCTCAGGGCCGATACTGGCCGCCATCGCATCGACGCGAGCACGGAGCGCCGTATCCTGCTGGCGCCCCTGCGCCACGAGCTTGCTCCACAGCGTCTTGCAGACCTCGTCGAACCGTCCGGCCTCGGTGAGGGCGATCAGGCGCTGCCGGTTCTCCACCGCCTCCGGCGCATCGGCGCGGGCATTGGTGTCGAACAGCGCGATCCGGTTGATCCGCTCCGGCGCCTGCGCCTGTGCTTCGAGGGCGATATAGCCGCCCATGGAGAGGCCGACCAGGATGAGCTCGTCGTCGGGATTCTCATCGAGAAGGCGGCCCGCCATCGCCGTGATGGTGTCATCTCTGGTTGTGTCCGCGATTGCGACCCGATGCGTCTTGCGCGCCATCGCGATCTGATCGGCGAACAGATCGGCGTCGCAATTCAGCCCGGGAATGAAAATTATCGTCGCCATGAGCCGGCCTTTCTCGTGCAAATGATTGACAAACAGGGCGTTCGCCATATGGTCCACGCGCACGACTTGTTCAGGCTGGGCCTGAAAACGAATTACGCGTCCCTCCGTCTTAGTCGTGCCGGATGGATGCGGCAATGCAGCCCCAGACGCTGCGGAACGGTTTCTACACTCCATGTCTTTTGACGAACTCGGTCTGAGTGACAAGGTTCTCCAGGCGGTTACCGCTTCCGGTTACACGCAGCCGACCCCGATTCAGGAACAGGCGATCCCGCATATATTGGGTCGACGCGACGTGCTCGGTATTGCGCAAACCGGTACAGGCAAGACGGCGGCTTTCACGTTGCCGATGCTGACCATGCTGGAAACCGGTCGCGCCCGCGCCCGCATGCCGCGCACGCTCATTCTGGAACCGACGCGCGAACTCGCGGCGCAGGTTCAGGAGAATTTCGAGCGCTACGGCGTCAACCAGAAGCTCTCCGTGGCGCTTCTGATCGGCGGCGTGTCCTTCGGCGACCAGGATGTCAAGATCACCCGCGGCGTTGACGTGCTGATCGCGACGCCGGGGCGCCTTCTCGACCATTTCGAGCGCGGCAAGCTGCTGCTCACCGGTGTCGAACTGCTCGTCATCGATGAGGCTGACCGAATGCTGGATATGGGCTTCATTCCCGATATCGAGCGTATCGTGAAGCTGACCCCCTTCACCCGCCAGACGCTTTTCTTCTCGGCGACGATGCCGCCCGAAATTCAGCGTTTGTCGGATGCATTTTTGTCGAATCCCGTTCAGATCGAAGTCTCGAAGCCGGCCTCGGCGGCGACGACGATCACGCAGCGCCTTGTCGCGACGCGCAACGAAGCCGCGACGAAGCGTGCGGTTCTGCGCGATCTGATCCGCGAAGCGGACGCGATCGATAACGGCATCATCTTCTGCAACCGCAAGCGCGATGTCGCAACGCTGCATCGCTCGCTGCAGCGGCACAAGTTCAATGCCGTCGCGCTGCACGGCGATATGGATCAGCGCTCGCGCATGATCGCGCTCGACGCTTTCCGCAAGGGTGAGGCGACCCTGCTCGTCGCGAGTGATGTCGCTGCGCGCGGGCTCGACATCCCCGCCGTCAGCCATGTCTTCAACTACGATATTCCCCACCACGCCGAAGATTACGTCCACCGCATCGGTCGTACCGGTCGCGCGGGCCGCGCCGGTGCGGCCTTCACGCTGGTCACGCCGGGTGACGAGAAATCGCTGTCGGCGATCGAAAAGCTGATCGGTGGCGCCGTCGTCTGGCACGGTGACGATCTCGCAACGCTGAAAGCCGGCAATGCTCGCGGAGCATCCGCTGCCGATGCTGACGAGCAGGATTCGTCCCAGCGTTCGCGGCGTGGCGGCAAGCGCAAGCAGGCTGCGGCGCGCGGTGATGACGCGGATACGGAGCGCTCGGGCCGGCGGGTCAGGGCAACGCGGAAGGCGCCGCCGCCCGAGCAACCAGTCGACGATGCCGAGACGGCTGGTGAATCGCAGGGGGCGCCGCGCAAGCGGGCCGTTCGCGATGAAGCTCCCGTCGCAGGTGATTCGCGCGGCAAGGAAGCCGCTAGGGCAAAGACCGGCAAAGCACCCGTTGAGCTGGAAGCGTCACGCGGCGATGGCGAGCGCACGAAGGCGCGCAAGCCCTCTCGCTCACGTCGTGACGAAGAGGCCGATGCCTTGTCCGAGACGGGATTTGGTGATCACGTCCCCGCCTTCCTGCTACGCCCGGCGCGGCCCAAGTCCAAGAAATAAATCGGCGATTGTGTGTTGTTAAGGGTTTATTGAATCGATTGCGCAGATACTGTCGTTAATGGCTGTTTCCAGGCTCGTGAAGAGAGCCGGGACGGGTGAAGGGGCAGAACGGTCGTGTCACGCAATCAAGCCGGATCAGATGTCGAGAGGACGTTCACGATTTCCCAGCGCGCGCTGGAACTGATGAAATCGTACGGTTCTTCCGCCACCCCGCGTTCCTACGAGGTCTGGTACACCTATGTGGCCGGGCACAAGCCGGCCTTGAACGATGCCGTCAAGCGGATCGCGGCGGAAAACGGCAAGATTGATGAAGGCGATATCGACGCGCTTCACACCGAATACATCTCATCCGACCGCTTCACCGAAGAGGCCGAAAAGACCGGCGCCGTCGTCATTTCCGAGATCGACCAGGTCATGGAAATGCTCGACATGGCCCTTGGCTCGACGCAGAAATACGGCGAATCGCTCGATGCCTTCGCCGCTGATCTCAACAGCGGTGTCGATCGCAGCCGCGTGCGCGAGATCGTCTCATCTCTCGTCCTCGCCACCAAGGATGTGCGCGCCACCAACACAACGCTGGAAGCGCGCCTGCGTGAGACGCGCGGTGAGATCGACACCCTGCGCGAGACGCTCGAAGCAGTGCGCATGGAATCGCTCACCGATCCCCTGACGGGCATTGCCAACCGCAAGCATTTCGAGGAAATGCTGGTGAAGTCGCTGGACCAGGCGCTGGTCGAGCGCTCGCCGCTGGCTCTGGTCGTCATCGATATCGACCATTTCAAGCGCTTCAACGATACCTATGGCCATCTCACCGGCGATCAGGTGCTGCGTCTGGTCGGCATGACCATGCGCGAGCAGGTCAAGAGCAAGGCGACGCTGGCCCGCTTCGGCGGCGAGGAATTCGGTATCATCCTGCCCGATACGACGCTGGAAAATGCGCGCGCTGCGGCGGAGCGGGTTCGCACATCCGTGATGAGCCGCGAACTGATCAAGCGCTCGACCGGCGAGTCGCTCGGCAAGGTGACAATTTCCGTCGGCGTGTCGGCGATGCGCAAGGGCGACACCGCCGTCTCGCTGCTGGAGCGCGCCGATCAGTGCATGTTCTTCGCCAAGCGCAACGGGCGCAACCGCACCATCGCGGATGCCGATAGCGAATTTCAGAAGGAACACGGCGCAGGCATGACGGAAGTCGCCTGATCTGCCTCCTGTCGCACCGAAGTCCGTGAACCGGTCTGACCTCGTCGGATCG
This sequence comes from Saliniramus fredricksonii, assembly GCF_900094735.1. Classification (NCBI taxonomy): domain Bacteria; kingdom Pseudomonadati; phylum Pseudomonadota; class Alphaproteobacteria; order Hyphomicrobiales; family Salinarimonadaceae; genus Saliniramus; species Saliniramus fredricksonii. Next base: position 994,985 of record NZ_FMBM01000002.1, read on the forward strand.
GCTTTTCACATGAGCAGCGACCTGGCGCGGCGCAGCATCCGGATCAGCGCCTTGCGCGCATGCCATCCCGGTCATGCCCTGATTTGCCACGGGCCTTTCGCGCGGCTTGACGCTGCGCGCAAGCATGTGCGCGCCTTGCCCATTGCGCCATGATACCGGGATCTTCCAGCGCTGCGAGCGGTGCGCTCCAGTAGCCCATGGCCACATCGCGATTGCCCTTGCGATAATGGAACTGTTCGCAACCGGCTTTGTGAAAGGCCGGCGCATCTGCATCGTCGGCCTTGAGATAGAGAATGCCATCGGCCTTGAGGGCGAACATCAAGCCATCACGAAACACGCCGCAGCCGCCGAACATACGCCGCAGCCTGACGGGACCAAAGGCGCTCATCGCATCCGTGATTGCATCCGCATCCAGGATCGTGTCGCCTCCCGCTGATGGTTCTGCAGATCAGCGTGCCGGGCTGTTGGTCTCTGCCACCGGTTCAAGCTTCGCCGGTGTGATCGCGACCGATTCACCGCAGCCACAGGCCGAGGTCTGGTTGGGATTGTTGAACACGAATTGCGATGCAAGTTTCGTCACCTCGAAATCCATCTCGGTTCCCAGCAGGAACAGCACGGCTTTCGGATCGACGAAGACTTTCACGCCCTTGTCCTCGACGACATCGTCCCCCGGCGTCGCAGTCTCGGCATATTCCATCGTATAGGCCATGCCCGCACAGCCGGCATTGCGTACGCCCACGCGCACGCCCTCAATGGGCTTGTCCGCATTTGCGATGATCTCCTTGACGCGATCCGCAGCCGCATCGGTCAGGGAAATGACTTTCAATCCACCAAACATCTCTTTCCTCTCCACCCACGGGTAGAAGGCCCGGGCCAGTGAGTTGCCTTGTTTCAACATAGTGAGATCGGCCGCCCGCGTCGAGGGTCGTTTCCGACATCGCGGCTTTTTGCAATGCAATCGTTGCGATTCCTTGCTTGCCAGCGAAGCGGGGAGGGGGCTATCTAGCGCCTACATCGCGCAAAAGACGTAAAAAGTGTATTCGCCATGTCGGATCCCGTCATCCTGATACCCGCCCGCATGGCGGCCTCGCGCCTGCCGGGCAAGCCGCTTGCGGATATTGCGGGGGAGCCCATGATCACGCATGTCTGGCGCCGCGCCGTCGAGGCGGGTATCGGTCCGGTTGCGGTGGCGACGGATGCGCCGGAGATTGCGCAGGCGGTCGAGGCGGCGGGCGGCGTCGCGGTGATGACGCGGGCCGATCACGCTTCGGGCTCGGACCGGATTTTCGAGGCCCTCGAAGCGCTCGATCCCCAGGGAAGCCATGACGTGGTGGTTAACGTGCAGGGCGATTTCCCCACGATTGATCCACGCGCCATCGCCGCCGCAATCCTGCCGCTGGCGGACCCTGCCGTTGCAATCGCCACGCTTGCCTGTCCGATCCGCGATGAAGACGAGGCGAATGATCCCAATATCGTCAAGGTGGTCGGCTCACCCGTTTCCGCCGGGCGGCTGCGCGCACTCTATTTCACCCGGGCCCGTGCACCGTGGGGCGAAGGGCCGCTCTATCATCACATCGGGCTCTACGCCTTCCGCCGGCGCGCACTGGAGCGCTTCATCGGCCTTGCGCCGTCGGCTCTGGAGATGCGTGAGAAACTCGAGCAGTTGCGCGCGCTGGAAGACGGCATGCGCATCGACGTCACCGTGGTCGATGATGCACCCTTTGGCGTCGACACACCCGAATCCCTGGCGCGCGCCCGCGCCGTTCTCGGAGAGCCTTCATGAGCAAGATCATCGCCTTTCAGGGCGAGCGCGGCGCGAATTCGAACATCGCCTGCCTCGACGTCCATCCGGATTGGACGCCGCTGCCGTGCCCGACCTTCGAGGATGCCTTTGCCGCCCTGAAGGAAGGCCAGGCGCAGCTTGCGATGATCCCGATCGAGAATTCGGTTGCTGGGCGCGTCGCCGATATCCACCATCTGCTCCCGGAATCCGGGCTTCACATCATCGGTGAATATTTCCTGCCCGTCCGCCATCAGCTGATGGCGGTGAAGGGGGCGACGCTCGCCACGATTCGGACCGTTCAGAGCCACGTCCAGGCGCTCGGCCAGTGCCGACGCACCCTGCGCAAGCTCAACCTCGTCCCCGTCGTCGGTGCCGACACGGCGGGCTCCGCGCGTCAGATTGCGGAGCTGGCCGATCCGACCCGCGCGGCCATCGCTCCGAAGCTTGCCGCGGAGGTCTACGGTCTCGAAATCCTCGCCGCCGATATCGAGGACGAGGCGCACAATACGACGCGCTTCATCATCCTTGCCAATGATCCGCTTGAGATCGCCGCCGGCACGGCGGATTGCGTGACGAGCTTCGTCTTCCGCGTGCGCAACATCCCCGCCGCGCTCTACAAGGCGATGGGCGGTTTCGCGACCAACGGCGTCAACATGACCAAGCTCGAGAGCTACATGATCGAAGGCCATTTCACCGCGACCCAGTTCTACGCGGAGGTCGATGGCCACAAGGACGAGCCGCATCTGCGCCGCGCGCTGGAGGAACTCGCCTTCTTCTCGCGCGAATTGAACGTGCTCGGCGTCTACCCCGCCCATCCGTTCCGCCGCAAGCTGCGCGACACGATGGACGAGGAATGAGCCGGGGCGCGGCTCATCGGGCGAGGTAGAGCCGCACCAGGTGATGCGCGATCGCGACTGGCGGCGGGGTGCGCAGATTGTCGGGATGGCGGTCCTCCAGCATCAGTGCGACGTCGTCGCGCGAGAACCAGCGCACGTCCTCCATTTCCTCGTAATCGATGTCGAGGCTGTCATCAGCGGCGATGCCGTGGCAGCCGATCATCAGGGAGGAGGGGAAGGGCCAGGGCTGGGAGAGCATGTAGCGCACCTCGCCGACACGCACCCCCGCTTCCTCGAAGGTCTCGCGCCGCACCGCATCCTCGACCGTCTCGCCCGGTTCGACGAAGCCTGCGAGGCAGGAATAATTGCCTGCCGGAAAGCGCGCCTGGCGCCCGAGCAGGATCCGCTCGCCATGGGTGATCAGCATGATCGCGACGGGGTCGGTGCGGGGAAAATGCTGCGTGCCGCAGGCATCACAATCGCGGCGAAAGCCCGAAGCGCTCGCGCGGGTCGGCGCTCCGCAATTCGCGCAGAAGCGGTGCCGCGCATGCCATGAAAGCAGGGATTTCGCCTCGGCCAGCATTCCGGCCTCGCGCTCGGGCACGAGCCCCTGCGTGGCGACGGAGCGCAGATCGAGCACGAAGCAAGTACCGTCTCGCTCGAAAGCCTCCAGCTGATCCGCTGCGGTGAGCAGGGCAAGCACATGGCTGCCGTCGAGAGTGCCGAGATAGACCTCCTCCGCGACCGGCAGAGCGCCGCGTATGGCGGCGGGATGAAGGGCGCTGAGCCCTGATTCGGTGTGGCGCAGAATCGGAATGTCGCCGGCGAAGAGCACGATCCGTGCCTGCGGATCGTGGCGATGGCGTGCGAGCGCATCGTCGCCGCGCTCGCTCGTGTGGCGCATCAGCCCATTGGTGGCAAAGCCCATGGGCGGGTGGCCCTTCGTGAAATCGGTCATGCCTTTCGGCGCCCCTCTTCTCGGGATTGTCAGGCTTCCGCGAAGGCCTGTGTGAAACGGTCGATCAGGGGCTGAACCCCGTGGGCGGGATAGGTGCGGCGTTCGCCATGGCCCCAGACGGGACCAGGCCAGGCAGGATCGGAGAGAAAGCGTCCGATCACGTGGAGATGGAACTGCGCGACGACATTGCCGAGATTCGCGACATTCACCTTGTCCGGATCGGCAACCTTGCGCATCACCGACACGGCGATACGCGCCTCTTCCATCAACTGGCGTGCATCCTCGGGCGCGAGATCGTCCAGTTCGACGATATCGGGCCGGCGCGGCACCAGGATCAGCCAGGGAAAGCGCGCATCGTTCATCAGACGCACGCTGCACAATTCGAGATCACCGAGTGCGATCGTATCGGCTTCGAGGCGGGTATCGAGAGAGAAGTCGCTCATATCTGCTGTGTAGCGCGCAATCGCCCGCCGGCAAATGCGAAATCCGTCACCGTCACGCTGCGCACGGGCAGGTGGGAAAACCGTGGCGGTTGGACAAGGGGCGAAACCCGATGCACGGTTTCGCGTTTCCTTGAAGGGGCAACGTACACGCTTGGGGGGCAATCCGGGAGGCGCCGATGTGCGATGAGAACACCGGCGGAAAGCCGAGCAGGAAGCGCGAAACGGCCAGAGGCGGAGCGATGAAAGCCGCATCGAGGAAATCGTCGGCGCCCGCGAAGAACACGCGCAGGCAATCCTGCGCCTCTCACGACATCCCGCGCCCCTGGCGCGATCACTATCCCGATTTCGTGGCGCACGAGATCGACGAGAGCGCCGTGCCCGATCTCGCCGGTCTGTATGATCGCGCCGTCTCGCGTTTCGGCCAGGCCGATGCCTTCGAGAGCTTCGGGGTACGGATGCGCTTCACGGATCTCGACGGGCATGTGCGGGCCGTTGCCGCCTGGCTGAGCGCGCAGGGTTACGGCAGGGGCGATCGCATCGCGGTGATGATGCCCAACGTCATGGCCTACCCGGCCATTCTGTTCGGCATCCTCAAGGCCGGCTGTGTCGTCGTCAATGTCAACCCGCTCTACACCGTGCGCGAGCTCAGGCACCAGATCACGGATTCCGGGGCGAAAGTCTTGTTTGTGTTGGAAAATTTTGCTCATACGGTCGAGCGTTCGGATCTGGCGAAGGCGGCGCTGGAGCACGTCGTGCTCGTCGCGCCGGGCGATCTGCTCGGGCTCAAGGGCCATCTCGTCAATGCGGTATCGCGCTACGTGAAACGCGTCGTCCCGCGCTATGATCTGCCCGATGCGATCAGGCTGCGTGCGGTTCAGCGCCATCCCGGCGCTGCCGCATACAGGCCGCGCGACATCGCCAGGGACGACATCGCCTTCCTGCAATATACGGGCGGGACGACCGGACTGCCCAAGGGGGCGACGCTGCTGCACGGCAATGTCGCGGCGAATGTGGCGCAGCTCGAAGCGTGGATCGGGCATGAGATGGAGGCGCATGAAGACAAGGTGATGATCACGGCCTTGCCGCTTTATCATGTGTTCAGCCTCACAGCTTGCCTGCTATTCTTCCATTTCGGCGCGCGTCAGGTGCTGATCGCCAATCCGCGCGACATATCGGGCCTCGTCGACACGCTGAAGACGACGCCGTTCAACTGTGTCGTCCTGGTCAACACGCTCTACGACGCGCTGGCCAGCCATTCGCGGATCGGCGAGGTAGATTTCGCGCATCTCTATCTTTCAATCGCGGGCGGCATGCCGACGCAGAAGGCCGTTGCGCGCAAATGGAAGGCGCTGACCGGAACCGCCATCATCGAGGGGTACGGGCTTTCGGAAACCTCGCCCGTGGTCACGGCCAACCGGCTCGACCTGGAAGAGTTCTCCGGCGCCATCGGCTACCCGCTGCCCTCGACGGATGTCACCATCCGGGATCAGGAGGGCAATCTGCTCGGCTGCGATACGGAGGGGGAACTCTGCGTGCGTGGTCCGCAGGTCATGGCGCGCTACTGGAATCAGCCGCAGGAGACGAAGAAAGTCATGACACAGGACGGCTTCCTGCGCACCGGCGATGTTGCCGTGCTCCAGGAAGATGGCCTCGTGCGCATCGTCGACCGGCTCAAGGACACGATCTCCGTCTCCGGCTTCAACGTCTATCCCAACGAGGTCGAGAGCGTTCTGGCCGATCATCCGCAGATCGCCGAAGCGGCCGTGATCGGCGTGCCGGACGCCCATTCCGGTGAACGCGTCGTCGCTTACGTGGTGCGCCGGGATACGGCGTTGAGCGAGCAGCAGATCCGTGCCCATTGCTGGGAACTGCTTACGCCCTATAAACTTCCACGCGAGATCAGATTTCGTGACGCTCTGCCCAGGACGAATGTCGGAAAGGTGCTGCGCCGGGCATTGCGTGATTCAGACGATGGCGCTGGCAAGCGGGATCAGGTGGGCGAGGGGAGTGCTTCGTGAGCGGCGCGATGGTTGTCGCAGCTGTGGGCTTTTGCGCCCGCGCGGGATTTCGCGCCGCGTGTGAGCATAAGGCTTGACCGAAGTGAAAGTCTCGGCTAATTTCTGCGCAACTTTATGAAAGGAAAGCGCGAGCCATGAGCACGCTTATTCTCGTAATTGGGGCGCCATCGACGGAGCGGGTATGACCCGTACGATCCGGCGATGGTGCATGAGGCCCCCGAAGGGGCCTTTTTTATTGCCTGAACCACCCACACGAACGCCGCCCTCAACACAGAAGACAAACCGGTAAAGTTCCCCCGGTAGAACGCTTAAAGGAAAGTCGATCATGAGCGAGATGATGACCGGAGCCGAAATGGTCGTGCGCGCCCTCCAGGATCAGGGTGTCGAGCATATCTTCGGATATCCCGGGGGCGCCGTATTGCCGATTTACGACGCGCTGTTTCATCAGGACACGGTCGAGCACGTGCTGGTGCGCCACGAGCAGGGTGCGGTTCACGCGGCAGAAGGCTACGCGCGCTCGACCGGCAAGGTCGGTTGCGTTCTCGTCACCTCCGGACCGGGTGCGACCAACGCGGTGACGGGTCTCACCGATGCGATGATGGATTCGATCCCCCTCGTGTGCATCACCGGCCAGGTGCCGACCCATCTGATCGGTTCCGACGCCTTCCAGGAATGCGATACGGTCGGCATCACCCGCCATTGCACAAAGCACAACTACCTCGTGAAGGATATCGCGGATCTGCCGCGCATCCTGCATGAAGCCTTCTATGTCGCCGCCAATGGCCGTCCGGGCCCGGTCGTGGTCGATCTGCCCAAGGACATCCAGTTCCAGACCGGCGCTTATGCCCGCCCGACCAGCAGCGAGCACAAGACCTACCGGCCTGCCGTGAAGGGCGATATCGAGAAGATCCGCGCGGCGATCGAGCTGATCGGCGCCGCCAAGCGTCCGGTCTTCTATACGGGTGGTGGTGTGATCAATGCCGGCCCGCACGCCTCGCAGCTGCTGCGCGAACTGGTGCGGCTGACGGGCTTCCCGATCACCTCGACCCTGATGGGCCTCGGCGCCTATCCGGCTTCCGACAGGCAGTTCCTCGGCATGCTGGGCATGCACGGCACCTATGAGGCCAATCTGGCCATGCATGGCTGCGATCTGATGATCTGCATCGGCGCGCGTTTTGACGACCGTATCACCGGGCGGCTCGACGCCTTTTCGCCAAATTCGCGCAAGATCCACATCGATGTCGATCCCTCCTCGATCAACAAGAACGTCAAGGTCGATCTCGGCATCGTCGGCGATTGCGGCTACGTGCTCGAGGACATGGTGCGCCTGTTCCGCACGATGTCGCCGCAGATCGACAAGCCGGCCCTGGCGCAATGGTGGGAGCAGATCGAGACCTGGCGCTCGCGCAAGTGCCTCGGCTACCGCCCTTCGACCGAGACGATCAAGCCGCAATTCGCCGTCGAGCGCCTGTACCAGGCAACGCTCGGCCCCGCTGGTCGGGGACGCGACACCTATGTCACCACGGAGGTGGGCCAGCACCAGATGTGGGCGGCGCAGTATTTCGGCTTCGAAGAGCCCAATCGCTGGATGACCTCCGGCGGCCTCGGCACGATGGGCTACGGGTTGCCGGCGGCGATCGGCGTGCAGATGGCGCATCGCGACGGGCTTGTCATCGACATTGCCGGCGAGGCCTCGATCCTGATGAACATCCAGGAGATGTCGACGGCGGTGCAGTACCGGCTGCCGGTGAAGATCTTCATCCTCAACAACGAATATATGGGGATGGTGCGTCAGTGGCAGGAGCTTCTGCATGGCGGGCGCTACTCGCAGAGCTATTCCGAATCGCTGCCCGATTTCGTCAAGCTGGCCGAGGCCTACGGGGCTGTCGGCATGCGCTGCGACAAACCTGACGATCTGGACGGTGCGATCGAGGAGATGCTCGCCATCGACCGCCCGGTGATCTTCGACTGCATCGTCGACAAGGCCGAGAACTGCTTCCCGATGATCCCGTCGGGCAAGGCGCATAACGAGATGCTCCTGAACGACTACCTCTCGGAGGACAAGCAGGATATCAGCAGCGCCATCGACGACAAGGGCAAGATGCTGGTCTGATTCTGGTGCCGCCAGCGTCTGCCAGGGCGCTGGCGGACGTTGCCTCGGGCCATGCTGTTGCATCCTCCGCGTGCTTGTATAGGCTTGAACAGAACCCAGCAGATCCAATCATGTAGCCGCCGGAGATCCGATGCCCACGCTCGTCATTGCCAACAAGATCTACTCATCCTGGTCGCTGCGGCCCTGGATTCTGATGCGCCATTACGGGCTGCCCTTCGAGGAGGTGGTGATCCCTCTCGACCAGCCCGAGACCCGGGCGCGCATTCTCGCATATTCCCCCGCCGGCAAGGTGCCTGTGCTGATCGACGGTGATGCCGTGGTCTGGGAATCGCTGGCGATCCTGGAAACGCTGGCGGAACGGCATCCCGATCTGCCGATCTGGCCGCGCGATCCCGCAGCCCGCGCGCTGGCGCGCTCGATTGCCGGCGAGATGCATGCCGGCTTCCGGGCTCTTCGCGCCGCGCTGCCGATGAATCTCGGGCGGCGCTACGCCCATCGCGATCGCGGCGCGGACGTGGGGGCGGATGTGGCGCGCATCACCGCGATCTGGCGCGATGCCCGCGACCGGTTCGGCGCCGGCGGGCCCTATCTGTTCGGCGCCGATTTCGGGGCAGCGGATGCGATGTATGCTCCGGTCGTGACCCGGCTCGACACCTATCAATGGCCCGTCGAGGCCGATATCCGCGCCTATATGGATTCCGTGCTCGCGCTGCCCGCCTTCAGGGAATGGCGCGAACAGGGCTTGCGCGAAAGCTGGCTCGTCCCGCATGACGAAGTCGACGAGCCGGCGATCGAGAATTACCGCGAAGGGCTGTGACCCGGCGCGACGACCGGGCACGGCCGGTTCAACCACGTGCGAATCAGGAAACAGCAGGGCGATGCAACGATGAACAGTCAGACCCACTACCCGGAACAGACGGTCACCCAGACAGTCAACCGCCACACGCTTGCGGTGATCGTCGATAACGAGCCGGGTGTCCTGGCCCGTATCGCCGGCCTGTTTTCCGGACGCGGTTACAATATCGAGAGCCTCACCGTCTCCGAGACCGAGCACGAAAAGCACATCTCGCGCATCACCATTGTCACCACAGGCACGGCTAACGTAATCGAGCAGATCAAGTACCAGCTCGAGCGCATCGTGCCGGTACACCGTGTCGACGACCTCACCATCGACGGGGCAGCACTGGAGCGGGAATTGTGCCTCGTCAAGGTGGTCGGCAAGGGGGAGCATCGGGTCGAAGCGCTGCGGCTTGCTTCCGCCTTCGGAGCGCGCACGCTCGATGCGACACTGCATTCCTTCGTCTTCGAGCTCACCGGGGCGAGCGAGGAGGTCGAGCGGTTCATCAATCTGATGACGGCTGTGGGCCTCAAGGAGGTGGCGCGTACCGGTATCGCCGCCATGAGTCGGGGGGCGGAGGGAATCTGAGCGGAATCAAAGCGCGGCGGCTGCAGTGTCTCGCCGCCGGGAATGAATGCGGCATCGGGCGTAATTTCGCTCGGTGCCGTTTTGCGTCATGGCTTCGAAAACTGCCGCAACAGCCTCCCGATAAAGGCGGCTCAACGGTTTGTCGTGCGTCGCTTCGCCATGGCCGTAGAAAATGGCATACAGGGCCCACGCGGCGCTTGACAGCGACGAAGGCGCGCCGTAAACCCGCGCCATCGCCGCAGACGAACGCGGCGCGAATGGAAGCGGGCGTAGCTCAGTCGGTTAGAGTGCCGGCCTGTCACGCCGGAGGTCGCGGGTTCGAGTCCCGTCGCCCGCGCCATCGCCTCGTTTCTTCACGCCTTGTGAATGCAAATATCTCTTGCGTGCCGCAACGGCACGTGTGGCAGATTCGTATGAGCCAGCAGGATGGATCGCGCAAAACGATACGCTTCTGCAGGTCCATGTAACCGGGCAATGCGTTGCGAAGTCCGCTATGAAAAACCATTAAGTTTCCATAAACATTCATTGAATGCAAAACTGGTTTATCGCGATCTCTGGTTTCACAAGAGAGGCGGATTTATATCTCGTGTTTCAAATTAACGATTGGGAAGCAACATTCCTGTAGCCTCTGAGGGTCACAGAGACCCGAGGCTGTACAATCATGTTGATGACACCCCCAGGCACCAATCATCGCCGCTCGGAGCGGATGCGGTCATTCATGGCCGCGCGAATCCTCTACAACAAGGGGATGATGAAGGTCGATTGCACGATCCGCAATACCTCCGATGGCGGCGCCAAGCTGGAGGTTTCCGGCTCCGTGACGCTGCCCGAGCATTTCGAACTGCACATCCCCCAGAGGAATGTCACGCGCAAGGTTCGTCTGGCCTGGCGCCAGGGTGATTTCTGTGGCGTCTCCTTTCTCGATGCCGCGCCCTCGGGGGCCGAAGCGCCGCCGGACATGAGTGATGAGACCGAGGAGCAACTGCGCGCCCGAATCAGGGAACTGGAGGGGATGGTGACGAAGCTCAACGCCCGGATTCAGGAGCTGACCTCCGGGTGATGCGTATCCGGATGGGGCAGGGCGGCGGGCTTGTTGCTCCGCTCGAAGACGCTGACGTCATTGGCCAGCAGCACGGCGAGCGGACGGGTCTGTTCGAAAGCGGCGAAGATGATCGCCAGCATGGACGTCATTGGCACGGCGAGGATTGCACCGGGGACGCCCCAGAACGCGTACCAGAACGACAGGGCGACCAGGACGACGAAGGGTGACAGGTTGACCCTGCGACCGATCATGCGGGGCTCGAGGAAATTCCCCACCCACATTTGTGCCGCCGTGAGCATTCCCGCGATCAGCAGCGTCAGCGTGATCGAGCCGAACTGGGCGATGCTCATGAGCACGGGAAAGGCGACGCCCAGAAGCGAACCGAAATAGGGGATGTAGTTCAGAATTCCGATGACGATCGCCCAGAACAGCGCATAATCCACCCCGAAAAGCCACAGCACCACAAAAGACAGGCAGGCGAGGATGATGTTGATCAGCGTTTTCACCGCGAGGTAATCGGCGATTCGGTCGTTGATATCGGAGATTACCGCCATGGTCTTGTCAGCCTGGCCCTGGCCCGGGAGCGCGACCGAGATCTTGTGAGCGAAGCTGCCGGCCTCGCCCGTGAGGAACAGCGCGTAGACCACGGCCATGAACAGCACACCCACAAGGGCGCCGACGGAGCCCGCCAGCCCGCCGATCAGCCCGGTCATGTCGATGCGATCGATGGTAACGGCGCGCACCGCCTGCCAGTCGGGATTGCCGGCGGTGCCGAACATGGCCATCACCTGCGTCACCATCCGTTCCAGATTGGCCTGATAGCCCGGTGCCGAGGCCACGAGGTCGCGCACGGCGACGATCACGACGCCGTTGAAGGCGAAGATCACCCCGATGAATCCCACCAGCAGCAACAGGCGTCGCACCAGCGAAGGCAGCAGCCGTGTCACCGGCCAGCGCCCCAGCGCACGCGAGGCGTTCGACATCACATAGGCGGAAAGCACCGCGATGACGATCGGAAGCAGGATGTCTTTTCCGACGGCGAGCAGCCAGCCGACCATGATCGCCAGAAAGACAGCGAGACAGAGGATTATCAAGGTCCGCATCGAGTCGGGCGCTTTCTCGCTGTCTCGGCGCATGCCACCTCACTCCCGACTCTTGCGTGCGACTCCTGGAGCAGCCCTTGCCCCGCCGCGATCGAGCGTGCTCAACCACATACGATCACGCCCACCTGCGCAACGATAGCCGCACGGATGGCAGGAGGAAAGGCACACGGCATCCCGGTTCAATCAACCGGGCGCGGGCGCATCGGCATCTCGGGGGAGGGCGCTGGCACGCTCTGAGTGTCGCGCGGTGGATCGCGCGGCGCGTCGGACGGCACCGTGATGCGCAGGCCCTCGCGGGCCCGGTTGCCGCTCATGCCGTCACTGCCACTGCCGCTGCCGTTTGCGGCGACGGGCGGCTCCTCGCCGCGCAGGATCGTCGCGGTCTCGTTGCTGACAAGGGGGGCTTCGGGATTCTCGGCGCAAAAGCTGATCAGCGCTTCGACCGCGCCCTCGATCCCGTCGATATCGAGCAGCGGGCGCTGGCCGGTTCCGATATAGTAACCATGCAGCCAGACGCCGATGCTGCGCTTGCGCGCCGATCGCAGCCGGTCGAACTGGGCGCAATCGACGCGCATCATGTCGATCGCGCGATTCTGGGCCAGCGCAGCGCCGTTTGGCGCTTCGGAAAGGAGCAGGAACACGAAAACGGCACAAAAGACCGAAAAAACGGTGCGACGCAACATCACAAACCCTCCCCAAGGAGAAACGAATCGCTATTTCCCTTATAGTAACAGGCCAAGGCATCCGATGCGCATGGCTGCGGGCGGATGCGCCGGCAGGAGGTCCAGTCTGGAATCCTCCCGTGTCGGTTCTTGTGTTTGCGTGGTGGCTGGGATAAGCCTCGCCCGCGAGGTTTGCGGATGCGAAGAAGGCGTGACCGGCTGGCGCGGGATCGTCGCGGATGCGCCGGGATTGTGATCGGGAAGGTCGACGTATGGACAATCTTTTGACGGATTATCTGCCGCTGGTGATCTTCATCGCCCTGGCCATGGTGATCGGTGGCGCGCTTCTGGTGGCGCCCTTCATCGTCGCGCACAGCAATCCTGACAGCGAGAAGGTCTCGACCTACGAATGCGGCTTCAACGCCTTCGACGATTCGCGCATGCGCTTCGATGTGCGCTTCTATCTCGTGGCCATCCTCTTCATCATCTTCGATCTGGAAGTGGCGTTTCTGTTCCCCTGGGCCGTGGTCTTCGGTGAACTGGGCTGGTTCGGCTTCTGGTCGATGATGATCTTCCTCGGCGTGCTGACCGTCGGATTCGTCTACGAATGGAACAAGGGAGCCCTGGAATGGGATTGATCGATCGCGACAACCGCGTGCTATCGCCCAATGCCGAGGGTGCGGCACTTTTGCAGCGCGCGCAGGACAACCCTGCCCAGGCGAAGGATCCGTTCTTCTCGGAGGTGAATGCCGAGCTGGCCGACAAGGGCTTTCTCGTCACCTCCACGGATGATCTCATCAACTGGGCCCGTGGCGGCTCGCTGATGTGGATGACCTTCGGCCTCGCCTGCTGCGCGGTCGAGATGATGCAGATGTCGATGCCGCGCTATGATGCCGAGCGTTTCGGCTTCGCGCCGCGCGCGAGCCCGCGTCAATCGGACGTGATCATCGTCGCCGGCACGCTGACCAACAAGATGGCCCCCGCCTTCCGCAAGGTCTACGACCAGATGCCTGAGCCGCGCTACGTCATCTCCATGGGCTCCTGCGCCAATGGTGGCGGCTATTACCATTACTCCTATTCGGTGGTGCGCGGCTGCGACCGCATCGTGCCTGTCGATGTCTATGTGCCCGGCTGTCCGCCCACGGCGGAGGCGCTGCTCTACGGCGTCCTGCTTCTGCAAAAGAAGATTCGCCGCACCGGCACGATCGAGCGCTGAGGTCGAGGATCATGACGATGATTGCGCAGGACGAGATCGCGGCCCTCGAAAAGCTCGAGGCGCATATCCGCAAGGGGCTGGGTGAGCGCATTGATGACGCCGTGATCACCCATGGCGAGCTGACCATCACCGTCGCGCCGGAGGCGATCCGCGACACAGTGGCCTGGCTGCGCGACGACGAAGGCTGCCTGTTCAAGTGCTTCATCGATATCTGCGGCGTGGATTACCCGGCCCGCGAGAAGCGCTTCGACGTGGTCTACCATTTCCTCTCGCTGCGCCTGAACCAGCGTATCCGGATCAAGGTGATGGTGGATGCGCAGACGCCGGTTCCCTCGATCATCGACCTGTTTCCCGCCGCCAACTGGTTCGAGCGCGAGACCTATGATCTCTACGGCGTGATCTTCACCGATCACCCGGATCTGCGCCGCCTGCTCACCGATTACGGCTTCGAGGGGCACCCCCTGCGCAAGGATTTCCCGCTCACCGGTTTCGTCGAGGTGCGCTACGACGACATCGAGGGGCGTGTGGTCTATGAGCCGGTGAAGCTCACGCAGGAATTCCGCAATTTCGATTTCCTCTCGCCGTGGGAGGGCACCGATTACGTGCTCCCGGGCGACGAGAAGGCCGATCAGGCAGACAAGGGCTGAGGAAGGCGCTGACGTCATGGGCGAGCACGACATTCGCAATTTCTCGATCAATTTCGGCCCGCAGCACCCTGCGGCGCACGGCGTGCTGCGCCTGGTGCTTGAGCTCGACGGCGAGATCGTCGAGCGCGTCGATCCGCATATCGGCCTGTTGCATCGTGGTACCGAGAAGCTGATCGAGCACAAGACCTATCTGCAGGCCACGCCCTATTTCGACCGGCTCGATTATGTCGCGCCGATGAACCAGGAGCACGCCTTCTGCCTCGCGATCGAGAAACTGGCCGGGATCACGGTGCCGCGCCGGGCCCAGCTGATCCGGGTTCTGTATTGCGAGATCGGGCGTATTCTCTCGCATCTTCTCAATCTGACGACCCAGGCCATGGATGTGGGCGCGCTGACGCCGCCGCTCTGGGGCTTCGAGGAGCGCGAGAAGCTGATGGTGTTCTACGAGCGCGCCTCCGGGGCGCGGCTCCACGCGAATTACTTCCGCCCCGGCGGGGTGCATGCGGATCTGCCGCCGGAGCTGATCGACGATATCGAGGCCTGGTGCGATCCGTTCCTGAAGGTGGTCGATGATCTCGACGACCTCGTGATGAAGAACCGCATCTTCAAGCAGCGCAATGTCGATATCGCCGTCGTCGATATCGACGACGCCTATGCCTGGGGCTTCTCCGGCGTGATGGTGCGCGGCTCGGGCGTCGCCTGGGATCTGCGCAAGTCGCAGCCCTATGAATGCTACGAGGAGATGGATTTCGACATCCCCGTGGGCAAGAACGGCGACAATTACGACCGGCAGATGGTGCGCATGGAAGAGATGCGCCAATCCATCCACATCATGAAGCAGTGCATCGCCAAGCTGCGTGCGCCGGACGGGCAGGGGGCGATCACCACGACCGACGGCAAGTTCGCGCCGCCGACCCGGGGCGAGATGAAGCGCTCGATGGAAGCGCTCATTCACCATTTCAAGCTCTACACGGAAGGCTTCCACGTGCCGGAGGGTGAAGTCTACGCGGCTGTGGAAGCGCCGAAGGGCGAATTCGGCGTGTATCTCGTCTCGGACGGCTCCAACAAGCCGTATCGCTGCAAGATCCGCGCCCCGGGTTTTGCGCATCTTCAGGCGATGGATTTCCTCTGCAAGGGCCACATGCTGGCGGATGTGGCGGCGATCCTCGGCTCGATCGACATCGTTTTCGGCGAGGTCGATCGCTGAGCCCCGGCCGAGGGATAACGCGGCGCGGTTCGCGGGGCGAAACAGATTTGACGGGCGGCGCCGTTCGGCGGTGTCGCGAATTGAAAAAAGGCGATCACGATCATGGCCGTTCGCAGGCTCGCACCGGAAGCGGTTCAACCAAAAGCGTTTTCCTTCACCCCCGAGACCGAGGCGTGGACGAAGGAACTCGTCGCCAAATACCCGCAAGGCCGGCAGGCCTCGGCGGTGATCCCGCTTCTGTGGCGCGTCCAGACCGATTGCGGCGGGTGGCTGCCGCAAAAGGCGATCGAGGCGGTGAGCGAGCGGCTGGAAATGCCGTATATCCGTGTCTACGAGGTCGCGACCTTCTATACGATGTTTAACCTCGAGCCGGTGGGCAAATTCTACGTCCAGATGTGCGGCACCACGCCCTGCATGCTGCGCGGCTCGAACGAGATACGCAAGGTGCTCGAAGAGCGCATCGGGGCGCAGCAGACGGTCTCCGAGGACGGGCTGTTCTCCTGGCTCGAGGTGGAGTGCCTCGGCGCCTGTTGCAACGCGCCGATGGTGCAGATCAACGATGATTACTACGAGGATCTGACGCCGGAGAATTTCAACAAGCTGCTCGACGATCTCGCCGCCGGCAAGAAGGTGAATATCGGCTCGCAGGCCGGGCGCAAGTCTTCCGAGCCGCAGGACGACGTCAAGACGCTGACCGATCCCGCGCTCTATGATGGCTCCGTCGTCGGCGCCTGGCGCAAGCGCTTCGAGGAAGAGGCGGCGCAGCGCGCGGCGGAAGCTAAAGCCAAGGCCGAGAAGGAGAAGCTGGAGAAGGAAGCGGAAAAAGCCGAGAAAGAGGCTGCCGTCGCGCCCAAGAAAGGCCATCCCGATGCCGGTCGCGCCACCGAGCGCCCCGTCGCCGATGCGCCGGCCCAGCAGAAGGCCGTCGGTGAGGAAGTCGTCGATCTCGAAGCCGAGGACAAGGACATCGCGGAAAAGCTCGCCAGGCTGTCCAGGGATGCCTCTCCCGAGGAAAAGGCCAACGCGGTTGGTTCGCGCCCCAAGGCGTTGAAGAAGCCGCGCAAGGACAAGGCCGACGATCTCAAGAAGATCAGCGGGATCGGCCCGGCCAACGAGGAAAAGCTGCACAATCTCGGCATCTATCATTACGACCAGATCGCCCAATGGGGGCGTCCGGAAATCCGCTGGGTCGGGCAGTTCCTGTCATTCGCCGGGCGGATCGACCGCGAGGACTGGGTCGGCCAGGCGAAAACGCTCGCCGCCGGCGAGAGAGAGTCCTGAGAGGAAAACGACATGCTGCAGGACAAGGACCGCATCTTCACCAATCTCTACGGCTTCCATTCGCCGGATCTCGACGCTGCGCGCCAACGCGGCGCCTGGGACGAGACGAAGTTCCTGATCGATCAGGGACGCGAGTGGATCGTCGACGAGATGAAGAAATCGGGTCTGCGCGGGCGCGGCGGCGCGGGCTTCCCGACGGGGCTGAAATGGTCTTTCATGCCCAAGCAGAATGACGGGCGTCCGCATTACCTCGTCGTGAATGCCGACGAATCGGAGCCGGGCACCTGCAAGGACCGCGAGATCATGCGCCATGATCCGCATCTCTTGATCGAGGGCTGCCTCCTCGCTTCCTTCGCCATGGGGGCCAATGCCTGCTACATCTATCTGCGCGGCGAATACATCGCCGAGCGCATCGCCTTGCAGCGCGCCGTGGACGAAGCTTATGAAGCAAAGCTGATCGGCAAGAACAACCTGCATGGCTGGGATTTCGATCTCTACGTCCATCACGGCGCCGGCGCCTATATCTGCGGCGAGGAGACGGCCCTGCTCGAGAGCCTCGAGGGCAAGAAGGGCATGCCGCGCCTGAAGCCGCCATTCCCGGCCAATGTCGGGCTCTATGGTTGCCCCACCACGGTCAACAATGTCGAATCGATCGCGGTCGCCGGTACCATCCTGCGGCGCGGCGCTTCGTGGTTTTCCGGGCTCGGTCGCCCCAACAATGTCGGCACCAAGCTGTTTTGCGTCTCCGGCCATGTGAACAAGCCGTGCAACGTGGAAGAGGAGATGGGCATCACCTTCCGCGAACTGATCGACACCCATTGCGGCGGGATCCGCGGCGGCTGGGACAATCTGCTCGCGGTGATTCCCGGCGGATCCTCTGTGCCGATGGTGCCGGCCGAGCAGATTGCCGACGCGCATATGGATTTCGATACGCTGCGCGGGCTGCAATCGGGGCTGGGGACGGCTGCGGTGATCGTGATGGACAAGTCCACCGACATCGTACGCGCCATCACCCGCATCTCCTATTTCTACAAGCACGAGAGCTGCGGCCAGTGCACCCCCTGTCGCGAGGGAACCGGCTGGATGTGGCGCGTGCTGACGCGGATGTCGGAGGGCAGGGCGCAGAAGCGCGAGATCGACATGCTGCTTGAAGTCACCAAGCAGGTCGAAGGCCACACGATCTGCGCCTTGGGCGACGCTGCGGCATGGCCGATTCAGGGCTTGATTCGCCATTTCCGGCATGAAATCGAAAAGCGGATCGACGATTACGCGGCCAACCCGCATTCCGATCCGGTGCGCGTCGCAGCCGAGTAACCGGATCAAGAGTCACCTGCGGATGCGAGCGGAAACGAACAGGACGACGGCACCATGACCAAACTCATCGTCGACGGCAAAGAAATCGACGTCCCGGCCGAATACACGCTGCTCCAGGCGTGCGAGGAGGCGGGCGCCGAGATCCCCCGCTTCTGCTTCCACGAGCGGCTCTCGGTCGCCGGCAATTGCCGCATGTGCCTCGTCGAGATCAAGGGCGCGCCCAAGCCGATCGCGAGCTGCGCCTGGGGCGTGCGCGATTGCCGTCCGGGCCCGAATGGCGAGCCGCCGGAGGTCTCGACCAAGTCGCCGACGGTGAAGAAGGCCCGCGAGGGCGTGATGGAGTTCCTGCTGATCAACCATCCGCTCGACTGCCCGATCTGCGACCAGGGCGGCGAGTGCGATCTGCAGGACCAGGCCATGGCCTATGGCGTTGATTCGACCCGCTTCCACGAGAACAAGCGCGCCGTCGAGGACAAGTATATCGGCCCGCTGGTGAAGACCTGGATGAATCGCTGCATCCACTGCACCCGCTGCGTGCGTTTTGCCACCGAGATCGCCGGTGTGCCGGATCTCGGCGCCATCGGGCGTGGCGAGGACATGGAGATCACCACCTATCTCGAAAAGGCGATGGGCTCGGAGCTGCAAAGCTGCGTCGCGGATCTGTGCCCGGTCGGTGCGCTCACCTCCAAGCCCTATGCCTATACGGCGCGGCCCTGGGAGATGACCAAGACCGAATCGGTGGATGTCATGGATGCGGTGGGCTCTGCCATTCGCGTCGATTCGCGGGGTCGCGAGGTGATGCGCATCCTGCCGCGCGTCAACGAGGCGATCAACGAGGAGTGGATCACGGACAAGACCCGCCACATCATCGACGGCTTGCGCCGCCAGCGCCTCGACAAGCCTTACGTGCGCGAGAACGGCAAGCTGCGTCCCGCCTCCTGGCAGGAGGCGTTCGGCGCCATCGCCAGGGCCGTCGGCGCGGCGAGCCCGGAGCGCATCGGCGCCATTGTCGGCGATCTGCCGGCGGTGGAGGAGATCTATGCGCTCAAGCAACTGATGGCGTCGCTGGGCGTGACCAATCTCGATTCCCGTCAGGACGGCGCGGCGCTCGATCCGGCTCTGGGGCGCGGTTCCTACGTCTTCAATTCGACCATCGAGGGGATCGAGGAGGCGGATGCGATCCTGATCGTGGGCTCCAATCCGCGTATCGAGGCCTCGCTGGTCAATGTGCGCATCCGCAAGCGCTTCCGCATGGGTCCGCCGCCGATCGGCGTGATCGGTGAGAAGGCGGATCTGACCTATGATTATGATTATCTCGGCGCCGGCCCCGATACGCTGGCCGAGATCGTCTCCGGCAAGCATCCCTTCGCCAAGGTGCTCAGCGAAGCCGAGCGTCCGCTGATCATCCTCGGCCAGGGCGCGCTGATGCGTGAGGACGGCGCGGCGATCATGGCGCTCGCCGCCAAGGCGGCCGAGAAGGTCGGCGCCGTCACCGATGACTGGAACGGCTTCAGCGTGCTGCACACGGCAGCCGCCCGCGTCGGCGCGCTTGATCTCGGTTTCGTGCCGGGGGAGGGCGGCCTTGATGCGCAGGCGATGGCCGGCGAAGGCGCGCTCGACGTGGTCTTCCTGCTCGGTGCGGACGAGATCGCCATCCCGCCCGGCGCCTTCGTGATCTATCAGGGGACGCATGGCGATCGCGGCGCGCACCGCGCCGACGTGATCCTGCCCGGAGCGACCTATACCGAGAAATCGGGCACTTTCGTCAATACGGAGGGGCGGGTGCAGATCGCCAACCGCGCGGCCTTCCCGCCCGGCGATGCCCGCGAGGACTGGGCCATCCTGCGCGCCCTGTCCGATCACCTCGGTCACAAATTGCCGTTCGACAATCTGGCGCAACTGCGCGAAAAGCTGTATGCGGCCTATCCGCATATGGCGGCGATCGACGCGATCGCGCAAAGCGACGTGGCGGCGGCGGTCAAGGCTGCGGCCAGTCTGAAGGGCAAGCCGGGGGATGCGCCGTTTGCGAGCCCGGTCAAGGATTTCTACCTGACCAACCCGATCGCGCGCGCATCCGCGATCATGGCGGAATGCTCGGCGCTCGCCGCCGGGGAGAGCCGCGAAGCGGCCGAGTGAGCAAGGATACGGGACACAATCATCATGCCGGACATTCTCCTCACCGTGCTGCTCATCGCCTTCAAGAGCCTCGTCTTGATGGTCTCTCTGCTCGTCTTCATCGCCTACATTCTCTACGCCGACCGCAAGGTCTGGGCGGCGGTGCAGCTGCGCCGGGGGCCCAATGTGGTCGGGCCCTGGGGGCTGTTGCAGAGTTTTGCGGATCTCTTGAAATTCGTGCTCAAGGAGCCGGTGATACCGGCAGGCGCCAACAAGGGCCTGTTCCTGCTCGCGCCCTTCATTCTCGTGGTGCTGGCGCTCGCGGCCTGGGCGGTGATCCCGGTCAGTGAAGGCTGGGCGATCGCCGATATCAATGTCGGCATCCTGTTCGTCTTCGCGGTATCCTCGCTGCAGGTCTATGGCGTGATCATGGGCGGCTGGGCCTCGAATTCGAAATACGCCTTTCTCGGCGCGCTGCGTTCGGCCGCGCAGATGGTCTCCTACGAGGTCTCCATCGGCTTCGTGATCATCACCGTGCTGCTCTGCGTGGGCTCGCTGAACCTGACGCAGATCGTGCTGGCACAGGACAATGGCTGGGGCATTCTCGGCTGGTTCTGGCTGCCGCTCTTCCCGATGTTCGTGATTTTCCTGATCTCGGCGCTGGCGGAGACGAATCGCCCGCCCTTCGATCTGCCGGAGGCCGAATCGGAGCTCGTCGCCGGCTTCATGGTGGAATATTCCTCCACGCCATACCTGCTCTTCATGCTCGGCGAATACGTGGCCATCATGACCATGTGTGCGCTGATGACGATCCTGTTCCTCGGCGGCTGGCTGTCGCCGATCCCGTTCGCACCCTTCACCTGGGTGCCGGGTCCGGTCTGGTTCATCCTGAAGATGGCGCTGTGCTTCTACATGTTCGCGATGACCAAGGCCTTCGTGCCGCGTTACCGCTATGACCAGCTGATGCGGCTGGGCTGGAAGGTCTTCCTGCCGATCTCGCTCGCCGCCGTGGTGATCGTGGCCGGTGTGCTGCAGCTGACCGGCTGGGCGCCGGGGGCGAGTTGAGGGGTGGGCGGCTTGATTGAGTGGATTTCACCGGCGGGCATGATCGGGGCGGCCATCGGCTTCCTGATCGGGCTGGTGAATTTCAAGACGATCGGCGGCTATGTCACCGCGAAGCTGCGGGAGACGGATCGATCGACCAATGCGGCCGAAAAGGCTGATTACGAGCGGCGGATCCGGATTTTCCGCGTTGCGTTGTTCACATTGACGGTGATCGCCTTTCCGGTCATCGGCTATCTGTTCGGCACCACCGTGTCGACGATGTTCGAATGAGGAGTGGGTCATGGAGAAGGCTATGAGGCTCGATCAGGCCGCGAAGGCGATCCTCCTGAAGGAGTTCGTCTCCGGCTTTCTTCTGGCGCTGCGGTATTTCTTCAAGCCGAAGGCGACGATCAATTACCCCTTCGAGAAGAATCCCACCTCGCCGCGCTTTCGCGGTGAGCACGCCCTGCGGCGCTATCCCAACGGTGAGGAGCGCTGCATCGCCTGTAAGCTCTGCGAGGCGATCTGCCCGGCCCAGGCCATCACCATCGAGGCCGGTCCGCGCCGCAATGACGGCACGCGCCGCACCACGCGCTACGATATCGACATGGTGAAGTGCATCTATTGCGGCATGTGCCAGGAGGCCTGTCCGGTGGATGCCATCGTCGAGGGCCCGAATATCGAATTTTCCGTGGAGACGCGCGAAGAGCTGCTCTACGACAAGCAGAAGCTGCTCGATAACGGTGATCGCTGGGAGCGCGAGATCGCGCGCAATCTGGCGATGGATGCGCCTTATCGCTGAGCATTCTTCATGGTGACCGACCGGGGCCTGCATGGGGGCATATCTTCGGGATGGTTGCCGGGTTTGGCCGGACACGGGTTGTGCGGTCGCGAAACGGGGTCTATAGACAGGCCGCCCGCACCCATGCGGGCGGAACCTGACAAGCCACCGCAACAGGCTTCGAGCGAAAGCGCATGACGGTCACCGCCGCCTTTTTCTATCTGTTTGCCGCCATCACCGTGGCCTCGGCCTTCATGGTGATCGCCGCACGCAATCCCGTGCACTCGGTGCTCTTCCTGATCCTCGCTTTCGTGAATTCGGCGGGGCTCTTCATTCTGCTGGGCGCCGAGTTCCTGGCGATGATCCTCATCGTCGTCTATGTCGGCGCTGTAGCGGTGCTGTTCCTGTTCGTGATCATGCTGCTCGACATCGATTTCGCGGAGTTGCGCCAGGGCGCGCTGCAATATCTGCCGATCAGCGCGGTGGTGGGTGTCATCTTCCTGGTCGAGCTGGTTCTCGTGGTGACGACCTATACCGTCGATCCGGCCTTGCTTAACCTCCCGGCAGCAGCAGAGGCGCAAACGGGAATCACCAACACCGCCCAGCTCGGATCGGTGATCTACACCAAATATGTGTATTTCTTCCAGCTTTCCGGTCTGGTCCTCCTGGTGGCGATGATCGGGGCGATCGTGCTGACCCTGCGCGACCGACCCGGCGTGAAGCGTCAGGATGCGGCGAAGCAGGCTGCGCGCACCCGCGAGACCTCGATCGAGATCCGCAAGGTCAAAAACCGCGAGGGCGTGTAAGGAGCCGATGCGATGATCACCCTGGTCCATTTCCTCACGCTGGCGGCGATCCTGTTCACGCTGGGCGTGCTCGGGATCTTCATCAACCGCAAGAACGTGATCGTCATCCTGATGTCGATCGAGCTGATCCTGCTTTCGGTGAACATCAATCTCGTCGCCTTCTCGAGCTTCCTGAACGACATTGTCGGGCAGGTCTTTGCCCTGTTCGTGCTCACCGTCGCCGCTGCCGAGGCGGCGATCGGGCTGGCGATCCTCGTCATCTTCTTCCGCAACCGCGGCACCATCGCGGTGGAAGACATCAACACGATGAAGGGCTAAGGGGCGTCCACGATGTATCACGCGATCGTCTTCCTGCCGCTTCTCGGCTTCCTCATTGCGGGCATTTTCGGCCGCATGATCGGGCCGCGCCCGAGCGAGATCGTGACGACCTCCTTCGTCGCGATCTCCGCGCTGCTCTCATGGGTCGCACTGTTCTCCGTCGGTTACGGCGACGGCGACACCGTCGTGCGCATTGCCAACTGGATGGTCTCGGGCGATCTCGCCGTGGACTGGGCCCTGCGCATCGACGCGCTGACCGTGGTGATGCTGGTCGTGGTGAACAGCGTCTCGGCGCTCGTGCATCTCTATTCCATGGGCTACATGCACGAGGACCCGTCGCGCTCGCGCTTTTTCGCCTATCTGTCGCTGTTCACCTTCGCCATGCTGATGCTGGTGACCTCGGACAATCTGGTGCAGATGTTCTTCGGCTGGGAGGGTGTCGGCCTCGCGAGCTACCTGCTGATCGGCTTCTGGTATCAGAAGGAATCGGCCAATGCGGCGGCGATGAAGGCATTCGTGGTCAACCGCGTCGGCGATTTCGGCTTCGCGCTCGGCATCTTCCTCGTCTTCTATCTGTTCGGTTCCACCAGTTTCGACGTGATCTTCCCGCAGGTCGAGGCCTTTGCAACCGGCGAGGCGGGCGAGGGATTCGTCTTCCTCGGACTCGATGCGCAGGGCACGCTGACGCTCGCCTGCCTGCTTCTGTTCATGGGAGCCATGGGCAAATCGGCGCAGTTCCTGCTGCATACCTGGCTGCCCGACGCGATGGAGGGTCCGACGCCGGTCTCGGCGCTGATCCATGCCGCGACCATGGTGACCGCCGGTGTCTTCCTCGTGGCGCGGATGTCGCCGCTGTTCGAATATGCCCCGACGGCGCTCGTCGTCGTGACCGGTATCGGCGCGCTGACGGCCTTCTTCGCCGCGACGGTGGGGCTCGTCCAGAACGACATCAAACGCGTGATCGCCTATTCGACCTGCTCGCAACTCGGCTACATGTTCGTTGCGATGGGGCTGGGCGCCTACAGCGTGGGCATGTTCCACCTGTTCACGCACGCCTTCTTCAAGGCGCTGCTGTTCCTCGGCGCCGGTTCGGTGATCCATGCGATGCATCACGAGCAGGACATGCGCAACATGGGTGGCCTTGGCAAGGTGATCCCGCTCACCGCGCTGATGATGGTGATCGGCACGATCGCGCTGACGGGCTTTCCCTTCACGGCGGGCTATTATTCCAAGGATGCGATCATCGAGGCGGCATATGCGTCCGGTGCCGGCATGTCGGATGTCGCCTTCATCGCCACCGTCGTGGCGGCCCTGTTCACGTCCTTCTATTCCTGGCGCCTGTTCTTCATGACCTTTGCCGGCAAGGCGCGCTGGGGTGCGGGCCATGGTCACGCCGCGCATGACGACACCTCGCATGGCGATGATCACGGGCATCACCATGATCACAAGCCGCATGAGAGCCCGCCGGTGATGCTGATTCCGCTGATCCTGCTCGCCATCGGTGCGCTGGTTGCCGGCTACTTCTTCAAGAGCGTCTTCGTGGGAGACGGCTACGAGGCCTTCTGGGGCGATGCGCTCTACACGCGGGCCGACAACACCATCCTGCATGACCTGCACTACGTTCCCGCCTGGGTCGTCTGGTCACCCTTCGTGATGATGGTGATCGGGTTTGCGCTCGCGTACTGGATGTATGTCCGTGATACCGCCGTGCCGGCGCGTATCGCGCAGGAGCAGCCGATGCTCTACCGCTTCCTGCTCAACAAATGGTATTTTGACGAGCTCTACGACATCATTTTCGTGCGACCGGCCAAGTGGCTCGGGCGGTTCCTGTGGCGTACCGGTGACGGCAAGATCATCGACGGGATGGGGCCTGACGGCATCTCCGCCCGGGTGCTCGACACCACCTCCTGGGTCGTACGGCTGCAGACTGGCTATGTCTATCACTACGCCTTCACCATGCTCGTCGGTGTCGCCGCACTGGTGACATGGTATCTGATCGCGGGGGCCCGCTGATGTTCGGCTTCGGTATTCTCTCCGGGCTTCTGATCCTGCCGCTGATCGGAGCGGCCTTCATCCTCACCCTGCGCGGTGACGAGGCTGCGATCCGCAACAATGCGCGCTGGGCGGCGCTGGCGACGACGATCGTCACCTTCCTGCTCTCGCTGGTGGCCTGGGCGCGGTTCGATACGGGCAGCCCGGATTTCCAGCTGGTGGAATCGCATGCCTGGCTGATGGAGACGACGCGGTTCACGCTCGGCGTGGACGGGTTCTCGCTGCCCTTCGTGTTGCTCACCACCTTCCTGATGCCGTTTTGCATCCTCGCCTCCTGGGAGACGATCAAGACGCGCATCAAGGAATACATGGTCGCCTTCCTCGTGCTCGAGGCGCTGATGATCGGCGTCTTCGTGGCGCTCGATCTGGTGCTGTTCTACATCTTCTTCGAGGCGGGCCTGATCCCGATGTTCCTGATCATCGGGATCTGGGGTGGCAGGCGGCGCATTTATGCGAGCTTCAAGTTCTTCCTCTATACGCTGCTCGGCTCGGTGCTGATGCTCATCGCCATCGTGGCCATGTACTGGCAGGCGGGGACGAGTGACATCCCGACACTTCTCGCGCATGATTTCCCGGTCTCGCTGCAGACCTGGTTGTGGCTGGCCTTCTTCGCCTCCTTCGCGGTGAAGATGCCGATGTGGCCGGTCCATACCTGGCTGCCGGATGCCCACGTGGAGGCGCCCACGGCCGGCTCGGTGATTCTGGCCGGGATCCTCCTGAAGATGGGGGGCTACGGCTTCATCCGCTTCTCGATTCCGATGTTCCCCGATGCGTCGCTGTATTTCGCGCCGATGGTCTTCGCGCTCTCGGTCATCGCCATCGTCTACACCTCCCTCGTCGCGCTGATGCAGGAGGACATGAAGAAGCTCATTGCCTATTCCTCGGTGGCCCATATGGGCTTCGTCACGATGGGCCTGTTCAGCCTCACCCCGCAGGGGATCGAGGGGGCGATGTTCCAGATGATCTCGCACGGCCTGATCTCCGGCGCGCTGTTCCTGTGCGTGGGCGTGATCTACGACCGGATGCATACCCGCGAGATCAAGGCCTATGGGGGCCTCGTTAATCGGATGCCGCTCTATGGCGTCGCCTTCCTGCTCTTCACCATGGCCAATGTCGGCCTGCCCGGCACATCCGGCTTCGTGGGTGAATTCCTGACGCTGATCGGGACGTTCCAGGCGAATTTCTGGGTCGCCTTCGTCGCCACGTCCGGCGTCATCCTCTCGGCCTGCTATGCGCTCTGGCTGTACTGGCGTGTCATGAACGGGCGGCTGGAGAAGCCGGAACTTCAGGCGATTCCGGATCTCGACCGGCGCGAAGTTCTCCTGCTGGCGCCACTCGGCATCCTCGTCATCTATTATGGTGTGCAGCCGCAGGTGATCCTCGACGCCTTCGCCGCGCCGACACAGGCCCTGCTCGCCAATGCTTATCCCGTTCTCCAGGCCGGCGCTGCGCTGGCCGGGGTCCAGTGAGGTTCAATCGCCATGCCCGTTGAAACCACCGCATCCGGGATCCCGCTCTATGCCGTGCCCGTGCTCGGTCCGGCTCTGCCCGAGATCATCATGGCGGTCGGCGTCCTCGCGCTGGTGCTCTATGGCGCCCTGCGCGGCGAGCGCTCCACCGGCGTCGTGACGGCGGCGGCGATCGCGCTGATGGCGTTCACCCTCGGCTTCATTCTCACCATGTCGGGCGATACCCAGGTGACCTTCTCCGACGCCTTCATCACCGACGGGTTCGCCCGCTTCATGAAGGCGCTGGTGCTGATTGGTGCGATCGTGGCGCTCGCCATGTCGCGTGAGCATTTCCGCCGGCTCGGAATCGACCGTTTTGAGTATCCTTTGCTGATCCTCCTGGCCGCGATCGGCATGATGGTGATGATCTCGGCCAATGATCTCATCGCGCTCTATCTCGGGCTCGAATTGCAGAGCCTCGCGGCCTACGTCATTGCCTCCTTCCATCGCGACAATGCGCGCTCGACGGAAGCGGGGTTGAAGTATTTCGTGCTGGGTGCGCTCGCCTCCGGCATGCTGCTCTACGGCTCCTCGCTGGTCTACGGTTTCACCGGAACGGTCTCCTTCCCCGAGATCGCGACGGTCGTGGCCGAAGGCGCCAATCCGGGTGTGATCTTCGGTCTGGTCTTCATCGCCGCCGGCATTGCCTTCAAGGTCTCAGCCGTGCCGTTCCACATGTGGACGCCGGATGTCTATCAGGGCGCGCCGACGCCGGTCACCGCCTTCTTCGCCTCCGCGCCGAAGGTGGCGGCGATGGCGCTTGCGGTTCGCGTCTTCATCGGGGCTTTCCCTACCATCGTCGATCAGTGGCAGCAGATCATCGTGTTCATTGCCGTGCTCTCGATGTTCCTCGGTGCCTTCGCCGCGATCGGGCAGCGCGACATCAAGCGCCTGATGGCGTATTCCTCGATCGCCAATATCGGTTTCGCGCTGCTCGGGCTTGCGGCCGGCACGCAGGAGGGAGTGCAGGCGGTTCTGGTCTATATGGCGATCTATCTGGTCATGACGCTGGGCGTCTTCGCCTGCATTCTCAGCATGCGGCGCGGCGGGGTCGAGCTCGAGACGATTGATGATCTCGCCGGCACGGCGCGTACGCATCCGGGCTTTGCCTTCGCCATGGCGATGCTGATGCTGTCGCTCGCGGGCATTCCGCCGCTCGCCGGCTTCATCGGCAAGTATTATGCCTTCTGGGCCGCCGTTGAAGCGGGGTTGACCGTCTTTGCGGTGCTTGGCGTGATCGCCTCTGTGATCGGCGCCTATTACTATCTGCGCATCGCCAAGATCATCTATTTCGACGAGCCCGTCGGCTCATACGAGCCGATGCCCGGGATGCTGCGTGGGGTGATGACAATCTCCGCCGTCTTCGTCGTCGGTTTCTGGCTGGTGCCGGCGCCGCTCGTCGCAGCAGCCGGGGCGGCAGCGCGTTCGCTGTTCTGATCCGGTGGAGGGCGCGCGCGAAGCCATTGCCGGCGGGTTCGTTCATCTCGCGAAGGGCGAGACGGCCTCCACCAATGACGACGCGCTCACCGCGCTGCGGGAAGGGCGACAAGCGCCCTTCTGGGTCACGGCGCGGATGCAGAAAGCCGGGCGTGGGCGTCATGGTCGGGTCTGGACCTCGCCACCGGGCAACATGTACGCGACCTTGGCGCTGGTCGAGCCCTGTGAGCAACGCCATGCGGCGCAGTTCGGTTATCTGATCGGGCTGGCGCTTCACGATGCCATCGCCGCAATCGCTCCGGCCCATGCCGCCCGGGTGCGGCTGAAATGGCCGAATGACGTGCTGGTCGATGGGGCGAAGATTGCCGGAATGCTGCTTGAGGGGCATCATGCGCGCGACGGGCGTTTCGCGCTGATCGCCGGGATCGGGGCGAATATCGCCTTCACCCCCGACGACACGCCCTATCCGGCGGCGCGACTCGCCGATCTCGTTGCGGATGTGACGCCGGAAGCCTTGTTCGACGCGCTGGCCCGCGCCTTCGCGCGCCGCTTCGCGGGCTGGCGGGAAGCCCCTGACGCGATGCTCGCGCTGGCGGCTCTGCGCGAGGACTGGCTTGCACGCGCCCACGGGCTCGATGGGAATGTCACGATCCGCCTGCCGGGAGGGGCCCGAGAGGGGCGCTTTGTCGGGCTCGACGGCGATGGCCGGCTGCTGTTCCTTACGGAGGGTGGCATTCAGACGATCGATGCGGGCGATTTATACTTTGCGGGAATGTGATATACCCCGCACCAACACATATGAACGAGGTTGTTTGAATGGCGTCTGATCAGGACGAACTGGTGTTCCTGCCCCTGGGGGGGCTGGGCGAAATCGGCATGAATGCCGCACTGTACGGCTTCGGGCCGAAAAAGAAGAAGAAGTGGATTCTCGTCGATTGCGGCGTCACCTTCGCCGATGACGCTTATCCCGGCATCGATCTGGTCTATCCGGATCTGCGCTTTCTCGAGGAACGCAAGCAGGATCTGGTCGGGATCATCATCACCCATGCGCATGAAGACCACATCGGCGCCATCGCCGAATTGTGGCCGCGGCTCGAGGCGCCGGTCTACATGACGCGCTTCGCCGCTGACCTCCTCGCCACCCGTCGTCTGAGCGAGCCCGGCGCGCCGAAGCTTCCGGTGACGGTGGTGCCGCAGGGCGGCAAGGTGGATCTGGCGCCGTTCGAGGTGCAGCTCATTCCGGTTTCGCATTCAATCCCTGAATCGAACAGCCTCGCCATTCGTACGAAGCATGGTCTCGTCGTGCATACGGGTGACTGGAAGCTGGACGACGCCCCCTTCATCGGCAATGTCACCAATGCCGAGGATTTCAAGGCGCTGGGTGATGAGGGCGTGATCGCTGCGATCAGCGATTCGACCAATGTCATGCGCGATGGCGTCAGCCCCAGCGAAACGGATGTCGCGAAAGCGCTCACCGAGATCATCATGGCGGCGGAGCACCGTGTCGCGATCACGACCTTTGCCTCGAATGTGGCGCGCATCAGCGCCGTGGCGCAGGCAGCCCAGGCCTGCGGACGCGAGGTCGTGCTGGTCGGGCGGGCGATGGAGCGTGTCGTTGCGGTCGCGCGGGAGCTCGGCTATCTCGACGGCATCCCGGAATTCCGCTCGGCGGATGCCTTCCAGCACCTGCCGCGCAACAAGGTGGTGGCCCTGCTCACGGGATCGCAGGGTGAATCGCGTGCGGCGCTGGCGCGGATCGCCAATGACGATCACCGCGATATCCAGTTTTCCCAGGGCGACATCGTCGTCTTCTCGTCGCGGCTGATCCCCGGTAACGAGAAATCCGTCCTGCGCATCGTCAACGCGCTGGCGGAGAAGGGCGTGCGCATCGTCACCGACAAGGACGGGCTGATCCATGTGTCCGGCCATCCGCGCCGTGGCGAGATGGAGATGATGTATGGCTGGCTGCGGCCCGGTACGGTGATTCCCGCCCATGGCGAGGCGCAGCATCTGGCCGAGCATGTGCGTTTCGCCCGTGAACAGGGTGTGCCGCATGCCGTGATGGGGCGCAATGGCGCCATGATCCGCCTCGCGCCCGGAGAGCCGGAAATCATCGATCACGTGCCTGTGGGCCGGCTCTACAAGGATGGCGAGATCGTCATCGACGAGGCCGACAAGGCGATCCCGGAGCGCCGCAAGCTCTCGATTGCCGGTATCGCCACCATCGCCATTGCCATCGACGGCAAGGGCGAGATCGCGGGCGACCCGGTGATCGACGTGATGGGGATGCCCCGCTATACGCGCCAGGGCGAGGAGCTGATCGACTTTGTCGCGGATACGGTGATCCGCACCCTCGACGGACTGCCGCGCGCGCGCCGACGCGATACGGAGTTCGTCGAGAACGCGGTTTTGCGTGCCGTACGCTCGACACTCAACAATACCTGGGGCAAAAAGCCTGCGTGCCATGTCCTCGTTATCGAGGTATGACGGCCCCATATGAGGGCAGATGGGGCCAGCCGGATGGAGGCTGGTGCCTGTCGGTCGTGAAGGCAGGAGAAACGCGATGATCGGGCGTCTCAACCATGTGGCCATCGCCGTTCGCGATATCGCCGCCGCGACGGCGGTCTATCGCGATACGCTCGGTGCCAGGGTCTCGCAGGCCGTGCCGCTGCCCGAGCACGGGGTGACGACAGTCTTCGTCGAACTGCCGAATACCAAGATCGAGCTGCTGGAGCCCCTTGGCGCGGATTCGCCGATCGCGCGTTTTCTGGAAAAGGCGCCGGATGGCGGCATCCACCACCTCTGTTACGAGGTGGGCGACATTCGCGCTGCGCGCGATCGTCTGGTCGAAGCCGGCGCGCGGGTGCTGGGTGATGGCGAGCCGAAGACCGGTGCGCACGGCAAGCCGGTACTGTTCCTGCATCCCAAGGATTTCTGCGGTACGCTCGTCGAA
This sequence comes from Saliniramus fredricksonii, assembly GCF_900094735.1. Classification (NCBI taxonomy): domain Bacteria; kingdom Pseudomonadati; phylum Pseudomonadota; class Alphaproteobacteria; order Hyphomicrobiales; family Salinarimonadaceae; genus Saliniramus; species Saliniramus fredricksonii. The sequence goes on from NZ_FMBM01000002.1 coordinate 1,026,048, forward strand.
CTCGAGGAGGCATGATCTCATGGTCAACGCGATTCGCCTGATTGCCACATCAACCTCCGCGACGCTGATCATGATCGGCGCCATCACGATTGCTGCCCTGATTGTCGGTATCGGTGTGCTGGATATGGGGATTACCGGGGCGCTGGCGCTCTATTTCGTGGTCTGGTGGATCATGCTGTTTGCCGTGCTGCCCTTCGGCGTCCGCTCTCAGCTGGAGAGCGGGGAGGTGGTCGCAGGATCGGAGCCGGGCGCGCCGGCAGCGCCGGCTCTGCGTCAGAAGGCGATCTGGACGACGATCGTCTCTGCATTGGTGTTCAATCTGACCATTCTGCTGTTGCCGCTGGCCGGTCTCTGACGGCATTCCGGGACGGTCGGTCCGGATCAGATGCAGAACCGCGATTCACCGGATGCTGGCCAGCGATAAAATGAGCTGGAATATTTGGCGTTTTCGAATGGCCGCGCGCTCGTCTGTCCAGTGCACAAAAGAAAAAAGCAAGGCTTTCGCCTTGCCTGTATTTATCATTTACGCCTTGTGTTCTTATCTGGGCCCGTTTTACGAGCCGTGGCGCCTTTCCTCCCCAGACTTGGACCGCGCCCCCCGCCTGTCTTGTTCGCTTTTCTTGGCGATCTGGTGAAGAGGTTTATAATCAGCCGCGACGGACTTGTCACCACATTTTCATCAGAAATGCGCAAAAAAATGCCATAAAAATTCGCTGCGGTGCAACAAACATGCGAAAGCCGATATATGTGTCTGGAAATTTCAGGTTGCTGCAAGCGGCGGGGCGTTGCGAAACAGCACGCTTCTTCTGCGTTTCCAGTCTTGTGTTTTATCCGCTTGAAGTGTCATGTGCGCGAAATTGAATCACGCCCGTGTATCGTGTCGCCACTCCTGATCTGACCGAGGTCGTTCATGCGTCTGAGCCGCTACTTCCTGCCCACCTTGCGCGAGACCCCGCGCGAGGCCGAGATCGTCTCGCATCGCCTGATGCTGCGTGCCGGGATGGTGCGCCAGCAATCGGCCGGGATCTTCTCCTGGCTGCCGCTGGGTCTGCGCGTGCTCAACAAGATCAACGCGATCATCCGCGAGGAGCAGAACCGGGCCGGTGCCGTCGAGATCCTGATGCCGACGATCCAGTCGGCGGATCTGTGGCGCGAATCGGGGCGCTACGAGGCCTATGGCAAGGAGATGCTGCGCATCCGGGACCGGCACGAGCGCGACATGCTGTTCGGCCCGACCAACGAGGAGATGGTGACGGATATCTTCCGCACCTATCTGCGCTCCTACAAGGATCTGCCGCTCAATCTCTACCACATCCAGTGGAAGTTCCGCGACGAAATCCGCCCGCGTTTCGGCACGATGCGCTCGCGCGAATTCCTGATGAAGGACGCCTATTCCTTCGATCTCGACAAGGAAAGCGCCCGCCATGCCTATAACCGGATGTTCGTGGCCTATCTGCGCACCTTCGCGCGGATGGGGCTGCGGGCGATTCCGATGCAGGCCGATACCGGTCCCATCGGCGGGGATCTGAGCCACGAATTCATCATCCTCGCCTCCACCGGTGAGAGCGAGGTTTTCTGCGACAAGGCCTATCTCGATTTCGACACGCCGGCGGCGGAGACCGATTTCGAGGATCGGGCCGGTTTGCAGGGTATCGTCGATGCCTGGACGGCACGCTATGCCGCGACCGACGAGAAACATGACGAAGCCGCCTTTGCCGCACTCCCGGATGCCGACAAGCTCTCGGCGCGCGGTATCGAAGTGGGGCATATCTTCTATTTCGGCACCAAGTATTCCGAGCCCATGAGGGCGGTGGTGACCGGGCCTGACGGCAAGGAGCATCCGGTGCATATGGGCTCCTACGGCATCGGTCCGAGCCGTCTCGTCCCCGCCATCATCGAGGCGAGCCATGACGAGGCCGGCGTGATCTGGCCGGATGCGATCGCACCCTTCCATGTGGCCTTGCTCAATCTGAAGCCCGGCGATCCGGCAACGGATGGCGCCTGCGAGACGCTCTATGCCGCGCTCGGTGCTGCCGGTTACGATGTGCTCTACGACGATCGCGAGGAGCGCCCCGGCGCAAAATTCGCCAATGCCGACCTGATCGGCCTGCCCTGGCAGGTGATTGTCGGCCCCAAGAGCCTCGCGGATGGCAAGATCGAGATGAAGCGCCGCGCCACCGGCGCGCGAGAGCTCGTGGCCGTCGACGATTGCCTCGCGCGCCTGAAAGCGTGAGTGGCTGTCTGCAAGCATGAAAGCGATCCCATGAGCTCAGCGACGCGACCTTTCGCAGGCTTCGAATGGATGCTGGCCCTGCGCTATCTGCGCACGCGCCGACGGGAGGGCTTCGTCTCGGTGATCGCCGGCTTCTCCTTCATCGGGATCATGCTGGGTGTCGCCACGCTGATCATCGTGCTCTCGGTGATGAACGGCTTCCGCTCGGAATTGCTGAACAAGATCGTCGGTATCAACGGCCATATCTTCGTCGCGCCGATCGACAGCCCGCTGACCGATTACGACGAGGTTGCGATGCGGATCGCAGAACTGCCGGGTGTGCGTCGTGCCGTGCCGCTGGTCGAGGGGCAGGCTTTCGCGTCATCCAGCGAGGAGGGCGGGGGCGTGCTGGTACGCGGCGTGCGCCCCGATGATCTGCCCCGCATTGATGCGATTACCGATAACATCCGGCAGGGCTCGATCGATAATTTCGGCGAGCAGGAGGGAGTGCTGATCGGCCAGCGCCTCGCCGAGCAGCTCGGATTGCGGGCAGGGGACACGCTGACGCTGATCTCACCGCGGGGTGCGACGACGGCGTTCGGTACCGCGCCCCGCATCAAGGGCTATCCCGTCGAGGCGATCTTCGAAGTGGGCATGACGGAATTCGACAACATCTTCGTCTACATGCCGCTGGAAGAAGCGCAGACCTATTTCAATCGCGCCGGTGATGTGAGCGTGATCGAGGTCTTTCTCGATGATGCCGACCGTGTGTTTCAGGCGCGCCAGGCGATCAGCGCTGCTGTCGAGAGACCCGTACTGCTGACGGACTGGACACAGCGCAACCGCACCTTCTTCGCCGCGCTCGAAGTCGAGCGCAACGTGATGTTCATCATCCTCACCCTGATCGTGCTGGTGGCGGCGCTGAATATCGTCTCGGGCCTGATCATGCTGGTGAAGGACAAGTCGCACGACATCGCCATCCTGCGCACGATGGGGGCGACCCGGGGCGCGATCATGCGCGTTTTCCTGATTACCGGGGCCTCGATCGGGATCGTGGGGACGATTGCCGGGCTCATCCTCGGCCTCGTCTTCACCTATAATATCGAGGCGGTGCAAAACTTCTTCTCATGGGTTCTGGGCCAGGATCTGTGGGATCCGACAGTGCGTTTCCTCTCGGATATTCCGGCCGAGATCGATCCCTCGGAAGTCATCGCGGTGCTGGTCATGGCCTTTGTGCTCTCGCTTCTGGCGACGCTCTATCCCTCATGGCGCGCAGCGCGGCTGGACCCGGTCCAGGCGCTGCGTTACGGGTGATGGCCATGAATGAAGCCATGTCCCAGGCACAGGCCGGCGAAGACGTACCCGCCCTCTATTGCTCCGCCGTCGCGCGTCGCTATCCGCAGGCGGACGGAGCGCTCGACATCCTCACGGGGGCCGAATTCGCGATCTGGCCCGGCGAGATCGTGGCGCTGGTCGCCCCGTCAGGCACGGGAAAATCGACGCTCCTGCATGTGGCCGGCCTGCTCGAGCGTCCCGATGCCGGCGAGGTCTTCATCGCGGGCGCGGCGACGGCGCATATGGATGATACCGGTCGCACCCGGCTGCGGCGCGAGCAGATCGGTTTTGTCTACCAGTTCCACCATCTGCTGCCGGAATTCTCGGCGCTGGAAAACGTGGTGATGCCGCAACTCATTCGCGGCCTGCCCAAGGCGGAAGCCCGCAAGCGGGCGCAGGAACTGCTCGAATTTCTCGGCCTCGGCCCACGCGCCACGCATCGTCCCTCGGAGCTTTCCGGCGGCGAGCAGCAGCGTGTGGCAATCGCGCGCGCCGTGGCCAACGCACCCCGCCTGCTTCTGGCCGACGAGCCCACCGGAAATCTTGATCCGCAGACGGCGGGACACGTGTTCAACACGCTGGTCTCGCTGGTGCGCGCCACGGGCCTCGCCGCGCTGATCGCCACGCATAATGTCGAGATCGCATCGCGCATGGATCGCATCATCACCATTGCCGACGGCAAGGTCGTCGACAGGGTCTGAGCGCGCAGCCGCGCCGTCAATTCAGATCGATCGAGACTGGTACGTGGTCAGAGGGCTTCTCCCAGCCGCGCAGATGCTTGTGGATCGCATAGCCGGCCAACCGGTCTGCCGCGCGCGGCGAGAGCAGCAGGTGGTCGATGCGGATACCGTTATTGCGCTGCCAGGCGCCGGCCTGGTAATCCCAGAAAGTGTAGAGCCCGTCGGAATCGTCGCAGGCGCGCACGGCATCGGTGAGACCGAGCGCCTCAAGCGCCCGCCAGCGGGAACGGGTCTCCGGCTGGAACAGCGCGTCATTCACCCAGGCTTGCGGCTTTGCCGCATCGCGCGGCTGCGGAATGACGTTGTAATCGCCGGCGAGTACGAAGATTTCCTCGTCCGCGAGAAGGTCGCGCGCATGGGCGATCAGGCGGTCCATCCAGGCGAGCTTGTAGGGGAATTTCCTGTCGTCATCGATCGGGTTGCCGTTGGGCAGGTAGATCGAGGCGACGCGTACAGCCTCGCCGTCACGGGAGATCACGGCTTCGATGTAGCGCGCATGCGCGTCGGAATCATCGCCCGGCAGGCCGGTGCGCACATCCTCGATCGGGTGGCGCGAGAGGATGGCGACGCCGTTATAGCTCTTCTGGCCATGGATAACGACATTGTAGCCCGCATCCTCGATCGCGCCCGTCGGGACGTTTTCCGGCGTCGTCTTGAGCTCCTGCAGGCAGAGCACATCCGGCTTCGCTTCTTCGAGGAAGGCCAGGAGGTGGCTCTGTCGGGTGCGGATGGAGTTGACGTTCCAGGTGGCGATACGCATCGTGCTTTGATCTTTCGAACGCAATGGCGGGATATGTCAGCGGCGCCCGCCGCTATATGGACCCTGTCCGAGGGTGAGTTTCTGGAAACCCTTCGCGGCAAGCGTCGGCTTCTTCGCTGAAATCACCCGTGAGTTGATCCCCTGCCAGGCGATCTCGCCGGAGAGGCGGCCATATTCGATCTTCGGGCAGCGGTTCATCACCACGGTGACGCCCTGCGCTTCCGCGCGCGCAGCCGCCTCGTCGTCGCGCACGGAGAGCTGCATCCAGATCACCTTCGGCAGCGGATCGAGCGCGAGCGCCTCGTCGACGATCGGGCCCGCAGCGGCGGAATTGCGGAAGATCTCGACCATGTCCACCGGGCGGGGGATATCGGCGAGTGTGCCGTAGACGGGCAGGCCGAGGATCTCGGTTCCCGCCAGCCCCGGATTGACCGGGATCACGTCGAAATCGCGTTCCTTGAGATACTTGATCACGATCCAGCTCGGGCGCGCGGGATTGGCCGAGGCGCCGACGATCGCGATCGTGCGCGTCTGCTGCAGGATGCTCCGGATATGCGCATCCGGATACTGATCATGGACTATCGCCGCCTGTGTCATGCCGTCTCCTCGTATCCCGATTGCCGCGCCGGCACATGGTTACGCCGCCATCGCTTGCCGTGCAATCGGGAAGGGTGCAGGGGGCAGCGAGGTATTCTGCTCACGCCGCCTTCTTGCCCTCGGCGATCTTCACCAGCTCCCGCAGGATGTTGCGGGTGGTCTTCAGGCGGCGGTCGATATCGGCAACGTCGCGCATGAAGACAATCTTCATGTCGGCGCGCACCTTTGCCGTCGGGCCCTGATCGGCGACATAGGCGACGAGGCCCGCCGGATCGGCGAAGGAATTGTCGCGGAAGGAGACGGTGATGCCCTTGGCCCCGCCCTCGACCTTCTCGACATTGGCGCGCCGGCATAACACCTTGATCTGCATGACCTGCAGGAGCTGATCGACCTCTGAAGGCTTCTCGCCGAACCGGTCGACCATCTCGATGCCGAATTCCGCGATGGCGCTCTCATCCTCCATGCCAGCGAGGCGGCGGTAGAGGTCGAGGCGCAGTTGCAGGTCGGGGACGTAATTCTCCGGGATCATCACCGGCGCGCCGATGGCGATGGTCGGCGACCACTGATCCTCCATCACCTCGCCCTTGCCCTCCTTGAGCTGGGAGACGGCCTCTTCCAGCATCTGCTGATACAGCTCGTAACCCACCTCGCGGATATGGCCGGACTGCTCCTCTCCAAGCAGGTTGCCGGCGCCGCGAATGTCGAGATCGTGGCTCGCGAGCTGGAAGCCGGCGCCCAGCGTATCCAGCGATTGCAGCACCTTGAGACGGCGCTCCGCCTGCGGCGTGAGCATGCGGTTCTCCGGGATCGTGAACAGGGCATAGGCCCGCGTTTTCGAGCGCCCGACGCGCCCGCGCAACTGGTAGAGCTGGGAGAGGCCGAACATGTCGGCGCGGTGCACGATCAGTGTGTTGGCGGTGGGGATGTCGAGGCCCGATTCGACGATGGTGGTGGAGAGCAGCACATCGAACTTGCCCTCGTAGAACGCCGTCATCACGTCCTCGAGCTGGCCCGCAGCCATCTGGCCATGGGCGACCGCGACCTTCACCTCCGGTATCTCGCGATCGAGGAAGGCCTTGACCTCGCTCAGATCCTCGATGCGCGGCGCCACGTAGAACGCCTGGCCACCGCGATAGCGCTCGCGCAAGAGCGCCTCGCGGATCGCGAGCGGATCGAAGGGCGTGACGAAAGTGCGCACGGCGAGGCGATCGACCGGCGGCGTCGCGATCAGCGAGAGCTCACGCACCCCGGTGAGAGCAAGTTGCAGGGTACGCGGGATCGGCGTGGCCGAGAGCGTGAGCACATGCACCTCGGCGCGCAGCTCCTTCAGGCGCTCCTTGTGACTGACCCCGAAATGCTGCTCCTCATCGACGATGATCAGGCCGAGATCGCGGAACTTCACCGTCTTGCCGAGCAGCGCATGGGTGCCAACCACGATATCGACGGTACCGTCGGCGATACCTTCCTTGACGCGCTTGAGCTCAGCGGAATTGACGAAGCGCGAGGCCTGGCCGATCTGTACGGGCAGGCCCTTGAAGCGCTCCTCGAAGGTCTTGAAATGCTGTCGCGCGAGAAGCGTCGTCGGCACCACCACGGCGACCTGCCGCCCGGCCATGGCGCAGGCGAAGGCGGCACGCAGCGCGACCTCGGTCTTGCCGAAACCGACATCGCCGCAGACGAGCCGGTCCATCGGGCGCCCGGAGGCAAGATCGTTCATCACCGCGTCGATGGCGTTGAGTTGGTCCTCGGTCTCCTCGAACGGGAAGCGCGCGGCGAATTCGTCGTAGAGGCCCTCCTGCGGCGTGAGCTTCGGCGCTTCGCGCATGACACGGGCGGCGGCGATCCTGATCAGCCCGTCCGCCATCTCGCGGATACGCTGCTTCATCTTCGCCTTGCGCGCCTGCCAGGCGCCGCCGCCGAGCTTGTCGAGCTGAACCTCGGTATCCTCGGAGCCGTAGCGCGTCAGAAGCTCGATATTCTCCACCGGCAGGAACAGGCGATCGCCACCGGCATAATGGATCTCGAGGCAATCATGCGGCGCGCCGGCAGCCTCGATGGTCTTGAGACCGATGAAGCGCCCGATGCCGTGATCGGCATGTACGATGACGTCGCCCGGGGTGAGGGCGGAAACTTCGGTGAGGACGTCCTGCGGTTTCTTGCCCCGGCGCCGCGCGCGCACGAGGCGATCGCCGAGAATGTCCTGCTCGCCGATCACCACGACATCGCGCGCCTCGAAGCCGGATTCGATGCCCCAGACCGCAAGGCCGATCTCGGTCATGGAAAGCGCCTCCACCTCGTCGAACCGGCGCAGCGCCCTGACGCGCTCCAGCCCGTGATCGGCCAGCACGTGTTCGAGCCGCTCGCGCGAGCCCTCCGACCAGGCCGCGAGCATGACCTTGCGGCCATCATTCTGCAGGTCACGGATATGCGTGACCGCGGCATCGAAGACGTTGGCGCCCTCCGCCTCGCGCTCGGCGGCGAAGCTGCGGCCCTGGCGGGCGCCGCAATCGACGACGATGCGCTCAGACGTCTGCGGCGCGGCGAAGGGTGTCAGGACGGCGCCGGCGCGCTGGCGCCGCTGCGCCTGCCATTCATCTGCCGAGAGATAAAGTGCATCCGGCGGCAGCGGGCGATAGGGGGCGACGCCGGGCTGCGGGGTTTGCATCGCGGAGCGGCGGGCCTCGTAATAATCGCCGATCTGCGTCAGCCGCTCGCCGGCGGCTTCCTCGGCGAGGCCGTCGAGGATGAGGGGGGCATCCTTGGTGAAATCGAAAAGCGTGCCGAGCTCGTCGTAGAACAGCGGCAGCCAGTGCTCCAGCCCGGCATAGCGCCGGCCTTCGCTGACCGCCTCATAGAGCATGTCGTCGCGCGTCGGCGCACCGAACTGCGCGGCATAGCCCTGCCGGAAGCGCCGGATCGTCTCGGTGGTCAGCCGCGCCTCGCTGATCGGCACGAAATTGAGCGAGCGCAGGCTCGTCGAGGAACGCTGCGTCTCGGGATCGAAGGCGCGGATCGTCTCCAGCGTGTCACCGAAGAAATCGAGCCGCACGGGTGCCGGCAGGCCGGGGGCATAGAGATCGAGAATGCCGCCGCGCACGGCGTATTCGCCGGTCTCGTGGACCGTACCGGTGCGCATGAAGCCGTTCACCTCAAGCCAGTCCACGATGGCCTGCATGGTGATGACATTGCCCGGCGCGGCGGAGAACGTGTCCTTCAGGATACGCTTGCGCGGGGGCGTGCGCTGCAGGATGGCGTTGACCGTGGTCGAGAGAATGCGCGGGCGTTCCTCTGACGAGCGCGTGCGCGCCAGCCGCGCCAGCGTCGTCATGCGTTGCGCGGTGATGCTGCCGGTCGGCGAGGCGCGATCATAGGGCTGGCAATCCCAGGCGGGGAAATTCATCACCTGGATCTTCGGATCAACGAATCCGATGGCGCGCTCGAAGGCCTGCGCGCGCTGGCCGTCACGGGCCACATGCACCAGTACCGCCGGATTTTCCGAGCGTGGCGCCAGGGCGCGCGCCATGCGGGCGATCACGATCGCGTCATAGCCGTCGGGCGCATTCGCGAGCGTGATGCCCGCGCCGGTCTCGAAGGCTTCCACGGCTCTGGCGATCGGATCCTGCGTCATCGGTCTCTTCATCATGCAAAAAAGCCGGATCGCCATATGCACGGGGCATATGGCGCCGGTCCGGGTCGGATGATGGCGGGATGAATGGGGCAGGGGGGCGACGAGGTCAATGGCCGCCATGCCGCAGATTGGCAGCAACTTAATTACCTTTAAAATTTGTGAAATAAAAAAATACACTTGCAATGCTGATTTTATGGATTATCTCCGCACAAGGATTGCAAAAAGGAGGTTTCCATCATGCAACGCTCCCTCACCGCGCTCGGCGCAGGTATCGTCGTCGCCGGTTTCGGCATTCATGGATTTGCCGCCTCGGCTCACGCCGCCCCGCAGCTGTCGCCGCTCGTCAGCCCGGCGGAGCTCGCCGCTTTCAAGCGCGACGCCGATCTGCTGCTTCTCGACATCCGTCAGGGCGAGGCGTCGGAGGGGGTCGGCGTCTATGAGGCCGGCCATATCCCCGGCGCCGTGCACGCGCCTTATGCGCGCTGGCGCGGCCCGGCGGAGAATCCGGGGCAGGTGCTCACGGATGCCGAGCTGACCGAGCTCTTCCGCAGCCTCGGTGTCGAGGAAGGGCGGCCCGTCGTGGTGATCCACCAGGGTGACAGCGTCAGCGATTTCGGCGCCGCTGCGCGTGTCTACTGGACCTTGAAATCCGCCGGTATCGACAATCTCGCCATCCTCAATGGCGGCGTCGAGGCCTGGACGGCCGAGGAGCTCGCGCTCGCGACGGACAGCCCCGCGCCGCGCCCGAGCGAGATCACGGTGAGTCTCGGTGAAGCCTGGATCGCCACCCGCGACGACATCCGCGCCATCGTCGATGGCGAAGACAGCGCCACGCTGATCGATGCGCGTCCGGAGGCTTTCTATAACGGTGAGACAGCGCATGGCGCGGCGGCGCGTCCGGGGACGCTGCCGCAGGCACGTCTGTTCACGCATGCGAACTGGTTCGGCTCCGGCCCTGCCGTGATCGAGCAAGAGACCGTGCGCCGGCTCGTGGCCGAGAACGGCCTCGATAACGGCGAGGCGCTGGTCTCCTTCTGCAATACCGGCCATTGGGCTGCGACGAACTGGTTCGCTCTGAGCGAACTCGGCGGCATCGAAAACGTGAAGCTCTATCCCGAATCCGTCGTCGCCTGGTCGCAGGCCGGTCTGCCGATGGACAATGTCCCGGGCCGCCTCCAGCATCTCTGGATGTCCGTGAAGAGCTGGTTCTGATCCGATGACGAGTCTCACAGCCGATAGCGCCGGGCAAGCCGGCGCACCCCGCGCCGGTCTCTTCTGGCGCGTCGCGCTGGTGATCGCGGGCCTTGCGGCAGTGATCGCCGTCGCGGCCTTTGCCGGTGCGCGCTACGGCCTACTGCTCGCGGTCGGCCTTGGCTTCGGGATCGTGCTGGAGGGTTTGCGCTTCGGCTTTGCCGGGCCGTGGCGTGCGCTGATCCTGCGGCGCGAACCGGCGGGGCTCGTCGCCCAGCTCATCGCCATCGCCGCGGTTGCGATCATCGCGATCCCGCTGATCGAGACACATTCCGGTGAGCTGATCGGAGCGCATGCGCCGGTCGGCTTCGCCATGATCGGCGGAGCCTTCGTCTTCGGCATCGCCATGCAGATCGTGCTCGGCTGCGGCTCCGGTACGCTCGTCAATGCGGGCAGCGGCAATGCGGTGGGCGCCGTGGCGCTGCCGTTCTTCGCCATCGGCAGCTTCGCCGGCGCCTGGCATCTCGACTGGTGGACCGGGCTCGGTACCGCACCGGTGATCGCCTTCGGCGACGCCTTCGGCGCCTATGGCGGCCTCGCGCTGACGCTCGTGCTGCTCGCTATGGTTGCGATCATCGCGCTTCGTGGCGCAAAACCGGAGCATCGCCGCATCCCGCGCCGGCTCTGGCTCGCGGCGGGGTTCATCGCCTTGCTCGCGATCGCCAACCTCGTCATTGCCGGCCAGCCATGGGGCGTGGTCTACGGGCTCGGCCTGTGGGCGGCGAAGGGTGCGACGGCTTTGGGCGCCGATCTTACCGGTTCCGCATTCTGGGGCGCGCCGGCCAATGTGGAGCGCGTGCGCCAGAGCCTGCTCACCGATGTCACCTCGCTAACGAATATCGGCATCATCGCCGGCGCGATGCTCGTCGCCTCGTGGCGGCGCGGCTTCGATCAGCCGGTCACGCGGCTGCCCGCCATCGCCTGGATCGCGGCGATCGTGGCGGGGTTGCTGCTCGGCTACTCCTCCCGGCTTGCCTTCGGCTGCAATGTCGGCGCCTTCTTCAGCGGCATCTCGACGGGCAGCCTGCATGGCTGGGTCTGGTTCGCCGCCGCCTTCGCCGGCTCGATCCTCGGTGTGAAGCTGCGCGCGCGGCTGGGTTTCGAAGGCGCACCGAAGCGGGGAGGCCAGCCATGAAAATCATCTCGAGCCGCCGCCCCGTCGCCTTAGCCGTCGGTCTTTTCCTGTTGATCGTCTTTGCCGTCGATCAGGGCGTCAGCGCCCCGCCCAACCCTTTCACGGCACCGCCCATCCTCGCCCTCGGTTCAGGCGAAACCGCCGGCGGCGCCCATTGCGCCGCCCCGGCGGTGCGGTGACCGCTCGTCATTACCGATGGTGCATTCCATTTGGCCGGCGCATCGTTTACCGTCGCGCGCGATTTGGCCGGGATACGTTCTTCAAGCGGGGTTTGTGGTGCTGTCGTTCAAGGATCAGGATAAGGACTGGCGGCCGAGGCTGGTTCTGGCTTCGGCTTCGCCGCGCCGGCTGGCATTGTTGCAACAGGTGGGAATCGAGCCCGATGCGCTGTTGCCCGCCGATGTCGACGAGACCCCGGAGAAGACGGAGACGCCGCGTGATCTGGCACGTCGGCTGGCGCGTCTCAAGGCGCAGGCCGCGCAGCGCGTGGCGGAGAAGGACGAAGCGCTCGGGCATTGCTTCGTCGTTGCCGCCGATACCGTGGTCGCTCTCGGCCGGCGTATCCTGCCCAAGACCGAGACGATGGACGAAGCCGCCGCCTGCCTGCGCCTGCTCTCGGGCCGCCAGCATCGTGTCTATACCGGCGTGAGCGTGATCACGCCGAAGGGCAGCCGGCGCGAGCGGCTGGTCGAATCACGGGTGCGCTTCAAGCGGTTGTCGCCCGAGGAGATCGAAATCTATCTGGCATCGGGCGAATGGCGCGGCAAGGCGGGCGGTTACGCGATTCAGGGGCTGGGCGGCAGTTTCGTCGTGCGGCTCGTGGGCTCCTATCCCAATGTGGTGGGACTGCCCCTTTACGAAACCGTCTCGCTGCTCGAAGGTGAGGGCTTCCCCGTGCGCCTGTCCTGGCTGAACGCTGCGTAAGGCGCGTACGAAGACGCCCGATCACAACGCGCAAGAAGCAAGACGTCATGAATATCGCCACCTGGCTCGAACAGGCCGGACGCGCCAACCCCGACGCCCCCGCAGTGGGGCTCGGCATGCGCGTCGCGATGGATTACGCAACGCTGGCCGGGCGCGCGGCGCGTTTCGCGAGCGCCCTGCGCGACCGCTACGGTCTCGTCCCCGGCGATCGCGTCGCGCTGGTGACGAAGAACTGCCCGCAATTTCTCGAAGTCCTCTGGGGAAGCTGGTGGGCGGGCTGTGCCTGCGTGCCGGTCAATGCCAAGCTGCACGGTGCCGAGATCGGCTATATCCTGCAGCGCTCCGGCGCCCGGATCTGCATCGCGGGTGGTGATCTCGGCGATGACGTTGCCGCGCACGCGCCGGTGTCGCTCGAAGCGCTGGTGCGGATCGATAGCGCTGATTATGCGCGGATCTTCGAGGCAGATCCAATCCCCTGCATGCCTGTGGCGGGGAGCGAGCTCGCCTGGCTGTTCTTTACCAGCGGCACGACCGGGCGCCCCAAGGGCGCAATGCTCACCCACGACAATCTGATCGCGGCGAGCTACGCCTATGCGGCGGAAGTCGATCCGGTGCGCGCCGGCGATGCCACGCTGCTTGCGGCTCCGATGAGCCATGGTGCGGGGCTCTACATCATGGCGCATGTGCTGGGGCGCGGGGTGAGCGTCGTGCCGGAATCCGGCGGCTTCGAGGCCGGCGAGATCTTCGCGCTCGCCGCCCATTGGCGCAACGCGTCGATGTTTGCCGCGCCGACCATGGTCAAGCGCCTCACTGCCGCGCGCGAGGAGGCGGATCCTTCAGCCTTCCGCACTATCGTCTATGGCGGCGCGCCGATGTATGTCGAGGATGCGGTGCGCGCGCTCGATCGCTTCGGCCCCTGCTTCGCGCAGATCTACGGCCAGGGCGAGAGCCCGATGACCATCACCCGGCTTACTCGCGAGGAGATCGGCGATCGCGCTCACCCGCGCTGGCGCGAGCGCCTCGCCACGGCGGGTGTCGCCTATGGCAATGTCGAAGTCGCGATCGCCGACGAGGCGGGGCGCGTGCTGCCGCCGGGCGAGGCTGGGGAAATCATCTGCCGCGGCGCCCCGGTCATGCCGGGCTACTGGCAGGATGGTGAGGCGACGGCGAAGACCCTGCGCGATGGCTGGTTGTTCACCGGCGATGTCGGCAGCCTCGATGAATTCGGCTATCTCTCGCTGAAGGACCGCTCGAAGGATCTGATCATTTCCGGCGGCACCAACATCTATCCGCGCGAGGTCGAAGAGGTGCTGCTCACCCATCCCGACGTGCGTGAGGTCTCGGTGATCGGGCGCCCCGATCCGGAATGGGGCGAGATCGTCATCGCCTATATCGTGGGCGAGGCCGATGCTGCCACGCTCGACGCACTGTGCCTGTCGCAGATCGCACGGTTCAAGCGGCCCAGGCATTACCGATTTGTCGAGGCGCTGCCGAAGAACAATTACGGCAAGATCCTGAAGACGGCGCTGCGCGAGATCGACCAGCGCGACAGCGCATGCAACGATGCCGAGGAGAAGGGATGAGCGAGAACGAATCCGGAGACGGCGGCGCCCCCAGACAATTCACTCCGCGACCGTGCCCGATCTGCGCGAAGATGTCGGTGGAGCGCTACAGGCCGTTCTGCTCCAAGCGCTGTGCGGATGTCGATCTGCAACGCTGGTTCACCGGCAGCTATGCCGTCCCGGTGGTCGAGGAAGATCGCTCGCCGGACGATGACGACGAGCGATTTTAGGGTGAGCTTTTGCCGGCCTTTTTCGGCTTGCGGTCGCCTCGCAGGAGCCGCGCGCAGTGCTGGAGCCCGTTTCTTCAGGATGTCGCAGCCTGGCGCGGCGAGAAGCCGCAGCCGCCATCCATCCCGCCAGCCTCGTCTTCCTGCTTGACGGGCGGCGCCTTGTCCGACGCAGTCGCGATTGCGGGGGCGAGGCTGAAACCGAGGGCCAGTAACGTGGCCATCAGGAACTGAGGTACACGGAACCGGGTTTTTGACATGACCGTTCTCCTCGTTCGTGAATATTCACGGAGGCGATCATCGCCGAATTCCAGCGCGCGGTAAATCAGAAACTGCTCTTCAGCTTCCCCGCGCGTTGCAATGTCGCAGAAAAGACCTGCATGCACGATAAGTCGACACAGTACTTGCCATTTGCGCAATTGCTGTTTCTTTGTGCGATCGCATCGTCTTGACGGCAATGCAGCTTTTCAGATCCGGAACGGGCCTGCTGCTCCCAAGGCCTGTAGTGCCGATCTGCAAGCTCATGGCGCTGCGAATTGATGACTCGGTTTGTGTCGTTGGGTGAGCAGCGACGGTCGACTACGCGAACATATTCGGATATTTACTGATATATGGCCTTTTATGGGTGGGTTTTTGTGCAGGTGAATGCATTCAGTTGCTCTGAACGGGTGAAAAATCAGCCTTCCCATCATTGCATTGAACAGAACAAATCTGGTGGATTGCTATCGCATAAAGCTGCCGGATCATGCTATTCATGATACTTCGCTCAGCGAGCGAGATGCTATCATCCGGTCCGGCTTGCGCAATGCGCTGGCTTCGATGGCCATGGACGAATGATTTGGCGACAATGCGCGACCGTATCGGACCGTTTCTGACCCAGGATCTGGCGCTTGTCTACCAGCCAGTGGTGGAGGCGCGCAGCCATGCGGTAATCGGTGCCGAGGCGCTGCTGCGTCTGCGCGGACCCGGTGGGATTCTGTCAGGGCCGGCGGCGGTTCTCGATAGCCTGACGACGCCGCAAGAGCGCGCCGCGCTCGACTGGTGGGTCCTGGACAAGGCCTGCCGCGAGGCACAGGCCTGGCCCCATCTGCGTATCGGCGTGAACATCTGTGCCGAACACGTTACCCGCTCCGGCTTCTCCATCGGTACGCTCGAGGCTCTCACCGCCGCCGGGCTCTCGCCCGAGCGTCTCGCGATCGAAGTGATCGAGACGGCCATCATTGATGATTTCGAGCGTGCACGATCGAATTTCAACGCTTTGCGGGAAGCCGGAATACGCGTCGCCATCGACGATTTCGGGACGGGCTATTCCAGCCTGAGCTATCTCGCGAAACTGCCCATTGACACGATCAAGATCGACAAGTCGTTCATTGAGGCCATTGACGAAGCGCCCTCCGTCGCAATCATCCAGGCCACGACGGCGATGGCGCGGGCGCTCGGAATCAGGGTGACGGCGGAGGGTGTCGAGACCGCCGAACAGGCGCAGACACTGCGCGCCTTCGGCTGCCATTTCCTGCAAGGTTATTATTTTTCGCGCCCGGTTTCCGTAGAGGCATTCACCGCGTTGCTCGACAGGCCGCCATGGCAGACCGGTCCCTGAGGCAGGGAGATCGGGGCGGGGCTAGCTACGGTATGTCGCGCAGGTTTTTGCGCGTGTTTTCGTCTTTCACGCCGCGATCACCTTCTGTACCGACAAAGCCTGATCGGACGATCCCATTGTTTCCTGACAGGCGGCCAAGCGCATGAGCGAGAATGAAGAGCGTGGCGGGTGCGGGGCCGGCATGGTCGCGGCGTCGTCGCCTCACGCGGCGCGGGCGGGGCGCGACGTACTTGATGCCGGTGGCAATGCGGTGGATGCGGCGATCGCGACGGTTCTGGCGCTGGCTGTCGCCGATCCGATCAATCTCAGTCTGTTCGGTCGCTGCCAGATACTCGGTCTCACCGGCGAGCGCTTCTGGGCGATCGATGGCACCACCTGCGCGCCGATGGTCCTCCCCGAAGTGCAAGCCGACAAGACGCGAACCGGTTTTGCCGCCACCCCCGTCCCCGGCCTGTTGCCAGCGCTTGATCGGGCGCATCGTCGGCAGGGCCGGATCGCGCTCGCGGACATCGTCGCGCCGGCGTATCGGCTGGCGGAGGAGGGCTTTGTGATCCCGCCCGCGCTCGGGGCGATCTGGCAGGAAAAGGGCGGTGCGCTCGCCGCTGATCCCGGTGCGCGACTTTTCTATCTGAAGGCGGACGGGACGCCCTATGGTCCGGGAGAGCATTTCCGGCATCCGGCCCTGGCGCGGCTCCTGCGCGCCCTGTCGCATGATCTGCTCGCGCTCGGACATGATCGCGCCGAGCGGGAGGCCCTGGCCCGGCGCATCGCGGCATCCGGCGGGTTCGTCACTGCCGAGGATCTCGCGCAGGATGCGACCGGCGACGGCGAAATCCTGCATGGCACCCTCGCCGGGCATGCGCTCACCACGATCGGGCGGCAGGGCTGGGGGCATACGCTCGTGCAGATGGCCGCCATCATCGAGGCCGGCGGGTTCGACCCTGGTGATCCCGATTTCGCCGAGCACATCGCGCTGACGGTGCTCTGCGCCCTGGCTGATCGCCCGCAGGAAATCGGCACACTCACGCCCAAGCCGTTCGGCATGCCGCTGGAGATGCTGTGCGATCCGGCTTTCGCGCAGGCGCGCGCGACGCTGATCCGGAAACAGGCGCGTGCCTGCGATACCGGTGCGCGCCTCGTCGTGGCTTTCGGCGCGCCGGGCATACGCGCCGATCGCGATACGACGCATCTGAGCGTGATCGACGCGGCGGGCGACATGGTCGCGCTGACGGGTTCGATCGGCCCGCATTTCGGCGCCGGCATCGCCGATCCCGTGCATGGGGTGCTCTTTGCCCATTCCTATCGCATGGCGAGCGATCCGCGCGCGGGCGCGCGCGACGTGACCGAAATGACGCCGTGCCTCGTGACCGGGGCGGGCGGTCTGCGTCTCGCCATCGGTGCGGCTGGGAGCGAGCGGATACCCGGCGCGGTGATGCAGGTCCTGGTCGGGCGGCTGATGCGCGGGCTCCGCCTGCGCGAGGCGGTAGAGGCGCCGCGCTGCAACTGGCTCGGCGGCGCCCTGCGCCTGCATGAGGGGCATCCTGCGGCTGATCGTCTGCGCGCGCGTGGCTATACGATCGTGACGAGCCCACGCGATCATCGCCGGCATCTGGGAATCGTCCAGGCGGTGGAGCGCGACGCTGCCGGCTGTGCCGGCGCGGCGGATCCCGCTTATGACGGCGCTTCCGTATGAGGCGGGGTCAGCCGGCGATGCGGAGTGTCGGCCAGCCCAGATCAGCCAGCGTCACGATGCGGCTCTCACGGGCGTCGCTGCCATGCATGAGGTGGCCGACGAGATCCTCTTGCGTCGAGCGTCGCGTGAGCATCAGGCAGATCGCCTCGCCATTGGGTGCAAGGCTCGCATGCCAGATTCCCGGTGCCATGCACAGGCCGGTTCCGGCGGGTACGCAGAAGGCGGTGAGGCTGTCCGGATCGGGTTGATCCGGGTTATCCGCAAGGCTGCGCCCGACGATGTGGATGATCGGCGCGCCGGTCAGCGGCACCACGGCCTGCTCGGTGAACAGGTGCATTTCGAGGCGCGCGATCTCCGGGCCGGGATTGCGATAGCGCACCCAGATGAATTCCGGCACACCGCCAGCGGTGTCGAAATCATGCTCGTGGCGAAAATCTGTCGCGGGCTCGTGCCATGACAGGCGCTCGGGGGGCGCATCGGCGAAATCGATCGCGCGGCCCAGCATCGTGCCGTAGGGCGCGAAGGCTTCGGCTGTGGGTGGCTGCGGTGTCAGGGCGATGGTTTCGCGGGTCATGAGGGGACTCCCGGACGGGCGCGGATGAGGTTGCGCAGGGTGGTGATGGTCGAGGCATCGGCGACGCCGTCGACGCGCCCGGGCCGGAAATGGCGCTGGAAGGCGGTGACGACGGCATGGGTGTGCGGTCCGAATTCGCCGTCGATCGCAAGCGGATAGCCATACATGGCGAACATCGCCTGCAGCGCTTCGATTGGCTGGCCTTGCTCGCCCTGTGCGAAATAGCGCCCGTCGATGATCGGCTCCGGTGCGACGAAATGCCCGACACCCGCTTCATGCAGGCGCGCCCAGGGAAACAGCTCGCCCGGGTCCTGCTTGCGCATCGGCGCCACGTCGGAATGGGCCAGCACGTTCTGCGGTGGAATGCGCCAACGTGTACAGATATCGCGGGACAGCGCGATTACCGCGTCGATCTGCGCCTCGGGGAAGGGCGGCAACCCGCCATCATGGCCGGGATTGGCGATCTCGATGCCGATCGAGCGGGAATTGATATCCGTGGACGTCTGCCAGGCGGCTTCCCCCGCATGCCAGGCGCGGCGGCTCTCGGGGACAAGCTGGAGCACGCGGCCATCCTCGAAGACGAAGTAATGTGCCGAGACCTGCGCGATCGGATTGCACAGCCATTGCAGCGCCTCGCCGCTATCGGGCATGCCGGTATAATGCAGGATCAGCATGTCGCAGGGCGCAGGCATCCCCGCTCCGCCATCGCGCGCGTCAGGCCTGCGCTCTCCGTGATTGGGCGAGGGGAAGACCTTGGTGGCGAAGGAACTTTCCGGACTGGGCAGGGACATGGCAACTTGTCGGCAGTTTCAGGATCTCCGGCTAGCGATAGGCGCCGTCGGGCGGCCTTGCAAGGGGCCAGGGGTGACGATTGTTCTCCGCCATTGATGACGTCCGCGCCTTCATCACCGCCTCGCTTGATTCTGATGCGCCCCTCACCCCCAACCCCTCTCCACGGCGGGAGAGGGGAGTTCTGGCGCGGCCTTCAGGAGCCGTTCGAGCCTCCGTCCGGGCTAGCGTAATCGTGAGCGGCATCTGCCGGCGGTTGGGTTAGTCTGTGCGCCATTGCATGAATGGGAGATCGCATGAGCCTGTCGTTACCCACGCGTCGCGGATTCATCGCGGCGACCGGCGTGTTTTGCGCCTCCGCTGCCATTCCGGGCTTCGCTTATGCTCAGGGTGCGGCGCTCGCGGTTCCCTTCGGACCCGATCTCGCGCGGGCGAGTTGGGAACATATGACCTTCCGGCGCATCTCCGCGACCGATTACGCGGGTGCGGGGGATCGTGAGCTCGCCATCGAGGCGCGGGGGAGCTCGTCGCTGATCCATCGCGCGCTGCCAGAGCCCGCTTTCGATGCGCGGGGCGCATCATGGCGCTGGCGGGTGGATGAGGGCGTGCCGGCCACCGATCTGTCGCGGCGCGGCGGTGATGACCGGGCGATCGCGCTCTATTTCGCCTTTGCCCCGGAAAGCGCGCGCCTCCGCCGCCGCCGGGCGCACCAGCCTGCGCCGGCTGCTGCTTTCCGGGAGCGGCCAGTTGCTCGTCTATGTCTGGGGCGGGGGCGAGCCGCGCGGCACCATCGTGCCCAACCCCTATACGCGCGGGCGGGGCGTCTATCTGATCCAGCGCCCGGCAAGCACGCCGACCGGGCAATGGCAGAGCGAGAATGTCGATCTCGAAGGCGATTATCAACGCGCCTTCGGGCAGGCGCCTGGCATCCTCGTCGGCCTCGCCGTCGCCTCGGATTCCGACGATGTCGACGGGATCAACCGCGCCCGTCTGGCGGATCTGACGCTTGCGGGTTGAGCGCCGGATCAGATCAGCGCGAAGCGGTCGACATCGACGAGCCCGCGATCCGAAATCTTGAGATGCGGGATCACCGGCAGCGGCAGGAAGGCGACCTGCAGGAAGGGCTCGGCCAGGGTCACGCCGAGAGCGCGCGCCGCCTCGCGCAGCGGGACCAGCGCGTCGCGGACCTGCTCGAAAGGCAGATCGCTCATCAGCCCGGCCACGGGCAGCGCGAGCTCGGCCCGCACCGCGCCATCGCAGGCCACGACGAAGCCGCCGCCAATCTCGCCCAGGCGATTGACCGCCAGCGCCATATCGCGCGTATCAGCGCCCACCACCGTAATATTATGGCTGTCATGGCCGACGGAGGAGGCGATGGCGCCACGCTTCATGCCGAAGCCCTTGACGAAGCCGCGCCCGATATTGCCGTTCCGCCCATGGCGCTCGACCACGCAGACGCGCACGATGTCCTGGTCCGTATCGATGTCGAGAATGCCGTCATTGAGCGGCAGCGTGGCCTCGAGGTGCTGCGTGATGATCTGGCCCGGGATCACGCCGATCACCGGCTGCTCCGCCGATTGCGCCGGGGCGATGAAATCATCCGCGCTGACGGGCTGCGCCTTCATGCTCGACAGCCCGATCGGCGCGACCGCTTCGCGGGTGGCGAAAAGCGCGTCATCGACACGCCGCCCGGCGCTGAAGACTTCCCGCACATCGCAACGCGCGAGATCGCCGATCAGCACGATATCGGCGCGTCGCCCCGGCGCGATCATGCCGCGATCGTTCAGCCCGAAGGCGCGCGCGGCGGTGAGCGAGGCGGCGCGGTAGACCGCGAGCGGCGGGCAGCCCAGCGCGATCGCGGTGCGGATCAGATGGTCGAGATGGCCTTCCTCGGCGATGTCGAGGGGATTGCGGTCATCGGTGCAGAAGGCGAGAAACGGGCTCGTCGCCACGTCGAGCAGCGGGGCGAGCGCGTGCAGATCCTTGGAAACGGAGCCCTCGCGGATCAGCACGGTCATGCCCTTGCGGATCTTCTCCAGCGCTTCCTCGGCGCTGGTCGCTTCATGCTCGGTGCGGATGCCGGCTGCGATATAGGCGTTGAGCCCGTCCCCGCGCAGGAGCGGCGCATGCCCATCGACATGGCGCCCGGCGAAGACGTCGAGCTTGTCGAGACAGGCGGGATCCGCGTTGATGATACCGGGAAAATTCATGAATTCGGCGAGCCCGATCACCTTGGGCGCATCGCGATAGCGCGCGAGCGCTGCGGCGTCGATCGCTGCGCCGGCGGTTTCGAGATCGGTGGCGGGGACGCAACTCGAAAGCTGCACCCGCAGATCCATGATGGTGCGATCGGCGCAGGCGAGGAAGTAATCGAAGGCATCGGTGCCCAGCACATTGGCCATCTCGTGCGGATCGCAGATCGCCGTGGTGACCCCGTGCGGGAGCACGCAGCGGTCGAATTCGAGCGGCGTCACCAGCGAGGATTCGACATGCAGATGCGTATCGATAAAGCCGGGCACGGCGATCAGCCCCTGCGCGTCGAACAATGTCTCGCCCTCGAACCGGCCATAGGTTGCCACGATCGTATCGCCGCAAATGGCGATGTCGGTCTCGGTCAGATCGCCGGTGACCAGATCGAACAGGCGGACATTGCGAATCACCGCATCGGCGGGTTCCGTGCCCGCGCCTTGCAGGATACGCGCCCGGTTGCGTGCTTGTGACGATCCGTCTGCAATCATGATCCGCCTCGCTTCATCATTGCGCGCAGAGTGAAGCAGCGTTCGGGATTGTCAACGCGTGCATGCGGCAACCGCTACCCACTCTCGTCAAACGCTGCGCGGGGCTCTATCCTCGCCATGACATGTCATGGGCGATGAGGTGAGATGTGAGCGCTGACGAGTATGGCCTGCGCGAGGGTGAGGTGGCAGTCGATCTGCCCGAGACGTTCGATGCCGGGATCTATTTCATCGGGGAGATCGGGACGCCCTGGAAGAGCCGCGCCGATTGCCCCAAGAATCCGGGCGAATCGGATGCGATCTGCACGATCCGGCTTGATCCGCGTTACGCGGCGGGGCTGAAGGATCTGGAGACCTGCTCGCATGTGATCGTGCTCTATTTCATGAACGCGGCGCGCCGCGATATCGTCCTCCAGCGTCCGCGCCATTACAGCACTGGCCGCGGTGTCTTCGCGCTGCGCAGCCCGGCGCGGCCCAATCCGATCGCGCTGTCGGTGGCGCGGCTCGAATCCATGGAGGGCAATACCTTGCGCGTGCGTGGCCTCGATTGTCTCGACGGCACGCCACTCGTCGATATCAAGCCGTATTTTGCCAGCATCGACGCGCGTCCCGAGGCGGTCGTCGGCTGGCGCGAGGCCGAGGGGCGGTAACGCGGGGCGTTGCGAAGGCCGAGGCACTCACCCCGCCCGCAGCAGCCGGACGCCGGCATCGCGCTCAAACAGGTAGAGCAGGGCGCGCAGGGCGTCGCTGCGGTTGCCTTCGAGCTCGCGGTCGCGTTCCATGATGAGGCGGGCCTCGTCGCGGGCGACGGCGAGCAGGTCGCCGTCGGTTTCGAGGCGCGCGAGCCTGAATCCGGGCAGGCCGGACTGGCGCGAGCCCAGCATCTCGCCCTCGCCGCGCAGGCGCAGATCCTCCTCGGCGATGCGGAATCCGTCCTCCGTTTCGCGCATGATCTCGAGGCGCGCCTTGGCCGTCTCGCCGAGCGGGCCTTTATAGAGCAGCAGGCAGGTCGAGGCGTCGGCGCCGCGCCCGATGCGCCCGCGCAGCTGATGCAACTGGGCGAGGCCGAAGCGCTCGGCATGCTCGATCACCATGATCGTGGCTTGCGGCACGTCGACCCCGACCTCGATCACCGTGGTGGAGACCAGGATCTTCGTCTCGCCGGCGATGAAACGCTCCATCGCCGCGTCTTTCTCCGGCCCGGACAGTTTGCCGTGGACGAGGCCGACCGCCTCGCCGTAGATGCGCCGCAGATCCTCCGCACGCTCCTCGGCGGCCGCGAGGTCGAGCGCCTCGGATTCGCCGACCAGCGGGCAGACCCAGTAGACCCGCGCGCCGCCATCCAGCGCCCGCCCGATGCTGCCGACGACTTCGCCCAGGCGTTCGAGCGAGATCAGCTTGGTGGCGATGGGTTTGCGCCCGGCCGGTTTCTCGTCGAGGACGGAGATGTCCATATCGCCGAAATGGGCCAGCGCCAGCGTGCGCGGGATCGGCGTTGCCGTCATGACGAGCACATCCACCGCCTCGCCCTTGGCGCCGAGCGCCAGGCGCTGATGCACGCCGAAACGGTGCTGTTCGTCGACCACGGCGAGGCCGAGATCCTTGAAGATGACGTTCTCCTGAAACAGCGCATGCGTGCCGATGACGATGTCGATGCTGCCGGCGGCGAGCGCTTCGAGCACGGCGCGGCGTGCGCTCGCCTTGTCGCGCCCGGTGGTGAGGGCGATGCGCAGGCCCTGCGCCTCGACCATGGGTTTGAGGCGTTCATAATGCTGGCGCGCGAGGATCTCCGTCGGCGCCATCATCGCCGCCTGCCGTCCGGCCTCGATGGCACTCGCCATGGCGAGCAGGCCCACGACGGTCTTGCCGGCGCCGACATCGCCCTGGAGGAGGCGCAGCATGCGCTTGTCGCAGACCATGTCCTCGCGGATCTCGCTGACGGTCCGCGCCTGCGCCCCCGTCAGCGGGAAGGGCAGGGCCTGCGTGAAGGCCTCGACCAGGCGCCCGTCACCCGCATTGGTGCGTCCAGGCTTGCGGCGCATGCGCGAGCGCACGATGGCGAGGGCGAGCTGGGAGGCGAGGAGCTCGTCATAGGCGAGCCGCCGCCGCGCCGGATTGCGCTCCAGCGCCTCGGCCTTCGCCGCCTCGGCGTCGGGCGGGCGGTGGAGCGCGGCGAGCGCCTCGCGAAAGGGCGGGAAGGCGTTGCGCTGCATCCAGGCCAAATCCTGCCATTCGGGGAGCTCGGGAACCCGCTCCAGCGCGGCATTGGTAAAGCGCGCGATCAACCGCGAGGTCAGGCCCTCGGTCTGGCCGTAGACGGGTTCGACGCTGGGCAGCTTGTCGGCCTCTCGGGCATCGAGGATGCGATCGGGATGCACCATCTGGCGCCGCCCGTCCCATAATTCGATCTTGCCCGAGATGATCTTTTGTGCGCCCACCGGCAACAGGCCCTGGATGCGCTGGCGGGGCATGTTGAAGAAGATCAGGGCGATATCGCCGGTCGCATCCTCGACGACGACGCGATACGGGGCTTTCGAGCGATTGAGCGGGCCCGGCTGGTGATCGACCACGGTGACGGCGAGCGTCACCTGCTCGCCGACGGGGCCTCGGCAATCGAGCCGCGCAGCCGCCGGTCGATCCCGCCGGTGGGGATGTGAAAGAGCAGATCGACGATCCGCGCCGGCTGGCCTTGCGCACCGACGAGCCGGTCGATCAGGGGCGCGATCTTGGGCCCGACGCCCGGCACGCTCGTTGCCGGGGCGAAATAGGGGTCGAGTATGGCGGGACGCAGGGACATCTGTGGATCGGCGCTCGCTCGGAATGGCTGGTTTTCGCACGCAGGCAAGCTATATACCCCGTCAGACCGAACCCGGCGAGGCCTTCGCGCGATTTCGCCCAAAAGGCGCGCGCAGGGTTTCCGTCCAAACGCATGCGTGGCGCCACCCGCGCGATCCAAGGAGACTGCCTCATGACCGGCACCACCCGCTCCAGCGCCGATCTCGACGTGCGTCGTCGTCGCATCCTGTTCCGCTCCTGGCATCGCGGCATCCGCGAGATGGATCTGCTGATGGGCCAGTTCGCGGATGCGCGCATCGGCGAGATGACCGATGCCGCGCTCGACATTTACGAAGCGCTGATCGAGGTGCCCGATCGCGACCTGTTCCGCTGGCTCACCGGCGAGGCCCCGGTGCCTGAAAATTACGACACCCCGGTCTTCCGCGACCTGAAGGGTTTCCATCAGCATAGCGGCCCGATCAACGTCTGACGCGGATCGTCTCAGCCCGAGCCGTCATCATGCGTGTGCCGGATCCGGCGCACAAGCAGCGCGAGGGCGATCAGGATGACCGGAATCGCCGCCGCCGTCACGATGGTGGGATCGACGGCGAAACCGGCCTCGCGTGCACCCGTGAGGCCACGATGCAGAAGGCCGCTGATGTAATAGGTGATCGCCGCGACGGAGAGCCCCTCCACCGTCTGCTGCAGCCGCAATTGCGTGCGCGCACGGGCATTCATGGTCTGGAGCAGATTGCTGTTCTGGCTCTCCAGCTCGACATCGACACGTGCGCGCAGAAGCTGCGCGGCGCGGGAGAGCTTGCGGGAGAGGTTGGCCTGGCGCTCCTCGGTCGACAGGCAGGTGCGTATTGCAGGCTGGAGCCGCCTGTCGAGGAAGGATGACCAGGAATCATAACCCGTGACGGGTTTTTCAGCGATCGCCTCCAGCCGCAGCCGCACGAGATCGCCATAGGCGCGCGTGGCGCCGAAGCGATACAGTGAAGCGGCCGCGTCGCTCTCCAGTTCAGCGGCGAGACCGGTCAGGGCATCCAGCAGCCGGCGATTGTCGGTAAAACCCTTGCTGTGGCGCATCTCTTCGAGAAGACCGGGCAGGGTGGTCTCGATCCGCCGGATCGTCGGCGCGAGGGCCTGCGCTTCGGGCAGGCCGAGCAGCGCCATGGTGCGATAGGTCTCGATTTCCAGAAGCCGCTGCACCAATGCGCCGCCCTGGGCTGGGCTGAGCCCGCGATCCTCGACAAGGATGCGCACGAAACCATGCGCGTCCGCCCGGAAATCCGTGATGACCCGGGCCGCACCGCCTTCCACATCGGCAATGGCGAGATTGGCTTCACCGAAAACGCTCTTCAGATCAGCCGACCCGCCATGCAGGGTAAGGTCCACGGCGACCATCAGGAGGCCGCAGCCGTTGTCATCGTCTTGCAGATCCTGCAATCCGTCCATGACGCGCGCAAGACGATCCGGGGCGGGTTCATGCGTATCAGCTCCGCTGCCCCCGCCGCCATTGCCGGGAAATTCCCAGGTATAGGTGGTGAACTCGCCGTGACTTTCGAAGCGCAGGGCGACGCCGGAGCATTGCGCGCGATGATGGCGTGCGCTCTCGGCAGGCAAGGGCAGGCCGCGCGCTTCGCACCATTGCGCGAGCCGTGCCCGCGCCTGGCCTGCCGCTTCCTCATCGGTCATGAAGGCGAGATGGATGACGCGATGCGGCGCTGTGAGTGGCGCGAACGGACGCGCATGCATTTCCGCCAGCAGTCGACCGCGCAGCGGATGTTGTCGGAATTGCAGCGGGGGTGCGGGTGCGTCACCAGCGTGATGCGTCTGCGCGCCACTCATCTTTTCAACCTCGCCGTATTGCGCGAACTGCACCATGGCCGAAATCTCGGCTTTCGCCAACCACGCGACGTCACACCATGCGCGTCGATGCCGGGATATGGGGAGCGCGTCGTCGCTTCTCGCGCGCTTGCGAATGGCGGCTGAGAATGCAAATGGTGTACCTTATACCAGGGCCGGCCATGGAGCCCGCCCAGAGCGAGTCGTTCCATCCATGTCAGAGACCAAACCCTTCGGCGCATTTTCTCCTTCCGGATCCGTGGCGCGCATCATCAGATGGACGCGTGCTGCGTCTGATACCTGGCTGTCGAAGCGCATGACTTTTCTGTTGCGCCGAATCGCCCTGAAGAGGCTTGCGGGTGCGCCGGTCGACATCGAGACCTTCGGCGCGAACATGCGGTTGTTCCCCTACAACAATGTCAGCGAGAAACGCGTTCTCTTCACGCCGCAATTCTTCGACCCGCTGGAGCGCGAGATCCTCGCAACGCGAATCCGGGACGGTTTCATTTTCGTCGATATCGGAGCCAATATCGGCGCCTATTCGCTGTTTGTGGCCATGCATGCCGGAGCGCGGGCGCGCATTCTGGCCATCGAGCCGCAACCCGATATCTTCGACCGCCTCGTCTTCAATATCCGCCAGAACCCTGGCGCCACGATCAAGGCTGTCGATTGCGCCGTCGCCGACAAGCCGGGCGAGTTGACCCTGTTCATCGATCCGCGCAACAGCGGGGAATCCTCGGTGAAGGTTGTGGGTTCCGGCCAGGCCGGCGCGATCAGGGTTACGGCCACGACCTTGCAGGAACTGGTCGAGGCGGAGGGCTACGAGCGCATTGATGCACTCAAGCTGGATGTGGAGGGCGCCGAAGACATCATCCTCGAGCCCTTCTTGCGCAATGCTCCACAGGTGTTGCATCCGCAAATGATCATCATCGAGGATGGTACCGAGCGCTGGCAGACCGATTTGCCGCGTCTGCTCCAGGAGGCGGGTTACCGCGAGATCGCACGCACGCGGCTCAATCTGGTTTACGAGCGCGACGCATGAGCGCTGCCCCGGAAGCGGCTGGCGACGGGGGCGTGGCCATTGTCGGCGCCGGCCCGGCAGGACTGATGGCGGCGCAGGCTCTCGCCGAGCGTGGCCATGCTGTGGTGATCTTTGAGCGCATGCCTTCGCCCGCGCGCAAATTCCTGCTGGCCGGGCGCGGCGGGCTCAATCTGACGCATAGCGAGCCTCAGCATGCCTTTCTCGCGCGCTATGGTGAGACACCGGAGCTGCTGGCGAAGGCGATCACGTCCTTCATGCCGCAGCACTTGCGCGACTGGAGCGATACGCTCGGCGAGCCGACCTTTGTCGGGTCGAGCGGGCGGGTCTTCCCGAAGAGCTTCAAGGCCTCGCCGCTGGCGCGCGCCTGGCTCGCCCGGCTGGCCGGGATGGGCGTCACCCTGAAGACACGCCACCGCTTCATCGGCTTCGACGGGCCGGACGGGCTCGTCTTCGAGACGCCGGAGGGAGAACAACGCATCCGCCCGGCGGCGACCCTTCTGGCGCTGGGCGGCGCGTCCTGGGCCCGGCTCGGCTCCGATGGCGCCTGGACCGGGCCGCTGAGCAAGGCAGGCGTCGCGATCAGCCCGCTCGCGCCCTCCAATGTGGGCTGCGAAATCGGCTGGAGCGAGACTTTCCGTGAACGCTTTGCCGGTGCGCCCCTCAAGCGCATCGCGCTGGCTTGCGGCGACATGATCCAGCGCGGCGAGGCGGTGGTCACCGAAACCGGGCTCGAAGGCGGGGCCGTCTATGCGCTGTCCCGGCCGTTGCGCGAGCAACTGGCCGGGGCGGGCGCTGCGCAACTCGTTGCCGATCTGCGGCCCGATCTGAGCGTCGACGAGATCGCGGCGAAACTGACGCGGGCCGGTGAATCGAAACGCAGCGACACGCTCAGCAACCGTCTGCGCAAGGCGCTTGCCCTCGATCCCGTCGCGATCGGCCTTTTGCGCGAGGCGCATGGCGTCGATCTGCCGCGCGCGCCGGAAGCACTCGCTGCGGCGATCAAGGCTGCGCCGCTCACCGTGACGGGTTTGCGCCCGATGGACCGGGCGATTTCCTCGGCGGGAGGGGTGGCGTTTCCAGCCATTGATGATGCGTTCATGCTCAAGGCGCGCCCGGGGACCTTCATCGCCGGTGAGATGCTGGATTGGGAAGCGCCCACGGGCGGTTATCTGCTCCAGGCCTGCTTCGCCACCGGCGTTGCGGCGGGGGAGGGGATCGCGGCCTGGCTCAAGGCGCGCGAAAGCGCATGAAGGTCGCCGAAGATGCTTGAGAGCCGGGGCTTGCCCGGCTATAAGCGCCGCACCATCTATACCATTCCAAAAAGAACGGATCTCCCATGGCCATCGAGCGCACCTTCTCGATCATCAAGCCCGACGCGACCAAGCGCAACCTGACCGGCGCCATCAACGCTGTTTTCGAGGAAGCGGGCCTGCGCATCGTCGCGCAGAAGCGCATCCTCATGACCACTGCCCAGGCGCAGGAATTCTACGCCGTGCACAAGGAACGCCCGTTCTATGGCGAGTTGGTCGAATTCATGACCTCGGCGCCGGTCGTGGTGCAGGTACTGGAAGGCGAGAACGCCGTCGCTAAGCATCGCGAAGTGATGGGTGCCACCAACCCGGCTGAAGCCGCCGAGGGCACCATCCGCAAGAAGTTCGCGCTCTCCGTGGGCGAGAATTCCGTGCACGGCTCCGATTCCGCCGAGAATGCCGCGATCGAGATCGCGCAGTTCTTCGCCGGTATGGAAATCGTCGGCTGATTTCGCAGTGCTTTCCGGGCGACGCCGCGTCGCCCGGATGCTTTCGCTCGCGCCCCGTATCGGAGAGATGCCATGGAGACGCCCACGGTTGCCCTGCAGGTCTGGGTGCTCGGTGCCTTCGATCCGGTGTTGATCGCCATTGCCGCGTTTCTCGGCTGGAAGGCGGACCAGTTCGCCAAGGTCTTCATCGCGGCGATCGCGGCCCTGCTGATCTCGGTGCCCGTCTCCTGGGGCATCAATGCGCTCGGCCTGCCCTGGATCGCACCCGTTGGTGGCGAGCAGCCGATGCTGCTGCAAGTGCGCACCGGCGGCGCCATTATCTGGGCAAGCCTGGCCTATTTTGCGCACAGGTTGCGTGATCGCGCCAAATCCTGAACTGGTCTACTGCGCGTCGATTGTCGGCTCGCCCTGCGGTAGCGTTGCTGTCGGCGCCTGTCCGACCTCCGTGGTGCCGAAGGTCAACAGGCTGATCAGGCCGATCAGCACAACCGCGCCGATGAGCACCCAGATCCAGAGCGAGGATGTGCGGCGCGCGGGTTTCGGGCGCTGGTCGATCTGATCGGGATCGTGACCCGGCTGCATCAGGTTCGGGTTGCGATGGGGTGCGTTCGGATCATGCTCCGTGGGCCGCTGCCCGGGATCGCGCTGCGTCATGACGGGCCTCCTCAGGCTTTCTCGGTTCGGTATTCTCGACAGGTAACGCGCCTGCGGGCGCGAAGTTGCATCGGATTTCCGCAGGGCGGATGCATGTCGAGTCTTGCAGTGGGCGGCGCGGGAGGCTAACCGGAAGCAGGTTGTTTCTAAGGATGGATGTCTCATGAACGCGCCGGTCGATCACAAGAAGCTCATCAAGGGCGCCACGGGTGATTGGGAAGTCGTCATCGGCATGGAGATCCATGCCCAGGTGACGAGCAAGGCCAAACTGTTCTCCGGCGCCGCCACCGCCTTCGGTGCGGAGCCGAATGCGCATGTCTCGCTGGTCGATGCGGCGATGCCGGGCATGTTGCCGGTGATCAACCGGGAATGCGTGCGCCAGGCCGTGCGCACGGGGCTCGGCCTCAAGGCCCAGATCAATCTGCGCTCCGTCTTCGACCGCAAGAACTATTTCTACCCCGATCTGCCGCAGGGCTATCAGATCAGCCAGTACAAGTACCCGATCGTCGGTGAGGGCGAAGTCGTGGTCGATATGGCCGACGGCACGCAGATCCATGTCGGGATCGAGCGGCTGCATCTCGAGCAGGATGCCGGCAAGTCGATCCATGATCTGCACCCCGCCCAGAGCTTCGTCGATCTCAACCGCTCCGGCGTTGCGCTGATGGAGATCGTCTCCAAGCCCGATCTGCGCTCCTCGGAGGAGGCCAAGGCCTATGTGACCAAGCTGCGCACCATCCTGCGCTATCTCGGCACCTGCGACGGCGATATGGAGAAGGGCAATCTGCGCGCGGACGTGAACGTCTCCGTGCGCCGCCCCGGTGATCCGCTCGGCACGCGCTGCGAGATCAAGAACGTCAATTCGATCCGCTTCATCGGCCAGGCCATCGAGCACGAGGCGCGCCGGCAGATCGGCATCATCGAGGATGGCGGCACGATCGACCAGGAGACGCGGCTGTTCGACCCCGGCAAGGGCGAGACGCGCTCGATGCGCTCCAAGGAAGAGGCGCATGATTACCGCTACTTCCCCGATCCCGACCTGCTGCCGCTGGAATTCACGCAGGATTTCGTCGACGAGCTCGCGACGCATCTGCCCGAGCTGCCGGACGAGAAGAAAGAGCGCTTCATCGCCGCATACGGCCTGTCAGTCTATGATGCGGGCGTCCTGATCGCCGAGCGCGAATCTGCCGATTTCTTCGAGCGCGTCGCCAAGGGTCGCGACGGCAAGGCGGCGGCGAACTGGGTGATCAACGAGCTGTTCGGGCGCCTCAACAAGGAAGGCCTCGGCATCGCGGATTCACCCATTTCCGCCGACCAGCTCGGCGCCATCGTCGATCTGATCGGCGAGGGGGTGATCTCCGGCAAGATCGCCAAGGACGTCTTCGAGATCGTCTGGAGCGAGGGCGGCGATCCGCGCGCCATCGTCGAAGAGCGCGGCATGAAGCAGGTCACCGATACTGGCGCCATCGAGAAGGCGGTGGACGAGGTGATCGCGGCCAATGCCGGGAAGGTGGAGCAGGTCAAGGCGAAGCCCTCGATGCTGGGCTGGTTCGTCGGCCAGGTGATGAAATCGACTGGCGGCAAGGCCAATCCGCAGGCGGTCAACGCCATGCTCAAGGACAAGCTCGGCATTGAGTGAGCGTGGCATGAGCGTGATACGGCCCGTGCGCGACGGGGATGCACAGGACCTGTTCGGCCTGCTCACCCTGTGCTTTGCGGAGTATCCGGGCTGCTTCACCGATCCGCATGACGATCTCCCGGATCTCCTGCGTCCGGCGAGCCATGCGGCGGAGAACGGTATCGATTTCTTTGTGATCGAGGATGATGGCGGGCGCGTCTGCGCCTCCATCGCCATGGATAATCCGGCCCCGCAGACGATCGAGATTCACCGGCTTTACGTGCGCCCCGATTGCCGGGGCAGGGGGCTCGCGCGCATGCTGGTCGACCATGTTGAAACCCGCGCCCGCGCCGCCGGCGCTACCCGCATCATCCTGTGGTCCGATACCCGCTTCGAGAACGCGCACGCGCTCTATGAAAAGCGCGGGTATGTGCGCGCCCCGCAAGCGCGGGAACTCGGGGATGTGTCCGGCTCGGTGGAATGGTTTTTTGATAAAAAGTTGTGATTTGTTGATATAGGCACGTATAAATAGCTTCATCCGTCCATGGCTCGCTCCGTCCTTTGCGCCGTGGCTGATGGAGCGTGTTCTTCGAACGCCAGGCTCAGATTGAAGGCGCTGGACCCATCCTCGCTGCAGCTTGCCTCCGTGGTCGCTATGGAACATGACGAGCATCACGAATCCGCCTCCTCAGCCCGGTAAACCGGGCTCATCAATCGTCACCCCGCGCCGCCTCGCGCTCTCCGCCACCGCATTGCGGATGGTTTCGCTGCGTCTCATCAGGCGACGGAAGCTCGGTTCGTCGAGGACGAGCAGGGCGCAATGGCTGATCGCGGTGACCTGGATGTGGCGGGTCTGGCGGCTGAGCAGGGCGAGCTGGCCGAACATCTCGCCGCGTCCCAGCCTGTGCTTCTGGCCGGCCATCTCGATCTCGACCGCGCCGGAGGCGATGAAGCAGACGTCGCGGGGCGTCTCCCATTTGCGCATGAGGACGTCGCCCGGCTGCACGTAGCGCGCTTTCAGGACGCGCGCGAGCTGCGAACGGCCTTCCTCGCTCATTTCCGCAAAAAGCGGGAAGCGGCGAATGAGTTCGGTCTTCTGCACGGCCAGATCGAGTGCGGGGCGCGTTTCGGCGCGTTTGCGCTTGTCTGCGAGTTCCTGCTTGAGCGTCGTGAACAGTTCGCGCCCGATCAAGCCGTCCTGACGAAGGGTATCGTATTCGCGCTCCTCCAGCCGCAGGGCGATGCGCCGGATGAAGCGCCGCTCGATTTCCTCGGCGTAGCCGGGATATTGCAGACGTAATCCTTCGAGCGCCGATTTCGTCTCATCCTCGCGGCGCTTGAGCAGTTCATGCAGCAGATCCGCCACGCGTCGTCCGTGGATACGCCGGATCTTGCCGTCGATATGGCCGTGCAGGTCGCGCAGGATCAGCCGCTGGTTGAGCATGATCTCGAACCGGTCCGCCGTCATCCGCGCCAGCGGGCCGGACATGCGCAGACGGTTGTGAAGCAGCACGGCAAAGCCGTACCAGCGTCCCCGCGCGAGGCTCACGCGACCCGTGGCACGGTACTGGTCGCGACCACCACTGCGTGTTCGCTCGATCAGGCGATCGGCATCCGAGAGCATGCGCTCGGCCAGCCGCGCCGAGATCAGCTGTTCGCGGAACGTGTCGAGGATCATGTCGCGCTCCCGGCCCGCCAGAGCGACGAGGCCGAGCGTGATGCGGTCACGGTCGAGAATATCGTCCAGTGTCTCCGCCTTCTGCATGGCGGTGTCGAGGCGCGCGGCAAAGCGTTTGGCCTCGGATCTGACGATCTCGCGGTTCAGTTCATGCCGTTTCGCCGTGCCGGCGACCTCCTCGCGCACATTGGCGAGCGCCACGGCGATGACCTGGTTGGCGAGGGCGCGATCAAGCGGGGATAACTTGTCGAGCCCGAGATACGTGATCACCCGGCGCAGCGTCGTTCCCTGAACCAGCAGCGTGAACAGCGTGAAGCCTGTGGCGAGGATGCCCACCTCGCGCTTGATGTCGATGGTGACGCGCAGGTTTTCCGTCACTGCCAGGGCGAGGGCGAGGGTGACGGCGCCGCGCAGCCCGCCCCAGAGAATCGCGACCCGGTAGGCCGGCTCGACCCGCGGCGAGAGCCCCAGCCAGGTCAGCGACGGCAGAATGGCATAGAGAATGAACAGCCTGGCCGCCATGGCCGCGACCACGACGACAGCGATCAGAAACAGATCCCATGCCTGAATATCGGCGAGAAGCCCCGGCACCAGCAGCGCCGCGAGAAGGAAGATCAGTGCACCCGCCCAATGCGCGAGCAGGTCCCACACCTCACGCAGCCAGGCCCAATTGGCCGGAGAGAGCCGCCCGGGGCCGAGATAGTTCAGCGTCATCCCCGCCATGACCACGGCGATCACACCTGAGAATCCGAACCAGCGCTCGGCGATCAGATAGGTGAGATAGGGCAGTGCGACGCTGAGCGAGATCTGGGCCAGTGGAAAGCGCCCGAGCCAGGCCAGCGTCATCGCACAGAACCGCGCCGCAACCCAGCCGACGGTGAGGCCGCCGAAGATCAGGACGGGAAATGTGACCAGCGCGTCGCGCAGGGTGGGGTTGGGCACTCCCATCATCACGAAGGTCAGGAAAAAGCCGAAAAGCGCGATGGCGGCCGCGTCGTTCAACAGGCTCTCGCCCTCGACGATCCGCGTCAGCCGCTGCGGCGCGGCAATGTTGCGGAAGATCGAGACCACGGCTGACGGGTCGGTCGTCGCGACGATGGCGCCGAGCATCAGGCAGGCCGCCAGCGGGAGGCTGGTGAAGGGCGTGAGCGCGAAGCCGATCGCGAATGTGGCGACGATGACCGCGAGCACGGCCATGACCAGGATCGGCACCCAGTCATCCGCCATGCGCCGCAGGTTCAGTCCGAGCGAGACCTGGAAAAGCAGCGTGGGCAGAAGAACATAGAGAAAGACATTTGAGCGGATGCTGAAATCGAAGACGAGGAAGGTCTCGGGAATGCCGAACAGAAACGGCCCGGTATCCACTGCATAGATCGCAAGAATGCCGATGATCACGCCGATGATGGCCAGGACCACGGTGTAGGGCAGTCTTGTGCGCTCGGCCAGTGGCTCGCTGAGTGAGATGATGATGAAGAGGCCGGCGACGACGCCGACGATCGTGATGACATCCATGATCTGGCCGAAGGCCGGGTAACGGCGCGAGAGGAACGCAAAGCGCGTGCCCTGTTCTGGCCGCGGCGAGGCTGCCCGTCAACCGCTCATGCGTGCCACGCGACATGGATAAGCCGCAAAGCGCAGATATTGCGCTCAATCGCTGCAGCAGGCATACTGATAAAGGGCATCTTGTCGCAGCGGGAGGGCGCGGGCATGACGATTGACGGTTCGGGTTTGCCGATGCGGCTGGCTGCACTGTTCTGCGCGCTGTTCCTGCTGATCGTCCCGGCGCTGCCGGTCGAATCCGGCCCCGCGAACGGGGCGCAGAGCGCTTCCGGTATCGACGCGGCCCTGACGGCGCAGCCGCTCATCATCGCCCCCGCGCCCATGGAGGGCGAGGAGGGTCTCGGCACGCCGGCAGGCCGGTCAGCGGTTCCGGTCCTGTCGCCGACATGTCTGACGGTGCTGCCTGCCGCCGTGCCGGCGTGCAAGCGCGCCATCGCGTTCCGGGCTCGCGCGCCGCCGCTCTCCGTCTGATTGCGACCATTCGACAAGGCGGGATCCGTCTCGCGGATCCGGCAACGCAATCGGCGGCCCCCGAGGCGGCCTTACCGGAAAGATATCGATGTCCATTCAAGCAAATCACGACAAATCCTCGCGCTTCGGCGCCTGGCTCATCGCGATCAGCGCCGTTATCCTCGTGGGTACGGAAGTGATCGGCGTGGCAGCCGCGACCGCCTGGGCGATCGGAGGGCTTTTGCAGCTCGGTTCCATCCTGACCTGGGTGCTCGGCGCCATCCTTTGTGCGGGCGCTGGTTGGGTAACCTGGGTCTTCGCCCGCAATGCCTGGCGTTTGGAGAGCGAGGCTTGCGCCGCGCCGCCGATCGCTTCGGGCCCCCGGGACTGATCCGCCACCGCGCGCGGCGGCACCATTGCCGCGCGCGGCAGCCGGCCACCTTTCCGGAACGGTCGGCGCGCAAAGCCGTTGTGTCGGTAAAGCCAATCCGAGGAGAAAGCCGATCATGATCGATGACGCAAGCGAGATCCGGACCCTGCGTGAGGCCCTGGCGAAACCGCGCAAGCATCGCGACATGGCGATTGCGCAGGAGCCGATGCCCAATCACAGCAAGACGCCCGGCGGGCCGAACCAGACCCCGCTGGCCTTCCGGGCCGCATGGGAGCTGGGGGATCGCCCGCGCCGGATCGCGTTGCTCCTGGATGATTGTCAGGAGGAATATAGGCCTTATGCCGGCGAGATCCTTCCGAAACTCGCCCGTATCGTGAACGCGTTTCGCGAACGGCGCGCGCGCAACGAGGGCGTCTGCATCGCCTGGAGCATCTGGAGCCGGCGCTTTGACGATGGCATTTCCAATGCCATGGACCGCTGGTACGGACCGCGCGGGCTCGATCCGGACAATCCCGAGAACGCGGCTTACGTCTTCACCGGCGCGCCCGGGCTCGAGCCGCTCGCCGAGATCGCGCCAACGCCGGAGGAGCGCGACGCGGGCTGGCTCTATCATGGCAAGCATCTCGACATGTTCTGGACCTTCGACGAGGCGGGCCGGTCCTATCTCGACGAGAAGCTGAAGGCGCTCGATATCGATACCATCGTCATCGTCGGGCTGTGGACGGATGAATGCGTGCTCAGCACCGCCTATGCCGGAAATTCGCGCGGATATGACGTCGTGGTCGTCGGCGATGCCGTTGCGACGGCCACGGCCAATCAGGAAATTGCGCTCAAGGTCGCGAGCAGTACGGTGGCCAAGGTGGTCTCGACGGACGAGATCGTGCGCTACCTTGAGGAGGATTTTGTCGCCGGCAAGCCTGGCGCCGTGAAGGGCAAGTCGCATCCGGACGGACGCCGGGAGGGTTAGGCGCTGCCTCGGGCGCATGCCGCAATGAAAGATTGACAATTTTCTCGAAAGCACTCTTTAAACGTGCTCCAAAGTGATGTTTCGGCGCGATGAGGTATGGTTTGCGTGTAAAACGACATGACGATGTTTGCCTGATCTTCGTGCGCCGGCCAGGCATTCTCCCGATCCTGCTCGCGATTCTCACCTTCACGATGCTCACCCTCGCCATACGCAGCTTGCGCAGCGACGATATGGGGGCGGGTGTAGCTCTCCTCGTCCTGAGCGGCGTCTGCGCAATCGGCATGATCGCCATGACCACGTTTCAGGAACTGCGTTTCGATCGTGCTGCGGGGATCGTCGAGCGGCATACCCGCAGCTTCTTCGGTGCGCAGCGGGTCCGTGTCGCGCTTGGCGATATCGAAGCCGTATCGGTCGATCAGGGCGATGGACGACGCGGGCGCCGCTATTATCGCCCGGTTCTTCTCCTGCGCGATCCGCCGGGCGGAAAGTTCGCGCTCGGCAAAACCTTCAGCCCGTTCCGCGAAGCGCTTCACATGACCCGGATGATCGAGGCCTGGCTTGGACAGATGCGCGCGTCAGGACGCCGTGGAAAGCCGGAGCATCATGCCGTCAGGTGGATACCGGCTGACGGGGACAATGATGCGTCGAACAATGACCTGGAGCGCCCGGCCTGACTTTCGTCATGTCGGAACGCGCTCCAGAGCATCATGCCGTCAGGTGGATACCGGCTGACGGGGACAATGATGCGTCGAACAATGACCTGGAGCGCCCGGCCTGACTTTCGTCATGTCGGAACGCGCTCTAGAAGAATGACCGCACGAGCCCGCCGACGAGCAGGTTCCAGCCGTCGATCAGGATGAAGAACAGGATCTTGAAAGGCAGGGCGATCACCGTGGGCGGCATCATCATCATGCCCATCGACATCAGAATCGTCGCAACCATGATGTCGATCACCAGAAAGGGCAGGGCGATGATGAATCCGATCTCGAAGCCGCGGCGCAATTCCGAGATCATGAAGGCGGGGATCAGCACACGCAGTTCCACCTCCTCCCGCGGTTGAATGGTGCCGAAGCTCTCTTCGGCGAGTTCCACGAACATGGCGAGATCCTGCTCGCGCACATGGGTGAGCATGAATTCGCGGAACGGCTCGACCGTGCGTGCGAAGGCTTCCTCTTCGGTGATCTCGTTTTGCAGCAATGGCTGGAGACCGTCCTGCCAGGCCCGGTCGAAAGTGGGGGCCATGACATAGAAGGTCATGAACAGGGCCAGCGAGATCAGCACGAGATTGGCCGGCGTCGATTGCAGCCCGATCCCCGAGCGCAGGAAGGAGAGCGCCACCACGATACGCGTAAAGCTTGTCACCATGATCATGATGCCCGGCGCGATGGAGAGCACCGTGAGCAGGATGATCAACTGGACAATCCGCCCCGTGGTCGAGGCCTCACCATCGGGAATCAGGTCGCCCAGATCAATCGTCTGGGCCTGCGCGGTCTCTGCCGTGAGAAGCCAGACGGCAAGGCCGAGGCCGAGAGTGAGGGCCGGGAATGCGCCGCGCATCGGTGTCATTGCACGACCAGTGTCTCGAGAATGAGCTCGCGCACACGCCCTTCCGAGCGGATCGTGGCGCGCTCCGACAGATCCTCGCGCAGGAATTGCAGGCCGCTGGCCCCTTCGAGGCGGGCAAGGTCGAGGGTGCGCAGATAGGCCATGATGTCGCCCGAGACCTCCGCCGCGAGCCGCGTGCGCGCTGCTTCATCGGGCTCGTCCAGGACGAGGGCGATATCCGCGCGGATGAAGGTCTCCTGTGGATGGCGCAGATTGGTGACGATGGGTTCGAGGCGGAAGAGGCTGGTCCCCGGTTTGTAGCGCATCGGCTCCGGCGCGGGCGTGGTCTTCGTCTGCTCGACGCTCAGCGCCCGCTCATGCACAATGAAGGCGAGGCCCAGCCCGGTGCCTCCGGCGAGAAGGGTAAGGAGGGCGAGCGCGGCGAGAAAACCGCCCCGACCGGGTTTTACGGCTCCCCCGGTATGGTTGCCGGACGGACCCGCCCCGCCCCGTCCCGCCATGCCGGGATCGTAGACGTCCCGATCCGCGATCGTCGTGACGGCCTTGCTCATGACGCGCATCTCCTCCGGTTACGATCCGTGCCAGGGCTCAGAACGGCGTGACGCGGTCGTAGACCTGCTGGCCCCAGCCCGGCTGCTGCACCTCCATCGAGCGCCCGCGCCCGCCATAGGAGATGCGCGCTTCCGCAATCTTCTCGTAGTCGATGGTGTTGCGCGCGGAGATGTCGCGCGGGCGCACGATGCCCGCGACATTGAGCACGCGCATCTCGTAATTCACGCGCACCTCCTGCGAGCCGCTGATCATCAGGTTGCCGTTGGGCAGGACATTGGTAACGACGGCCGCGACGTTCAGATCGATGCGCTCGGAACGATCGATCGTGCCCTGGCCGCGCGAGTTGGTGCCCGAATTCACCCCGGCGCCGAAATCGCCGCCGACGCCCGGTCCGCCGAGATTGCCGCCGAAATCGAAGCCAATATTCGCTCCCGAATCCCGCGAGCGGCCCGTCGCATTGTTGAGGCGGGCCTGATCGGCCATGCGAATCCGTACCGTCACCACGTCGCCGACCTTCAACGCGCGGGCATCGGCGAAGAGGTTTTCCCGGTTGTCGCTCCACAGGGAATGGTAGGCGCGCTCGCTCTGATCCGGGAACGAGCCGGAGGGGAGGGAGGCGTGATAGGCGGTCAGACCGGAGCCGACCGGGGTCATGCCCGGCTCGACGCCGACCTCGGAGAAATCGGTCGCGCAGCCGGCAAGCAGCACTGAGCCGGCCAGCACCGGCATGATGGCGGAACGGGTCTTCATAGGGCATTCTCCTGGTCGAGGGCCGAGCCGGCGACGGTGCGGGTGAGGAGGGCCGCACGGTCCGGTTCCATTTCGTTGAGGATGGCACTGGCCTGACGCGGGTTGAGTTTGGCGATCACGGCGCTGGCGGTCGGGTTATCCATGACGGCAAGCTGGGCGGCTGCCGCGTCGGGACGCATGCGGGCATAGATTTCGATGACGCCTTCCTCGGCGCGGCGCAGGAAATCTTCCCGCCGCGCGAGGTAGTCCTCATAGGCCGCACGCTCGCGGGCGAGATCTTCGAGCCGCGCTTCAATGCGCGCCTCGATTTCGAGCAGCGCCTGCGCCTGCCACGCGGCGCGGGCTTCGCGGGCGGAATCGTGAATGGCTTCGCAATAGCGCAGTTGATCGGAGGCCTGCTCTGCGGGAACGTCCTCGGCAAATGCGGCGGTGCTGACGAGGCTGAGGATGAGGATGAGACATCCGATCCCCGCGAGCCTGTGGCGCAGCCATTCCCCGCAATACGACTTTCGCCTGATGCTCGCTGTTGCTGCCTTGACCATCATTTATGCCGCACCCTATCCATTGCCTGTGGCAGGGTGTAAGCCTTCAAGCTTGCATCAGGCTGGAGCCGGGATGTAGCAGCGATCAACGTGACTTTTTGCGAGGAGGCGCGCTAAACTCGCGCTTCCGCCGGGATCGCCAGAGGGCGCAGCATCCGCATCGGCGGCGCTATCGGTCGCAGCCGCCATGCGCGCGTGAGTGCGAAGGCTGTACGGGATTGCGGGCTGTGGGGGCCTTGAAGGTTGTTTCGCCGGAATCCGGCGGCGCATGCTTAGGGGAGTTGAGGGGCATGGCTGGAATGGGTGGGGAGACGACCCCCCTGAACGTGCTCGTCGTTGACGACGATCTGCTGATCCAGATGGCGCTCGCCGATATGGTCTGCGAACTCGGGCACGCAGCCGAGTCCGTGACTTCGGCGCAGGAAGCGCTTGATCGTGTGCTTGCGGGCGAAGCCGTGGATCTCGTCATCACGGATCACGCCATGCCGGGTATGACCGGTCTTGAACTCGCGCGCAAATTGCGCGCCGAGCGTCCCGAATTGCCGGTCATGCTCGCGACCGGCTTCGATGAGCTTCCAGGTAATGAGCCGGATGACGACTGGCCGCGTCTGCGCAAGCCCTTTCAACGCGAAGAACTCGTCACCCTGATGACCCGTCTTTGCGGCGCGTGACGGGGCCGCAGGGGATCCATGCGGCCCGATCACCGCTTTGCGATTACTCTTGACGGCGCTCCAGGCGCTGCGGCTCGGCCATTTCCGGCGTGCCGAGCCGGCTCGTGCGCTGTTGCGGCGCGGGTTGCGTGACAGGCTCGCGCTGAGCGGCGGGCATGTCCTGCCGACGCAGCGCGACGTCGTAATCATGGGTCACGGGCGGCGGGATCACATGGGTGCGCACGCTGCTGCGCGGCGCGATGCCACCCTGATGCGGGGGCGTGCCATGGCTCCAGCTGTTGCGGCGTGACGTGCGATAGGCAGGCTCGCGATAATCGCGATAGCCGCGTGCCTCAGCCTCATGGACATACGGACCCCGGGTCTCGAATTCGAAGGAGATGAAGGGCAGAATGCCTCCGCGACGCGGCGCGACGGGGCCGCCGAAATCCAGATAGCGCCCCGATACCCAGCCCGTCGCATTGCGCTGGCTGACATTGCACCAGGCGCTCCCGCGCGTGCAGTTATGCACCAGAACGGGGCTGCCACGGCGCAGCACCGTGATCACGGGATACTGGGTCGAGGGGCCCGTGCGCATGTTCAGATCGTTCACCACGACGGCGCGTTGCGCCTGGGCCGATGTGGCCGGCGCGGCGAATGCGAACAGGATTGCGAGTGCCAGAAGGGCAGCGCAGGAGCGCGCGAACCGGTCGAGCCGGCAGGCCCCGCCGCGCATGATGGCAGATGTCGTCTTCATCGGTTGACCTCGCCTCTCATCGTCCCCGGGTCCAGGTCCAGCCCGGAGCAATAAACCGCAAGGATCGCACATGCCGCTGCGGACAGCCCGCCCGCTTCGTCACGCCTGACCCTCCCCGGCTGACGGTGCAGTCTCTCGCTGCGTTCCACAACCTGATGCGAGCGTCGCGCCCCGGCAAGCAAACGTCAAGGGTTCGATGCTAATTTGATGCGTATGAAGCAGAAACAGATCAATTCCGGACAATCGCCGGCGCAGCCGGATCGCCGCCGCCTGCTCACCGCAGGACTCGCCGTACCGACCGGTCTCGTCGCCGCCGCCGGCGCGCTTGCCGCCGGGGCGGGGGCGGCGCAGGCGGGCTCCGGCGCGAGCCCGATGCTGCGTGATGCCCGCGAATTCGGGATCCGACCCGATTCCGAGGCCGATCAGGCCCCCCTGCTGGAGGCGGCGTTGCGGGAAACGACACGCTCCGGAGCCGGCCTGCATCTTCCGCCGGGTCGGTATCTGGTCGCGGAAGCGCGCCTGCCGGACGGGGCGACGCTGGTTGCAGGCGGCGGCGCCGTGCTGGTTCAGGCGGCTGACGCGCCCATCCTTCACGGGCGCGATCTCGCGCATGTGCGCCTCGCGGGGTTCGGCCTCGAGGGCGCTTCCGGTCATGCTGCGCCGCTTCTCCGGCTCGAACAGGTCACGGATTGCCGGTTGCTGGAGATCGCGGTCGACGGCGCAGCCGGCACGGCTTTCGATCTCAGCGGCTGTGGCGGCCTTGTTGCGCAATGCGCGATCAGTGGTGCGCGTATCGCGGTTTTCGCCAACGACTCCAGCGGCCTTGCCGTCACGGGCAATCTGATCCGCGATTGCAGCGATAACGGGATCCTGGTCTGGCGCGCGTCGAAGGGCGATGACGGCACGCGCGTGCATGGCAACCGGATCGAGCGGATCGGCGCGGCGAGCGGCGGGTCGGGTGAATACGGTAATGCCGTCAACATCTTCCGCGCGGGCGGCGTGATCGTCTCCGACAACGTGATCCGCGAATGCGCCTTCTCCGCCATACGCAACAATGCCGGTGACCGGGTGCAGATGATCGGCAACAATTGCGCCGATTTCGGCGAGGTGGGGCTGTTCACGGAATTCGCATTCGAAGGCTGTGTCATCGCCAACAACATCGTCGAGCGGGCGGCGAACGGGATCGTCTCGACCAATCTCAACGATACCGGACGGCTGGCCGTCATCGCGGGCAATATCGTGCGCGGCAGCTTTCGCCGCCCGGACCCGCTCACCGGCGAGATTCTCTACGGCAACGGTATCTATGCCGAAGCAGACGCCGCGGTCACAGGCAATGTCGTCGAGGATGTCGAGGCTGCGGGGATCGGGCTGGGCTACGGGCCGTATCTGCGCGATGTCAGCGCGGCCAACAACGTGCTGCGCGATTGCGGCTACGGTTTCGCCGTGTCCGTCGTCGATGGCGTGGGGCGCGTACAGATCACGGGCAATCTGATCTCCGGAGCGCGCGAGGCGGCGATCATCGGCCTGCGCTGGACGGAGCCGGCGACGGGGGAACTCCTCAATGGGTCAGATACAGTACCCGCGCATGTCCTTCTGAGCGGCAATCACGCGCATTGAGGCGATGCCGGCTCCGGAGGGATGCGCGTCCGACCGATACTTGCTCAAGTCAGAGTTGTTCCCGCGTCGCTTTTCCGGCATGGGGCTTGCATTTTCATGCTGCATTGCAACATATTCTGCATTGCAGAGGATCATGTGATGAAAATGCGGGCAATATCTGACGAAGGTGATGCCGTGCAGGCAAAAGAGCGTCATCGGCTGTATGAAGACGCGATCGCGCTGGTCATCGGGACCCTGCTGGTCGCGCTCGGGATCACCTTCTATGCGCAGGCGGAAATCCTGACGAGCGGGCTCGCCGGGCTCTCGCTTCTGCTCGATTATGCAAGCGGTTACGGGTTCCCGGTGATCTTCTTTCTGATCAATGTGCCGTTCTTTCTGCTGGCGCTGCGGCGTCTGGGGATGGCCGCGACCTTGCGGACCGTGCTCGCGATCGGTCTCGTCTCGGTCTTCACGCGATATACGCCTGAATGGGTGCGCGTCGACGCGATCGCGCCGCTCTATGCAGCCTTGTTCGGTGGTGTGGTGACCGGTGTGGGACTGCTGGTGCTGTTTCGCCATCGAACCGGGCTCGGCGGCGTCAATCTCGTGGCGATCGACCTGCAGGAGCGCTTCGGCCTGCGCGCCGGTTATGTCCTGCTCGGGGTCGATCTCACCATCCTCGTCGCCGCCGCCTTTCACCTGCCGCCTGACAAGCTCGCGCTCTCGGTGCTCGGCGCCGGCGTTCTCAACATGATCCTCGCGCTCAACCACCGCCCGGAGCGCTATCGCGGGCGCAGCTGATCGCGGCGAAGACGCGGTCGGGCGTGGCCGGCATGTCGAGATGCCTGATGCCGTAGGCGCGATAGAGGGCATCGACGACGGCGTTCATCGTGGCCGGCGTGCCGCCGATCGTGCCGGCTTCGCCCGCGCCCTTCATGCCGAGCGCGTTGGTGGTGCAGGGCACGTTGCGCGTCTCGAAATGGAAGTTCGGCAGATCCGCCGCGCGCGGCAGCCGGTAATCCATCAGCGAGGCGGTGACGAGCTGGCCGCTCTCATCAAAAACGACGCGCTCATGCAGCGCCTGGCCGATCCCCTGTGCGAGCCCGCCATGGACCTGGCCGGCAAGGAGGAGCGGGTTCATGGTCATGCCGAAATCGTCGACGATGGTATAGCGCAGGATCTCGGTCTCGCCGGTCTGCGGGTCGATCTCGACCTCGCAGATATGCGTGCCGTTGGGATAGGTCGCCTCCGGTGGCTTCCATTTGAAATGCGTCTTCAGCGATGCGCCCGCATCAGCGGCCTGGGCGGCGAT
This sequence comes from Saliniramus fredricksonii, assembly GCF_900094735.1. NCBI lineage: Bacteria > Pseudomonadati > Pseudomonadota > Alphaproteobacteria > Hyphomicrobiales > Salinarimonadaceae > Saliniramus > Saliniramus fredricksonii. The sequence goes on from NZ_FMBM01000002.1 coordinate 1,070,271, forward strand.
CTCGGTGAAGCCGATCGCCTTGTCGGTGCCTGCGACGCGCACCGTGCCGTCGCTGATCTCGACATCGCTCTCGGCCGCTTCGAGCATCCGCGCGCCTTCCTCCATCAGCTTCCGGGCGAGTTCGCGCGAGGCGCCGTCCACCGCCGCGCCACCGACGGGAACCGAGCGGGAGCCGCCGGTGCCGCCGCCGGTCTCGATCAGGGCCGTATCGCCCTGGATGACGGTGACCTTCTCCAGCGGCAGATCGAGATGTTGCGAGACGAGCTGCGCATAGGCCGTCATGTGGCCCTGGCCGTTCGACTGCGTGCCGATCAGGACCTCGACGCCGCCATCCGCCTGCATGCTGATATCGGCGCGCTCGGGGCTGCCGCCGGCGCAGGCCTCGATATAGGAGGCCATGCCGATGCCGCGCGCCTTGCCCGCCTTCTTCGAGGCGCGCAGCCGCTCCTTGAAGCCGGCCCAGTCGGCCACCTCCATGGCGCGGCGCATGGCGGCTTCGAATTCACCGGAATCATAGATGCGCCCCACTTGCGTTGTGTGCGGCATCGCTTCGGGCTTGATGAAATTCAGCGCACGCACCGCATCCGGGCTCTTGCCGATCTCGCGGGCAACATGCTCGACCAGCCGCTCGATGACATAGGCCGCCTCCGGACGCCCGGCGCCGCGATAGGCGTCGATCGGCGGGGAGTTGGTGTAATACCCGCGTACCCGCGCATGCACGGCGGGAATGTCGTAGCAGCCGGGAGACATGCGCGCGCCGCCCCAGGGGATGAAGGGCGCGAATTGCGAGAGATAGGCCCCGAGATCAGCCGCGATGTCGATCTTCAGCCCGAGAAAGCGCCCGCGCCGGTCGAGCGCGACTTCGGCACGGGTAAGGTTGTCGCGGCCCTGCGCATCGCCGAGAAAATGCTCGCCGCGCTCGCCGATCCAGGCCACCGGGCGCCCGGTGATGCGTGCCGCGACGGCGCAGAGCGGATATTCGCGATAGACGAAGATCTTGGTGCCGAAGCCCCCTCCCACATCCGGCGTGATCACGCGCAGCTTGGCGCGATCCACCTTGAGGATATGATCGGCAATGGTATTGCGGATATCGTGGACGCCCTGGCTGCCGACGGTCATCGTCCAGCTCTCATGCGCGCCATCATATTCCGCGATACAGGCGCGCGGCTCCATGAAATTGGCGATGAGCCGGTTGTTGACGATGTCGAGCGCCACGGTGCGATGAGCCTTCGCGAAGGCTTTCTCGGTTTTCGGTGCATCGCCGTGATGCGAATCGAAGGCGAGATTGGTGCCGAACTCCGGCCAGACCAGCGAAGCGCCCTGCGCGCGGGCACCCTCGATGCCGACGACGGGTTCGAGGGGCTCGTAATCCACCATGACGGCTTCCGCCGCGTCGCGGGCCTGATCGGCGGTTTCGGCCACGATGAAGGCAAGCGCGTCGCCGACATGCCGGGCGACGTCGCTTGCCAGGACGGGGTAGGGCGGGACCGGCATTTTCGAGCCGTCGCTGTTCTTCACGGCGCCGGGGCAGGGCAGGTCGCCCAGATCGGCGACATCGGCATGCGTCAGGATCGCGGCCACGCCGGGCATGGCGCGGGCCTCGTCGAGACCCGACAGCGTGAAGCGCGCATGGGCGTGGCTTGCGCGCAGCACCTGGGCCATCAATGCTCCCTCGGGGATCATGTCGCCGGTATAGCGACCCGCGCCGGTGAGAAAGCGTTGATCTTCCACCCGTTTCGGCGCCTGGCCGATGCCGAACTTGCGTTGTGACGATGCGACTGCATCCATATCCGCGACTCCTCATGTCCTGATCATGAGGGTTGCGCGTCCGACACGATCCGTCAACGCCCTGATCCGTTGCCGCAATCGCTTGCCATATCGGAAATTCATCAAAAGAAAAGAATCTCCGTTTACGCTGATTGCAGATTTTGACGGTGGGTAATGCGTTGGATATTTCGGTCCGTCAGCGGCTTGCGCGCTTCAGGCGCGACTTCATGACCCTCGACTGGGTCGGGCGGAGCCGTGCCGATGGCGGTCCGGCTTCGGCCGATTTCATCCTCGACGATACGCTTGCCGCTTACGGCGCGATCGGCCATGGCGGTGGCGTGGATTGGCAGGATGGGCGCGCCGCTTATCACGACGCGGAGATCGATCCGGGCTACGATCTTGCGCCCGCACCGGAGGCGGTCGCGGCGATCGACCGTCTGGCTGAGAGCGTCGGTGCGGAAGCGGCAGCCCTGGGCGAAATCGCGTCGCGGGCAGAGCGTGACGGGCGCGGTATCGCCGCCGCGCAGGTGCGTGCCGCAAGCCGGGCGCTCTCGCTGATCGCGGACAACCAGTGCGCTGCGGATCCCGAAGCCGCATCCGCGTTCGATCCCGCAATCTGGCTCGCCGTCTTTTCGCAGATACAGGATATCGTTGCCGCCATTGGCGAGACGGCCCTCGAAAGCGGTCTGTGCGCGGTGCGCGCCGCATCGGCGACGCGGGGGTTCTTTGATTTTGCCCGCGAGATCGACGAGCTGGAGCGCGCCTTGCGGGCCGGCTGGCCGGAGATCGAGCGGCTCGCCGGCCTTATCGAGGAGGCCGGCGCGCAAGCCGGGGCGCTCTCAGCGGAATTGCGCATGACACGGCGTGCCCTCGATGCGGCGGTGACGGAATTCGCCTCCGACACGCTGCCACCCGCCGAAATCGAGCCGCTGATCCGTCATCGCCTTGCGCGGATCGGTACGGCCGCGGCGCAGGCGACGGGAATGGCGCGGCGCATCGCGGCGGAGGCGCGCGCCTCACGCGAACTGATCGAAACGCTCGTCGAGCAATTCATGGTGATGATCCGCGAGACGCCGTTGGGCGATCGGCGCGCCGCACCGCGTCTGGCCTTTTTCTCGCATTGCACGCTCGCCACCGCCACGCGCCAATACGCGGCCCGCACGATCGACATTTCGATGACCGGCGCCCTCGTGGCGCTCGATATGCCCGACGGTTTCCGGCGCGGGCAGCCGGTGCGCCTGACCTTGCCGGACGCGCCGCCGCTGATGGGGACGGTTGCCGGGATCAGCCAGTACGGGCTCCATATCGCCTTCGATCTCGGTCACGCCGTGAACGCCCCCGCCCGGGCGCCTCTGCGGCGCATGCTCAGTGCGGTGCAGCATCACGATGACGGCCTCGTCTCCCGCGTCCACGCCTTTGCCCGCGAAATCCGCACGGCGCTCGAGCGCGCCGTCGCCGAGGGCAGCTGCGCGCATGCGGACCTGATCGCGCCGCAGCTCGACCCGCCGCGCGAGCGTGAGGACGTCACCTATGGGCATCCCTGTGCCGATTTGTTCGAGGCTCATCTCGCGGCCTTCGTCGCGGGCCTCTTGCAGCGCAATCCGGATATCGCGCATGTCGCGGCGATGGATCGTGGCGGATATGTCGCAGCCGGAGCCGGCTCCGCGCCCGCCAGAGGTGTATTGCCGCCCTGGCGTCCGGGGCAGCTGCGTCAGGATCGGGAATCGCGCCGGCATGCGCGCAATCTGCGTCCCAGTGTGGCGCATAATCTGCGTGATGATGCAGGGCTGGTGCGGGTGATCTCCGCGCCGATATTCCTCGGCGGGCGGCATTGGGGTTGCGCCGAGATCGGCTTTCGCCTGCCCGAGATCGGGGAGAGTGCGGATTCACCGGAAAACGGTGTTCTGTTTGAGCAGGATCAAGGCGCGGATTTGGCCTCCGGATGATTCTGGGTGCATGAACACGCTCCCCCGAACCACCATCCCCATGGCTTATGCGCTGGAGACCGTGCCGCGCTATACGAGCTACCCCACTGCCGCCCAGTTCGATGCGCGCATCGACGAGGGCGTCTGTCGCGACTGGCTTGGCGCTCTCGATCCCGCCGCGCCGCTCTCCTTCTACGTACACGTGCCCTATTGCCGGGCCCTGTGCTGGTATTGCGGCTGCCATACCAGCGTGCTCAACGACGATGCCCGCATCGCGCGTTATGCGCGCCGGCTGATGCGTGAGGCGGATCTGCTGGCCGAGGCCACACCGCAGGCCGGGCCCGTTGCGCATCTGCATTTCGGAGGGGGAACGCCGACGATCCTCGCGCCGGAGGATTTCGCCGCCGTGATCGACCGGATCCGTGAGCGCTTCCCCTTCGCGCCTGATGCCGAGATCGCCGTCGAGATCGATCCGCGCACGCTCGAACCGGAGATGGCGCAGGCGCTGGCGCGAGCCGGCGTGAACCGCGTCAGCCTCGGCATCCAGGACATGGATCCGCAGGTGCAGAAGCTCGTCAACCGGGTGCAGCCGCTGGAGGATGTGGTGCGCACGATGGATCTGTTGCGCAGTGTGGGCATCACCCGCGTGAATGCGGATTTCATCTATGGCCTGCCGAAGCAGAGTGTCGCCCATGTGCGCCGATCGATCCGCACCATGCTCGATCTCGGCATCGACCGCGCCGCCGTGTTCGGCTATGCGCATGTGCCCTGGTTCAAGAAGCATCAGAACGCCATCGATGCCGATCTGCTACCCGGTGCCGGCGAGCGGCTCGAACAGGCGCGCGCAGCCGAGGCTGCCTTCGCCGAGGCCGGCTGGCAGGCGATCGGCTTCGATCATTACGCGCATCCCGGTGATGCCATGGCGCAAGCCGCCCGGGCGGGAACGCTGCGGCGCAATTTCCAGGGCTATACCACCGACGCGGCGGATACGCTGATCGGCATCGGCGCCTCATCGATCGGCGCCCTGCCGCAGGGCTATGTGCAGAACGAGCCGCATCTCGGCAAATGGGCGCAGGCGATCGATGCCGGGCATCTGCCGGTGGTGCGTGGTGTCTCCGTGACTGCGGATGATCGTCTGCGGCGCGATGCAATCATGCAATTGATGGCGGGGCTTGAGGTCGATCTCGCAGAAATGGCGCGCGCATACGGGCAGGAACTGGCGATATTCGACGCCGCGCTCATGGCGCTCGAGCCGCTCGTCGCCGACGGGCTGTGCCGGATCGAGGGGTATCGCATCCGTGTGACGCCGCAGGCGCGGTTCTTCGTGCGCAACGTCGCCGCGCGGCTCGATGCCTATTGGCAGCCGAGTCCGGGGCGGCATTCGCTGGCGGTGTGATTGCACGCGCGATCATCCATGCCGGAACCGAGGGCAGAGAAGACCGTTTCCTGTCCGCATCGCGTGCGGGCCGTCTGTTCGGGTTCGCATGGGCGATCGCGCAACGCGATGATCCGGATAGAGAAGCGGCATGAATGAAAGACCCCCGCGTTTCAGTGGCCTTGATCATGATGACAGGCGATTTTTCAGGCGTGTCCTGATTGTTTTCGGCCTGTTCGCCATGGCCTATTTCTTCTGGTTGCTGGCCGGGACGTTGCTGCTGGTCTTTGCCGCCATCCTGATTGCCGTGATCCTGCGCGCCTTTTCCTTTGCTCTGGAGCGCCACGCACATGTGCCGCGGTCGATTTCCTTTTACGTTGCGCTGTTCATCGTAGGGGTGGTTCTTGCGGGATTCGTCTATTTCTTCGGTGCCCAATTGCAAACGCAGTTGACGGACCTGTTGTCGCAACTCCCGGAACAGATCGACGGGTTCGCGGCACGGCTTGGTATCGAAGACCCCCTCGGCGAGATCGAGAGCCAGCTCGATGACGGGTTCGGAGCCAGTCTTTTCGGCCAGGCGGCGGGATTCGGCTATACGGTCGTCGGCGGCTTCACCAATCTTCTCTTGCTGATCGTGGCGGCGATCTATCTCGCCTACGATCCCAAGCTCTATCGCAAGCTGTTTGCCAGCCTGTTTCCGCCAGACCAGCGCCATGGTGTCGAGAATGTCATGCTCGCAACCGGTGCCGCGCTCAAGAAGTGGTTCGTCGGACAAATGGTGAGCATGCTGTTCGTGGGCCTGCTTTCGGGTTTGGGCTATTGGGCTGTCGGTCTGCCGACCCCTGCTGCGCTCGGTTTGATTGCCGGCTTCACGAATTTCATTCCCTATATCGGGCCGGTTCTCGGCGCCGTTCCCGCTCTCGTCTTCGGCTTCAACATTTCCCTGGAAATGACGCTGTATGCGCTGCTCGTCGCGTTCGCCGTACAGCAATTGGAGGGGAATGTCCTGGTGCCGCTCATTCAGAAACGCGCTGTTGCGATGCCGCCGGCGGTGGCGCTGTTCGCGATCATCATCTTTGGGGTGCTGTTCGGCTTCATCGGGATTCTGCTGGCCGTGCCGCTCGCAGTGACCGTGATGGTTCTGGTGCGCAAAGTATGGATCGAGGGTGTCATCGAGCACCCTCCGCGCCACGATTAGCGCGTTCCGACCTGACGGGGTCAGGCCGGGCGCTCCAGGTCATTGTTCGATGCATCGTTCCGTCAGCCGGTATGCACCTGACGGCATGATACGCTAGAGGGCTGTTTCCCCGAGGTATCCGGAAAGGTCAATCATCCCGGGCTTCCCCGGGCCGGCTGCCTTGGTCCGGCACGTCCTCCTCGGGCCACTCGGCGATCCGCGCCATCAGACCATCCATGTCGTTCTCGGCCATGAGCACGAGCGAGAAACCGCCTTCCAGGGCTTCGACGCGATCGCGTACGCTGGCGCCGGCGCGGTGCACACTCTCCGGATCGCCGGTGATGAGCGGGTGCCAGTCGGGCAGGTCGCGCCCCTCGGCGAGGCGGCGATAGGCGCAGGAAGGGGGAAGCCAGTCGATCTTCTGCACCGTTTCCGGCGTCAACTGCACGCAATCGGGCACCTCGCGCAGGCGCTCCTCGTAAGCGCGGCAGCGACAGGTTCCCTCATCGAACATGTGGCAGGCGAGATCGGTATAGACGACGCGCTCGGTATCCTCGTCCTCGAGCTTGACGAGGCAGCAGCGCCCGCAGCCGTCGCACAGGCTCTCCCATTCCTCGGCGCTCATTTCCGCAAGGCTCTTGACCTGCCAGAAGGGGCGTTCTGCCATGATGTTCGCTTTCGTTTGCCTGTGCTCGTGGATAGGCGATCGATACCGGCCTTGCAATGCGCCGGATCAATCGTCTTGCGCGGCGTGCATTGTTGATTATTAACATTTATAAAATATTTCTTTTTAACCATACAGGTTGCATCCGGCCATGTGCGGGTTTTCGAGAAAATTGCGTGAATTGCGGGGTTTGTCGTGTCAGTGGGCTAGCCGCGCGTTAATATTCCTTTAATAATTCGCTTTCGGTGATTATGCGCGGTCGGACCTGCGCATAGGTGTCAAGGATGGGTTCGTTGCGTCTGGCCCCGGAAACAAGCCTCTGGACTCGGATCAAGCGTTGGGCGGCGGATTTCGACGCCTGGCTGAGTGCGTCCGCGTTCGAGGGGCAGGGTGATTTCAAGCGCTTCTGGCGTGCTTACAACCGCGTCATGCGCGTCTTCCGGTTTCGCGGCATTCGCCGCGCCCTGCTCGATCTCACCAGCGAGGCGGCAACCCTGAGTGTGGCCGCCGGTGCCGTGCTGGTCATGCTCGCGATTCCGGCTTTCTACGAGACGCATGTGGACTGGCGGCGCACGCAGGATTTCGCGGTCACTTTCCTTGATCGCCAGGGCGAGGAAGTGGGGCGTCGCGGCATCCGTCACGACGATTCGGTGCGCCTCGAGGATTTCCCGGACGAGCTGATCATGGCGGCACTGGCCACGGAAGATCGGCGTTTCTTTTCGCATTGGGGCATCGATCCGATCGGGACGACCCGGGCCCTCGTCGTCAATACGCGCGCTGATGCGGTGGTGCAGGGCGGCTCCACGATCACGCAGCAATTGGCCAAGAACCTGTTTTTGAACAACGAACGCTCGATGGATCGCAAGATACGTGAGGCGTTTCTGGCGCTGTGGCTGGAAGTGCAACTCGACAAGGAGGAAATCCTCAAGCTCTATCTCGACCGCGCCTATATGGGCGGCGGCAATTTCGGCGTCGCGGCGGCGGCTGACTTCTATTTCGGAAAATCGGTCAAGGATCTCACGCTTGCCGAATCGGCGATGCTCGCGGGCCTGTTCAAGGCACCGTCGCGTTTCTCGCCCCATATCAACCTGCCGGCGGCGCGCGCACGGGCGAATGAAGTTCTGACGAATCTGGTGAATGCGGGCTTCATGAGCGAGGGTCAGGTACAGGTGGCGCGTCAGAACCCGGCAACGGCGATCGACCGGGGTCGGGACACGCCGGCGGATTTCTATTTCGACTGGGCGTTCGAGCAGGTCCGGGAAATGGCCCGGGAAGGTCATTTCGGTAATGAACGCGTGCTCATCGTCAAGACGCCGCTGGATCTCGAATTGCAGTCGCATGCCGATCAGGCCGTGGAGAACATCCTGCGCCAGCACGGTGAGGCCTATGGGGTGCGCGATGCGGCCGCCGTGGTGATGGATCCGGACGGCGCCGTTCGCGCCATCGTTGGCGGTCGTGACTACGGCGCGAGCCAGTTCAACCGGGCGACCTCGGCCCTGCGCCAGCCTGGATCCGCCTTCAAGCCCTTCGTCTACGCGACGGTTCTGTCGCATCTGCCTTACCGTCCAGACAGTATCGTGCGCGACGCGCCGATCTGCATCGGCAATTGGTGCCCCAACAATTATAACCGCTCATTTGCCGGCGCCATGCCCATGACGACCGCCCTGGCGCGTTCGATCAACACCATTCCCGTGCGCTTCTCGCTGGAACTCGGCAATGGCAATGCCCGGGAGGGCAGGGCGAAGATCATCGAGATGACCCGGCGCATGGGCGTGCGCACACCGATGCAGGACACGACATCGCTGCCCATCGGCGCCTCTGAAATGACCGTGATGGACATGACGGCGGGATACGCGGTTTTCGCCAATGGTGGCAACCGGGTGGACCCCTATGTCGCCCTCGAAGTGTGGAATGGCTTCGGCGAGCCGCTCTATTCGCGCCGTCGCGACCACGAGCCGGAGAGGGTGCTCGCGACGTCTGTCGTCTCCGACATGAACCGGATGCTCGCCACCGTGCCGACTGCGGGAACCGGGCGTCGTGCAGCGCTCGACGGGGTCGTCTCCGCTGGCAAGACCGGGACGACCAATGCCTATCGCGATGCCTGGTATGGCGGCTATACAGGGAACTATGTGTCCGCGATCTGGTTTGGCAACGACAATTACGAATCGACCCGGCGCATGACCGGCGGTTCGCTGCCCGCCATGGCCTGGCGCGAAATCATGAGCTTCGCGCACCAGGATGTCGAGATCGTGCCCATCCCGGGCCTCGATACGGATGAAACGCCGCTGGTTGCGCAGGCGCCCGAGTCCGGAATGTCCGACCGGACCCGTAACGGGAGCATATCGCGACGCTCCTTCGAGGTGATCGGCGGGATCAACCGCATGTTCGAGAGCGCCTCACGCCCGCGCACATCCTTCACCCCGCCGCGCCAGAGCGGGACAATGGTGCGCCCCGTGCGCGCGAGCCGCGCCGGTGGTTTCGAGGTGGTCAGCGGGCGCTGAATGCGTGCCGCTGCCCGTGACACCGGCGCTCAGTTCCAGGCGCCGACCGGTTGCTTGTGCTGCAATTCTTCCAGCCGCTCCTGCGGATCATCGGAGTGCTCGGCGAGGAATTTCTCGGCTTCGAGTGCAGCCATGCAGCCCATGCCCGCAGCCGTCACGGCCTGGCGGTAGATGTCGTCGGTCACGTCGCCGGCTGCGAAGACGCCGGGCACGTCGGTGGCGGTCTTGCCCGGATGGGTGACGAGATAGTTGCCCGCCTTCATCGGCAGTTGACCTTCGAACAGCTCGGTCGCCGGCTTGTGGCCGATGGCGATGAAGACACCGTCGATCGGCAGCTCCGAAATCTCGCCGGTGACGGTATCCTTCAGGTTCAGATGCGTGACCCCCGGGGGCATGCCGCCGCCGCAGATCTCGTCGACTGCCGCGTTCCAGCGGATCTCGATCCTGGGATTGCGCATCAGGCGTTCTTGCAGGATGCGCTCGGCGCGCAGGCTGTCGCGGCGATGGATGAGGGTGACCTTCTCGGCCAGATTCGCCAGATAAAGCGCTTCCTCCACCGCCGTATTGCCGCCGCCGACCACGGCGACATGCTTGTTCCGGAAGAAGAAACCGTCACAGGTGGCGCAGGCCGAGACGCCCATACCCGAGAATTTCTGTTCGGATTCGAGACCCAGCCACTTGGCCTGCGCACCGGTGGCGATGATCAGCGAATCGCAGGTATAGGTTTCGCCGCCATCGCCGGTGAGCCGGAAGGGGCGCTGCGAGAGATCGACGGCGCTGATATGGTCGGAGACGAAGCGCGTGCCGACATGCTCGGCCTGGGCGCGCATCTGCTCCATCAGCCAGGGCCCCTGGATGACGTCGGCAAAGCCGGGATAATTCTCGACATCGGTGGTGATGGTGAGCTGGCCGCCGGGCTGGATGCCTGAGATCAGGATCGGCTCAAGCATCGCGCGCGCGGCGTAGATCGCGGCGGAATAGCCGGCCGGGCCGGAACCGATGATGATGACTTTCGCGTGGTGATGCGCCATGGCAGCTCTCCCTTTGCGCCTTGTTTTGGATAGCCGGGCGCGTGCTGTCAATCAGGCCGCAACCGGATCACGCGCTTGCGCACAGGCGTCACGCCGCATCCCCGAGACGCTGGCGCAGCAATGCGCTGATCCGCTTTGCCGCGATCGCCCCGGCATCGGGTGGGGGCGCGGTTGCGGGTCGTGTCTGCGCAACATCCGCGTCGGTGTCGAGATCGTGAACATGTCCCAGCGCGGCGAGGCGCCGTGCAAAGAGGTGGTGGCGCGGCCCCATCCCGCTGAAGCTGAACAGATCCACCCGCTTGCCCGTTGACAAGGCTTCCGACACCATCGAGGTCGAATCGGCGGTTACCAGGATGCGGTCAGCCAGGGCGAGCATGCCGAAATAGGGGTTGTCGCCGGTCCCGTCCCAGAGCGTGATCTGCGGATCATCGGCAAAACGCACGGCCAGCGCTTCGCGCAGGGCAGGCTCGGTACGCCGGGAGGGGGTGATCATGATGGTGTGACCCTGCGCGCGAAAGGCAGCGAGAATGGCGAGGAAGCGGGTGATATCTCCGGGCGAGAAGCCGCCACGACGCGTGCGCCCACCCAGCAGGACAGCGAGGCGCGGGCGCGCGAGATCGGCATAATGCGGGCCGAAGCGCACGGCTGCGGCTTCGAGTTTTTCCGGCGTGACGCGGTGGATCGTCGTCTCGGTGAGGAGAATGTTGGAGCCCTCGATGCCGTCATGCGGGTGGGCGATCACAAGATCGAATCGATCCGAAGGCGTGCGTGGGTTCTGCAGATGCACCGTCAGGGTGCGACCGCCCGAGGCGTGCCGGATGGCGATGGCGACGGCTGTGGAGCGCCGTCCGCAGGAGATCAGCAGATCCGGCCAGGGCGGCGCGATAACATCACCCTCTGCGGCGAGTCCGCGCAGGGGGCTGGGGCAAAGATGCCCCGGCAGCCAGCGCCAGGGCGCACGCAATCCGATGCGTTTTTCCGTGAAGGCGAAGCCCAACCGGTCGCACAGGCCGAGCACCTGGCTGCGCATGCCGGCTTCCCCTGTCGTCAAGGCCCAGACCGTCGGAAGGCGCACGTCGAAAACTCCCACGCGCAATTTCGTTGCGCGGCTTGTGTGCATGCGCTAACGCGATAATGTAGACGCGCCCTCGCGGAGGGCGTTATAGACGACGGAGTTTCCATGCGCGACCGCCTCGACGCGATCGATCTCAAGATTCTGGCCGAATTGCAGAAAGACGGCAGCATTACCAATGTTGAATTGGCGAGGCGCGTCGGCCTGTCGGCCCCGCCATGCCTGCGGCGTGTGCGCGCCCTGGAGGAGGCGGGAATCATCAAGGGCTACCGCACGCTGCTCGATCCGCAATTGCTCGGCTACGAGGTGATCTGCTTCGCCATGGTCCAGTTGGCCAGCCAGACACAGGCGGATCTCGCGGCGTTTCAGGAACGCATCGCCGACTGGCCGACGGTGCGCGAATGCTGGACGCTCTCCGGCGAGGTGGATTTCATCCTCAAATGCGTCGCCACGAACATGACGGCCTTTCAGAATTTCGTCGGCGATCTGACGAGCCTGCCCAATGTGCGCAACGTGCGCACGGCGCTCAGCCTTGACAAGGTCAAGGACGAGCCGCTCGTGCCACTTGATCTGGAAGGCTGAGGCGCGCCTCAGAAACGGCGCACCACCCATCCGGCGAATACCTCGGTCAATGCCATGGCGCGGATCTGCTCCCGCTCCGGCGGCGGGCGATGGGAGCCCGTTGTCGCCGGATTGTTCGCAAGCAGGCTATAGCTGTCGATCACGCGCCCGTCCGGCGCGATCAGCTGCGCTTCACCGCCGAGATTGTCGAGCGGTGGTTGCGCAAAGCCCCCGCCGAAACTGTCGTCATGGTCAATCGACGTGTTCGCATTCAGGAAGAAGCTGTTCAGGGTGACGTGCAGACGCGGTGCATCCGCGGCGATGGTGTAGTGCGAGCGCAGTTCCGCGCGCAGCGAATCATGCAGCAGGTCGGCGAAGACGCCGACGCCGCGCGCCCGCAGCGGCGCAACATCGACCGTAATCGCACTGACGCTATGGTGCGGCTGTGCCTCGGCGTTAACCGGGGCGAGCAGGACCGTACCCGCAAGGATGGCGAGGAGCATGGCGAACAGGGGAGCGGCGCTTGCGAGGATGCGATTACGAACCAGCGAGCCGTGAGCAGCGTGTCGTCCGATCATGGGCCGTCTCCTCGATATGTGTAGCCCCAACACTGATATATGGTGTTGCGCGCCGATGGGTAGCGGCAGTTGAGCCAAGGATTGGCTTTGCTCGCAGAGGGGGGGGGGGATCGCGCAAGCACTTCAGCCCCCTCAAACGATCCCGTATTCCGCCATCCAGGCGAAATCGTCCTCGGTGCGGCCAGACGGCTTGTATTCGAGCCCGACAGGGCCCTGATAGGGGGAGGCGGCGATGGCTTCGAAGATGGCGGGGTAGTTGATCTCGCCCTTGTCGGGGGCCAGGCGCAGGGGGGCGTTGGCGATCTGGACGTGGCCGATATGGGGCATGTGGCGCTCGTAGCGGCGCAGGAGATCGCCCTCCATCACCTGAATGTGGTAGAAATCGAACATCAGCTTGACGTTTGGCTCGCCGATCTCGTCGATCAGCGCGACGATGTCGTCGGAGCGCGAGACGAGGTTGCCGGGGCGGTCGTAGCGGTTCAGCGGTTCGAGCAGCAGGGTGAGGCCCCTGTCGGCGACGGAGCGCGCCGCCTCGCGGATATTGGCGATATAGGTGGTCAGCCCCGCCTCGTGCTGGCCGGGAACAACGCCGCCGCTCATCACATGGATCAGCGGCGCGCCGAGCGCCGTCGCGTAATCGACGGCCTGGGCGAAATAGCGCCGGAAATCCGCCTCGCGCCCCGGGAGCCCGGCATGGCCCCATTCGTCGCGGGAGGTATCCCCGCGCGGGGTGTTGAGATTGTTGAGCCGCATGCCCGTGGCGTCGAGCGCGGCTTTCAGTTCCTTGATCGGATGATCATAGGGAAACTGGAACTCCACCACCTCGAAGCCGCAGGCCTTCGCCGCCGCGAGACGCGCGGGCAGGGGGATTTCGGTAAAGAGCGTGCCGAAATTCACCGAGAAGCGTGAGCGGGGCAGGGGGGATCGTATCATCGCGTTTCCTCCGATGGCGCAAACCGGATGTTCAGGGTGGCGCCTTGTTGATGCTTCGTCAGGGCGATCCTAACGCAGCCGCGCGGCTCTGGGCAGCCCGGCCATGCGGCGAAACTCCCGCTTCACGATGGGTAAGGCGCCGCAACCCGGGTCGTTTTCCCCGTCTATGGGGAAGCCCGTGTGTTGCGCGCGCGGAGCAAACGGCGTAACGCATCCGCTTACGCTCACGCGCGCGAGGGACGGATGCAGGCATGGCACATCACGACAGGATTCTCATCGTCGATTTCGGCTCCCAGGTCACCCAGCTGATCGCGCGCCGCGTGCGCGAGGAGGGGGTCTATTCCGAGATTGCGCCGTTCCAGTCGGCGGCAGAAGCGTTCCGATCCATGAATCCAAAAGCCGTGATTCTCTCCGGCGGCCCCGCCTCGGTCACGGATGAGGGCTCACCGCGCGCACCCCGGGAGATTTTTGATTCCGGCGTGCCGGTGCTGGGCATCTGCTACGGCCAGCAGACCATGGCGGCCCAGCTCGACGGGGCTGTCGAGGGCGGGCATCACCGCGAATTCGGGCGCGCCGAGGTCGAGGCGATCTCAGCCTCACCACTCTTCGAGGGCGTCTGGGAAATTGGCCAGCGCTATCCCGTCTGGATGAGCCATGGCGACCGGGTGACCCGGCTGCCGGAAGGCTTCGAGATCATCGGCACCTCCGAGAACGCGCCTTTCGCGGCCGTCGCGGACGAAAACCGGCGCTATTACGGGGTGCAGTTCCATCCGGAAGTGGTGCATACGCCGCACGGCGCCGCCCTCCTGCGCAATTTCGTACGTCGCATCGCCGGCTGTACCGGTGACTGGACGATGAAGGCGTTTCGCGCCGAAGCGATCGAGCGCATCCGTGCGCAGGTCGGCTCGGAGAAGGTGATCTGCGGCCTCTCCGGCGGCGTCGATTCATCCGTCGCGGCCGTGCTCCTGCACGAGGCGATCGGCGATCAGCTCACCTGCGTCTTCGTCGATCACGGGCTGCTGCGCGCCGGCGAGGCCGAGCAGGTCGTGACGCTGTTCCGCGACGCCTACAACATCCCGCTGGTGCATGTGCAGGCTCAGGAAACCTTCCTGGAGGAGCTTTCCGGCATCAGCGATCCCGAGCAGAAGCGCAAGATCATCGGGCGGCTGTTCATCGATGTGTTCGAGGCGGAAGCGAAGAAAATCGGCGGCGCGAGCTTCCTCGCCCAGGGCACGCTCTATCCGGACGTGATCGAGAGCGTCTCCTTCACCGGCGGCCCCTCGGTCACGATCAAGAGCCACCACAATGTCGGCGGTTTGCCCGAGCGCATGAACATGAAGCTCGTCGAGCCGCTGCGCGAATTGTTCAAGGACGAGGTGCGCGATCTCGGCCGCGAGCTCGGCCTGCCCGACAAGTTCGTCGGTCGCCATCCCTTCCCCGGCCCCGGCCTGGCCATTCGCTGTCCCGGCGATATCACGGCTGAGAAGCTCGGTATCCTGCGCAAGGCCGATCTGATCTATCTCGAGGAAATCCGCCGCGCCGGCCTCTATGACGAGATCTGGCAGGCCTTCGCCGTGCTCCTTCCCGTGCGCACCGTCGGCGTGATGGGGGATGCCCGCACTTACGATTATGTCTGCGCCCTGCGCGCCGTCACCTCGGTGGATGGCATGACGGCGGATTTCTACCCGTTCGACATGAAGTTCATCGGTCGCGTCGCCACCCGCATCATCAACGAGGTCAACGGCATCAACCGCGTCGTCTACGATATCACCTCGAAGCCGCCGGGGACGATCGAGTGGGAGTGAGGGCCCTGCGGCGATGACGCACTGGCGGGTCACCTGGCTGCTTCTGGCTGGCGGTATCAGCATCTGGCTGGCCTGGCTCTACATTTCCCCGCATTTCAACACCTATCCCGAGCAGGATGATTGCAGCTTCGGCCCGGTTTCGAACGAACGCTATCGCGAATTGCTGGCGCTGGCGCGGCAGCATCAGGCCAGCGGACGCTGGTCGCGTCTGCGGGGCGATGGCCGCGACATGAACGAGAACTTGCAAGGCCGCCTCGACGATATCATGGACGGGATGGACTCGATCTACGAACGCATCGCCGCCACGCATGCCGTGATGCGGGCGCTCGGGGCATATTACCGTGCCACGGTTCCGGATTCCGAGGATGCATTCGAGAGTGCAAGGCGCAGATCAAACTGGACTGAGTTTGGCAGTGTTGGTTTCGTCTATTTTCTGGATGTTCATCGGATTGGTGGCTTTGCACCAATATTGCGGGATGCAAGAATAGGTGTTTCATTCATTGCAGATAAAGAACAACTTGCGGCATGGCGTAAGAAAGAAAACAATACCTTCACCGTCACGATAAATTACCCATTCACAATATTCAAAAGATCTTTGCGCCCTCTTAGCTCATATCCGCCAAGCGCGCAATATCACAAGACATGTCCTGCCGTGCCTGGCCCTGAATGGCTCATGGATTATGAGCAATGGCTCGCTGACACTCAAAATGATCGGAATGACTGATGATCACTGAACGCCGCATCTTTCTCGAATCCAAGCCCGTTACTGGTTCTGGTGCTGGACATCTCTATCTGGTTTTTCGTGATGTCACATTCGATAATGGTGAATTTATCGCGGTCGTCAACCAAACCGATTCTGTCATTCGGGGTGGGCCGGCAGGCGACATGGGAAACTACTCTGACCTCGGCACTCAAACTGGTTTTCTCCGCGATAGCGGTGACGCTTATGGTCTTCCCAACGGCGACCATTCTGATCTCACCCCCGAAGACCGCAACAGCCTCGACATTACCGCCCTTCTGCTTGGGTCTGGCGTCTATACGGATGCTCATGCCGCATGGGCGGGGATGACGGATTTTGCAAATGCGCTGAGCGGAGAATACCGCTACGAATTGCCCACCATGGGCGGCGGAATCCACACATCCAATTCCAACGCCACCATCCTCTCCGTCCTCAACCATGCCGGCCTCGACGTGCGCAGCATCGAAACTGCCGATGGCTCCAGCTATGTTGATGACACAAGGTATTGGGGGCATCCCGGCGCGGACAAGGATGCGCCCACGCTGTTGGGATCGGGTGACACCGCACCGGCAATGGCCGCGTGAGTAGTTGCTAGCAGAGCATTGATACTTTGGATTGTCTTTTCGGGTCGGCGGGTTAAGGTTCGGTGCTTGCTCCGGGCGGGCAGTGCGTGGGGAGAATCGGCGGGATGGTTTTGGTTGCGGAGCGTGGGAATGACGGGGCGGCGCGATGAGCGGGTTCTGGCGCTTTTTCCGCTATGGGTTGCTTACGATCGCCGCGCTCGTTGCGATATTGATCACGATGCCGTTCATTCTGATTGGTGCGGATACGCTTTATCATTCGGTCGTGCGCTACACGCACCACTACCGGCTGGTGCTGGAGATCGAGGATCATGGCGAGATCCGCACGGGCTCCAGCGTGATTGGCGTGAGCTTCTCGCCGCCACCACCATGGTTCCGGAACGTCTTTCCAACCAGCAAAACGCGGATTCGCGGCGAGGCCGTGGTGGTGGAACTGTCGACCGGGCAGGTCGTGGTGGCGACGCTGCGGCATGGTTACGAGACATCAGCCAATACATATAGAATGCGAATACTGGCGCGACTTGCCTTGCAGCAGGATGACCCACGATTCTTCATGGAAGCGCGAAATTGGGAGGGCTCCGCAGAGTTGTCCGGAGAATTGATCCCGTCGATCTTGCTTTTCGAAAGCGGCGATGATCCCTACTCGCGGCAATGGCTTCCACCAGATTCTTTTCGCGAGAAACTTGGCCCCGAGTTCCAATTCCAGCGAATGACACTGGAAATGACTTCTGATCCCGTCACACGCCAGATCACAGAAAAACTGCCATTCATGGCGCGCGATTGGGACGAACTGAAAGAAGAAGCAAACGCGATGGGGCGAGGGCTTCCAGGACGTCTATTCTTAAGGAGGTGATTGAGATAAGCAGCCAGCCCAGTATCGACAATGATGTCTTCAAAGCGCTTCTGGCACTGGATGCCTATAATCGGGGATATAATCCGGGCATTGATCTCACGGCAACTCCCAGAGGTTTGGGCGATGCTAGTTTCTTGTCACTTCTGGATGATGGCGCAGGCGGGGTCGAACCTGGCCAAGATCCCGCCTCAATCGCTGCCTCCTTCTACGCCCGAGCCTACACCTATAACGGCGAGATCATCATCAGTTATCGCGGGACGGATCAATATTTTTGGAATGATCAAAGCTGGGGTGACATCATCAATGGCTGGGTTCTCGGTGCTGGTGTGACGGCTTCGAGCCAGGGAGAACTCGCGCTGCAATTCTACAATGCCGTCAAGGATGGAGCGGGCGAGAATACCTCGATCAGCCTGACGGGGCATTCGCTGGGCGGCGGGCTGGCCGGGTTCGTGTCCGGGCTGCACGGCCTGTCGGCGAGAACCTTCGACACGATGACGTATATCAGCGGTGCGCAAGGGCTTTACGATTATGTGACCATGCCGGGTCCGCTTCTGCCCGGCGAGCAGGCCGATGTGGATTACTGGCACGATCTCGTCTACGGCACCGAAACGCCGACCGCGCCGGATTTCTCCAAGATCCAAGGCTATTTCGTCGAAGGCGAAGTGCTCGACAACTGGCTGCCTGCCCGCACAGAGAGCGCCTACGACCTCACTTCCATCTCGCACGAATCCGCGCTCGGCATGAACGCGTTGCACAGCCAGTCATTGCTGACCTTGCTGCTCTATGGCGAGAAGCAGGTGGGCGGGGACAATGCGGACTGGCAGGGGGCGAAGGCTGAGCTGGTGACGGCCCTGTTCGATGACGATGTCGGCGAGGCTGCCGGAGCGGAGCGCATCGACGGTACGAATAAGGACGAAGAAAAATACGCCGACATCCTGCGCACGACGCTCGCTTATTCGATGATCGACGGGGGCACCTATCATTTCGGGGATAGCGGCATCCAGGCCTTGTTCGATGATGCCGGCGATCTCGGTGCCGCGCTGAACACGCCCGGCGTGACCGACAATCTCGCACGCGCGGCGCAGGCGCTGGCGCAGAGCTTCACGCAATATGCCGGCCAGCTCGCCATCGGCAAGGTGATGGCCGGTCAAGGCAGTCCCGAGCGCGACGGCATCCTCACCCGCGCCGCCGACGGCTCCACGCTCAGCGTCGATTACAGCCAGACCCGCTGGCGCGACGGCATGGACGGCACCGACCCCGACCGCATCGTCGGACGCGAGATGCTGATCGACAGCGTGATCGGGGCGGGGGAGAATGCCGAGGCCGCCAATGACGAGATGGCGCCACCCCTCGCAGCGTGAGTGGTTCTTAACAGATCATTAAAATTCTGGATTGTTTTTTCGGATCGATGGGGTACGAATTGACGATACCATCAAGCGTCGAGGAGTGGGGTAGTGGTTGTGCGGCTGAAAGGGTTATTGCCATCGTTCTGGCCGGGTGTGGCGGCGTTGATGCTGATGGTGGCGCTCGGCAGCGCGCCGGCCCGGGGCGATGCAGTGCCGGGAATCGGAGCATGGGAATATTATCATAACTCTGTCGATCCATCCCCTGTCACCGTCCGCTTCGTTTATAACGACGGCACGCGCGACCTGCTGATTCCGCGCAAGTATATTTTCTTCGCGACGGGTGGCTTTTCCAGCCGCGACGGGCCGATCCCGGATCTGATCGAGACCCATTCCGTCAGGCTCGCGCTGACCTATCCCGATGGCGAGGCGTGGTCCGTTGCGACACGCGATTATATGCGCGAACACGGCGTGAGCGCAGGTAGGGCTGCCGATGAGATGCGTGACAGGATGCACATTGTTGAGCTGATGCGTACGCACAATATTATTGATCTTGATGTCGCACGTAACGATTTCCGGATTCGTGACCTTGAAGGCTCTATCGGAGATTCTGGTCTGGAGGAATTCAAAATAAGTCGTGGAAGACAGCAGTTTTTTCTGGCATCTGAAGAGGACGAATTCCTCCGGTCTGTCTGCTACAATCCTAAGAATCCAGGCTGGTTTTGTAAGTACTACGCAAGATTAACTGATGAAATAGTCTTCAATGCCGATTTCGTCGACCTTCGCATTTTTGGCGGGCGCGAGTTTGCCAATTCCCGCATGCGGATGATCAAGCGCACCCTCTGTACCTTCACTGAATCCTGCTGACCGGAGATCGATTCATGTCAAATGTCGTACTCACCATGGCCCAACTTAAACACCTGATTTCCGATAATTATGAATTTTCAATGGGATAGGGGGCGCCTTCGCGCTTTTAGCACCACGGTCGGAGGGTCGTGCGGTCAAGCAGCTTCGGTTTCGGCGATGTTCGGCGGCAGCGCCACGCCGACGGCGCGGAATACCGGCCCGACCTGACCGCTTACCGGGGTACGGATGGCAATGCTGCGTCCGTCCTTTTCGATTTTGCCGCTCTGCAGGCGGTCGAGATCACGCAGGAGCGGGCGCCACTCGGGTTTGATCCCGGCTTCGGTGCAGCGGTCGAACAGCTCCTTGTGCAGCATCAGGGCGAGGAAGGAGCAGAAGACGTGGCCGCGGATGGCGGCATCGGATGAATGGAAGATCGGACGTGTCGAGAGCGTCGCCTTGGCGACACGAAACAGCGTCTCGACGGTGAGCAGGTCCCGGTAGCGCAGCATCGCCTGAAGCGGAGAAATCCTCGCGTTGGTGCGCAGGACGAAGATCCCGTCATAGCGGGCTTCCTCGGCGATCTTGCCGGCATCGATCTCGAAGGCATCACGCGTCGTGGTGTTGAGATAACGCCTGTAGGCGGAGTTGCCGACGAGGGCCTTGTCGCCCTTCTTCAACTGCGTATCGAGGGCAGCGATGATGGCCTGGCGGTCCTCGCGGTCCTTCTCGGCCTGCGCCTCGTTGCGGCAGACGATGTAGCGGACCCCGTCGACGACGACCTCCTTGGCGAAGAGCTGCGTCTCGCCCTGGCTGCGCTCGACGAGGAGCGGCGTGAGGGGTTGCGGATCGTCGAGAACCCGGCGCATGCGTGCGTCGGTGCGCTCGCGCACACCCAACACATATTCCAGACCCTGTTCCTCTAGCGCCGTGATCGTGGCCTGCGAGATCATGCCCCGATCCGCCACGATGCAGGCTCGGGTGATACCGAAACGGCTGCGCAGCCGCTGCACGATCGGCAGCAGGATGGCGACATCGGCGGTGTTACCTGGCATCATCTCGGTGCAGACCGGGCGGCCATCGGCATCGACGATGACGGCGAGGATCATCTGGTTGAGATCAGGGCGATGGTCCTTGGAATAGCCCCGTGCCCCCAGCGTCTCGCCGCCTTCGCCGTGGAAGGACAGGGAGGTCGTGTCCATGAAGACGATGGAGAGATCGGTAAACAGGTCGCGCCGGCGCGCAAACAGCGCCTCCTCGATCACGTCCTTGACGGTACGCGGCGAAAAGGGCGTCGCATCCTTCTGCTCGTCCTTTGGCAGATCTTCTCCGAGCCAGGCCATGGCCCGATAGAAATGGTGCAGCGACAGATCGTCGGCACCGGGAATGTCGTAATCCTGCATCCAGGACGCGCAGTCGCGATCCGAGCCGGAGACGAACAGACGGTGCAGCGTCGCGGTGAACACGGCCCGCTCCACCGGGAATTCGAAGCCGCGTTCCCCAAGCTGATCAGCGATCACCTGATCGATGCCGAGTTGCTGCCACAGGCGCCCGAAGAGCAGCGGCCCGCCGATGCGACGAGCTTCGTATCGCGCCACATCACCGTTGTTGATGGCATCCAGGACCATGGCCCGTTCCGTGAACCGTCCGACCGAGGCGGCCAGGCGATCGAGATCCTTGCTGGCGAGAACCGTTTCCTTGCGTCCGAGATTGCGGATGATGCGCTGCTTCGTGCGGCCACCCTCGCGGACATTCTCCACAAGGTAGATGTAGGTGTAGCCATTGATGGTCTTCTCGCGCACGAACATGCCGAATTAGCATCTCAGAAACCTCCATTCGTCAAGCAATGAAACGCCTATTCTTACATTATTTAGCACCACACAAACTGACGCCCACCGACCCCACCTCAATAACATCAATGGCTTACGGAAAAATGTTCCCGCTTCGTCCAATTCAACTGTTCAACTTGGGCATGGCTGATGTCGATGCCATGACTGCGATCCTGGATAGTGGTGACCGTGCGGGTGCTTATCTCTACTATTACAATATCATCAGGGACGTCGACCGTGATGCGGCTGATCAGATCCTGATGCAGATGCAGATCACGACCTATAGCGGCTTCTTTGGTGGTGGTTTTCCTATTTGAAATTCGTCAGTTGCGACGGGTGAGGGACAGGTGAATTGGAATGATGGTAAAAAGAGATCAGAAAATTAGAGGTGCAGCTGGCTTGCTGTTTCATGCGCTTGTAGCCTTCGCCGTTCTCGCGATTGCGCCGGCCAATGCCGACACGGTGCCTGGCTTTGTAGCTGGTGACAATCGGCACCTTTCCTTCGATCCATCTCCGGTTACAGTTCTTTTTCGCTATAGTGATGGCGTGCGTGAACTGCGCATCCCGCGACAATACATCGTTATCGCATCCGGCGATTTCTCCAGCCGCGACGGCCCGATTCCTGATCAGATCGACACCCATGCTGTCACTTTGGCAATAGCCTATCCCGATGGCGAGGCATGGACTATCGCAACGCGCGATTACATACGCGAACATGGCACCAGTGCTCGTATGGTTGGTGCAGAGATGCGATACGAATTCAATAAGGTTGTAGTCAGGCGATCCGGTCCGGTTGACTATCGGACCCGGAGCTATGGATCAGAGCGTGCCGAGCGCGATGCGGAAACAGGTCTGCTTTCATTCACACAAGGAAAAAGCAATATTCGCTTCATTGGCGATGAGTCCGATTATTTTGGAGATATCGATTGTTCCCAGGCATTAAATCCACGCTGGCTTTGTGATTACAGAGCACACATCACGCACAACATCGCGATAACAGCGTCATTCGTCGACTTCCGCCTGCATGGTGGCCGTGAATTTGCCAACCAGCGCATGCGCTTCATCCGCGAAACTGTCTGCACGTTCACCTCAGAGTGCTGATAGCATTTTACTCGAAGGATCCGGAACATGAGCAACCAGATCATTACTTTGGCCGACACGGCTGCCATGACCGCTATTCTGGATAGCGGAGACCGAGCTGGTGCTTACCTTTATTACTACAACTTGATCAGAGATGTCGATCGTGCGGCTGCCGATCAGATTCTCATGCAGATGCAGATCACGACCTATAGTGGTTTCTTCGGTGGTGCCGCGCTGATTGGAAATTCCATTGCGAAAGACAGCAATCCTGATCTCTATCCCCCGACGCTTGATATTTTTTCCGAAGAGATTTTGCGTGGTTTGATTTTGACAATTGAGGCGGCAGTTGAAGACCCTGATCATTCCGGCGTCCTCAGCGCAAGCGAAATTCGTGATGCCGATCGTAGTGTCTGGGAAGCCATGCAAATGGAACAATATTTTCCCGGCAATATCCAGTTTCCCTATTCTGACTCGGTCTTCTATTCTGAAGGCACGATGACGGCGATGCTGGCGGGGTTGCAGCTGACTTTCGGGTCGCGCGTCGGCAACAGGGCGGAGCATTTCACGGGCAGCGGCTATGTGGTCGACGATGCCACCGATTACCTTTTGATCCGTAACGCTGACGGCATCATCGTCTATGTCGAAGACAAGCTCGGCCTCGTCGATGATGCGACCAACGGCATGCATGAGAACCCGGGTCAGGTGGTCCTCACGGCGGGAATGGATGCGCTTGCGTCCATCGCCCGTATCGCCCTCGCCTTCCCCAAGCTCGCCCTCGGCGTCAGCGCCGGCCTGCTTTCCGCCTTCATCGGGGCCGTCTCCGTCATCCAGTCGAACGATGCCGCAGCCCAGGCTGCGGGTGTGGGCATCGGCAAGCTGTTATCCTCGGTGACCGACGAGATCGAATACGATGCCACGGCGGCGGCGCTCTTCAAGAAATATGTCGGCGCAGACGGTGTCTCCGCCGATCCGAATGCGACCCTGCCCGAACAGTTCGTCTGGGATGATTTTGGTATCATCCTGCGCTCGCAGGGCAGCTTCATCGCCGATGACGACCCGGACATCATCATCGGTTTCAATGATTCCGTGAACCATGCCGGAAGCGGCGAGGATATCCTCGTCGGCTTCGGCCAGTCCAGCAATCACGGCGGCGCCGGCAGTGACTGGCTGTTCGCGAAGGACGCCCCCGCCCTCGCAGCGTGAGTGGTTCTTAACAGATCATTAAAATTCTGGATTGTTTTTTTGGATTGGCGGGGTAAGGTTCGAAGGGTGCTCCGGGCGGGCATCGCCTGAGGAGAGCGGCGGGATGGTTGTGGTTGCGGGCTTGGCGGATCAGGGGATGGCGCGATGAGCGGGTTCTGGCGTTTTTTCCGCTATGGGCTGCTTGGCATCGCGATCCTCGTTGCGTTATTGATCGCGATACCGGTCATCTATTTGACCGCCGGCTCGGTTTACCAATCGCGCGTTCACTACACCCACCACTACCGGCTGGTGCTGGAGATCGAGGATCACGGCGAGATCCGTACCGGCTCCAGCGTGATCGGCGTCAGTTTTTCACCGACTCCGCCCTGGACCGTCTACAGATTGGGCTCACCCTGGACACGCTTTCATGGCGAGGCCGTGGTGGTGGAACTGTCGACCGGGCAGGTCGTGGTGGCGACGCTGATGCATGGGCCGAGAGGCAATACGGAACAGATGCAGTCGCTAGCCAGCCGCACCCTGGGCGCAAACGCGCCGGGCAATTTGCGCGATGCACCAAATTGGACGGGAAAGGGTGAAGTGACCGGTTCCGACATTCCAACAATGCTCTTGTTCAAAAGCCGCGACGAACCATCCGGGGGCCGTTGGGTCGCGCCAGACGAGTTTGAGGAAAAAATCGGGCCGAACATTCAGTTTCGCCGCATGACGCTGGAAATGACATCCGATCCTGTAACACGCCAGATCGAAGAGAAACTTCCATTCATGGCACGCGACTGGGATGAACTTCGCGAAGAAGCCCGATCGAAGGGCGGTGGGGTTCCTCAACGACGGATTTTAACAAGGTGAATGAGATGAGCAACGTATCCAGCATTGATTCCGATGTTTTCAAGGCTCTTCTTGCCCTTGACGCGTACAATAGAGGATATGGCAGGGGCATAGAACTTCTGCCAGGCGCAAACGGAATCGGATTCGCCGAGTATCTGGATGTAACCAAAGACAATGGCGACGATAACGTAACCAATCCGGAATTCGGCCTGCATGCCGACTCAATCGCCGCCTCATTCTACGCCCGCGCCTATACTTACAACGGCGAGACCATCATCAGTTATCGCGGGACGGATCAATATTTTTGGAATGATCAAAGCTGGGGTGACATCATCAATGGCTGGACTCTCGGTGCTGGTGTGACGGCTTCGAGCCAGGGAGAACTCGCGCTGCAATTCTACAATGCTGTCAAACAAGCGGCGGGCGAGAATACCACGATCAGCGTGACGGGGCATTCGCTGGGCGGCGGGCTGGCCGGGTTCGTGGCCGGGTTGCACGGCCTGGAGGCGAGAACCTTCGACACCATGACGTATATCAGCAGTGTGCAGCAATTATATAATTATATCAAACCACCTATTCTCGGTTCCGAATACTGGTACGATCTCGTCTACGGCACCGGGTCTCCGAACGCGCCGGATTTCTCCAATATCCAGGGCTATTTCGTCGAAGGCGAAGTTCTGGAGGGTGCGCTGCCTGCCCGCACAGAGAGCGCCTACGATCTCACCTCCATCTCGCATGAATCCGAGCTCGGCATGAACGCGTTGCACAGCCAGTCATTGCTGACGCTGCTGCTCTATGGCGAGAAGCAGGTTGGCGGGGACAATGCCGACTGGCAGGGGGCGAAGGCTGAGCTGGTGACGGCCCTGTTCGATGACGCGATCGGCGAGGCTGCCGGGGCCGCGCGCATCGACGGTACGAGCAAGGTTGCAAACGCATACGCCGACATCCTGCGCACGACGCTGGCTTATTCGATGATCGACGGGGGCATTTATCATTTCGGGGATAGCGGCATCCATGCCTTGTTCGATGATGCCGGCGATCTGGGCGCCGCGCTGAACACGCCCGGCGTGACCGACAATCTCGCACGCGCGGCGCAGGCGCTGGCGCAGAGCTTCACGCAATATGCCGGCCAGCTCGCCATCGGCAAGGTGATGGCCGGTCAAGGCAGTCCCGAGCGCGACGGCATCCTCACCCGCGCCGCCGACGGCTCCACGCTCAGCGTCGATTACAGCCAGACCCGCTGGCGCGACGGCATGGACGGCACCGACCCCGACCGCATCGTCGGACGCGAGATGCTGATCGACAGCGTGATCGGGGCGGGGGAGAATGCCGAGGCTGCCAATGACGAGATGGCGCCACCCCTCGCAGCGTGAGTGGTTCTTAACAGATCATTAAAATTCTGGATTGTTTTTTCGGATCGATGGGGTACGAATTGACGATACCATCAAGCGTCGAGGAGTGGGGTAGTGGTTGTGCGGCTGAAAGGGTTATTGCCATCGTTCTGGCCGGGTGTGGCGGCGTTGATGCTGATGATGGCGCTCGCGAGCGCGCCGGCCCGGGGCGATGCAGTGCCGGGCATGGTTGCTGCGCCTGACCGCCATCTCTCTTATGATCCGTCGCCCGTCACAGTGCGGTTCGTTTACGAGGACGGTACGCGCGATCTGCTGATTCCGCGCAAGTATATCGTTTTCGCATCCGGCGAATTTTCCAGCCGCGACGGGCCGATCCCGGATCTGATCGAAACAAAATCAGTCAAGCTCGTGCTGACCTATCCCGATGGCGAGGCATGGACCGTTGCGATACGTGAATACATGGGCGAACACGGCGTGAGCGCGCACAGGGCTGCCGATGAGATGCGTGACAGGATGCATATCGTACAGTTGCGACCGACCAATAACTTCATCGACCTTGGTGTTGCCCGTAACGATTTTCGTATCCGTGACCTTGAAGGCTCTATCGGCGAATTTGGCCTGAAAGAATTCGAAATAAGCCGTGGAAATCAGCAATTCTTTCTTGGATCTGAAGATGACGAATTTCTTAGAATTGTTTGTTATAATCCCAAGAATCCGGGATGGTTTTGCAAGTATGATGCCCGATTGACACAAAATATTGTATTTAGTGCTGACTTCGTCGACCTGCGCATTTTCGGCGGGCGCGAATTCGCCAATAACCGCATGCGCATGATCAAGCGCACCCTGTGCACCTTCACTGAATCCTGCTGACCGGAGATCGAGTCATGTCGAATGTCGTACTCACCATGGCTGATGTCGATGCCATGACTGCGATCCTGGATAGTGGTGACCGTGCGGGTGCTTATCTCTACTATTACAATATCATCAGGGACGTCGACCGTGATGCGGCTGATCAGATCCTGATGCAGATGCAGATCACGACCTATAGCGGCTTCTTCGGAGGCGCCGCGCTGATCGGGAATTCCATTGCGAAAGACAGCAATCCGGATCTCTATCCGGAGACGCTGGATATTTTTTCGGAGCAGATTTTGCGTGGATTGATTACAGAGATTTCTCTACGCATTGAAGATGGACAATCCGGCGTCCTGACAGCGGATGATATTCGCAACGCTGATCATGGCGTCTGGGATTCCATGCAGATGGGGAACTATTTCCCCGGCAATATCCAGTTTCCGTATAATGACTCGGTCTTCTATTCTGAAGGCACGATGACGGCGATGCTGGCGGGGTTACAGCTGACTTTCGGGTCGCGCGTCGGCAACAGGGCGGAGCATTTCACGGGCAGCGGCTATGTGGTCGACGATGCCACCGATTACCTTTTGATCCGTAACGCTGACGGCATCATCGTCTATGTCGAAGACAAGCTCGGCCTCGTCGATGATGCGACCAACGGCATGCATGAGAACCCGGGTCAGGTGGTCCTCACGGCGGGAATGGATGCGCTTGCGTCCATCGCCCGTATCGCCCTCGCCTTCCCCAAGCTCGCCCTCGGCGTCAGCGCCGGCCTGCTTTCCGCCTTCATCGGGGCCGTCTCCGTCATCCAGTCGAACGATGCCGCAGCCCAGGCTGCGGGTGTGGGCATCGGCAAGCTGTTATCCTCGGTGACCGACGAGATCGAATACGATGCCACGGCTGCGGCGGTCTTCAAGAAATATGTCGGCGCAGACGGTGTCTCCGCCGATCCGAATGCGACCCTGCCCGAACAGTTCGTCTGGGATGATTTTGGTATCATCCTGCGCTCGCAGGGCAGCTTCATCGCCGATGATGACCCGGACATCATCATCGGTTTCAATGATTCCGTGAACCATGCCGGAAGCGGCGAGGATATCCTCGTCGGCTTCGGCCAGTCCAGCAATCACGGCGGCGCCGGCAGTGACTGGCTGTTCGCGAAGGATCAGGCGGAGGTCCATGGTGGCGGGGCCAATGATATTCTTGTCGGTGTCCAACAAGCTGAACTTGATGGCGAAGACGGGGATGACTGGATCTTCCATTTCGGCAACGGTGTCGCTGATGGCGGTGCGGGTGATGACGTGCTCGTGTCCATCGGTGGCCAGCGTGAAGGCGACAATATTCCGACGCTGCGCGGCGGCGCAGGTGATGACTGGCTGATCTCGATCAATAATGACTTTTCTATCCTCGTCGGCGGCGAAGGCGAAGATGTTCTCGTCAGTACTGGCGGTGAAACGCATATGTGGGGCGGTGACGGCACCGGCGCGCCGGATGGTGAAGAAGACTGGTTCGTCGTTTCCAATGGTGCGTTCGTTCGCGATGCCGGCTATGAAGATAAAGCATTTTGGGACGGCTTCCGCCTGACAGGCGGCATGCAGATGAGCTGGATGGAATCCGGCTGGGCCTATTCAATGCCAGTCGCGACAGCATTCATGGGAATGCCCGGAATCTTCGGCAACCTGATCGCCGCTACCTTGTTGCAGGTCACGGTGATACCGCCGATGAACTTCCGCTACGGCATGTCCGAAAGCGGCCAGTTGATCATCCAGCATGCGCGCGGGCGCGGCGGGCAGGCGGTGATCGAGGATTATGATCTCGACCTCGAGACCGGCGCGGCGACGGGCGGGGTCGTGGTCTTCAGGCAGGAGATCGGGAAATCGTCGCTGGCGGAGTTTCGCAATTACATCGAACTGAGCATCCGCGCGGGTTTTGCCGGCGGCTATACCGGCACGGATCCGCTGGTGCTCGATCTCGACGGGGACGGGCTCGATCTGACCCGGCGCGAGCGCGGGGATGTCCATTTCGATCTCGGCGGCGAGGGTTTTGCGCGCCACACTGCCTGGGTGGGTGCGAGCGACGCGCTGCTGGTGCGCGACATCAACGGCAATGGCCGCATTGATGATATCTCGGAGCTGTTCGGCAATGCCACGATATCGGGCTTCACCGAGCTCGCCGCGCTCGATTCCAACGCCGATGGCGTGATCGATGCCGGTGACGCCGGTTTCGACACGCTCCAGATCTGGCGCGACCTCGACCAGAACGGCGAGAGCGATGCGGGCGAATTGCAGACGCTCACGGAGGCCGGCATCGCCTCGATCTCGCTGAGCACCGGCGATCCCGACGTGACGGATGTCAACGGCAACACCATCCGCGAGGTGGCGGGCTTCACCCGCAGCGACGGCACCACCTCGACCATCGCCGATGTGCTGCTCGACAACGACCCCACCAATACACGCTATCTCGGCGATACCAGCGTCTCCGCAGCCGCAGCCGCGCTGCCGGCGCTGAAGGGTTTCGGCCGCGTCACCGATCTGCGCGTGGCGATGACCGACGACGCCGCGCTGCTGGCGCAGGTCACGGCCTTCGCCGATCTCCCCGTCGGCACCTCCTGGGCGGATCTGCGCGCGGATGCCGAGGCGATCCTGTATCGCTGGGCGGGGGTGGACGGCGTCACCGCCGATGCGATGGGCACGGATTTCGACACGCGCAAACTCGCCTTCCTCGAAACCTATTTCGGACTCGAACTGACCCCGCGCGACGCGGCCGGCGTGCCGATCGGCAACAATCTCGCCGAGCTTGTCGAGAGCTGGGATGCCGCCCTCGACAAGGCCACGGCGCGCCTCGCGGTGCAGGGGCCGCTCGCGGCGCAGTTCGCGGGGGTCAGCTATAGCGAGGGGCGCGACCGGCTGCAGGCGGAGGGGCCCGCAGCACTCGCGGATGCCTTTTCGTCTGCGCTGGCACAACTCCCCACTGACGCGACTGCGGCGCAGCAGGCCTGGGATGCCCTGTGGGGGCCGCTCCTGCGTCACGTCACCGAGGCCATGCGCCGCGCCGACGGGATCGACGTGCGCCATGACTATATCGTGCAGGGGCTGGTTACGGCGCTGGAGACGACGCCCTCGGCGCTCGACCTCGCCACGCTGGCGGCGGGGATCGGCATTGCCGATCTGCGCATCGGTGATGCCGGCGCGACCACGCTTTCACGCGCCGGGGCGAGCGGGTCGATCGTCTATGTGGCCGATGGCAGCGACCAGGTCTTCAATGGCGGTACGGGCCAGGATGTCTACGTGTTCGGCGCGGATTTCGGGCAGAACGTGATCAACGATGCGGAGGGCCGCCAGTCCGGCGACCGCATCCGCCTCGCCATGCAGAATCCGGATGATGTGGAGATCACCCGCGACGGGATCGATCTCGTCATCTCGGTGATCGGCACGAACGACCGGATCACGGTCACCGGCCATTTCGAGACGCCGCTGGTTTCCCTGAGCGGCATGCCGATATCCCCTGATCGCGCCATCGAGGAGATCCAGTTCGCCGACGGCACGGTCTTCGAAAGCGGAGACATCGCGGCGGCGGTCGGTCTCGGCACGGATGGCGACGACGTCATCATGGGCACGGGCAAGGCCGACGAGATCGAGGGGCTGCTCGGCGACGACCTTCTGATGGGTGGCGATAACGGCGACATCTATTTCTATGCTCGCGGCGACGGCAACGACACGATCCACGACATCATGACGAATCCGCTGCTGAACGCACCGGACTCGATGATCTTCCTCGACGGCATTCGCGCCGGCGACGTCACTTTCAGCCGCGATGGCGACAGCGATGATCTGGTGATCAGCTTTGCGTGGACGGGAGATTCGATCACGATCACCGATCAGTTCGAATATTCGTCGCTGGGTTACGGAAAATTCGCGCTCAACAGCCGGATCGAGCATTTCTTCTTCCGTGACGGCCCGGTCTATAGCTGGCAGGAAGTCCAGCAGATGGTCATTGCCGGTCAGACCACCGACGGTGATGACGAGATCTTCGGTTTCGGCACCGACGACGTGTTCGAGGCCAGCTCCGGCAACGACGTGATCCGGGGCATGGATGGTGGCGATACCTACCATTTCGGCCATGGTTCGGACCACGATACCATCATCGAAGGTTCCCGCTTCCCGGAGACCTTCATCTCGGGACTGGTCGATACCGATTGGGGATCGAACGACAAGGTCGTGTTCGGCTCGGGCATCACCGTCGACGACGTCACCTTCGCGCGCCTCGGAGAAGAGCCTGACCTCCAGATCACACTGGCCGGCAGCGAGACCGACAGCCTGACCATCAAGGGGCAGTTCGACGGGGTGAAGCTCGACCTGTTCAATCTGCTCGGCATCGCCTGGTTCGACCGGATCGAGGAATTCCATTTCGAGGACGGCACCGTGCTCGACTGGGAAGACGTGATGAGCATCGTCACGACCGGCACGGATGGCGACGATGCGATCTACGGCGCGCTCTATCCCGATTTCATCGATGGCGGCGCCGGCAACGACTACCTCTCCGGCGGCGATGACGGCGATACCTATGTGTTCGGGCGCGGTTACGGCAACGACGTCATCGACGACAAGCGGACGAACGTCCTCGTCACCGCCCCGGACCGGGTGCTGTTCGGCCCCGATATCGCGGTGGAGGATATCAGCTTCACCCGTGACGGCACGAGCACGGACCTGCTAATCACCATCGACGGCACGGACGATCTCCTGCGCATCAAGGATCAGTACAGGGTCACCGAGACCGGCCCCTTCGGCGCCCACGCCTTCAACCGGATCGAGATCTTCGAATGGGAAGACGGCACAATCAGCCACTGGCGGGATCTGCGCCAGGAGATCATTGATGCGGCGCGCACGGATGGCGACGATCTGATCATGGGGACCCATTTCGACGATGTGCTCGATGGCGGACCCGGTGACGACATTCTCAGGGGCGATGACGGCAACGACACCTACATTTTCGGCTTCGGTTACGGCCACGACCGCATCATCGACGGACGCAACAACATCCTGTCGGGTCGGCAGGACAAGGTGGTATTCCAGCAAGGCGTCACCCCGGACGATCTGTCGTTCTCACGCCCGCTCGACAGCCATGATCTGGTCATCACGCTGAGCGACGGCTCCAGCCTCACGATCGAGAAGAATTTCGACATCGTCTTCGGCATCGGGCAATACGAATTCAACCGGATCGAGGAATACCATTTCGAGGGTCTCCCCGATGCAACGATGAGCATCTGGGACATTCAGGACATCCTGCTCACCAGCACTGACGGTGACGACGTCCTGGAAGGTTTCGAGGGCGATGATGTCCTTGCCGGCGGCGCGGGCAACGATCTGCTGATGGGCCGCAACGGTGATGACACCTACATGTTCGGCATCGGCGACGGCCAGGACGTCATCAGGGATGACGAAACCAACATCCTTGCGGGCGACAAGGGCGACAAGGTGGTGTTCGGCCCGGGAATCGCGCCGGAGGATATCGAGGTCCTGCGCATCGCCGATGATCATGATTCGCTCATGCTGCGTATTGCCGGCACCGACGACACCCTCACCCTGTGGGGGCAGAACCGCTATTCGACGATCAATTACCGTCGCTACGAGATCGAGCACTTCCATTTCGAAGACGGCACGCAATGGACCTCGCGCGACGTCTGGCGCCAGTATTTCGAGGATGCGCGTTCCGATGACGGCGTCACCATTCGCGGCTTCTGGACCAGTGACCGGATTGAGGGCGGCGCCGGGAACGACGTGCTTATCGGCGGCGACGGCGCCGACACCTATCTGTGGGGCGTCGGATCGGGCAATGACCGGATCGAGGAATCAATCCGTTTCGTGAACTATCGCAGCGACGACACGATCATCTTCAAGGGCGATCTGACAATCGACGATCTCGACATCGCCCGCATCGGCGACGATCTGGTCTTCACGGCGCAGGCTTCCGGCGAGACGCTGACCGTCGCCGATCATTTCCGCAGCGCGCACCAGCATTTTGCAGTAGAGAATTTCCGCTTCGAGAGCGGCGGGGTGTTCACGCAGCAGGAGATCGAGGACCGTGTCATGACCGGCACGGATGCCGACGACACGATCATCGCAACCGCGCATGCCGATCGCATCGAGGGGCGCGGCGGTGATGACAGCCTCACCGGCGATACGGGATCGGATACCTATATCTACAATCCCGGTGACGGCAACGACACCATCATCGAAGCGCCCGACAGGCATACCCGCGACACGCTTGTCTTCGGCGCGGGGATCAATGCTGCGGATGTCAGCTTCGCGCCCGCGTCATCGGGTTCGCACGACATCGTCCTGACCATTGCTCATGACGGCGCGACGATCACCCTCGTCAATCAGCTCGGCACTCACGGGCGCGGTATCGAGCAGATCGTCTTCGGCGACGGCGAGACCTGGCTGCGCACCCAGATCGCGCAGGCAGCAGGCGTTGCGCTCAATCTGGTGACTGGCGACGACAGTGGCCAGACGCTGAACGGGACAGGCGGCGACGACATTCTCGAAGGCGGCGCCGGCGACGACCTCCTGCGCGGCGGCTCCGGCTACGACATCTATGTCTGGGGAGCGGGCAACGGCAATGACACGATCAGCGAGATCGGCGGTCGGCGCGATATCGATACGGTTCAGTTCACCGGGCTCGCCAGCAGTGACGTGTCGATCACGCGCACCGGCGCTGATCTGTTCGTGACGATCAATGCGACCGGCGAGTTCCTGACCATCGTGGATCAGTTCAGGTCGACGCGTTATGCAGTCGAGCGCTTCGAATTCACCGATACCGTGTGGGACCATTTCGAGATCGCCCGCGCTGCAGCACAGACAGGCACGACCGGGGACGATACGCTGGCTGGCACCGGTTATCAGGATATGCTGATCGGCGGACAGGGTGATGATTTTCTCGAAGGCGGCAATGGTGACGACATCTATGTCTATGCCCGCGGTGATGGTCACGACACGATCGAGGAGGACCACAATGACGGCAGGCGCGATGTCCTGTTCCTGGAGGATATCCTTCCCGACGCGATAACCCTGGCGCGCAACGGAATCGACGTCACCCTGGAGATCGCACCATCTGCCCCGGGCGCCGGCGACGCGGGCTCGGTGACGCTGATCAGGCAGCTGAATGATTACCATTATCGCGGTGTGGAGCGCATCGAATTTGCCGACGGGACCGTCTGGCGTCAGGAGGATCTGCGCGAAATGCTCATCGCGCAGGCATCGAGCGACGGCGATGACACGATCATCGGCTTCAACACCAACGATACGCTTCGTGGCGGAACGGGCGATGATTTCCTCGACGGCGGCAAGGGCAACGACACCTATGTCTATGCGCGCGGTGACGGGTACGACACGATCGAGGAAATGCAGGTCGCCGGGCGATACGACGTTCTCGTCTTCGAAGATGTCCTGCCCGACGAGATCACCCTGGTGCGCAACGGAATCGACGTCACCCTGGAGATCGCACCGTCGGCCCCGGGCGTTGGCGACGCGGGTTCGGTGACGCTGATCAGGCAGCTGAATGATTACTATTATCGCGGTGTCGAACGCATCGAATTCGCCGATGGGACCATCTGGCGCCAGGAGGATCTGCGCGAGATGGTTCTTGCGCAGGCCGTTACCGATGGCGACGACACGATCACCGGCTTCAATGCCGACGATGTGATCCGCGGCGGGCAGGGCGATGACGTCCTGACCGGCGGCAAGGGCGATGACACCTTCATCTACGCACGCGGCGACGGCCATGACACGATCACGGAAGTGCTGGCCGGTGGCAGAGACGACAGGCTGATCCTGGAGGATATCCTCGCGCACGAGATCATCGTGACGCGTGAGGGCGACGATGCAATCCTCAATATTGCCGCGTCGGCAGATGGTGATGGCAGCGATGCCGGCTCGGTGCGGCTCGTGGCTCAGTTCGACAATGAGCACCAGCGCGGAGTGGAGAGTATCGTCTTCGCCGACGAGACGATCTGGTATACGGGCCAACTGCGCGCCAACTATCTCGAAAACGCGACAACCGACGGCGATGACGAGATTTTCGGCTTCAACGATCGTGATGACACCATCATCGGCGGCGCCGGTGATGATATCCTGCATGGCGGATCCGGAAACGATACGCTCCATGGCGGCGAGGGCAACGACAGGCTCGAGGCGGGCACCGGCAACAACGACCTCTTCGGCGGCCCGGGCGATGACATGCTCGTAAGCAATCGCGGCACCAACAGTTTCGATGGTGGAGCAGGCAACGATACCGTCGATTACTCCTACAGCTCTGCTTCCTGGGAATTCAATCTCGACGCAGAATATGCCCGTACGGGCAGTGTCACCGAAACGCTCGTCTCGATCGAGAACGTGATCGGCGGCAGCGGTGATGAGATCTTCTACGGCAATGCCGCCGACAACATCTTCTCCGGCGGGCGTGGCAGCGACAGCTATCATTTCGCTCTCGGTGACGGCGACGACGTCATCCGCGAGAACGGCCGCTCCAACGAAACGGACCGGTTGACTCTCGTCGAACTGGCGCCGGATGCGGTCGAATTGTATCAGCCCTTCGAGAGCGAGGATCTCGTCGTGCGCATTCTCGCGAGCGGCGAGACGATGACGGTCGAGCGGCATTTCGAGGGAACTTCGCGCGGGATCGAGCTGATCGATTTCGCTGATGGCACCAGCTGGAACCGTGCCGACATCAAGGCGATGACCGCCATGGCGGGCACAGCCGGTGTGGATGCGCTGGTCGGCACCAGAGCTGCCGACCTCCTTGATGGCGGGCCCGGCGATGATGTCCTGCGCGGGCGGCTCGGCAGCGACACCTATATCCATGCTGCCGGCTACGGCAATGACAC
Organism: Saliniramus fredricksonii; assembly: GCF_900094735.1. Lineage (NCBI taxonomy): Bacteria > Pseudomonadati > Pseudomonadota > Alphaproteobacteria > Hyphomicrobiales > Salinarimonadaceae > Saliniramus > Saliniramus fredricksonii. The sequence goes on from NZ_FMBM01000002.1 coordinate 1,106,035, forward strand.
GATCATCGAAACTGCCGGCCTGAACGATACCGATGTCGTGCGCCTCGTCGATCTGACCCGCGCGGACGTGGCCCTCAGCCGCGACGGCCTTGATCTGCACGTCGCGATTCTGGCGACTGGCGAAACGCTCACGGTTCAGGAGCACTTCCGCTCGACGCAATACGGGATCGAGGAAATCCACTTCTCCGATGGCGAGATCATGGATCGCCTCATGATCCTCGAGGATGCAAACACGCTTGGCGGTACGGGCGGCGATGACACCATCACCGGCACCAGCATGCGCGACTGGATCCGCGGCGGCCCGGGGGACGACATTCTCGATGGCCGCAGCGGCAACGATACCTATCTGTACGCGCGTGGCGACGGCCACGACACGATCACCGACGGCATTCACAACGGCAATGATGACCGCCTGATCTTCGAGGATATCAACCCCGACGCAATCACCATCATGCGTGACGGAACCGATATTACGCTCGATCTCGCCGAAAGCGCGCCCGGTGCGGGCGATGCCGGATCCGTGCATCTGGGAAGCCAGTTCAACATCTATTTCGGGCGGGGCGTGGAGACGATCATCTTCGCCGACGGCACATCCTGGTCGCAGCAGGATGTCCGTAACATGATGGCGCTCGAGGGTGGCGGCTTCGCCACGCATCTGGGCTTTGCCGGCGATGATGTCATCTTCGGCCGCGCGGGCAGCGATGATTACATCATCGGCGGCGCGGGCGATGACACGCTGCACGCTGTCGGCGGTGACAACGTCATCGATGGCGGCACCGGCGATGACGTGCTGCATGCGGGAACGGGCGTCGACAGCTTCGTCTTCCGCGCCGGCGATGGCGTGAACGACATCATCGATTTCGATACGATCCAGGACCGCATCGTCCTCGATGGCGTCGATCTGACGGATATCTCATTCTATCAATACTCGAACGGGGCCCAGATATTCCTCGCCGACGGCACGGATTTCTTCTTCCAGGATCTGACCGGCGCGAGCCTGGGCGACTTCACCTTCATCGATATGGACGGCAATGCGCTTGTTCTTCCTGAGCCGGAGCCCACGAATGGCCTGATCACCGGTACCGACGGTGATGACAGCCTCGTCGGCTCCTCCAGCCAGGGCAACCACATCATCGGCGGTGACGGCGACGACTTCCTCCATGGTGAGGGCGGCGACAATCTCCTCGATGGCGGCACCGGCAATGATTTCATGCGCAGCGGCTCCGGCCAGGACACCTTCGTCTTCCGCCTCGGTGACGGGCAGGACGTGCTCGAGAATTTCGACATCACGCAGGACCGCATCGCGCTGGACGGGCTGGCGATCGCCGATCTGAGCCTCAACGTCTATTCCGGCGGCAGCCAGCTCATCGCGGCGGACGGCACGGAATTCTGGCTGATCGGCGTCACGGGGGTCGTGCCCGGCGATTTCAGCTTCATCGATATGGCGGGGAACGCTCTCATCCCGGAACCGGAGCCCGAACCGGAAGCGGAGCCGGGGCTAATTTCCGGTTCACAGGACGATGAGGATCTCATCGGTTCCTCGGCGCAGGACAACCGGATCACGGGCGACGCAGGGAACGACTTCCTTGATGGCGTTGGCGGCGACAACTTCCTCGATGGCGGTGCCGGCAATGATTTCATGGCGAGCGGCACCGGCCAGGATACCTTCGTCTTCCGCCTCGGCGACGGGCAGGATGTCATCCAGGATTTCGACATCACACAGGACCGCATCGCACTGGACGGTCTGGCGATCAGCGAGCTGAGCCTGAACGGTTCAACGGGCGGCATGCAACTCGTCGCATCCGATGGGACGGAGTTCTGGTTGATCGGACTGGCCGATCTCGCCCTTGGCGATCTCAGCTTCGTCGATATGGACGGCAATGCCCTCATCCACGAACCACTGGCTGAACCCGAGCCCGGGCCCGAGCCGGAAACCGGACCGGAGGGCGAACCCGAGCCGGTCCTCGGCGCGATCACCGGTACGCAAGATGATGACGTCCTCATCGGAAGCGCCGGACAAGACAACCATATCATCGGGGGCGAAGGGGATGACTTCCTCGACGGTGTCGATGGCAACAACCTCCTTGATGGCGGCACCGGTGACGATTTCATGGCGAGCAGCGCGGGCCAGGACAGTTTCGTCTTCCGCCTCGGCGACGGGCAGGACGTGATCGAGGATTTCGACATCACGCAGGATCGCATCGCCCTCGACGGTCTCAGCCCGATCGCGCTCGAGGTCGTCGGCCATACCGGCGGGACGCAGCTCGTGGCTGCAGACGGCACCGAGTTCTGGCTGATCGACGTGACCGGGATCGAAAGGAGTGATCTCAGCTTCGTCGACATGAACGGCCAGTCGATCGATATCGCGTTTTCTGATGTCATCATTGAAGGTTCGCCCGGCAATGACGAGTTGTTCGGTGCGATTGACGAGAACAACCACATCATCGGCGGTGCCGGCGATGATATCCTGCATGCCGTGGGCGGCGAGAACATTCTCGACGGTGGCGCCGGTGACGATGCGCTTCACTCCGGCACCGGGACCGATACTTTCGTCTTCCGCGCCGGCGACGGGATAAACAATGTCATCGGTTTCGATCTGGCCCAGGATCGCATCGCCCTTGATGGTGTCGCACGCGCGGATATCTCGTTCTATGAGTACTGGAACGGGGCGCAGATCTATCTCGCGGACGGGACGGATTTCTTCTTCGAGGATCTGACCGGCGTGACGATGGACGATTTCAGCTTCATCGACATGGACGGCAACCCGATCGATGCCAGCGAGCCACTGACAGTGCTGCAGGGCACGACGGGCGACGATACGTTGGTCGGCTCCGCGACCCGGAACAACCACATCATCGGCGATGCCGGCGACGACTTCCTCGACGGCGTCGATGGCGACAATATCCTCGATGGCGGGACCGGCAGCGATTTCATGGCAAGCGGCGCCGGCGCGGACACTTTCGTCTTCCGCCTCGGCGACGGGCAGGACGTGATCGAGGATTTCGACCTGATGCAGGATGACATCGCGCTCGACGGGCTGGACGAGGAGGATCTGACTCTTACCGATCACGGCAGCGGCTCGGCGCTCGTGGCCGCCGACGGCACGGAATTCTGGTTCATCGGACTGACCGGCGCGAACCGTACGGATCTGAGCTTCGTGAATTACGATCAGATCGCCTGATGAAGGACGGGGAGGGCTGTGGCGCAAGGCCAGCATTGCGTGTTTCGACCGGACCGCGCGGCGCGCATGCTTTGCCGAATGACAGGGTTCTTCCGCTTCGGGCCGTGATATAGTGTGTGGTTCGGATAATCGCGTGGGAGTGAGCGCCATGCCTGGAATATGCCGGACCTCGACCATCCTCGTCAGCTCGTTTCTGCTCGCCGGTTGTCTGGCGCAGGAAGAGGTGCCGTTTGCCGGCGGCATGCCCGAGCCGGCTTCGGCGGAGCGGGGCGAGGCGGTGGCGCAGGAATGGTGCGCGACCTGCCATGCGCGCGACGAAAGCGAGCGCGCGGCGCGTCCCGCCGAGGCCGGAGACGGGCCGAGTTTCGCGGAAATCGCGCGCCGCGAAGGACGCGACGAGCTCTTCTTGTGGGATTTTCTCGAGGAAGACCACTTTCCGATGCCGACTTACCGGCTGTTTCCGCGCGAGCGCGCCGACATCGCAGCCTATATCGTCAGCCTGCGTATCGAAGAATAAAGCCGCGCGACGCTTTTCTTTACGGGACTATGCCGTTATACCGCCCGCTGCTTTCGACAGGAGTTCCTTGATGGCAAAAACCCGTCTGGTGGTGGCCGGCGCTTCGGGGCGCATGGGCCGCATGCTGATCAGGACGATCGACGAGACCCCGGGCTGTGTTCTGCACGGCGCGCTCGAACGCCCGACCTCAGGCTGTGTGGGGCAGGATGCCGGCATGGTCAGCGGCGTCGGCGATCTCGGTGTCACCGTCTCGTCCGAAGCGCGCAACGTGCTCACCGAGGCCGATGTGCTGATCGATTTCACCACGCCCGAGGCGAGCCTCGCCTATGCGGCGCTGGCAGCCGAGACGAATACGGCGCATGTCGTCGGCACGACCGGGCTCTCCGCCGAGCAGATCGACGCGCTGCGTGCCTTCGGCGAGGAGACCGTGATCATCCAGTCCGGCAACATGTCGCTCGGCGTGAATCTCCTCGCGGCGCTCGTGCGCAAGGTCGCGACGGTGCTGGGCGAGGAATTCGATATCGAGATCCTCGAAATGCATCACCGCCAGAAAGTCGATGCCCCGTCGGGTACCGCCTTCATGCTCGGTGAGGCTGCAGCACAGGGGCGTGCGATCGATCTTGAAGAGCGCTCGGTACGCCATCGCGACGGCCATACAGGCGCGCGCGATCCCGGCGATATCGGCTTTGCGACCCTGCGCGGCGGTACGGTGGTCGGCGATCACTCCGTCATCTTCGCCGGCCCGCATGAGCGGATCGTGCTGCAGCATGTGGCAGAGCAGCGTATTCTTTTCGCGCGCGGCGCCGTGCGCGCGGCGATATGGGGCAAGGGCAAGCCCGCCGGGTTCTATTCCATGGCCGATGTGCTCGGCCTCAACGACGTTTGAACGCAACGAAAGGATTGATGCGATGGAGCGCCTTCTCGTGCTCGTGCGACACGGCCAGAGCGAGTGGAACAAGCAGAACCTCTTCACCGGCTGGCGTGATCCGGGCCTCACCGAACTCGGTGTCGAGGAGGCCGTGCGCGGCGGGCGCCTGCTGAAGGAGAGGGGGCTGTCCTTCGATATCGCCTTCACCTCGGTGCTGACCCGGGCGCAGAAGACGCTCGATCTCATCCTCGGCGAGATCGACCAGGAAGGGCTCGAAACCTTGAGCGATCAAGCTCTCAACGAGCGCGACTATGGCGATCTCGCGGGGCTGAACAAGGACGATGCCCGGGCGAAATGGGGCGAAGAGCAGGTCCATATCTGGCGCCGCTCCTATGACGTGCAGCCGCCCGGCGGCGAAAGCCTGCGCGACACGGTCGCACGCGTGCTGCCCTATTACATCCGCGAGATCCAACCGCGTGTGATGCGCGGCGAGCGTGTCATTGTCTCCGCGCATGGCAACAGCCTGCGTGCCCTGATCATGGTGCTCGACGGCTATACGCCGGAAACGATCCCGAGCCTCGAACTCGGCACCGGCATTCCGATGGTCTACCGCCTCAACGCCGATACCACGGTGGCGAGCCGCGAGATCCTCGAAGATTGACCTGCATGGCCTTCAGCCGAAGATGAAGGCCAGAAACGGCACTGCGGCAACACCCGCCGTCACGAGTCCCGCTGCCAGCATGGTGCGGTCGCGCTTTGCCGCGATCGCACGCAGGCGCCTTGCCAGGCTCTGCCCGTCCAGCCGGGCATTGTCGAGGACATAGAGCGCGTCGTCCTCTCTCAGGCCGAAGAAGGCGATGGCGTCGCCGAGGCCGTCTCCGGCGAGGCCCTGCGCGCGCAAAAGCGGATCCGCATGCGCGATTTCTATTGGTGAAGCCTGATACCGCAGGCGGCTGCGCGCATCGAACGGCGCTTCGTAATCCTCGGGAAAGGGCGCAAATTCGGTATTCGGACGACGTTCGAGCAAGGCCGCCCAGCGCTCGAGGCGTTCACGGCGGGTCAGCATTTCCCGCGGGCGGTGCGACGCGACATGTGCAACGCTATGGAGTTGATCAATACCCTCGTGTTTCATCGATCCCTCCTCTGCAATAGCCGCTGCCAGACTATACGTGTGGGGCGACAATTGTTCTGGAGTAAAATAGAAAGTTAACACTGCGACGGAATTTCGGCAAGTCATGATCCAATTTTGCACACCAGGTTATATTTTGTTGCGCAGGTTTGGTTACGCGAATGCGAAATACGTAACAGAAATTAATATCAATTCGCCCGCAATGACCCCGGCAATGACGGAGCGCCGGGCAAGAAAGTACACCCCGATCCCCACGAGAACGGCGCCCAGCCGGGCGAGCAGGGGCGCAGCAGCCAGCGCCCCGCTGGGCGTCAGCAGGAGCTTCATCACGACGGCGGCCAGCAACGTGGTGGCGACTGCGCGGACCCAGACGATGATCTCCGAGCGTTCATCGAGCCCGCGCGAGACGACCACCCCGAGCGCTCGCCAGATTTCGCTCGGCAGAAAGCCGACCAGGATCAGCACGAGATAGGGCCATAGCGGCGCGATCGTGGTTTCCCAGGTGGTCATCGCCGCCCCCGTCCGATCAGCCAGGCGAGCGTGCCACCAACGAGGCCTGTGGCGAGCAGATCGAAATCCGGGCCCACGAGCAGCGTGAACAGCGGCGCGAGCGCTGCGCCAAGGACGAGCGCGGACTGGTCGAGCAGCGTGCGCGCACCGGCGATCAGCGCGATGGTGAAGAATAACGGCGTCAGAAAGAGCAGGCCGGCGGCGAGAAAGGCCGGCACTGCGGCGCTCAGGAGAAAGCCGATCCCGGTCATCGTCGTCGCCACCATCAGGCAGGCATTGGCGAAGCCGAGATAATAGCCGAAGCGCTCTTGCGGCGGCATGGTCGGCATGCGCCGGTTGCTCTCGACCCAGACGGTGACCGCAACGTAATGCGCCACGAAGACCTGTGTGAGCAAGCTCTGCCCGGGCCGGCGCAGCATCGGCATCATCGAGACCGTCATGGGCAGAAGGCGGATCGAGGAGAGGGAAACGGCCACCGCGACCAGCGGCAGCGCCGTCCCGCCGGCTATCCCGCCGAACAGGATCACCTGCGCAGGCGCGGCCCACATCAGGAGGGTCGAAAGGACGGCTGCGAGAAAGGGAAACCCGACATCCTGCGCGAGTGAGCCAACGCCCAGCAGCGAGAAACCGACGATCCAGGCCGGCAGCACCAGCGCGTCGCGAATGCCGCGCAGGAGGGGGGAGGGGCCCGATAAGGCTGCGCTGCCGCTCGCATCCTGGCCATCGCGCCGCTTTTCGCCTTTTGCTCGCTGGTTCATGCGCCTTTTGACCACGAAGCCGCGCGCCGTACCATGGGAAATCCGCAACGGCGCCGGGAGCGTTGTTGCGCCGGCAAGGCCGCGCAGCGCGATTTTCCCAGACCGGAGCGGGAAGGATGCGCGGTTTCGGCGCGTGCGCCAGGGCCTGAATTCTGATAGAGACGAAGCGAAGAAACCGATAATCGACAGGGCCGGAAACGATGGACATGATCCGCAACGACGCGCGCAAGCGCCCCGACGCCGCCACGCTCGCAACGCTGACGCAGGCGCTCAAGGATCTCCTGGGCGCACGCGTCTCCACCGCACAGGCGGTGTGCGAGCAGCACGCCAACACGCTGACCTGGGTCGAGAACCAGGCCCCCGATATCGTTGTCTTCGCCGAGAGCACCGAGGAAGTCTCGCAGGTCGTGAAGCTGTGCGCGCAGCACGACGTCCCGGTCATTCCCTTCGGCACCGGCACCTCCTTCGAGGGCCATACCAATGCACCTTATGGCGGCGTCTCGATCGATACCAGCCGGATGAACGCCGTGATCGCCGTCCATGCAGAGGATCTCGATTGCGTGGTGCAGCCGGGGATCACGCGCAAGGCGCTCAATGAATATCTGCGTGATATGGGGCTGTTCTTCCCGATCGATCCCGGCGCCGATGCCTCGCTGGGCGGCATGGTCGGCACGCGCGCCTCGGGCACCAATGCGGTGCGCTACGGCACGATGAAGGACAACGTGCTCGCGCTCACCGTGGTGATGCCCAACGGCGATATCGTCAAGACCTCGCGCCGCGCCAAGAAGTCGAGCGCCGGCTATGATCTGACCCGTCTGATGGTCGGCTCCGAAGGCACGCTCGGCATCATCACCGAGATCACGCTGAAGCTGCACGGCATCCCCGAGGCAATTTCCGGTGGCATCTGCCCATTCCCGAGCATTGCGGCGGCCTGCGAGGCGGTGATCATCACCATCCAGTCCGGCATTCCGGTGGCCCGGATCGAACTGATCGACGAGATGCAGGTGCGTGCCATCAACCTCTACTCGAAGACCACGCTGGAGGAACGCCCGCAGCTCTTCCTCGAATTCCACGGCTCGGAAGAGAGCGTCAAGGAACAGGCAGCGCGCTTTGGCGAAATTGCCGAGGAATTCGGCGGCGGTCCCTTCGCCTGGACCACGCAGGCTGAGGAACGCACCCGCCTGTGGCAGGCCCGGCATGACGCCTATTGGGCGGCCATGGCCCTGCGACCCGGCGCGAAGGGCATTTCCACCGATGTCTGCGTGCCGATCTCGCGGCTCGCCGAATGCGTCGAGGCGACGCAGCACGACATCGCCGAAGCGGGGCTGATGGCGCCGATCGTCGGCCATGTCGGCGACGGGAATTTCCATGTGCTGCCGCTCGTCGATATGGAAAACGCCGAAGAGATCGCCAAGGCGAAACGCTTCGTCGAGCGCCTCGTCGAGCGCGCGCTCGAGATGGAGGGCACCTGTACCGGCGAGCATGGTGTCGGCCAGATGAAGATGAAATACCTCGAATCGGAGCACGGCGCCGAGGCGCTGGCGGTGATGCGGGCGATCAAGCACGCGCTCGACCCGCAGAATATCATGAATCCCGGCAAGATCGTCTCCTGGTGAGGTGCCATTCCGGCGCGCGTGACTGCGCCGGAATGCAAAACCGCGATTTTCTGACCCGATCCGGCTTGCAAAGCTGGACGGCGGCGTCGGGTTTCGTCATGGTTCGGCCATGCCACGGGGTTAACTCCGTGGTGAACCTGTTGAATTCGATCGCTGGCGTGAAGGGGTCCATGGGCCTTGCGTGACAGTCTGACCGCTCTGGCGGCTATCGTCATACTGATCCTCGTGGCAGCACTCGCGATCCCGCCTTTCGTCGACTGGGAGGAGAGGCGTCTCGATCTCGAGGCGGCGCTGTCGCGCGCCGCCGGCATTCCGGTGGAGACGCGCGGCACCATCGATCTGCGGCTGCTGCCGTCGCCGCGCATGCGGGTCGACGGCCTGACCATCGGCATCCCCGACGGCGCATCGCCCTCGCTGGTCGCGCAGGGTGTCGCAGCCGAAATGGAACTGACGGCCCTGTTGCGCGGTCAGGTGCGCTTCAGCAATATCGGCATTGCCCGCGCTGATCTGCGCCTTCCGATGGAAGAGGGCGCGCTGCGGTTCCCCGAGCGCATGCGCGAGGGGCCCGAAGCGCTGGGCGGGCTCGCTTTCGATGATCTCGCCATCACCGCGCTCAGCGTGACGACGATCACGCCTGAATTCGGCGCCATGCGTCGGGCCGAGATCGCCGATCTGCGCCTGAATGCGCCCTCGCTGGCCGGACCATGGCGGATCGAGGGGGTCTATGGCGGCGATACATTCCGCCTCGGTACCGGGACGCTCAGCGATGATCTCTCCATGGAGATGCGGCTCGTCGGCGGTGTCGATACACCGCTGCGATACGATATCGACGCGACGCTGCAGCTGCTTCCCGAGGCCGCCCGCTATCGCCCGCTCCTCGACGGCGAGATGCGGATCGTCGCCCTCCCCAACGCCGAGACGGAGGCGGAGCCCGCCACGCAGGACCCGATCGTGCTCAGTGGTGATTTCGCCAGTGAGGGGCCCGGTTTCGCCCTGTCCGCATTGCGGCTCGAACTGGGTGATCCGTCGCTCGGCTCGCAGCTCGAGGGCAGCGGCTTCCTGCGCCTCGACGACCCGCGCCTTGCGCTCGAACTGGCCGGACGCCGGCTGGCGCTCGACACGATCATGGCCGGCCCGCGTGCCGGGCTGCTGACGTCCTGGTTCGGGGAGCAGGGGCCGCGAACGCCGCTGCCGCCGATTGATCTCGCGCTGGAACTCGGCAGCGTCGGGTTCGCTGGCGAGGAACTGCTCGATGTGGCGCTTCGTACAATGCTCGAGAACGGCGAATTGCAGATCGCGCAAAGCGCGGTGACGCTGCCCGGTGAGGCGCGGCTGTCCTTTGCCGGTGCCGTCGATCTGACCGCGGGCGACCGGATTGCGGGCGATGCCAGGCTGGTTGCCGCCGATGGGGATCGCCTTGCGCGCTATCTCGGGCGTATCGGCCTGGAAGGGCCCTGGCTCGGGCTGGTGCGCGGGCCCGAACTCGACATTGCCGGCCAGGTGGCCATTGATCCTGAAGGGGTGAGCGTAGACGATCTGGCCTTTCGGGCCGGCGCTGCGCAGATAGGCGGCAGCGTGGAGTATCGCGCGCCGCAAATCGGGCAGCGCGGACGTGTGGAGGCTCAGATACGCGCCGACGGCATCGATCTCGAAGATCTGCCGCCCCTCGACGCGGTGCCGCTGACGGCGGGGGAGAACGATCTGGTCATCGGTCTCGTCGCACGCGATGTGCGCCATGGTGACGAGGGGGGCGGTCGCATCGATGCCCGACTGCGCAGCGAAGGTGAGACGCTCGTCGTCGACCGATTCGACATTGCCGGGCTCGCAGGCGCCGAGGCGTCTCTCTCCGGTCGGATCAATCCCGACGGGGCCGGGTTGATTTCAGGACGGTTGCAGGCTGTGCGCGCGGCGCCGTTGCTGTCGCTGCTCGGGCGCTTTCAGCGCGATGGTCTGGTCGGCCTGGCGCCGCCGTTCATTCGCGAGGGCGGACTCGATCTCGCCATCTCGATCGACCGTCTGCCGCCCGGTGACGAACTCGCCTCCGGGGCGCTGCGGCTGTCGCTGGAGGGCGAGGTCGCCGGCGGACCGTTCAGCGCGACGGCCGCGACCCTGGGCGGGCGCACCGAGTCCTTTCGCTTCTTCCTCGCCACCCGCGATACGCGCGACTGGGTCGATCTCGACCACCCCGCCGTGGCGGGACAATCGTCCAATCTGACCATGGAGATGCGCCGCTCGGGTGCCGATCGCTATGCGGCAACCGCTTCGGGTGACATGGCGGGCCTGCGCTTTCGAACGACGCGGGCCTTGTCGATCGATGCCATCACCCGCGAGATCTGGGACGGCGAGATCCGGCTGAGCAGCGAGGATCTGCGTCCCGCCCTCGGCTTGTTCGCTCTCGGCGATGCGGGTCTCGATACGGCTCCCGGGGAGATGCGTGTCTCGGTTGCGCGGGAACCCGGCGCCACGCAGCTGGAACTGGACGGACGGATCGCCGGCGAGCGTGTGCGCGGCGATCTGCGGCTTGGTCGCGAAACACTGTCCGGCGAACTCGCCGTCGCAGCTCTGTCGCTGCCGGCGCTGATCGACGTGCTGCTCACCGATACCGGCGGCGATTCGCCGGAGAATGGCTGGAGTGAGGCGCCCTTCGGCCGGGTCGCGCTGCCGTTTCGCAGCGGGCGCATCGGTATCAGTGCCGGGAATGTCGCGCTCGGGCGCGGCCAGGTGGCGCGTGAGGCGCAATTCGATCTGGTGCTGCTCACGGATGGTCTCGCGGTCGAGAATTTCGCGTCGGGGTTCGGCGAAGGTGGGCTTTCAGGAGCCCTCAGTCTGCGCCGCGCCCCCGACGGCCCTCTCGCCGCCGTCGGCGAGGTGGAGTTCTCCGGTTTGTCGGCACAGGCCCTGATGCCGGACGCACCGTTCTCGGCGCAACTGACCGGCGCGCTGGATTTCGGGGCATCGGGCGAGAGCCTCGCCGGCGCCATTGCCGATCTCTCCGGCGGCGGTAACCTGCTCCTTGAAGACCTGGTCGTGACAGGTATGGCGCCCGATGCGATCACGCTTGGCCTGGAACGGGCGCTCAGGGAAGAGGATCCGCTCGGCGGGCGGCGCCTGCAGGGGCATGTCGAGAGTGCTCTCGACGACGATATTTTCGACGCTGACACCGTCACCGCGCCGGTGACGCTGGTTGGAGGCAGCCTGCGGCTCGAACCACTTGCCGTGCCGGATCCGAATACGGAGGAGGCCGGATGGCGTGGGGCGGCGGCCTTCGATCTGATCGCGGGCGGCGTCGATATTCGCGGCAGCCTGCGTGCTGCATCGGCGCCTCCAGGCTGGAGCGGCCCGGCGCCACGCATCACGCTCGGCTGGACCGGCGCCGTCGGTGCGATGACGCGCGATGTCGATACCGGGCCGCTGACCAATGGCGTCGCACAGATCGTGCTGCAGCGCGAGCTCGACCGAATCGAGGCATTCGAGCGCGAGGCAGGCGAGCGCACGCGACGCCTTGAACAATTGCGGATGGAGCGTGCCCGCGAGGCGGCACGGCAGGAATGGGAGGCGCTGCTCGAGGAGCGCGCCCGCCGCGCGGCGGAAGTGCGACCGGCTGTCATCGAGGCCGCGCAGGCTATCGCTCGCGCGCGCCGCGCAGAGATCGAGGCGCAACGTGCCGCAGAGGAAGAAGCGCGGCGCGCACAGGAAGAGGCCGAGCGCCTCGCGGCAGAAGAGGCCGCCCGCGCAGAGGAGGAAGCCCGTCTTGCGCGCGAGGAGGCAGCACGCGCAGCCGAGGCCGAGGCGGCGCGTCAGGCCGAGGCGGCTGCGCAGGAAGCCGAGCGCACGCGCATGCAGGACGATATCCGCCGGTTGCTCGAACGCGAGCGCGAGCGCGATTTCTGGCCCGGCTTGTTCGAGGATGGCTCTCCCGGCAGCGGGGACGAGGCGCCAATGCTGCTGCTGCCACCCGGCTTCGCCGATCCAGCGAGCAACTGAAGAGCGCAGGATACACGTAAAAAAACAACTCTTAATATTGAGTCCTCTGGCTCCTGTCCCGGAACTCATGATTTTTCTACAAAAGCGGGCATATTGATCGCGTTATGTAATTTTCTTTTAAGTGATCACGCATATTGCGCTGCGTCAACGCACCTTCCCTTGCGTGATGCAGGAGCTGATTCATGGCCAGACAAGCCACTTCCGCGATCCCGGCCTTTACCGTCGGTGGTCGCTTCTATCTCGTGATCACGATCGCGTTTTTTCGCACTCCTCAGCCTCGCCATCGTTGGCGCGGCGCGCTTCTCCGGTGCCTTGTGGTCGGCCAAACAGCAGGAGCTGGTGAATATTACCGACTCTGCCGCGAGCATCGTCGCCGACTTCCACCAGAAGGCTTTGCGCGGCGAACTCAGCATGGAAGAAGCCAAGGCGCGGGCCGCCGATGCGCTGCGTCCGATCCGCTATGCCGATGACGAGTATTTCTTCATCCACGGCTATGATGCGGTCACCGTGATGCATCCGATGGTGCCGGCGATGGAAGGCACCGATCAGAGCGGGCTGCGCCTGCCGGACGGACGCTCCATCATCCTTGAGCTCGCCGATCTCGCGCGCGCCGGTGGTGGCTTCTTCGAATATGACTGGCCGCTGGTGCCTGGCGGCGAGGAGGAGGCGCTGAAGGTTGCCTATGTGGTCGGTTTCGAGCCCTGGGAATGGACCATCGGCACGGGTGTCTTCGTCCACGATGTCGAGACCGCGATCGCCGACAGCCGCAATATCTTCCTTGCGATCGCCGGCTTTGCCGGGATGATCCTTGTTGCGCTCGGCATCGTGCTCGCCCGCGGGATCACCCGGCCCCTGCGGCGGCTCGGGCAGGGGATGCAGTCCCTTGCGCGCGGCGAGCTGGATACGACCATCGAGGGGGTCTCGCGGCGCGACGAGGTCGGCGAGATGGCCGAATCGGTCCGGATCTTCAAGGAAGCGCTCGTCGCCAAGCGCGACGCGGATGCGCGCCTTGCGCAGGAGACCCAGGCAAAGGAACGGCGCGCCGAGGCCCTCGACAGGCTGCTGCGCGGGTTCGAAGAGACCGTCTCCGATCTTTCGCGCGAGCTTTCGGCCGCATCCGCCGCCATGCAGGATACGGCGAAAGGCATGCATCACACGGCTGATCAGACCAATGGCCGCGCCTTGTCCGTCGCCAGCGCAGCCGAGCAGACCTCGGCGAATGTGCAGGCCGTGGCTTCGGCGACCGAACAGCTCAACGCGTCCGTGCGCGAAATCGGCCAGCAGGTGACGCAATCGGCTCAGATCGCCGACACGGCGGTGGATCAGGTGCGTCAGACCGATCAGGTCGCGCGCAGTCTCGCCAGCGGTGCCCAGAAGATCGGCGAGATCGTCTCCCTGATCAATGGCATTGCCGGCCAGACCAACCTGCTGGCGCTCAACGCCACCATCGAGGCAGCCCGAGCGGGCGAGGCGGGTAAGGGGTTTGCCGTCGTCGCGGCGGAGGTAAAGAACCTGGCCGACCAGACCGCCAAGGCCACGGAAGAGATCGCCAGCCACATCTCCCAGATTCAGGGTGTTACCGAGGAGGTCGTGACTGCGGTCACGGATATCGGTGGCGTGATCGACCGTATGAAGGAAATCTCCACCGCGATTTCGGCCGCGATGGAAGAGCAGGGCGCGGCGACCAACGAGATTGCCCGTAACGTCCAGGAGGCGGCGAAGGGGACCGGTGAGGTCACCGAATCGATCGAGATGGTGAAGGCCGGTGCCGGCGAGACGCAGGGTGCCGCAGATTCGGTGCTCAGTGCCGCGACGGATCTGTCCGCGCGCTCATCCGGCCTCGGCCGCGAGGTCGATTCCTTCCTGAAGGCCGTACGCGCTGCGTGACCTGAACCAGGCCTCACCATTCGAAAGAAAAGCGCCGCAGATCGTGTGATCTGCGGCGCTTCATTCATTCGGGAACCGCATCCTGCGGTTCGATGAGGGGGTCATCCCCGCGAAGAGGCCGTATCGACGCTGTCGGCGGGATCGGCAATCGCGGCATCGTTCGCGGGAGTCCCGTCGGGCTGGTGTGCGATCGCCGCCGGAGCCTCCCGGCTTTCCACGGGCGCCTCGCTCCTGCTTGTCGGCTTGGGGCCGAGACGATTGTCAAGATAGGCACCGACCTGCACCATCAGATCATCGACCTTGCCGTCGAAGAAGTGGTTTGCGCCTTCCACGACGGTATGTTCGATCCTGATGCCCTTTTGCGTCTTCACCTTCTCGATGACGCCCATCACTTCCTTGACCGGCGAGACCCGGTCCTCGGAGCCGTGGACGAACAGGCCGGAGGAGGGGCAGGGGGCGAGGAACGAGAAATCGTAGCGATTGGCCATGGCCCCGATCGAGATGAAGCCCTCGATCTCCGGGCGGCGCATCAGGAGTTGCATGCCGATCCAGGCGCCGAAGCTCACACCGGCGATCCAGCAGGCGCGGGCATCCGGGTTCATGGTCTGCGCCCAGTCGAGCGCCGCCGCCGCATCCGACAGCTCGCCCGCGCCGTGATCGAAGGCTCCCTGTGAACGCCCGACACCGCGCGAATTGAAGCGCAGGACCGAAAAGCCGCGATCCACGAAATCGTAGAACAGGTTGTAGACGATCTGGTTGTTCATCGTCCCGCCGAATTGCGGGTGGGGATGAAGCACGATGGCGATCGGTGCGTTTTTCTTCTTGGCGGGCTGGTATCGCCCCTCCAGTCGACCGGCGGGGCCGGCGAAGATCACCTCAGGCATGCATATTCCTCTTTGAACGCCGTGCAGCGCAGCCGCATCGTCGCGCGCCGTGGCTACACCAAACACTTTCGTCAGCGCTTTCCCGTGAGACATACGCAAAAGCGCGTATAAAAACTGCCGGATTGCCCTGCGAAGCCTTGACTTCCGACCGGGAGGCTCCCTAAATCCGCCTTAGAATTATTCTAAGCCGTTAGAATGATTCCAAACTGTGGTCGCTCCCGGATCGCGTCACCGTTATGTGGTGGGCGGTCCTTAGCATGGCAAGCGGGGGCGAATGCAAGAATTTCGTGATGCGAAACGCTTTTTTCGCATCTTTGACAGCCTTCGATAGCAAGGAGCCCTCGGCTCGATATGGACATGACCAACCGCACCTATCTCGATTACAACGCCACGGCGCCGATGCGGCCGCAGGCGCGGGATATGCTCGTGCGCGTTCTGGGTGATGTCGGAAACGCTTCTTCCGTGCATCGCGAAGGGCGCGCCGCGCGTGGGATTATCGAGACGGCGCGCGACCGCGTCGCGGATCTGGTCGGCGGGCGGGGGAAGCACGTCATCTTCACGGGATCGGGCTCCGAGGCCAACAATCTGGTGCTGGCGCCGGGCTTTCGGCGCGTCGATGGCGCGCCTGCACAGACGCTTCTCGTCGGCGCCGGGGAGCATCCCTGCGTGCTCGAAGGCCATCGCTTCGACCCGGGGGCGGTGGAGCATATCCCGCTCCGTGCCGACGGTCTGGTCGATCTCGCCTGGCTGGAAGCGCGGCTGGCGGATCTCGGCGGCGCACCGGTGCTGGTCTCGATCCAGCTCGCCAACAACGAAACCGGTGCGATCCAGCCGGTCGCCGAGGCGGCTTCGCTGGTGCGCGCGGCGGGTGGGCTGATGCATTGCGACGCCGTGCAGGCGGCGGGCAAGATCGGGATCGATATCGATGCGCTCGGCGTTGACGCCCTGACGCTTTCGGCTCACAAGCTCGGCGGTCCGCAGGGTGTCGGTGCGCTGGTTCTCGCCGGCGAGGGCTATGTGCTCGACCGGCTGGTGCGCGGCGGCGGGCAGGAGCGCAACTGGCGCGCCGGTACGGAGAATGTCGCGGGCATCGCGGCCTTCGGCGAGGCAGCGCGGGTGGCGCGCGAAGCGCTCGGCGAAGAGGAGTCCCGGCTGCGGGATCTGCGGGCGGAGTTCGAGACGGCGATCCGTGAAAACTGCCCGGATGCGGTGATCTTCTCGGAAAACGCACCGCGCCTGCCCAATACCATTCTCTTCGCCGTCCCCGGCAAGCGGGCCGAGACGGCGCTGATCGCGCTCGATCTGAATGGCGCGGCGCTCTCTTCGGGCTCCGCCTGTTCCTCGGGCAAGGTGAAATCTTCGCATGTTCTGGAGGCGATGGGGGTCTCTCCTGCGCTGGCAGAATCTGCGTTGCGGCTGAGTTTCGGTTGGAACACGCAAAAAGACGCGGTGACACACTTCACAGCGGCCTTTGCGAGACTACTTTCGAATCGAAACCAAAATTCGGAATGCGCGGCATAGGCCGCGTGTCGACAGGTTGTTCAACGGCCAATCCGCGGCCCTTGAAGCCGTGAGAGGAGGGTGAAATGCCTGCAGTGCAGGAAACAATCGATCGCGTTAAGGAAATCGACGTCGATCAGTACAAGTATGGCTTCGAGACCATCATCGAGATGGAGAAGGCCCCCAAGGGCTTGAGCGAAGACATCATCCGCTTCATTTCGGCCAAGAAGGAAGAGCCGGAATGGATGCTGGAATGGCGCCTCGACGCCTATCGCCGGTGGCTCACCATGCAGGAGCCGGACTGGGCGCGCGTCAGCTATCCCAAGATCGACTTCAACGACATCTACTATTACGCCGCCCCGAAGTCGAACGAGGCGCCGAAGTCGCTCGACGAGGTCGATCCGGAAATTCTCAAGACCTACGAGAAGCTCGGCATTCCGCTGCGTGAGCAGGAAATGCTCGCCGGTATTGCTCCCGAGAACCGGGTTGCGGTCGATGCCGTGTTCGATTCCGTCTCCGTCGCCACGACCTTCAAGAAGGAACTGGCTGAGGCGGGCGTGATCTTCTGCTCGATCTCGGAAGCCGTGCGGGAATATCCCGAACTGGTGAAAAAGTATCTCGGCACCGTCGTGCCCAAGAGCGACAACTACTATGCCGCGCTGAACTCCGCCGTCTTCACCGACGGGTCGTTTGTCTATGTGCCGCCGGGCGTGCGCTGCCCGATGGAGCTCTCGACCTATTTCCGCATCAACGAGAAGAATACCGGCCAGTTCGAGCGCACGCTGATCATCGCCGACGAGGGCGCCTATGTCAGCTATCTCGAAGGCTGCACGGCGCCCCAGCGCGACGAGAATCAGCTTCACGCCGCCGTGGTCGAGCTCGTGACGCTTGATGAAGCGGAGATCAAGTATTCCACCGTGCAGAACTGGTATCCTGGTGATGCCGAGGGCAAGGGCGGGATCTATAATTTCGTCACCAAGCGCGGCGATTGCCGGGGCAAGAACTCGGTCATCACCTGGACCCAGGTCGAGACCGGCTCCGCCATCACCTGGAAATACCCGTCCTGCATCCTGCGCGGTGACGGTTCGCGCGGCGAGTTCTATTCCATCGCCGTGTCGAACGGGCGCCAGCAGATCGATTCCGGCACCAAGATGATCCATCTGGGCAAGAACACCACCAGCCGGATCATCTCCAAGGGCATCTCGGCTGGTCACTCCGAGAATACCTATCGCGGCCTCGTCTCGGCGCATCGCAAGGCGTCGAACTCGCGCAACTTCACCAATTGCGACAGCCTGCTGATCGGCAACAATTGCGGCGCGCATACGGTGCCGTATATCGAGAGCAAGAACGCCTCCGCCGTGTTCGAGCACGAGGCGACCACCTCCAAGATCTCCGAGGACCAGCTATTCTACTGCATGCAGCGCGGGCTCGACGAGGAGGAAGCGGTGGCGCTGATCGTCAACGGCTTCGTCAAGGACGTGCTGCAGAAGCTCCCGATGGAATTCGCCGTCGAGGCGCAGAAGCTGATCTCGATCTCGCTGGAAGGCTCCGTCGGCTGAAGGCAGCGCCCCAGGGGCGCGCCACCGACGTATCAACGATCTGAAGGACGGAAAGAACATGTTGGAAATCAAGAACCTCGTTGTCGAAATCGAGGGTAACCGCATCCTCAACGGGCTCGATCTCACCGTGAATAACGGCGAGATCGCCGCGATCATGGGCCCCAACGGCTCGGGCAAGTCGACGCTCTCCTATGTCGTAGCCGGCAAGGAGGAGTATGAGGTGCTCGACGGCGAGATCATTCTCGACGGCCAGAACGTGCTGGAAATGGAGCCCTCCGAGCGCGCCGCCGCCGGCGTCTTCCTGGCTTTCCAGTATCCGCTGGAAATCCCGGGCGTCGCCACGATGACCTTCCTCAAGGCCGCGCTCAACGCCCAGCGCAAGTCTCGTGGTGAGGCCGAGCTGACCACGCCCGACTTCATCAAGCGCGTCAACGCTGCCGCGCAGCAGCTCGAAATCCCCAAGGACATGCTCAAGCGCGCTCTTAATGTCGGCTTTTCCGGCGGTGAGAAGAAGCGCATGGAGATCCTCCAGATGGCGCTGCTCGAGCCGCGTTTCTGCATCCTCGACGAGACCGATTCCGGCCTCGACATCGACGCGCTGCGCATCGCGGCGGAAGGCGTCAACGCCCTGCGTTCGCCGGATCGCTCCTTCCTGGTGATCACCCACTACCAGCGCCTGCTCAACTACATCGTGCCCGACAGCGTCCACGTGATGGCGGGCGGCAAGATCGTGAAGTCTGGCGGCAAGGAGCTCGCGATCGAGCTCGAGGCCAATGGCTATGCCGATTACAAGGCGCAGGAGGCCGCGTGATCATGGCAGATGTCGAGAGGATCAACACGCCCGTCGAGGCGGCCATCGCCGAGCATTTCGCCGGCGTGAAGGCGACGCTGCCCGGCGATGCCGGCGCCCGCGAAACCGCCTTCGCCCGCTTCACCGAAGCGGGGCTGCCGCATCGGCGCGTCGAGGAGTGGAAATACACCGATCTGCGCAATCTGATGCGCGAAGCCGCAGCGCTGGCGCCGGCTCTGTCGGACGATGCCGCCAAGGCGGCGCTCGAAGCCTCGCCCTGGTTCGCCGGGGTGCATGCGGCGCGCATCGCCATCGCCAATGGCCATGTCGTGGCGAGCGCATCGGATCTCGCGGACCTGCCCGAGGGCGTGAGTGTGGAGACGCTGTCTCAGGCGCTGGCTGACGGCCACGCCGATCTGGCGCATCTCGGCGCGATTCCCGAGGCCGGTGACAACATCGCCGTGGCGCTCAACGGCGCCTTCATGACGGATGGCGTGGTGATCCGCGTCAAGGCCGGCACGAAGGTGGCGATGCCGCTGCATCTGCGTTTCGTCGTCACCGGCGAGAGCGCGATGGCGACGGCGACGCGCAGCCTCGTCGTGGTCGAGAAGGGCGCCTGCGTGACGCTGCTGGAGAGCCATGACAGCGCCGACGGGCTGGCACATCAGCCCAACAACATGGTCGAGATGGTGGTCGGGGACGAGGCGCAGGTCGCGCATTTCCGCATCGACGGCCACGGCACCGGCGCGCAGGCGCTGTCGACCCTGACGGCGCATCTGGGTGCGCATGTGGCGTTTGATACGCTCAACATCGTCGCCCGCCCGGGCCTCGTGCGGCATCAGGTCTACATGACCTTCGCCGGTGAGCATACGAAGGGCGGTGTGCGCGGCGCGACGATGCTGACGGGCAAGCAGCATGCGGATACGACGCTGTTCGTGAACCATGTGGCGCCGCATTGCGAGAGCCGCGAATTGTTCAAGACGGCGATCGACGGCACCGCCACCGGCGTGTTCCAGGGCCGGATCGCTGTGGCGAAGGAGGCGCAGAAGACCGACGGACAGATGATGTCCTCGGCGGTGCTGCTCTCCGACGGCGCCACCATGAACAACAAGCCCGAGCTCGAAATCTTCGCCGATGACGTGCTTTGTGCCCATGGTGCGACCTGCGGTGCGCTGGACGACGATCTGCTGTTCTACCTGATGGCGCGCGGCATTCCGCGCCCGGAGGCGGAGGCGCTTCTGATCGAATCCTTCCTCGGTGAAGCGGTCGAGGAAGCCGTCAATGAGACGGATGAGGATCTGCGCGAGGCGCTTCTGAGTGTCGCACGCACCTGGCTGGCCGCGCGTTCGTAAACAGCACAGGAAGCGCTCCGGCCTTGCCGGATGAGCCGGGGCGCAGCAAAACAGTCCGCCGCCGCGAAGGTGGCGGACAGCAAGGATGAGGCGATGGACGTGAGCAAGAGCCCGCAGGCTTTCGATGTCGAGGCGATCCGCCGGGAATTCCCGATCCTGTCCCAGGAGGTCTACGGCAAGCCGCTGGTCTATCTCGACAATGCCGCCTCGGCGCAAAAACCCCGCGCCGTGATTGATCGTATGGTCGAGACCATGGAGACGGGCTATGCGAATGTGCATCGCGGCCTGCATCACATGGCCAATGTCGCCACGGAAGGCTTCGAGGAGGCGCGCGAGACCTGTCGCGAATTCCTCAACGCCGAATCCGCCGACGAGATCGTCTTCACCCGCAACGCAACGGCGGCCTACAACCTCGTCGCCAATGCGTTTGGTCAGATGGAAGGCCCTGAGGCGATCGGGGAGGGGGACGAGATCATCCTCTCGATCATGGAGCACCATTCCAACATCGTGCCCTGGCATTTCCTGCGCGAGCGCAAGGGCGCCGTGATCAAATGGGCGCCGGTCGACGATGACGGGAATTTCCTCTTCGAGGAATTCGAGAAGCTGTTCTCGCCGCGCACGAAAATGGTCGCGATCACGCAGATGTCGAATGCGCTGGGGACCATTACCCCGATGCGCGCGATCATCGATGCGGCGCATGCGCGCGGCGTGCCGGTGCTCGTCGACGGGGCGCAGAGCGCCGTGCACATGCATGTGGATGTGCGCGCGCTGGATGCCGATTTCTTTGTCTTCACCGGCCACAAGGTCTACGGGCCGACGGGGATCGGCGTGCTCTACGGCAAGAAGGCGTGGCTCGACAAGCTCGGCCCCTTCGAGGGCGGCGGCGAGATGATCTCCGAGGTGACGACGGAGACGGTCACCTACAACACGCCCCCGCATCGCTTCGAGGCCGGAACGCCGGCGATCATTGAGGCGATTGCGCTCGGCACGGCCCTTCGTTTCATGATGGATACCGGGCGCGACAACATCGTCGCCCATGAGAACATGCTGCGCGATTATGCGCATGAGCGCCTGCGCGAGATGAATTCGCTGAAGGTCATCGGCCAGGCGAAAGAGAAGGGCGCGATCCTCTCCTTCGAGATGAAGGGCGCCCATGCCCATGACGTCGCCACTGTGATCGATCGCTACGGCGTGGCGGTCCGTGCGGGCACCCATTGCGCCATGCCGCTGCTGAGCCGCTTCGGTGTGACATCCACCTGCCGCGCGTCGTTTGCCCTGTACAACACGCGCGAGGAGGTCGATAAACTTGTCGAGGCTTTGCGCAAGGCGGAAACCATGTTCGCCTGAAAGGTTTGAGAGATATGAGCACTGATACGCCCGAACCGAACGCCCCGGCCATTGGCGCGCAATCCGGCCTGCCGCCGGAGGAGATTGATCGTCTGACCGATGATATCGTGATGGCGCTGAAATCGGTCTACGACCCGGAGATCCCCTCCGACATCTACGAGCTCGGCCTGATCTACCGCGTCGAGATCGACGATGACCGCAATGTCGCCATCGACATGACGCTCACCGCCCCGGGCTGCCCCGTCGCCGGCGAAATGCCGGGCTGGGTGGAGAATGCGGTGGCCGGTGTCGCGGGCGTGCAGAGCGTCACGGTCAACATGACCTTCGACCCGCCCTGGGACCAGAGCCGCATGTCGGACGAGGCCCGCGTCGCTCTCGACATGTGGTGAGGGGCGGGGCCTCCCCGCCCTGCCTTGCGCCCTATCGCCCCTGCCAGCGCGGTTCGCGCTTTTCGATGAAGGCGCCGATGCCTTCTTCGGCGTCGCGCGCCATCATGTTCTCAGCCATCACCTTCGCCGCATAGTCATAAGCCTCCTCGAGCCCCATTTCGCGCTGCGCATAGAAGGCGCGTTTGCCGATGGCGAGGGTATGGCCTGATTTCGAGGCGATGGTTGTCGCCATGGCCCGCGCCTGCGCCAGCGCCTCGCCCTCGGGCGCGACGCGGTTGACGAGGCCGAAGCGGTGTGCGGTCTCGGCATCCGCGAGCTCGCCGAGCAGCAGCATTTCCATGGCGTGCTTGTTGGCGAGGTTGCGCGAGAGCGCGACCATCGGCGTGGAGCAGAACAGCCCGATATTCACCCCCGGCGTGGCGAAACGCGCCTTCGCCCCGGCCACGGCGAGATCGCAGCTCGCGACGAGCTGGCAGCCGGCGGCGGTGGCGACGCCCTCGACCGACGCGATGACGGGCTGGGGCAGGGCGACGATCTTCTGCATCAGGGCCGAGCAACGCTGCATCAGATCAGCGAAATACGCTGCCCCGCCATCAGGATCGGCGCGCCGCGCGGTCATCTCCTTGAGATGGTGCCCCGCGCAGAAAGCCGGGCCCTCCGCCGTGAGGATCACGACGCGGATGCCGCGATCCTCGGCGATGGAATCGAGCGTGTCGGAGAGCGCTGCGATCATCGCATCCGAGAGCGCGTTGCGCGAGGGTGCGTGGTCCAGGGTGATGGTGGCGATGCCGTCCGCATCCGCGCGCCGCAGGGGAAACGCCGCCTGGTCCGCCGCCGGTACGTGTTGTTCGAAACCCATATGGCCTCCTCCTGATTGCCTGTCCGCTCTGCGCGGATTCGTCTTGTCTTGCGCGGGTCGAGGCGCTCTCATGGACGCAGAGGAAACCGCCCGGACACGCACACGTGATCTTTCAAGACACAGTGCCAAAGGAAAGCCGTCAGGACAATGAGCAAAGCAAACGCAACGCCGCCCGCGCTGAAGATGAGCGCCGAGGAGATCACCGCCTTCCTCGACGAGGAATTCCCCCAGATCCATCTCGGCGGGCGCAGCTTCATCATCGAGGAAGTCGCGCCGATGGCCGCGCGCATGCGCATGCTCTACCACGAACGCCACATCCGCCCCGGCGGCACCATCTCCGGCCCCGCCATGATGTCGCTGGCCGACCTCGCCCTCTACGTCGCCATCCTCGCCCAGCTCGGCCCCGTCGCCCTCGCCGTCACCACCAACCTCAACTTCAACTTCATGCGCAAACCCGCCCAGCGCGACCTGATCGCCGAATGCAGGTTATTGAAGCTGGGGCGGACGCTCGCGGTGGGGGATGTGGCGATACGATCGGACGGGGAGGGCGAGATGGTGTGCCACGCAACGGGGACTTATGCGATTCCGCGGGGGTGAGGAAGTTTGAAGCACCCTAAGATTTGCGAATCCGTTTAAATCAACTTATGGTCTTCGCTTCGTCGGATTTGTGCGTTTTTAGCAGGGCGAGCGATGGCGGCAACGGTGGATAAAACGGCGGAATTTTCGTTGACAATCGTGTCCGAATTGGGCATAAGAATTTTATTAGCTCCCCGTCGGACTTGGCTGGAAACAGTCCCCGGCGGGGTTTATTTTTGTGCCTCCCCATTCTCTCAGGAACTGCTGCCAACGATACGGCGCTATGCGTTATCCTCAATTCCGGGGGCCGCCCGATGACGGCAGAGCCTGCCGTCAAATACGCCATGGCCTTCATTGATGGCCAGAATTTGTATCAGCATGCAAAGGATGCCTTCGGTCATCATCATCCGAACTTCGATCCACGGAAGTTGCACGCTGCTGTCTGCGCAGCGCATTGCTGGACGCCGAACCTTGTTCGCTTTTACACAGGGATTCCTGACACGCGCATAAGCCCGATGTGGGCGGGGTACTGGAACAGCCGCATCATTGCCATGAAGCGCGCCGGGATCAAGGTTACGACGCGTCCGTTGCGCTATCGCGAACAGCAGGTCACCGACGCGCTTGGCAATACGGAAACGGTGCAAGTCGCGCAGGAAAAGGGGATAGATACGCGCCTTGTGCTCGACATTGTTTCCACGGCCCGCAAGAAGCAATGGGATGTAGCGGTGATCTTCAGCCAGGATCAGGACTTGGCGGAAGTCGTGCAGGAAGTGAAGGATATCGGGGAAGAGCAGGGGCGGAATCTGGAGATCTGTTGTCCCTTTCCCTGTGGACCCAACGCGACATCAAGGCGGGGTATCTACAAAACCAACTGGTTCCCCATGGATCAAACATTCTATGACTCTTGTCTTGATCCAAAGGACTATCGCCCGAAGAACACGCCTTGAGAGATCCCAATACCCATCCTCACTCGCCCCCCACCCCCACCCCAACCCCAACCCCCGAACAAACGCCACCACCGCCTCCGCCGTCTCCTGCGAATCCGGGATCTCCAGATTCGTCTTATCGGACACCAGGCGGTAGGTGCCGTTTCCATTTAGCGGGGCCATCGTTGGTTCGTAGGCTTCGCTTTGGAAGGCTTCGTCGTTGGTGCCGGCGATGAGGAGGAACGGGGGGAGGTGGGTGATGTCGGTCTTCCAGTCGCGGCGCGGGGCGTAGGATGCGTTCAGGCGGAAGGAGTATTCCGGCGTGGCCATGTGGCCGTAGCGGCATTCGAGCACGGCCTTCGGCATGGCAAAGCGCAGCACTGGGTAGCTGTTGAAGGGAAAGTGATGGGGGGAGGATAAGTGATGCGGTACCCAAATACCCCACAACCCGTTACCCCAATACCACCACCCCCAATCCCTTGCACATCAACCCTTCCAGCCGCATCAATCTCCCCAGATAACCCTTGACGCGGGATCAAACTGCGCATAAACCGCCCCATCGCCGCCGCGTTCGGGGTTCCCGGGCTGGCGGCTCTTCGTTTGGAACGGGGTTTTGCCCCTTTAGGGATACAGCGCAATGAAAACGTTTTCGCTGAAGCCCGCCGATGTCGAGAAGAAGTGGGTCATCATCGATGCGGAGGGCCTCGTCGTGGGTCGTCTCGCCTCGGTCGTGGCGATGCGCCTTCGCGGCAAGCACAAGGCGAGCTACACGCCGCATGTCGATTGCGGTGACAATGTCATCGTGATCAACGCCGACAAGGTGGTCCTCACCGGCCGCAAGCGCAATCAGAAGGTCTATTACCACCATACCGGCCATCCGGGCGGCATCAAGGCCCGCACGGCGAAGTCGATCCTCGAGGGTCGTTTCCCCGAGCGCGTGGTCGAGAAGGCTGTCGAGCGCATGCTGCCGCGCGGCCCGCTCTTCCGCAAGATCCTCGGCAACCTGCGCGTCTATCCCGGCTCCGAGCATCCCCATGAGGCGCAGCAGCCGGAAGCGCTCGATGTCGCTTCCCTGAACGCCAAGAACCGGAGGCTCTGATCATGGCCACCTTGCAGTCCCTCTCCGATCTCGGCCAGCAGGACGAGACCCCGGTCGAAGCACCGGTCCATGTCCAGAAGCTCGACGCCCATGGCCGCGCCTATGCCACCGGCAAGCGCAAGGACGCCATCGCCCGGGTCTGGATCAAGCCCGGCTCCGGCAAGATCTCGGTCAATGGTCGTGAGCTCGCAGTCTACTTCGCCCGCCCCGTGCTGCGGATGATCATGAACCAGCCCCTGCAGCTGACCAACCGTGTCGACCAGTACGACATCCAGGTCACGGTCAAGGGTGGCGGCCTCTCCGGTCAGGCCGGCGCCGTGCGCCACGGCCTGTCCAAGGCGCTGACCTATTACGAGCCCGAGCTGCGCGCCATCCTCAAGAAGGAAGGCTTCCTGACGCGCGATTCGCGTATCGTCGAGCGCAAGAAGTACGGCCGCGCCAAGGCCCGCCGTTCGTTCCAGTTCTCCAAGCGCTGATCAATCAACGATCACGTTTGGCTATTCGAGGGGTCGCGCCTGGCGCGGCCCCTTTTTCGTGGCGATGGAGCGTTATGGCGTGCCTGATCTTGTCCGTGATCCGGGATCCATCTGACGAAAGGAAGCCTTAAGGATAGCAGCGAATACAAATGCGGCGACATGGGTGTCCAACTGTTTCTGTGAAGATCAATAAAAGGATTTGCAACGAATTGCCGCCATAACGTTGCGTAAGGAGGCGGTCATGCAGCAAACGAAGATCCTGATTGCGGATGCGGATATCGAATCCCGGCAGCAACTCGCCCGGATCGTTTCCGAGGCACGGCCAGATGCGCGGCTGCGCTTTGCCGATACCGGCCGGCAGCTCTTCAAGGTCCTGCAGGAAGAAACCTTCGACATGGTCTTCCTCGACATGGTGCTGCCCTACACCGATGTCGCCAAGCTCAAGAGCGTGATCGCCCTGATGCATGCACAAAACGGCACCCGGCTCGTGCTCGTCAGTGAAGGGTTGCGCAAGAACTGGACGATGATCGCGCTGCAGTTGCACGCCTACGAAGTTCTGACGAAGCCCTATCGTGATCATGCAGTGACGCGGCTTCTGGAGACCTTCCAGCAGATTCGCCGGACGCGACAGGCACTGATCGTCGACCCGTCCGTGCGCACCCGCGGCATTCTGCGCAACGTGCTGGATCGCAGCCAGTTCCGGCTGCAGCCCATTGATGCCGAGACGGGTCGCCGGGCGATCCGGCATACACGCAAGCAGGATTTCGAGGTGGCCTTCGTCAGCCATGCGCTTTCCGACATGCCGGCCCTCGAGGCCGCCTGCCAGCTTCTCAGCCGCAGTGAAGACAGGATTTCCGTCGTGCTGATGGATCGGGCAGTGGATGAAACCCACCGGGCCTTCGAGGTGTTCGGCATCAAGGATGTGATGATCCAGCCCTTCGATGCGATCGACGTCAACCGGACCCTGCACGGGGCGCTCGGCTTGTGGCGACCGTATCTGGTCAATGCCCTCGCTGCCGAAAGAGACAGCAAGCGTGAAGACGCCGCACAGGCAAGCCGCGCGGCCTGAAACACCCGTCTTGTCGCGATCGAGGTTCAGACGTCATGCTCCAGGAAATCTATCAGCTCGTCCAGCAGATCGAGCAGGCCAAGAAGGCGGACGCGAAAGGGGGCGAGGATGTCGCCGTCCACGTGGACAAGTCCGAAGTGGTCGAACGCCTGCGCGCGCTCTACGAAGCCAAGGCCCGGCGGCTCCCCGATGATCGGGCGGCGATGTTTGATCATCTTTTCCTGAATCTCAGTGACGGGATCGATGCGGCCACGAAGCGCGATCTCGCCATGACACTGGCCATGTATCCGCGCGCGCCGGAAGGCATTGTCGACAAGCTCGTCCAGGATGAGGATCCGGGCGTGGCCGAGCCGTTGCTCAACAGTGCGCTGCGCATCAAGGAACGGTTGCTTGAAACGGTCGCGCAGCAACGGGGGCAGAAGCACTTGAAGGCTCTTGCCGGGCGTGGCGAAATCGGCGAGCGGGTCACGACCCCGATCGCGCGACGGGGCGATGACGAGACGGTCCTGGCTCTCTCCGTCAACCGCAGCGCGCGTTTCAGTGAGGAGGGTTTCGATATCCTGTCCGAGCGGGCGCGGGCCAATGCGATCCTGCGCAGCGTGGTCTGCTCGCGACCGGACATGCCGCCGGCGCAGTTCGACATGCTGCTCAGCCTCGACGGCGCCCTCGTCTGCGAGGAATTCGATGCCGAATACGGCGATGCCGCGCTGCCGGGCGAGATGCTGGTCGCCATCGTGTCCGCGGCCATGGGTGACGGAGGGCCGACGCGCTTCTCGCGCGCGATGATGGCCGCTTCCTTCGATTACGTGGCGATGCGCGCGCTCCGGCGATCGGTTGAGCAGGCGGATCTGGAGCGTTGGTTGCGCCGCCGCCAGTATGAGGATGCCATTGCCGGGCTGGCCATTCTCAGCGCGATTCCCCCTGAATATGTGCAACGGCTGATCGTTGCCGATTCGCTCTACCCGGCAGCCATGCTGGTGAAGGCGATCGGCTTCGAATGGGGCACGCTGAAGCCGTTCTGGCAGATCCGCAGCGAGGCCGGTGTGGGCCAGGAGGCCCCGAACGAGGTCTACGAGGTCTTCGATGCCATCGACACGCTGACGGCGCGGCGTCTGATGCGCCATGTGGCCCTGCGTGAGAAGATCATCGCCTTTCCCGAGGTGGAATTGCCGGAAGACGGCTGGCCCGGAACGGCATCGAACGATCAGGCGGACCGACGCGTCGCCTGATCCGGCGCTTCAGGCCTGGAATTCCGGATCGTTCTCCAGACGGATCGGCTCACCATGCGGCGTGGCGCGCGCGGCGCGGTCGAGGGCGGCGCGACGGGTTTCGAGCTGGTCCTGCGCGACGAGCTGCTTTTGCGCGATGATGCGCTCCAGTGCGGTGAGCCAATGCGTGTAATAGGTTGCGCCGTCATCGGGATCGCCTCCGGCCTGCGCCTCGCGGATGACGGCTGAAAGCGTCTGCGCCCACTCTTTCCAGCTGAAGGCGCCCTGCTCGTGCAGCCGCAGGGTCATGGCGAAGGCCTGTGCTTCCCAGGGCGCGGCAAAGACCGGGCCGTCGGCGCAACGCGGGATCGGCACCTGCGCGGCGCGGGTGGCGGCGTCGAGCGCGTCAGGCAGGTTCAAGATAGCTCTCCCAGGCATCGATCCCGACGATCAGCGTCGCATCGGCTTCCTCGCCCCAGAGCTCACGCCCCGTGAAGCGGACATTGTAGAGCCATTGCGGCTCCTCGCCCTGGCCGTGGGCATGGGTATCGGGAAAAACGTGGACGCCGTGGACCATGGCGATGACGCCGCGCTTGCCGCGCGCATAGCGGGGCAGGCGGGTATGGCCGGCGGGGTTCATCACCCGGGTGACGACACTGTCGCCCTGCTTGAATCGCGCTGGATGCGCCGGCTCGCGCTCCGTCGGCCCGCCGCGCTTCATGGCGGCTTCGACATCGCCCCCGCGCAGGACGCGCCTGACCGGAACGGGCGCCTCGAGGGCCGCGCCGGCGGCGAGCTCGGCTTCACTGACGAGCCCGAGCCGCGTGACCAGCCGCTCGACGCCCTTGGTCCAGATCTCGAAATAGCTTGAGGCGAGATAATCGGGCGGCGGCAGGGTCTCGCGCGCATGCCGGCTCATGTCGAGATTCCAGGCGCCGCTGGCTCCCATGGCGATGGTGATGCCGAAGGCGCGCCTTTCCCAGTCGTGATGGAACGGGATTTCACCCGCCTCGATCTGCACGGGGCCGAAACCGTGCATGCCGCCCATATCCTGCGCGCCGTTCATGCCGCGCTCTCCCCGTTTGCGATGCTCTGCGGATCGCGCGCCAGTCCGGTACCGATCATCGAATCGCGGGTAACGAGATCGGCGAGTTCCTCCTGCGACCAGCCCTGCGTCCCTTCCGGGCGCATCGGGATGACGAGGTAGCGCATCTCGGCGGTGGAATCCCAGACCCGGATGCGCGTCGTCCCGGGCAGGCTGACGCCGAATTCCGCCAGCACGCCGCGCGGATCAATTACCGCGCGCGAGCGGTAGGGCGCGGATTTGTACCAGCTCGGCGGCAGGCCAAGTACGGGCCAGGGATAGCAGGAGCACAGGGTGCAGACGACGAGATTGTGCTCTTCCGGCGTGTTCTCGACCGCGACCATATGCTCGCCCTGGCGGCCCTCGAAGCCCATTGATGCGATGGCCGCCGTCGCGTCGCGTTTGAGCCAGTCGCGGAAATCGGGATCGGCCCAGGCCCGCGCCACCACCTGCGCGCCGTTGCGCGGGCCGACGCGGGTTTCATACATCTCCACGAGCACAT
Source organism: Saliniramus fredricksonii (assembly GCF_900094735.1). Taxonomy (NCBI): domain Bacteria; kingdom Pseudomonadati; phylum Pseudomonadota; class Alphaproteobacteria; order Hyphomicrobiales; family Salinarimonadaceae; genus Saliniramus; species Saliniramus fredricksonii. Next base: position 1,136,105 of record NZ_FMBM01000002.1, read on the forward strand.
CGATCGCGGCGGGGTCGACATAGCCCTTCTCGACGAGGATCGATTCGAGCGCGCGCACGCGCAGATCCATGGGCGAGAGTTCGCTGCCATGGTCGTGGTCATGGTGATGATGGGCGTGGTGATGATGGGCGTGGTGCTCGTCGCTCATGCTTTCCTCCGACCGGCTTTCACCAGCTCTCATGTGGCCGCGAGTCTAGCGCCGTCGCGTGACCGCGCAAGGCGTGATTCCGGAGGGAGGCTTTGGCATGGTTGCGCCGAAACGAAAAACCGGGACGCTTTCGCGCCCCGGTCTGTATTCGGACGATCCGGACGCCGCCCGGCGGGCCGGGCGGGTGCCGCATCAGACGGAGTAGTACATGTCGAACTCGACCGGGTGCGGCGTGTGATCGAAGCGGATGACGTCTTCCATCTTCAGGGCGATATAGGCATCGATCATGTCGTCGTTGAAGACGCCGCCGGCCTTGAGGAAGGCGCGATCCTTGTCGAGAGCCGTAAGCGCCTCGCGCAGGGAGGTGGCGACGGTCGGGATCTTCTTCAGTTCGCGCGGGGGCAGATCGTAGAGATCCTTGTCCATCGCCTGACCGGGATCGATCTTGTTCAGGATGCCGTCGAGGCCGGCCATGACGAGGGCCGCGAAGCCGAGATACGGGTTCGCCGTCGGATCGGGGAAGCGAACCTCGACGCGCTTCGCTTTCGGCGACGTCGTCCACGGGATACGGCAGGAGGCCGAGCGGTTGCGCGAAGAATAAGCCAGCAGCACCGGCGCCTCGAAGCCCGGGACCAGACGCTTGTACGAATTTGTCGAGGGGTTGGTGAAAGCGTTGATGGCACGGGCATGCTTGATCACGCCACCGATATACCACAGGCATTCCTGGCTGAGATCGGCGTATTTGTCGCCGGCGAAGAGCGGCTTCCCGTCCTTCCAGATCGACTGGTGCACGTGCATGCCGGAGCCGTTGTCACCATAGACGGGCTTGGGCATGAAGGTGGCGGACTTGCCGAAGGAATGGGCGACGTTGTGGATGCAGTACTTGTAGACCTGCATCAGATCGCCCATGCGGGTGAGCGTATCAAACTTCATGCCAAGCTCGTGCTGGGCGCTGGCCACCTCGTGATGGTGCTTCTCGACCTGGACGCCCATCTCGGCCATGGAGGCGAGCATTTCGGAGCGCATGTCCTGCCCGGAATCCAGCGGCGGGACGGGGAAGTAGCCGCCCTTGGTGCGGATGCGGTGACCCATGTTGCCGCTCTCGTAATCCGCCATGGAGTTCGAGGGCAGCTCGACGGAATCGAGCACGAAGCCGGTATTGTAGGGCTCGGCGGCGAACTTCACGTCGTCGAAGACGAAGAACTCGGCTTCCGGGCCGATCATGACGGTGTCGCCGAGACCGGTGGACTTCAGAAAGGCTTCCGCCTTCTTGGCGATGCCGCGCGGATCGCGGTTATAAGGCTCGCCGGAAGCGGGTTCGAGGATGTCGCAGACGATCGACATGGTGGGCGCCGCGAAGAACGGATCCATCACGGCCGTCTCCGGATCGGGCATCAGGCACATGTCGGATTCGTTGATCGCCTTCCAGCCGGCGATGGACGAACCATCGAACATCACGCCATCGGCGAAGAGATCCTCATCGACCATGGTGACGTCAAAGGTGACGTGCTGCCACTTACCCTTGGGATCGGTGAAGCGAAAATCGACGTATTTGACGTCGTTGTCCTTGAGTGCCTTGAGCACATCGTTGGCCGACTTCATGATGGACCTGTCCTCTTTTCTTGACGCTTGCAAGCGAAGGATCCGGCGTGAGGCCGGGTTTCGCGGTTGGTTTCCGAGACAGTCAGATTGCGTCCGACCCGGTCTCGCCGGTGCGGATGCGGATCGCCTCCTCGACGGCAGATACAAAAATCTTGCCATCCCCGATACGACCCGTCTGGGCAGCCTTGCGAATGGCGTCGACGGCCTTCTCGACGAGGTCGTCGCTGCATACGATTTCCAGCTTCACCTTGGGCAGGAAATCGACCACGTATTCGGCGCCGCGATAAAGCTCCGTATGGCCTTTCTGACGCCCGAAACCCTTGGCCTCGATGACGGTGATACCCTGCAGGCCGACGTCCTGAAGAGCTTCCTTCACCTCGTCGAGCTTGAACGGTTTGATGATCGCTTCGATCTTTCGCATGTGAAGCCGCCTTTTGCCGCGCGGTTGTCGTTCTTTGAACACCACGGTGATACCATCTTAACGACACCCCTGCCACGGCTCCGATAGGGAACCCGCTGCAGGTATGCCCATTTACGCAGCGATGTTTGCATAAAATTTATGCATTCGCCACTTCTTCAGACGATTTGAGCCGTAATGTTGTGCCATAGCCGTTCACACGCCTTCCTCGCCGCGCGACTCCGCATTGCTCGGGAGAAAGAGATGGGGCATGCCTGTCCTGCAGGAGGATCGCCATGAACCATCATCGCATTCTCGCCGTCGCCCATATGCGCGAAGCCGACCGGCTCACGATCGCTTCCGGCGTGCCGGGCATGGTTCTCATGGAGCGCGCCGGCGCGGGCGTGGCGCAGGCCGCCCGCGCCATGCTTGCGCCGACGGGGCGTGTGGTGATTCTCTGCGGGCCGGGCAATAACGGCGGTGACGGTTTCATTGCCGCGCGCCGCCTCGCCGAGGACGGCTACAGGGTGACGCTCGGTCTCCTCGGCCCGCGTGAAAGGCTCTCCGGCGATGCGGCTGCTGCGGCGAGGTTGTATGATGGGCCCGTCATTGCGCTGGAGGATATCACTTGCGACGAGGCCGGTCTCGTTATCGACGCGCTCTTCGGCACCGGTCTGACGCGTGATCTGGAAGGCGCCGTCGCGGCCTGTATCGCACGTGTCGCGCGAAGCGGCGTGCCGGTTCTGGCCGTGGATATCCCGTCGGGCATCGACGGTGATTCGGGCGCCATACGCGGTGTCGCGCTCCCCGCCACGCGCACCGTCACCTTCGCCGCGCGAAAGCCGGGGCACCTGCTGCTGCCCGGGCGTGATCTTTGCGGGGCGATAAGCGTCGTCGATATCGGCATTCCCGATGCCACGTGCGACGGTTTCGCGCCCGCGCTCTTCGCCAACGAGCCAGCCCTGTGGCGCGATACGCTACCGCGTCCCGAATCGGATACTCACAAATACAAGCGCGGGCACGCGCTGGTGCTCTCCGGCGAGATGCATCGCACGGGTGCGGCGCGTCTCGCAGCGCGCGGGGCGTTGCGCGTCGGCGCCGGCGCGGTGACGCTCGCCTCGCCGCGGGCCGCCCTCGCGGTCAATGCAGCCCATCTCACCGCGATCATGCTCGCGCCCTGCGATACGCCGGAGGAGCTCGGGGTGCTGCTCGAAGATCGCCGCTTCACGGCGGTGGCGCTCGGCCCCGGTTACGGGGTCGGCGAGGCGACGCGCGCCATGGTCAAGGCTGCGGCGCGCACGGGCAGGGGGCTGGTGCTCGACGCCGATGCGCTGACGTCGTTCGCCGGCGAGGCCTATACGCTCGGCATGGTGGCGAGCGCCGCGCGCGCCTGCGTGCTCACGCCGCATGAGGGCGAGATGCGCCGTCTGTTCGAATCGGCGGAAGGCGTGCGCGATGCGCCCAACCGCTGGCAGGCGGCCCTGCGCGCGGCGGAGATCGTCCGCTCGGTGGTGATCTGCAAGGGGGGCGACACGATCGTCGCGAGCCCCGACGGACGCGCCGCGATCCTCGCCGAGACGACCCCCTATCTCGCCACAGCCGGCTCCGGCGACGTGCTCACCGGCATCGTTACCGGCCTGATCGCGCAAGGCATGCCGGCTTTCGAAGCCGCCTGCGCCGCCGTCTGGCTCCACGCGCGCACCGGTATCGTCTACGGCCCGGGGCTGATCGCGGAGGATCTGAGCGAGGCGCTGCCGGGGGTGTTGCGGGGGCTGTGAGGGAGCGTGCCGTACCGGCCGTATGGGTTGCCATTTGGCATGATCGGCTGCAGCGAAGCGTGACAGCGCCTGATCCGACCCAGGCTGTTCGGATGATGCCTCGAACGCTGCTTCGATTGGAATGGGCAGCCGGAATTTATCAATTATAGATTTACGTTAAGGGAAAACTTATAATATAGGATAGCATCCGCGACACTTTCTTCTGCCGCGGCGGGGCGAAGCCCGTATGGCAGAGCGAAGGGGGCAACATGAGAGCGCTGATCATCACCCTCGCTTGCATGGCCCTGGGGGCTTGCAACACGATCGTTCATGCAACGCTGCCATCATCCGAAATCATCAAACTTGCCAATCGTCCCTTTTCCACCACGAAGACGATCCAGGCTCGCGTCATGATCCAAGTGGAAACCTCTTGCGAGGAATACAAAGAGCCGGATCTAAAAGTAGTTGAGTGATATCAAAGGGTTGTGATTCAACCGTCTTTGTCGAGAAGATGGAGGATCGAATGCCCTGGGATGATATCACTCGCCGGCAGCATAACCGGGACCATCTGCGTTATCCAAGTGATTTGATGGACCGGGAATGGGCGATTTTGGCGCCGCTGATCCCTCCGGCCAAATCCGGCGGTCGTCCACGCAAGACCGATATGCGAGAGGTGGTGAACGCGATCCTTTATATCGCGGGCAGCGGCTGTCAGTGGCGGGCACTGCCGAAGGACTTTCCTCCAGCCTCCACCGTGCGAGGCTATTTCTATTCCTGGCGCGATACCGACCTCTGGCAGACGATAAACCACATCCTTGTCGCAGCCACGCGGGAACTGGAAGGACGCGAGGCCTCTCCAACTGCCGGTGTCATCGACAGTCAGTCGGTCAAAACCACGGAAAGCGGCGGGATCTCTGGCTATGACGCGGGCAAGAAAATCAAGGGACGCAAGCGCCATATCATCACCGACACGCTCGGCCTGATGCTGTTCGTACTGGTTCATGCCGCCGACATTCAGGACCGGGACGGCGCGCCCGATGTTCTGAAAGCCATCCGGCACCGGTTCCCCTGGCTGCGCCATGTCTTCGCCGACGGCGGCTACGCAGGCGACAAGCTGCGCACCGCATTGATCGGCTGCGGCACGTGGACCATCGAGATCATCAAGCGTTCAGATGCTGCCAAAGGCTTCCACGTCCTACCCCGGCGATGGGTGGTGGAACGCACCTTCGGATGGTTTGGACGATGCCGCAGGCTCGCAAAGGACTGGGAGAAATCCGTCGAAAGCGCCACCGCATGGGTCATAGTCGCCAGCATCAGGCTCATGACACGCAGGCTCGCAACCTATTGTGTAATAACATAAACTTTTGAATCCGACTCTAAATGGTGCAATGCTCTTCGGATTCTCAGTTTTCCTTGGTACGCATGAGGTGACCATGGAAGCCCGCTTTACGCTGCGCGACGCACATAACCACCCGTATCCCTCCGCTGCGCCCGGGCGCTTCGGCGGCCATGCGAAAAGCCGCATCTACGGGCGGCTCGATTGCCGCGCGGCATTGGCCGCACTCGCGCGCGGCGGGCCTTACGCGCGTCATCGCGTCTTCTTCGCCGACGAGGCGAGTGCCGTGAGCGCCGGCTATCGCCCCTGTGCCGTATGCATGCCGGAGGCCTATTCGGCGTGGAAGACGCGCCGTAGCGGGTGATCCTGCGCTTGCGGATCGCGCATGGCTGCCGGTTGTGCAGCGCAGTGCCGCATGGCATGCCGGTCTTCGGGTATGTGGTGGCGGCTCCCTTGGCCCCCGTCGCGGCATGCCTGCTTCGTAGCGCTTACCGGAACCCGCTCCATGACTGACCGCATCGATGCGTTTTCGGGAATTGCGCTCGTCATCGCCTGGTTCACCCTGCTCGTGACAAGCCTTTCCGGTGAAGCCGGGCAGGCTCTCGCGGAGGGCGCGCCGAGCCCGCTCATGCTCTTCGGGATGGCGGGGATCCTGTTCTATCTGGTTGCGCAGAGCACACGCTACACGCGCTTCGTCTGGAGCCATCTGACATTTGGTGCGGTCATTACGGTGATTGCCCTGTTCGGGCTGGCTTCGCCGGTCATGGCGCTGGCGGAGGCATTCTGGCGTAGCGTTTTCATCGTCGTGCTGTTTTCGTCGCTGGGCGTGCTGCGCGTCGCGGCGCAGACCTCGCCGATGGTACGCGAGGCCGGCGCCATGCTGGTGCGCCAGCCGCCGGGACGCCGCTATTTCGCGCTGGCAGGCGGCTCTACATTGTTTGGGGCGATCCTGAATTTCGGTGTGATCGCGCTCTTCAGCGGCATGATCCGCGACGCCGTCAAGGCGGCTCCCGGCGATGCCACAGTGGCCAGAGCGCGTGAGCGGCGGATGCTGCTGGCCATGCTGCGCGGGTTCTCGGTGACCATGTTCTGGTGCCCCCTGACGGTCGCCTTCGCCATAACGACCACCGGCATTGCTGGCGCGCAATGGCCCTCGATGGTGCTGATCGGGGCCGGGCTCGCGGTGATGACCGCCATCGCCGGCTGGGCAATCGACAGCGGCGCATCGCGGCGCGCGGCGGGGACGGGCGATGCCGTGCCGTTCTCCTTCGCCGCTCTGGTGCCGCTCGTCACCCTGCTTCTGATCCTGTCGAGCACGGCGGCTCTGGTCGAGCGCTTCACGCCGGGGGCGTTGATCCACGGGGTCATCCTCTTCGTGCCCCTGATCGGGCTCGTCTGGATCCTGCGCGATACGGGGCGCGCGGGGCTCACCCATCTGCGGCGCTATGTGGTGGAGCAGGCGCCCGGGCAGCGCCAGGAACTGTCCGTTCTGGCCAATGCGGCCTATGCCGGCACGCTCATCGGGATGCTGCTGCCGCAGATCTTCATCGACGCGCTGATCGGCCCGCAGGGCCTGCCGCCGGTCTTCGTCCCGGCTTTGTTCATGCTGCTCGTGGTGCTGTTTGGTCTGCTCGGCGCCAATCCGCTGATCACCGTCGCGGTGCTGGCCAGCGTGATGGCCGATCCCGCGCGCTACGGTGTCGATGCGACGCTGGTCGCGACCGCTCTGGCGATCGGCTGGGGCATGGCGATCGCCTCCTCGCCGGCCACCGCCGCGACCATGTATATCGGGCGGCTGACGGGATATGGCTCATTCACGGTGGGGACGCGCTGGAATGCCGGCTATGCCGCCGTGTCCGTCGTGATGCTCGGCGCCGCGCTGACATTGCTCGGCCTGTGGCGGGGCGCCTGACGGTGCGCCTCGACATGTGCGCAAAAGAGCTCCGCTTTTCGCTTCCGCGCCCTTGCGTCACGGCGGTTTGCTGCATTTCCCCATTGCCCTCGCAGCCCTGCTCACATAACTCTTGGTCAGGAGAGGCCGGCTGCACCGGAACACGGCGCGGATACGCTTCCCGGCGAAGAAACAGGCACGCCACGGCAGGGCCGGAACGCGCGTGCGGCTTTGGAGGACGACGATGGATTACCGTGCGCCCGTGACCGATATGGTCCATGTCATGCGCCATGTGGCCGGCCTTGACGACGCGCTCGCAAAGGGGCTGCATCCCGATCTCTCGGCGGAGCTCGTCGACCAGATTCTGGAAGAGGCCGGCAAGTTCGCCGGCGATGCGATCGCGCCGCTCAACCGCATCGGCGATACCAATGGGCCGAAACTCGCAGAGGGCGTGGTGAAAACGCCTCCTGGCTGGAAAGAGACCTATCGCGACTGGGCGGATGCCGGCTGGAACGCGCTTCCGGGGCCGGCGGAGCATGGCGGACAGGGGCTGCCCGGCCTTCTCAATGCCGCCTGCATCGAGATGTGGAATGCCGCTTCGCTCTCCTTCGGTATCGCGCCGCTGCTCACCATGGGCGGGATCGAGGCGCTGACGAAGCATGCGACGCCGGAATTGCAGGAGCTTTATCTCGGCAAGCTGATCTCGGGGGAGTGGACCGCGACGATGAACCTGACCGAGCCGCAGGCCGGCTCCGATCTCGCCGCGCTTCGCGCCCGCGCCGAACCCGCCGGTGACGGCACCTACAGGATCACGGGCCAGAAGATCTACATCACCTATGGCGAGCACGACATGACGGACAACATCGTCCACATGGTACTCGCGCGCCTGCCGGATGCGCCGGCGGGAACGAAGGGCATCTCGCTCTTTCTCGTGCCCAAGATCCTGCCCGATGGCAGCCGCAACGACGTCTTCTGCAACGGCATGGAGCACAAGCTCGGGCTGCATGGCTCGCCGACCTGTACCATGGTGTTCGGTGACAAGGGCGGCGCCACCGGCTGGCTGATCGGCGAGGAGAATCGCGGGCTGGCCTGCATGTTCACGATGATGAACAATGCCCGCCTCGGCGTCGGCCTCCAGGGTGTCGCCGCCTGCGAGCGTGCATATCAGCAGGCTCTGTCCTATGCCCGTGATCGCCGCCAGGGCCGCGCCGCCTCGTGGCAGGGTGACGGCATGGCGCCGATCATCGCGCACCCGGATGTCCAGCGCATGCTGATGACCATGAAGGGCTTCACCCAGGCCGCGCGCGCGATTTGCTACATCACCGCCGGGGCACTCGACCGCGCCCATTTCGAGGCTGAGGCCGATGCGCGGCGCCGGGCGCATGAGCGCGCTTCGCTGATGACCCCGATCGCGAAAGCCTTCTCGACGGATCTTGCCAACGAAGTCGCCTCGCTGGGCGTGCAGGTGCATGGCGGCATGGGTTACGTCGAGGAGACCGGCGCGGCGCAGCATCTTCGCGATGCGCGCATCCTCGCGATCTATGAAGGCACCAACGGTATCCAGGCGATCGATCTCGTCACCCGCAAGCTGCCCCTTTCCGGCGGCGAGACGGTGCGCGTTGAGATTGCGCGCCTGCGTGCGGTTGCTGATCGTGTCACGAAAGAGGGTGGGGCGGCCTACGGTGATACGGCCAGCCGCCTGCGCGAGGCCGTGGAATCGCTCGACCGGGCGACGAGCCATCTGCTCAAGGCGCTCTCCGGCAATGCCCAGCAGGACGCGCTCGCCGGCGCGACGCCCTATCTGCGCCTGTTCGGCCTGACACTCGGGGCGGCCTCGCTGGCCGAGTCCGCGCTTGCGAGCGCTGAGGGCGACCCGCTCGCCGCCGGTCGCGTGGCGCTGGCGCGTTTCTTTGCCGAAAACCAGGCAAGCCTCGCCCCCGGCCTCGCCGAGACCATCATCCATGGCGGTACCTTCACCGAAAGTGCGGAACTCGCACTGGCGAGTTGATTGCGCGGGCGAAGCCACGTCGAGGCGCTGAAGTCGAGGCGCAGAAGTCGAGGCGCAGAAGTGCATGCGCAGGTGATCCGATCTGCGCATGCGGCCATCCCGGGAACGCCTCACCCGGATTCGCGCTGGCAATACGAGGCGGCGCCGAATGCCGTTTCGGCTATATGTTACCCGGTGGAGCGCGGCGTGAGCATCGGCGCGTCTGCTGACAAGGAATGCACGGTGCGGCAGGGCCGCCTGCCGGCGTTGCCATTCTTCCGACACGCTGTTTGTCCGCGTTGAGTGAGGTCGGGTCAGGCGCAGGAAGCGATGGCATTGCGGATCATGCGCAGCATGCCGACACATCCCGGCGGAGATCTGGGGATCCGGCCCGCTGCACAGGGCAAGGCGATCGATCTGGCGTTAACGCTCGCGGCTGCTAACGGGGGCGAACACCGCCTTGCCGCCGGTCAGACCCATGGCCTCGCTGACGTCTGGCCGGACCGGGCGCAGCCGGGCTGATCCAGGTCAATCCCCGTCAATGCGGGATCGCGCCGGTTCGTGGAGACAGGCCCGGATTGAGTGAAGCGATGATGGCTGCGGTTGCTGCTCTGAAGGCGGAATACGCATCGCGCCCTGACCCCTCGAACGAAATGCGTGATATGAGCGAGGCGACCTTGAGGGCGATGGCATCACGGGGCATGCCCGAGGCAAAGTTCAACTGCACGGTCGCGCGATGTCCCTGCATGGCGAAGGCCCGCAACGTGCCGTCGAAGTCAAGCGCGGCATTCTCGACATCGATCATGATATCCCCGAAATCGCCCGCGATGTCGGCAACCAGTTTGTCGAGGCCCACATCGAGATCGAGATCCGGCGGCAGGCTTAGCGTCATCTGAGGATCGCACCAAACCCTGAAACTGATCAGCCCTTTTTCCAGATGGATTTCGAGGCGGTCGTCTTCCAGCACGATTTGCGCATCAACGGCGCATCCGAACCGGTTCGCATTGTGCAGTAAAAGGTTGCGTGGCAGCTCTGGTGTCGTTCGCAATCGCAGAGTGGCGTCTTGTGCAAACAAGGCAATGGTACGCAAATCTCAGACAGAGCTACTCCCCATCTATTGGACAGGATTAAGCGTGGTTTAAGCTACTCTTTGCATCTGCTGATCGGGTTGGTTCTGAGCGATGCGCATGCATATCCGTTCCGGGGAAATCCCGCTCTGCAAGGCCTGTTTGAAAGCTGCGGTTGATCGCATTGACGTCGATACAAACGTCATTCGCATTACGGGAAGCAAGCACACCCTTGAACGGGCGGCCCAGAGTGAGCACGAAAACTTGCCCGCTGCGGTTCACAGTTCTGTACCGAAATGGCGCGCCCGGCAGGATTCGAACCTGCGACCTTTGGAATCGGAATCCAACACTCTATCCAGCTGAGCTACGGGCGCGAGGCGGCGTGAGCCGCGCGAATCCTGCATAGCGGATCGGGCGGGGCGGGGCAAGCGGTGTGTTGCGCCAAAGGCGCCGCAGCGTTCCCGGCGCGGGATCGGCAGGCGGCAAATCCTGGTTCACCATGCGGCGGGTCTTGGTTAAGCGTCTCTTAACCGCATCCCGGCTAGGCTCGCCGGGTCTGAAAAAGAATCGCCGGATCATGCCGAAAACACGTCGCCATGCCTCGCCTGCCGATGAACTGACGGATGCACTGCGCGCCTTCGTCATGCGCCGCCTCGTGGACATATCGGGGTTGGTCATGCTCGTCTTCGCCATTGCGATGACGCTGGCGCTCGCGACCTGGTCGGTGGAGGATCCGAGCCTCAACCATGCCGTCGACGGGCCGGTGCGCAACTGGCTCGGTTATCCAGGTGCTGTGGCATCCGATCTCGCCATGCAGCTCTTCGGTCTGGCCGCGCTCGCGGCGCTGCTGCCGCTCGCCGCCTGGGGATGGCGGCTGCTGCGCGAAGGCCGGCTCGCGCGGGTGCAACTGAGGCTCGTCCTGTTCGTCCTCGGCGTCGTTGCCGCAACGGCGATGGCGAGCAGCTTGCCGGCCACCACCCGCTGGCCGCTGCCGACGGGGCTCGGCGGTGTTGCCGGCGATGCGGTTCTCGCCGCTGCGCGGGCGCTGACCGGGATCGCCGAAGGCCCCGCCGCGACGCTGCTCGGTTTCGTCTTCGCCGGTATCGCCATACTCGCCATTACCGCCGCCTCAGGCTTCGGCTTCTCCGATGAGGAGGAGGATGCGGAGGAGGACGAGATTGCGGCGCCTGCGCCGCGTGGCCGCCCTGTCGATCTCGACGATTTCGACGAATCGCCGCGCGAGGACGAGCCCGGTCGGGCGATCGTCTGGCTCGGTGCCGCAGCCCATGCGGCGCTCAGTCTGCAAGTCCATCTGCGGCGCTTCGCACAACTGATGCGCGATGCAATGGCGCGGCGGCTGCGGCGTGGACCCGAGGACGGCTTTGCCTATGCTTCGGGGCCGATGCGCCGCGAGACCGACCGCGATGACGGTTTGTCCGATTTCGTGCGCCCGGTGCCCCCCGGGGCCCGCCGCGAGCCGGTTCTCGACATGCCGGGCGTGCCCGTGCAGGCGCAAGCTGCGCTACGGGACGCATCGCACGACCAGTCGGCCCGCGCGCATCCGGCGGAGGCGGAAACGAGTCCGCTGCGCGACGAGGCGCCGTGGAATCGCGATGGTGGCGGCTGGAACGCCTGGGATGAGGATGCCGATCTCCCTGTCGATCAGGACGCCGAGTCGGCACCCACGCAACAGGGCGAGGAGGGTGCCGGTTCCGCCTCCAGCCGTGTCACCATGCCCGTCGCGACGACGAAGCCCGGCAAACGCATCAAGCGCGAAGCGCAGCCCTCCTTCCTCGACCCGCAGGATGATTACCAGTTGCCGGCCCTGCAGCTGCTGTCGGAGCCCACCGCGTCTCATCTGGCCGAGGTCTCGCGCGAAGCCCTGGAGCAGAACGCCGCAATGCTCGAATCGACGCTGGAGGATTTCGGCGTGCGGGGCGAGATCATCAATGTGCGCCCCGGCCCCGTGGTCACGCTCTACGAGCTGGAGCCGGCCCCGGGCACGAAGTCGAGCCGCGTGATCGGGCTTGCCGACGACATCGCCCGCTCGATGAGCGCGGTCTCGGCCCGCGTTGCGGTGGTGCAGGGGCGCAATGCCATCGGCATCGAACTTCCCAACGTGAAGCGCGACACCGTCTTCCTGCGCGAATTGCTGGCCAGCCGCGATTTCGAATCATCCAAGCAGAAACTCGCCCTGTGCCTCGGCAAGACCATCGGCGGCGAGCCGGTGATCGCGGATCTGGCCAAGATGCCGCATCTGCTGGTGGCGGGCACGACCGGCTCGGGCAAGTCGGTGGCGATCAACACCATGATCCTGTCGATCCTCTACCGGATGTCGCCGGAGCAGTGCCGCATGATCATGGTTGATCCCAAGATGCTGGAACTGTCGGTCTATGACGGCATTCCGCACCTGCTCTCGCCGGTCGTGACCGACCCCAAGAAAGCCGTCGTCGCGCTGAAATGGGCGGTGCGCGAAATGGAGGACCGCTATCGCAAGATGTCGAAGATGGGCGTGCGCAACATCGACGGCTTCAATGCCCGCGTGGCCGAAGCGACCGCACGCGGCGAGGTGATCACGCGCTCGGTCCAGACCGGGTTCGACCGCGAGACCGGGGAGGCGATCTTCGAAGAGGAGGAAATGAGCCTCGATCAATTGCCATACATCGTCGTCATCGTCGACGAAATGGCCGATCTGATGATGGTCGCCGGCAAGGAGATCGAGGGTGCCATCCAGCGTCTCGCCCAGATGGCCCGCGCAGCCGGCATCCATCTGATCATGGCAACCCAGCGCCCCTCGGTCGATGTCATTACCGGTACGATCAAGGCGAATTTTCCGACCCGTATCTCCTTCCAGGTCACCTCGAAGATCGACTCGCGCACGATCCTGGGTGAGATGGGTGCCGAACAGCTGCTCGGACAGGGTGACATGCTCTACATGGCCGGTGGCGGGCGCATCACACGCGTGCACGGGCCCTTCGTCTCCGATGACGAGGTCGAACATGTCGTGGCCCACCTCAAGACGCAGGGGCGCCCGGCCTATCTCGACGCGGTCACGTCAGAGGAGGATGAGGGTGGCTCCGGCGGCGATGACGGCGGCGCCGTGTTCGACAAGGGCTCGTTCGGTGATCCCGGCGCCGATCTCTACGATCAGGCCGTCGCGGTGGTCCTGCGCGACAAGAAGGCCTCGACCTCCTATATCCAGCGCCGTCTGCAGATCGGCTACAATCGGGCAGCCTCGCTGATGGAGCGGATGGAGAATGAGGGGATCGTCGGCGCGCCCAACAATGCCGGAAAGCGCGAGATCCTGATGGAATCGCCGGAGGATCGTTATGGAAACGGCGATGATTGAGGCTGTTCCGAGCCGGATATGCCGCGCGCATGCCCGGAAGGAGTCGCGGTTTTGCCACAGCCGGACGTTACGCCTGCGCAAGAAAATCGGCGTGGTGTGATGTTTCGCGTCCGCGCCTGAAACGGGATGACGATGCATGGTTCACGGTATGGGGAAGCAGAAAATTCATTCGGGCAAGGTGCGGGATCCGCGTCATTTGGCGCGTCTGCGCGGGCTTGCTTTCGCCTTCCTGGCCGGTGCCGCTCTGGTACCGATGCCTGGGATCGGTGTGGCTCCGGTCGCTGCTGAAAGCGTGCAGCGCGCCTTCTGGCAGATCGATACGCTGCCTCCGCCGCGGCCCGAGCGCCTGCTCGTCAGCCAGGCACAGCTTCCCGAGCCGCCGGCCGGCGTGCGCGGCGTAGCCCCCGGGCAGGCGCCCGAGCAGCCTGCGACGGATAGCACGGCCGAGAATCTGAGCGCCGAGCAGATCGTCTCCCGTGCCAATGATTTCTTCAACGGCATCACCACCATGTATGCCAGCTTCACGCAGATGAATGCCAATGGGGACCGGCTGACGGGCGAGCTCTATGTGCATCGCCCCGGACGCTTGCGTTTCGATTACGATGAGCCGGCCACGCTTCAGGTCGTCGCGGACGGGCGGCAGGTCGCGATCCAGGACAGCCGGCTGAACACCCAGGATCTCTATCCGATCTCGCAGACGCCCCTGAAATTCCTTCTCGGTTCGCGCGTCAATCTCGGGCGCGACGTCAGCGTGCTCGATGTCGAGCGCTTCGATGACGAGGTCGACATCCAGCTCGAGGATCGCTCGACTTTGGGCGGAACCTCGCGGGTGACACTCACATTCGATGATCGCCTGTCGGAATTGAAACGCTGGCGCATCCGCGATCCGCAGGGTTTCACCACCACGGTGGCGCTCGACGAGGTGGATTTCGTCTCGCGCATGGATCCGGGTCTGTTCGTGATCGTGCGCGCGCGCTGATGATACGGTTTGCTGCAAACGCCTCTTAACCCGGCGCGCGAAAAGGCGTAAACGACGGTCATGGCTCCTCCGCTTCTTCATCTGCAGGGGGTGGCGCTGACTTTCGGCGGCACGCCCCTGATCGAAAATGCCGAACTCTCCGTCGCACCCCAGGAGCGCATCTGCCTGGTGGGCCGAAACGGCTCGGGCAAGTCGACGCTCTTGAAAATGGCGGCGGGGCTTGTCGAGCCGGATGCGGGCAAGCGTTTCGTCCAGCCCGGCGCGACCTTGCGTTACCTGCCGCAGGAACCGGATCTGACCGGCTATCACACGCTTGGAGCTTATGTGGCGGAGGGTCTCGGTCCGGCCGATGATGCCTATCGCGGCGCGTATCTGCTCACCGAACTCGGACTCGATCCCGCGCGTGACACGCAGGGGCTCTCCGGCGGTGAAGCGCGCCGGGCGGCGCTTGCACGCTCGCTGGCCCCGTCGCCGGACATCCTGCTTCTGGACGAGCCGACCAACCATCTGGATCTTCCCGCGATCGAATGGCTTGAGAGCGAGCTCGCCGGCATGCGCACGGCGCTCGTGCTGATCAGCCACGACCGCCGTTTCCTCGAGAAGCTGTCGCGCGCCACGATCTGGCTCGATCGGGGGCAGACGCGGCGGCTGGAGGAGGGCTTTGGCGCGTTCGAGGCCTGGCGCGACAAGGTGCTCGAGGAAGAAGAGCGCGACCGCCACAAGCTGACCCGCAAGATCGCGGCGGAAGAAGACTGGCTGCGCTACGGCGTGACCGCGCGCCGCAAGCGCAATGTCCGGCGGCTCGGCGAATTGCACGGCCTGCGCAAGGAATTGCGCGAGCAGCGCCGCGCCACCGGAGACGTGAAGCTCGCTGCGACCGAGGGGGAGACTTCCGGCAAGGTCGTCATCGAAGCGAAGGGCGTGACCAAGGCCTATGACGACTCGCCCATCGTGCGCGATTTCTCGATGCGCATCGCGCGGGGCGATCGTGTGGGGATCGTGGGGCCCAACGGGGCGGGCAAGACCACCCTGATCAATCTGCTCACGGGTGGCCTGGCACCGGATGCGGGGGAGGTGCGTATCGGGGCCTCGGTCCAGATGGTGACGCTCGACCAGCGCCGCGAGAGCCTCGATCCGAACTGGACGCTCGCGGAGGCGCTTACTGGCGGGCGTGGCGACACGGTTCAGGTGGGTGGCGAGACGAAGCATGTCGCGGGCTACATGAAGGACTTCCTTTTCCAGCCCGAGCAGATGCGCACGCCCATCGGTGTGCTCTCCGGCGGCGAGCGGGGGCGGCTGATGCTGGCGCGGGCGCTGGCGCGCCCCTCCAACCTGCTCGTGCTCGACGAGCCGACCAACGATCTCGATCTCGAAACCCTCGATCTGCTGCAGGAACTGCTGGCTGATTACGCCGGTACCCTGATCCTGATCAGCCATGATCGCGACTTTCTCGACCGCGTCGTGACATCCACGGTCATGGCGGAGGGCGAGGGTCGCTGGCGCGAATATGCCGGTGGCTATTCCGATATGGTGGCGCAGCGCGGCGCCGGTGTCTCGGCCTATGGCGGTGTGGCGACGGGGGCGAATTCAGGCGCGCGCAAGGGCGGCAAGGATGCCGAAAAGAGCGCTGCCAGATCGGCCTCATCCGGCGGCGAGGCGCGCAAGCGCCGGCTCTCGTTCAAGGAGAAACATGCGCTCGAAACCCTGCCCGGGCGGATCGCCGAACTGGAGGCGCAGATTACCAAAGTGCAGGCGGTGATGGACGATCCCGAGCTTTTCACGCGCGATCCGGCGCGTTTCGAGGCAGCTACCGCAAAGCTTGGTGAACTGCAGCTCGCGCTCAACCAGGCAGAGGAGCAATGGCTCGAACTGGAAATGCTGCGCGAGGAGCTGGAAGGCTGATCGCGCGCCTGCTCGTGAAAACGGCCCCGGATAACCGGGGCCGTCTCTCGCTTCGCGATGATCTGGTGTGCGTGCGGTATCAGCCGCGGCGGGCCGCCAGCATCGGCTCGGTCATCATGCCGCTGAAGGCGCGAGCCGCTTCGAGATAAGGCTCGTAGCTTTCCAGAACCCGCGCGACATTGCCATGTTCGGCGCGCAGTTCCTCGCGGACTTCGCTCCAGGCTTCGCGCTGCGCGGTGGTGATATCCTCCGGCCAGCGCAGGAATTCGACGCCGGCTTCTTCCAGCTCGCGGGCTGCCTGGGCGTTGTAGTAATCGAACTGCGCGTGCATCTCGAGCGCTGCTGCCTGAGCCGCTGCCTCGCAGACGGCCTTGAGATCGTCCGGGAGTTCAGCGAAGGCGTCCTGGTTGAAGACGACGGCGACGGCAGCGCCCGGCTCGGCATAGGCTGGCATGTAGCACAGATTGGTGATGCGCTGCAGGCCGAAGGCCTGGTCGAGCATCGGGCCAACCCATTCGGCTGCGTCAATCGCACCCGATTGCAGCGCCTGGAAGATCTCGCCGGCGGGCATGAGCACGGCGTTGACGCCGAGCTTGCGCATCACGTCGGCACCGAGGCCGGCAATGCGCATGTTCAGACCATCAAGATCTTCGACGCTGTTCAGGCGCTCCTTGAACCAACCGCCGGACTGGGTGTTGGAATTGCCGGAATAGAACGGCTTGAGATTGCGCTCGGCATAGATCTCGTCGAACAGCTCCTGTCCGCCACCCCATTTGAGCCAGGCGAAATGTTCGTTCGATGTCATGCCGAAGGGCACGCCGGTGAACCAGTGCAGCGCGGCTTCCTTGCCGGCGGCATAGTAGGGAGGGCCATGGACGACGGGTACGGTACCGGCCTGGGCGGCATCTTCGACTTCAAGCGGCGGCACGAGTTCGCCGGCGCCGTAGACGGTGAGCTCCATGCGCCCGTCCGACATCAGCTTGACCAGCTCCGCATAGCGGGTGACGTTGGTGCCCACGCCCGGTGCGGCGGCCGGGAAGGACGAGGCGATATCCCACTTCACATGGCCGCTGGCGATAGCCGGGGCGGCGAGTGTGGTCGCCGTGGCGGCGGCGGCGCCGCCCATCAGGAACGTTCTGCGTTTCATAAAAGAGATCCTCCCTCTGGATCATTGACATTCTGCCGCCTGGTAGCGGCGCTCGTTGCCTTCGCCCGAAGCCGGTTGCGCCGGCTTTCATCCGAAGGCGACACGCTTCATCCGAAGATGACCTCCGGCAGCCATGTCGCCAGCTCGGGCACTGCCAGCAGGATGCCCAGAGCGACGAGTTGCAGCAAGACGAAAGGTATCACTCCGCGATAAATATCGATGGTCGTGATCGATCGCGGTGCGACCGAGCGGAAATAGAACAGCGCAAAACCGAAAGGCGGTGTCAGGAAGCTCGTCTGCAGGTTCATGGCGAGCAGCACAGCGAACCAGACGGGCGAGATATCCGTGCCCAGAATCGCCGGGCCGAGCAGCGGCACGACGATGTAGATGATCTCGATGGCTTCCAGGATGAAGCCGAGGATGAAGACCAGCAGCATGATCAGGAGCAGCGCACCCCACTGGCCGCCGGGTAGCCCGCTCATCAGCTGGACGACCATCCGGTCACCGCCGAAGCCGCGGAAGACGAGGGCGAGCATCGAGGCGGCGATGACGATGCCGAAGACCATGCCGGAGATCTTCATCGTATCCCCGAGCGCGCCTTGCAGCGCCCCGCGCCCCCATAGCCGCGTGGCGGCGATCAGCACGCCGAGGGTGATGATGATCGCACCCGCGAGCGCGAGCAGCCCGGCAGGTGTGTCCAAAGCCGCGCGTCCCATACCGCCCATGCGCAGGGCGACGAGGGCGAAGGCGGCGATGCCGGCCCCGGCGACGAGCCAGCGCTCGATGCGAAACCGCAGCTCCTGCCAGCCGGCGAGCAGCATCGCGCCGATGGCTCCGAGCCCCGCTGCCTCGGTTGCGGTTGCAACGCCGGCGAGGATGGAGCCGAGCACCGAGACGATCAGAAGCATCGGCGGCAGGAAGGTGAAGATCACCTCCGTCCAGGTCACGGGTTCGCCCTGCGCGGGAACGCTGACGCCTTTGGCCGGGCGGAGCACGAATGCGAGATACAGCCCGTAGAGCGCGACCAGCATCAGGCCGGGAACGAGCGCACCTGCAAACAGATCTCCGACCGAGACCGGTATCGGTGCGAAATTGCCGGCGCGCTGCTGCGCTTCGAGATAGGTATTGCCGATCTGGTCACCCAGCAGCACCAGCAGGATCGAAGGCGGGATGATCTGCCCAAGCGTGCCCGAGGCGCAGATCAGTCCCGAGGCTCGCCGCGCCGGGATGCCGGCATCCATCATCGGTTTGAGGGCGACCAGAACCAGCATCACGACAGTGGCGCCGATGATGCCGGTCGCGGCGGCGATCATCGCGGAGAAGGCCAGCACCGAAAGCCCCATCCCGCGTGGTGAGCCGCCCAGCATCCGCGCGAGCACTCCGAGCATGTTCTCGGCCAGCCGCGCGCGCTCCAGCAACACGCCCATGATCACGAAGAGCGGTACCGCCATCAGCAGGGTGTTGTTCATCACCCCCAGACGCGGTTGGGAAACAGCGCCAGAAGCGAGAGGTTGAAGGCGTCGAAGAATACGGATGCGGCGACGGCGACCAGCATCGGAATCCCGGCAATCGCCAGCATGGCGGGTATGCCGCTCAGAATCCCGGCGAAGAGCCCGATCACCATGATGATGAGGAAGAGTTCCGACACGCTCAGCCCGTCCCGCTGGAGGCCGGGGAGGGCGGATCTCCCGGCAGGGGCGGCACGCCGTACTCGGCTTCACGCCTGCGCAGGAAGGCGGCGATGCCCTGGATGATCATCAGGAATGCGGCCAGCGGCAGCGCCGTCTTGATCAGGAAGATGCCGGGCAATCCGCCGGTTTCCAGGGCGCGTTCGCGGATCGCCCAGCTATAGGAGAGGCTGGGCCAGTAGCTGATGATGGTGAGCGCGAATACCGGGATCAGCAGCAGGACCAGAGCCAGCCCCTCCGACCAGACGCGGTAGCGCGGCGAGAGCCGCTCCGAAAGCACCTCGACGCGCACATGCCCGTCCTGCGCCATGCAGACGGGGAGGGCGAAGATCACGAAGACCGCGAAAGCATAACTGGCAAGATTCTGCAATTCGATGAAACCGACCCCGAACCCGTAGCGCAGGATGACGATCCCCAGCACGGATGCAACAAGCACGATCCCCGCGAGCATGCAGACCGCCCGCGCAAACCGATCCGCCACGCGGCTCGCATGTTGGAGAAAACGCACCACCTTGCTCGAATCCTTCCCCGTTTCCGCGCATAGAACCAGCCTGCGCATGCAAGGTCAATAAGGCGCGGTGATGCGGGATTGTGGATGACACGTGCTCACGCGATTCAGGCAGCGGGTTGCGGCGCCTGCTCGGAAAGACCTGCGGCGAGTTCGCGGTTGATGTTGATCATCGTCGTCAGCGCCTGTTTCGACGGGCGCGTGCTCGCGGCGAGGATTTCCGTGAGCATGAAAACGGCGAGATTGGCGACATTCTCGCGCACCTTGGCAGGAAGCGGGTTCTCCGGCGTGGTCGCGGAGGTGGCGAAGATGGTCCAGAGCTGCCGGTTGAAGGCGAGCGCGTCGTCGAGCGGCGCGGCACCGCTCTCGAGCTGGTCATGCGCAGCCTGGAGCTTGCCGGCAGCCTTGATCAGCAAGGTAGCTTCGAGTTCGCGGGGCGGGAGAGGAGCAGCTTTCGCGACTTTCGCGTAGGCATTGGCAGCCGAGTTCATGGACAACCTCACGAGTGAACTTCCGTCACGACTTTTAACCATAGTGCCTTAAAAATGGCTTAAGGCGATTTTGCCGAATGCAGCGATGCGGTATGAGTATTTATCAAGTATCGAGACAGACAATAAGATTTCAATAAAATTCGAGCGTTTGCCTTAGGAGGAAGTTGATCCGAAACTGATATCCTGTCACCTCGTATCAGGAGTAGTGGCCATGATGGACCCTGGATTGGGTGCTGGCGCAAGCTGGTCATATACTGCAGATTTCCGACGCGAAGGTGTCGCGATGCTGCGTGAGAGCCGTGCGGAAGCAACGGTAACGGCCATCGACGAGGCGCAGTTTCGTCAGGCGGATCAGGATGCTGATTCTGATTCAGGCAACAGTTTTTCGGCCAACCGTGAAGTGCGTTTCGAGCGTGATGCCGAAATCGGCGCTCTGTTGTTTCAGGTCGTCAACACTCAGAGCGATGAGGTAATCTTTCAGCTGCCGACGGAAATCATGCTCAACCTGCGCAAGTTCTATGCCGAGAACGAGCCCCCGAGCATACCGACCTTCAGCGCTTCGCTCTGACGCGTAAACTGAACAAGTCGACGGATACCGAGAAAACGGCCCCCTGCGGGACCGTTCTTTCGTGATTCGGATCTCGGCGATCAGGATAGGGCGGGGCGGGCCTTGCGGATGTCGTCGGGCTCTGCGGGAGCGGATCTGTCCCCTGCTGCGAGGGCGAGCAGTTCCGTCTCATAGGCAATGAGCTTGCGGGCCTGTTTGAGCGCCTTGTAGAGCTTGCGCTCCTGAAGCTGCTCATAGATCGCCAGAATGTGCGCCCGTGTGCCCGGGGCCGCCTGCATGATCTGGTTGGCGATCTCGATGAAGGCGGTTTCGCCAGCTTGCGGATCGTCGGCCAGATACATGTGTTCAAGCGCGACATAGAGCCGTTTGCAGGGCGTATCCGCTTCCGACTGGGTGATAATATCGCTTTCACGCAGGATCCGGCTTTGCGATTCCACAACGAAACTCGACCGCTTCGGCCCGTTGCGAATGGTCGTCTCGCCGATGATCAGCCGCTCATTGGGCTTCAGCTCGATCCGTAAGGGCATGGCTCTCTCCCGCTGCGCTGCGAAAGCCTAGGCGCGCGTGGTTAACGGCAAGTAAAAAACGGCGGCAGGAAAGCCCCGCCGCCGCATGATCTACAGAATAATGAGTGTCGATCACCGCAGAAGCTGAAGCACCGACTGGTCGTTCTGGATCGCCAGACCGAGAGCCGACTGGCCAAGCTGCTGCTTCGTCTGCAGAGCCAGGTTGTTGGCGGCTTCCTCGTTCATGTCGGCCAGGGTCAGGCCATCAGCGCCGGCCTGCAGCGTGTTCACCATTTCCTTGGTGAAGCTCTCGCGGTTCTCGACGATCGTCTGCGCGGTGCCGAGCTGGCTCGACAGGCTGCGCAGCTCGCTCACGCCCGACTGGAGGGCTTCGAGGCGGGACTCCAGGTTCACGTTGGACGCGAAGGTCGTGGCATCGCCCTCGGCGCCGCCGAGGCGATCGGCCGTCACATTGCCGAAGGCAGTGCCATCAGCCTGTTTGGCGCTGACGGTGAAGCTCGTGCGATCATCGCCGGTGAGTTCGTTGAACACGACCTCAAGCGCATCACCCATAAGCAGGTTGTTACCGTTGTAACCGGAATCGGCGGAAAGCGCGTTGAGCTCGGTCCGCAGATCGTTGTAGCTGTTCATCAGCGCCTGACGGGCATCGGTGAGATCGCCGACAGCGTCGATGGTGCCGCCGGATGATGCGCCTTCAGTGAGCACAACTTCCTGACCACTCTCGTTGACGATGGTGAAGCCGGTGCCGGCATCGTCGAGCTGTGCGGTCAGATTGTTGCTCTGGAAATTCGCGTCGCCATTGATCGCATCAACGACCGTCTGGGCGTTGGCGGCTTGATCGGTCGCGCTCAGATCACCCGTCGCGATGGTGACGTCGAAAGCCGCGCCGCCGCCGACGGCTGCCTCGACGACGAACGCGGTCGAGTCGTCCGCAGGCGCCGTGATGCCGGCTGATTCCGGCGGCTCGCTGCCCGGATCCTGCAGCGCCTGACGCACCTGGCCAATCATCGTTTCCATCGTCGTGCTGATGGAATCGATACCCTTCGAGGCAGCGTCGATGGTCTTCATGCCGTTCTGCATGCCCTGCGTGATCGACGAAAGATCGTTCGCGCGAGAGTTGAGGCCCTGGGCGGTGAAGAAAGCGGCGGCGTCGTCGAGCGGGCCGTTGACCTTCTTGCCGGTGGCAAGACGATTCTGGGTCTGCTCGAGTAGACCGGCAGTGCCCTGAAGCGAGAGCAGGTTGGAACGCACACCGGCGGAAAGGTTGATAGCTGACATGGAATTCTCCCGTTGTCTGACGCCTCCATCCTGGAGACAGCAGACAGAAAGCACGGGTTTTCTTGCGCGATTCTTAAACCGATGCGGGAGTCGCGCCCCTATTGCCGCTCTTGGCCGGTATTGCCGGGTGTTCTTGCGGATTGTGGTTAATCATTACTTTCCGCCGTCCCCGTATCGCGCCCGGGAAAGACCACGAAATAACCCAGCCCGTCATGGGCGGGGAGGGGGCTCATCCGCGCGATCCAGCCCCGCCTGCGTGCCGCCAGCAATTGCCGGCCCACGGGCAGGAACAGTGTCTCGCCCCCTCCCTCTGGCGGCGGCGAAAGCCGAATGGCAACGGCGCGGCGCGGCATGAACAGGCTGCGCTCGATCAGCTCCTTCACGGATGCATCCGCCTGCGCGGCATCGGCCTCGCGCAGATCGAGCACGGCATCGGCATTGCTGATGCCCAGCGAGCCGAGCAGCGCGCCCGTGTGAACGCCTTCGAAATCCGTCATGCCGTCCCCTCAGCGCACGAGAATGTTGCGGAACTGCCAGGGATCGTCGTGATCGATATCCTCCGGATAGAGCCCGGTATGGCTGTCGAGCGGCGTCCAGTCCGTATAGGTGCCGATCACCGGCCCGAGATAGGGAAGCTGGATCTCGAGGCAGCGCCTGTAATCCATCTCATCCGCCTCGACGATTCCCGCCTGCGGGTTTTCCAGCGCCCAGACCATGCCGGCAATGACGGCGGATGTCACCTGCAGGCCGGTAGCGTTCTGGTAGGGCGCGATCCGGCGCGTTTCCTCGATGGAGAGCTGCGAACCGTACCAATAGGCGTTCTTGCCGTGGCCGTAGAGCAGCACGCCGAGCTCGTCGATGCCGTCAACGATCTCGTGCTCGTCGAGAATATGAAAGCGCGATTGCTGGTTGCCACCATTGCCGAACATCTCGTGCAGCGACAGCACCGCATCGTTGCAGGGGTGATAGGCATAATGGCAGGTCGGGCGGTAGGTGGGCGCATCGCCCTCGTGCAGGGTGAAGTAATCCGCGATCGAGATCGATTCATTGTGCGTGACGAGATAGCCGAATTGCGCCTGACCCGTCGGCGTCCAGGAGCGCACGCGCGTATCGGCACCGGGCTGGAGCAGGTAGATCGAGGCCTTGCAGCCGCTCACATGGTCATGGGCATTGTCGGGCCGCCAGCGCTCATGCGTGCCCCAGCCGAGCTCCGCCGGCTGCAAGCCCTCGACGATGAAACCCTCCACGGACCAGGTATTGACGAAGGTGTCGAACGGCTTGGGATCACGCGCGCGCTGCGTGTCGCGCTCGGCGATGTGAATGCCCTTGACGCCCACATCGCGCATCAGCCGCGCCCAGCCCTCGCGGCTGGTCGGCTCCTCGAAAGTGAGCCCGATATCATGGGCGATATTCACGAGCGCCTGTTTGACGAACCAGGAGACCATCCCCGGATTGGCGCCGCAGCAGGAAACCGCCGTGGTGCCACCCGGCGCCAGCCGCCGCGCCTCCATGGTGCGCTCGCGCAGGGCGTAATTTGTGCGATCCGCCGGATCGGCGGAGGCGTCGCGGTAGAGGCCGGGCCAGGGCTCGTTGACGGTGTCGATATAGAGCGCTCCCAGCGCACGGCAGAGTTCCATGAGATCGCGCGAGGCGGTATCGACGGAGAGATTGACGCAAAAGCCCTGGCCGCCGCCCTCGGTCAGGAGCGGCTCCAGGATCTGCGCGTAATTGTCCTTGGTGATGGCTTCATGCACGAAGCGGATGCCGCGATCGTCGAGCATGGCGCGATCGCTGTCGACCGGGTCGATCACCGTGAAGCGCTCCTTGTCGAAGGCGAAATGCCGCTCGATCAGGGGCAGGATCCCCTTGCCGATCGAACCGAAACCGATCAGCACGATCGGGCCGGTGATCTCGGCGTGGACGGGCCAGGTGGCGGTCATGCTGCACTCCCGAATCGACCGCCGGCCTCCGCGACCGGCGCTGAACGGGCGCCACCTTGTGCAATCGCCGCAGCGAGGTCAATCGGAGGCGGCACGCTTCACGCCGCTACACAGGGATCGGTCACTGCGATCCAGGGCGATGCGGCATCGGTATCCCCAAACGAAAACAGGGCGGCATCGCGCCACCCTGTAGCCCGTCAGATTCTTTCCGCAATTTCAAGCCGCCCGAATCTGTTCCAGGAAGCTGCGCACCCGCGAATTGACCAGATCGGCCTGCTCCTGCAACGATGCGGCAGTCTGGACGACCTCGTCCGCAGCCTCGTCGGCCGAGGTGATCATGCTGCGGACATCGGCGATATCCTCGCTGACATGAGAAGCGCCGGCCCGCGCTGTATCGGCGCTCGCCGCGATGGTCTGGGTGGCTGCGGTCTGCTCCTCGACGGCAGCGGAAACGGATGTCATGGCCGAGGAAATCTCGCCGACCTTGCTCTGGATATCTCCGACGGCGCCGACGGCCTGATCGGTGGCCGCGCGCATCTCGGCGATCTGTCGGCTGATCTCCTCGGTGGCCTGCGCCGTCTGCGTGGCGAGGCCTTTCACCTCCGCCGCGACGACCGCAAAGCCCTTGCCTGCTTCACCGGCACGTGCGGCTTCGATGGTTGCGTTCAGAGCCAGCAGGTTGGTCTGGTTGGCGATGCTCTCGATCAGCCCGACGATCTCGCCGATGCGCGAGGCACATTCGCTCAGCGAGGCGACGACGGTGCCCGTATCGGCGGCAAAGCGATCGGTTTCCTGGGTGACCTGCGCCGAGCGTGTAATCAGTTGCGAGATCTCCATGATGGAGTTCGACAATTGCTCGGTCGAACTCGCGACATCGGCCACCGAGTGGCTGGCGGTCTGCGCACCTTCCGCGACCCGGTCGGAGCCGGAACGGGCCCGGTCGGACTGATCCGCCATGTCGCGTGCCGCCCGTGTCAGCGCATCCGCCTGACCACCGAGCGCGCCGACGGCTTCGCCGATCGCTGCTTCGAGATCGCTCGCGAGCGCCTGCATCGCTTCCGACCGCGCCGTGTTCTGCGCCTCCGCCGCCTCTTCGGCTTCGCGTGCCCGCTGCTGGGCATCGGCCTGGACACGGTTGCGGATACCGCCGACGGCGCGGGCGATATCGCCGATCTCGTCGCTGCGCTCTTCACCGGCGATGTGCGTGACCTTCGTATCCTCCGCCAGACGATGCAGCGTGACGGTCAGTGCCTTGATCGGGCGCACGATGGAGCGTCCCGTCAGCACGGCGAGAACCAGTGCGCCTGCCAGGATGGAGAGGGTCGCGATGACGATGCCACGTGCCGTGGCGACCACATCGGCGAGCGCTTCGGCCGTCGTCTGGTCGGTGACGAGGTAGAAATCCTGGCCGAGCCAGGAGATTGCGCGCTTCTCGGCAAAGCGGGTCGCGCCGCCCTCATCGGTGAAGGTGAAGGTTCCCGTTGCGGCTTGCTCGACGGCAGGGCGGTCCAGGGCAGTCAGGGCGCTGTCGCCGTCCAGCAGCGGGCGGTTCGAGCGCAGCAGCCCGTCAGTGCCGACGAGGTAGCTCTCACCCGTATCGCCGAGGCCGTCGCGGGAGGCGATGCGCGCGTCAATCAGGTCGGCCTCCAGGCGGTAAATGATGACGCCATCGGCGGGCATGCCCTCCAGACCATGCGAAAAGACCGGCGTGGCAATGAAAGCCGAGGCGACGCTCCCGGCGGGTTCGTATGCCGCGAAATCGACGAGGGCGACTTCGCCCTGCGGCGCCTTGATCGCGGCTTCGAATGCGGCGGCGGCGCCGGTATCGGCCATGATCGCGTCGTCGATATCGCGGGCGAAATCGGCGTGCTTCGCGACAGTGTAGATGATCTCGCCTTCCTCGGTCAGCACCATGATATCGGCGTAACCGCGTTCCTGCATGATGGCCCGGAAGGAGGCGTGGACGTCGGTATGGCGCCAGGCATACATCGATTTGTCGCCCTCGCCGGTCAGCGCGATGCGCTCTTCAAGCGTCTCCGGTGTGGTGAAGAAGGTGGTGAATTCCTGCTTTTGCGTGTCGTTGAGGCGAAATGAGGAGCGCAGGTCCTCCAGCACGATGCGCACAGTGGCGTTCTCGGAAAGGGTAAGGAGGTCCCGCGCCGTCGCGTCGAGATCGGCCTGGAGGGCTTCACTGCGCGAATCGGCGACCAGCGCGAGGCGGTCGCGCGTAGCCTCGACCAGGGCGCCATGGGCGCTCGTATAGGCGTAATAGCCGACTCCCGCACAGGAAAGCAGTGCAACAAGTCCGATCGTCAATGTAATCCGCGCCTGGAGCGTCAGCCTTGCGATCCCCTTGGTCATCTCGAAATACCGCATGAGCAGCTCCTGAATATGGCTCTTTCGACGCAGAACGGTCAGCTTTACGCTAGATCCCGACCGTAGCATGTTTTCCGAAGTGCTAGCCGCCTTATCGACTATGCATGAGAGCAGTTTTCTTAAAATACCTTCATAAATGGTAATCAGGATCGTGAAATCAGGCAAAAAAGCAAAAACCGGCCCTAGGGCCGGTTTTCATGATCAGTTTATCTACTTATGATTGTCCAAAACCGGTTTACATCACTACCACACGGGAGCCTACGCGGACGCGCTCGTAGAGATCCTTCACGTCTTCGTTCATCATCCGGATGCAACCGGAGGACATGGCCTGACCGATCGTGTGCGGCTCATTGGTCCCGTGAATGCGGTAGAGCGTGTTGCCGAGATAGAGCGCCCGGGCGCCGAGGGGATTTTCCGGGCCGCCGGCCATGAAGCGCGGCAATTCCGGCTGCCGACGACGCATGGATTCCGGCGGGCGCCAGTCCGGCCATTCCGCCTTGCGGGAGACGGTCTCGGTGCCGCGCCATGAGAAGCCCTGGCGACCGACGCCGACGCCGTAACGGATTGCCTTGCCGCCCGGCTGGACGAAGTAGAGGAAGCGGCTTGACGTATCGACCACGATCGTACCGGGGCCATAGGGGCCGCTGTAATCGACCGTGGTGCGCCGGAAACGCTCGGCAACGGGTGTGTTGCGGGGATTGGCGCGCGGTGCGGGCGCGCTCGCCTGCAATGACGCAACCCGGCTGTTGCCAGTACGCGCTGCGGATTGCGGAGCGGCGCTGCGGGCGGTCGCATTCTGATGGCGCACCGTCGGCGGTGTGCGGGCGGAAATGATCCGCGCGGGCATGGCGTCATTTGCCGGCAGTGAACGGGGCGCCTGGCGGGCGCGCTGCGGTGCGGCAGTCTGGGCATTGTTGCGCGTCTGCGGCGCCGTGCGGGCGGGTGCCTGCGCCTGTCGCGGCGCATGTGCGCGGGTTTGTTGCGGAGCCGCCTGGCGACGTTGCGCCTGCTGCGCTGGTGGTGCGGCATGCGTGCGGGGCGCAGCATGCGTGCGCGGTGTCGGGTCGCGTCCGGTGATCAGCATTTCGAGGAAGCCGCCGCCGAGATTGGGCTGGCGGGCCTGCTGCTGATGCGCTCCCGGAGGCTGGTTATAGGCGGCGCGGCTTTGCGCCGACGCTTCACCGCCGTCACCGATCCCGCTCGCGGGAACGATGAGGCAGGCCGCCGCGAAGGCGGTCAGAGCCGTAAAGCCTGTCAGTTTCATGCAATTGACCTCTTGGTGTCGGACGCCTCGGATCGATAGGTCTCGTCGGCTTGCGCCGCGAGCGTGGCTGGTCGGGCGCGGGTCGTTCTGATGCGGCCCGTCGTCGATACAGCCTGTAATCGCAGATCCGTTTTGAGGAATTCTTTCGCCCAGGCGGAGATGCAGTGCGAAATCATGGCGAGAAGACGTTTTTACTGATATTGGTGAATCGGAAATGGGGAAGTACGGTGAATCAACTCTGAACGGCCGCAATGCTTGTTGGTGCGGTGGCGGCGTGCGCGTTCACGTTATTCTAATGAATTGCCGTCATGGATATCGGGACACTTCCAGAAAGGGATCGACGGCGCGCCATGTCACTTGCCCATAAACGCTATCGCATCGAAGAAACCCTCGGCCACGATCCGCGCTTTTTCCAGCCGATCGAGATACCCGTGACGCCGGTCGCCTCCGCAGCACCCGTCTCCGGCGAGGCTGCCGCCAATGATCCGCGTTTCGAGCAGATCATGACTGCGCTCGAAGAGATCAAGCGTTACATGGACCCTGCCCTGCGCAATTCCGCCGATGTGGTCGAAGCCTATCGCCGCGAGATCGCCGAGGTCTACGAGCTGCGCGGCGAACTCGACGCGATGAAACTCGCCATCACCCAGACAAAGCGCGAGATTGCCTCGCTCTACCGCTCCGAGGAGGAGGGCAAGGGTATGCGCCGCGTCGCCGGCGAGCTTGATGCCGTCGTCGGCGCCACGGAGACGGCCACGAGCTCGATCCTGTCCGGGCTGGAAGATATCGAGGCTGAGGCCAACATGCTGCGCGCATCCGGCATGGATAGCGGCAACAACGACCATGTCGGCGCGATCCTCGACCGCGTGATCAGCATGTATGAGGCCTGCAATTTCCAGGATCTGACGGGTCAGCGCATCTCGAAGATCGTCAATGTGCTGAAATTCGTCGAGGAACGTCTCGACAAGATGATCGGCGTCTGGGGCGGGCTCGAAGCCTTCAAGGAAATCGCCGATACGCACACCGACGGCCTGCCGGCGCTCGATGACGAGAAGAGCCTGCTCAACGGGCCCAGGCTCGACGAGGATGACGGGCATGTCGATCAGGGCGATATCGACGCGCTGTTCGACTGAGATCGCCGGGTGCAGCCGGCAAAAGATCCCTGAACGGGAACGGGCGCCTTCGCGGCGCCCGTTTCGTATTTCACGGCAGGTATCTGCTCAGCGGGTGAACTTTTTGTACTTGATGCGCTTGGGGATGGTCGAATCCGTGCCCAGCCGGCGCTTTTTGTCTTCCTCGTAATCGGCGAAGTTGCCCTCGAACCATTCCACATGGCTGTCGCCCTCGAAGGCGAGGATGTGGGTGGCGATGCGATCGAGGAACCAGCGATCGTGGCTGATGATCACCGCACAGCCGGCGTAATCCTCCAGCGCATCCTCGAGGGCGCGCAGGGTATCGACGTCGAGATCGTTGGTCGGTTCGTCGAGCAGCAGCACATTGGCACCGCTCTTGAGGATGCGCGCGAGATGGACGCGGTTGCGCTCACCGCCCGAGAGCATGCCGACCTTCTTCTGCTGGTCGCCACCCTTGAAATTGAAGGCCGAGCAATAGGCGCGGGAATTCATCTCGCGCTTGCCGAGATAGATGATCTCGTTGCCGCCCGAAACCTCTTCCCAGACGGTTTTGTTGGCGTCGAGCGCATCACGTGACTGATCGACATAGCCGAGCTGCACCGTCTCGCCGATGGTGATCGTGCCTTCGTCCGGAGTCTCCTGGCCGGTGATCATGCGGAAAAGGGTGGTCTTGCCGGCGCCGTTGGGGCCGATCACGCCGACAATACCGCCCGGTGGCAGCTTGAAGGAGAGGCCGTCAATGAGCAGCTTGTCCTCGTAGCCCTTCTTCAGATTGTCGAATTCGATCACGTTGGCGCCCAGCCGCTCGGCGATCGGAATGATGATCTGCGCCGTGGTCGGACCCTTGTCCTGCGCCTTCTGGACAAGTTCCTCGTAGCGCTGGATGCGCGCCTTGGATTTCGTCTGGCGGGCTTTCTGCGAAGCGGAGACCCATTCGCGCTCGCGCTCGATGGTGCGCTGGCGCGCCTCGTCCTCGCGCGATTCCTGCGAAAGGCGCTTCTGTTTCTGCTCCAGCCACGAGGTGTAGTTGCCCTCATAGGGAATGCCGCGCCCGCGATCGAGCTCGAGAATCCAGCCGGTGACATTGTCGAGGAAGTAGCGATCGTGGGTGACGATCAGGATCGCGCCGGGATAGGTGCGCAGATGCCCTTCGAGCCAGGAGACCGTCTCGGCGTCGAGATGGTTGGTCGGCTCGTCGAGGAGCAGCAGGTCGGGCTGTTCGAGCAGCAGCCGGCACATGGCCACGCGGCGGCGTTCACCGCCGGAAAGGTTCTCCACGCCCCAATCGTCCGGCGGGCAGCGCAGGGCGTCCATGGCCTGATCGACCTTGGAATCGAGATCCCACAGATCCTTGGCTTCGATCTCGTCCTGGAGCGCCGTCATCTCGTCGGCGGTTTCCTCGGAATAGTTCATGGCGAGATCGTTGTAGCGCTCCAGGATTGCCTTGAGCGGCGCGACGCCGAGCTCGACATTCTCGCGCACGGTCTTGTCGTTCTCGAGCCTGGGCTCCTGCGGCAGGTAGCCGACCCTCGCGCCGTCAGCCACCCAGGCCTCGCCGTTCCATTCCTTGTCGAGCCCGGCCATGATGCGCAGGAGCGTGGATTTACCCGCGCCGTTGGGCCCGAGCACGCCGATCTTGGCATCCGGATAGAAGGACAGGTGCACGTTATCCAGCACCTTCTTGCCCCCGGAATAGGTCTTCGAGAGACCCCGCATATGATAGATGAACTGTCGCGCCACGAGCTTCGTCCCATCGCAAGCTGTATGAAATTCCGTGGCAGGGGATAGCAGGGCATGGCGCGGGCTACAAGCGGGATCGATCCTGCCCGAGGCGCGCCTTCGACCCGGAATTCGCACTTTGCATGTCGCGCCAACGTGCATTTCGCAAAATTCATGTTTGCGCATTGCGGCGAAGTGCTTAAGGTTCAAGGGAGATTGTCCTGCGCCGACCTGTCCGGTGAGCCGGTGTCGTGCCGTGAGTAAAGAGACGTGACAACGCCATGGCGACGGAAAAGCAGCCCATCATCATCAAGAAATACGCCAATCGCCGACTCTACCATACCGGCGCCTCGACCTATGTGACGCTGGAAGACCTCGGCACCATGGTGAAGGCGGGCGAGGATTTCCTCGTCTACGACGCCAAATCCGGCGAGGACATCACCCGCTCGGTGCTGACCCAGATCATCTTCGAGCAGGAAAACAAGGAAGGCGGCCAGAACCTTCTTCCGGTTACGTTTCTGCGCCAGCTGATCCGCTTCTACGGAGACAGCATGCAAGCCATGGTGCCGAGCTATCTCGAGCATTCCATGTCGTTGTTCACCAATGAGCAGGAAAAGATACGCGCCCAGATGAGCGAGACCTTCGGCCCGAAGGCCTTCATGGCACTCGACGAGCAGGTGCGCTCCAACATGCAGATGTTCACCGAGGCGATGAAGGTGTTCACGCCATTCGCCAACAAGGGATCCGCCGGGAAGGACGATTCCGAGGGCCAGTCCGGGACCGGCGCGGAGGCCGATATCGACAGTCTGAAAGCCCAGATGGCCGAGATGCAGGCGCGCCTCAACGAGTTGGCCAAGAAATAGCGCGAGCACGAAATAGCGCGAGCACGAAATAGCGCGCTCACCGGTGGGAGGCCGTCTCGCCGTCACGCGCCTGCATCGCGCAGATGGCTTGTTTTGCCGGTATCCGGCTGCGTCATAATGTGAATTCCACAGCTGATACCCCGATTTCGCTTTCTTTGCGCTGCAAAAATCTGTCTGATCCGGGGCAGGGAATGCGGCGATGAAATGCGATATCGGCAAGGAGGCCTCGGGGTGTGTCCGTGACGGATGAATGGAGCGTCTCGCAATCGGCTTCAGCCGGGACGTCCGGGCCAAATGGCACGCGTCACGCTGGGCTGCCCGCGCGCCGGCTGCTGATTGCCACGGATGCCTGGCACCCGCAGGTAAACGGGGTCGTGCGATCAATCGAGCACATGGTCGCCCGCGCTGCCGATTTCGGCTTCAAGACGAGCGTGCTGGAACCCGGCGCCTTCCGCAGCGTACCGATGCCGACCTATCCCGAAATCCGCCTCGCCCTGCCGCGTCCGTCGCGCATCGCGCGCTTCATCGCGCAGGCGCGTCCGCAATACATCCATATCGCCACCGAGGGACCGATCGGCCTGATGGCGCGGCGCTACTGTCTCGCGCGGGGTCTGGGTTTCTCCACCGGCCTGCACACACGCTTCCCGGAATATGCCGCCGCGCGCTTTCCGCTCTCCGAGCGCCCGCTCTATCGGATGCTGCGCTGGTTTCACGCTCCCGCCGACTGCGTCATGGTCGGCACGCAGACCATGCTCGACGAACTGGCGGCGAAGGGTTTCGACAACCTGGTGCTCTGGCAGAAGGGGGTTGATTGCGCCCAATTTCGCCCGCGGGCGCGAGAGCGGCCTGCGGGTGCATCGCCGATCTATCTCACGGTCGCGCGGCTTGCGGTCGAGAAGAATCTGGAGGCCTTTCTCGCCCTCGACCTGCCCGGCCAGAAGATCGTCGTCGGTGACGGGCCTGACCGCGCGCGGCTCGAAGCGATCGATCCGTCTGCGCGCTTTCTCGGGAAGCTCACCGGCGAGCCGCTTGCGGAGATCTATCGCAGCGCCGATGTCTTCGTCTTTCCCAGTCTTACCGATACGTTCGGCATCGTCATGCTCGAAGCGCTCGCCTCGGGGGTGCCCGTCGCCGCCTATCCGGTGCCCGGTCCGCTCGACGTGCTCGGCAATTCCGGGGCCGGGGTGATGGATCGGGATCTGGGGCATGCGATCCTGACCGCGCAAACCATCGATCCGGCGGTCTGCCGCGCCCATGCCGAGCGCTTCGACTGGCGCGCGAGCGCGCGCCAGTTCTACGGTCACGTCCTCGCTCATCGGCTTGCCGAACACAATGTGCATCGCGATACGCGCGGGCCGATGCCGTTTGCGGCCAAGGCCTGAATCGGCGGGCGGGATGGGGAAGGCGCTCACGACTCTGGCGCTCGTTGCGCTCGGCGGTGCGCTCGGCAGTGTCGCGCGGGTGCTGGTCGCGCAGGCGGTGGCCACGCGTCTGGGTGATTCGTTTCCCTGGGGGACACTCGTGGTCAATGTGAGTGGCGCGCTGCTGATCGGTGCGCTGCTGCCCCTGCTGGCGGAAATCCAGGCTGTCGTGGTTTCGGGATCCGGTTCGCCGGCGGTGGCGCTCCTGATCGTCGGGCTGGTGGGCAGTTATACGACCGTCTCCTCGTTCTCGCTCCAGACCATCGCATTGCTGGAGGAGGGGTCCTGGCGGGCTGCGGTCGCGAATCTGCTCGCCTCGGTGGCGCTTTGCCTCGGGGCCGTCTTCGTGGCCTCAAGGGCGGTCGCGGCCCTGATGGGGGTGGTCTGATGGCGCGGGATGTGCATCGCGGCAAGACCGCGCGATCCGGATCTGCGGCGCCGCTCCTTCCCGTCGCACTCGGCGGCGCGCTTGGCGCCTGCGCCCGCCATCTCCTCGGCCTCGCGCTGATGATGATTTGGCCTGAATCGGGGCTGCCGCTCGGCAGCATCGCGGCAAACGGGCTCGGCTCGTTCCTGATCGGTTTCGTCGCCGCATTGATGTTGCATGACGGGCAGTTCGGAGCGACGCTCGCACGCCGGCAATTCCTCATCGCCGGCTTTTGCGGCGGGTTCACCACCTTCTCGATCTTCTCCTTCGAACTGCTCTATTTCATCGAGACCGGCGCCTTCGCCCTGGCTGCCGGTTATCTCCTGCTCTCGCTGATCGTCTGGCTCGGCGCCGTCGCGCTCGGCATGCGCCTCGGCCGCCGGATCCGCGCGCGATCATGAAGCGGGGGTGTCCCCTGCAATCGAACGGGGCGCGCCTGCGCCGTCGCTGCTAAGCCTTGCGAATCGCGAGTGAAGAGGGAGACGGGCGATGTGGGATTTTTCCATCGGTCGAACAATCAGTCTGCTGATGCGGACCATGCCGTTCATCCTGTTGCGGATGGCGGTCTATTTCGGCGTGGCTTTGGGCTACATCCTGATGACCGGCACCGGCGCGGGTATCGGGTATGGGGTCGGCGCGCTGGGTGATCCCGGTTTTCAGGCCGGGTCGACGTTCTGGGGTGGTGTGATCGGCTTCGGCTTCGTCGCCGTGATCATGTACTGGCTGCGTGAATATCTGCTCTATATCGTGAAGGCAGGGCATATCGCGGTGCTCGTCGAACTGATCGACGAGCGCCCGATGCCGGAGGGCCGCTCGCAGATCGGCCATGCCCAGGCGATCGTGCGCGAGCGTTTCGCGGAGGCGAGTATCCTTTTCGCAGTGGATCAGTTGATCAAGGGCACCCTGCGCGCGGTGACCGGGCTCATTCGCGGCGTGTTCACGCTCTTGCCGATCCCGGGCATGCGCCAGCTGATCAGCATCCTGCGCGCCTTCCTGCGCGTCGCGGTGGGTTTCATCGACGAGGTGATCCTCGCCTATAACATTCGCACGCGTTCGACCAATCCGTGGCAATCGGCACGCACGGCCCTCGTGCTCTACGGGCAGAATTACGGCCCGATGCTGCGCAATGCCGCCTGGATCACGCTGTTCGTCTACGGGCTGTCGGCACTGGTCTTCATCGTCATGCTGGCGCCGGCTGCACTGGTGGTGAACATGATCCCTGGCGCCTGGTCGGCGGGCGGTTTCGTCTTCGCGCTGATCTTCGCCTGGTCCGTGAAGGTCGCCATTCTGGAACCCTTCGCCATCACCTGCCTGATGCAGGTCTATTTCCGCACCATCGAAGGGCAGGCGCCGAATCCGGAATGGGAGGCGCGGCTGGAGAGCATGTCCGGCAAGTTCCGCAAGCTCAAGGAGCGCGCTGTCAGTTCGGGCGGCGAGAGTGGCGCAACGCCGCCGCCCGCGGCCCCGGCGCCCGCCCCCTGACCGCCCGGATCACGACGTCCCGGCCATGGCGCGTGCCGGGGCGTCCGTGAGGAGCCGCGACAGGTCGCGGATGTCGAAGGGCTTGGCCAGAAAACCATCGAGCCCGGCTTCGATCGCCGCATCCTCGTCCTCGCGCTGGGCATTGGCAGTCAGTGCGATGATGCGTCTTGGTGTGCGCCGGGTCATTGCCCGCTCGAGATTGCGGATGCGCCGTGTCGCCTCGAGTCCGTCAAGGCCGGGCATGCGGATATCCATCAACACCAGATCGTAATCCGGGCGCAGCCCCGAGAACGAGGCTTCCGCGAGCGAAAACGCTTCGTGCCCGTCCTTTGCCCAGTCCACTACGGCGCCGAGCCGCTCCAGTGTCTTCACCGCGAGGAGTGCGTTGATCTCGTTATCCTCGGCAAGCAGGACGCGTTGCGTGCGCCCGGTTTCGGATTTGCGCGGACGCGGCGGCCCGGCATGCACCTGCTCCTGCGCCTGATCGGCAGCCGGCATGACCGGCTCCGTCAGCCGCGCATAGAGCGAGCGCGCCCGCAGCGGCTTGACGAGATAGGCATCATATCCCGCCGCGCTCGGTGAGCCGAGATCGCGGCGCTCGAAAGGCGAGAGCAGGACGAGGCAGCGTTGCGCGCCGGCCTCCCGCGCTGCCGTTGCGATATCGCGGGCGACATCATCACCGAGCGCACAATCGACGATCAGACCGGCAAATGGCGTCGCGATGTCCGAGGCCGTCGCGATCTTGGCGAGCGCTTCGGTTTCGCTGGCCATGAGCACCACATCCGCCCCCGCCTCCCCGAGCTTGCGGCGGATGAACGGTGCCTCGAAGGGCGAGCGGGCGAGAACGAGATAGCGCTTGCCTCGCAGATCGGGAAGTTCGCTGCGTCCGTCCGCATCACCATCGGCGGGGAGGGGAAGGGTGATGGTAAAGCGCGAACCGGCATCCGGGCGGCTCTCGACATCGATATCGCCCTGCATGCGCTCGACGATCCGGCGGCTGATGGCAAGCCCGAGCCCCGTCCCGCCATGGCGTGCCGCAGGACTGCCATCGCCCTGCTCGAATTCCTCGAAGAGCGAGGCGATGCGATCGCGCGCGATACCCGGACCGGTATCGGATACCGCGATCACGAGCCCGCCCGTCTCGCTGATATCGACTTCGATGCCGACACCGCCGATCTCGGTGAATTTCACGGCGTTGCCCGCGAGATTGACCAGGACCTGCCTTAGGCGATCGGCATCACCGATCAGGCTTGCGGGTGTGCGGGCGGCGATGTGACAGGCAATTTCGATACCCTTGCCCTGCGCACGCGGCGCCAGCAATTCGACGACGCCCTCGACGACGGCGCGGATATCGAAGGGGTTGTTCGCAATGTCGAGCTTGCCGGCTTCGATCTTGGAGAAGTCGAGGATCTCGTCGATCAGGGAAAGGAGCGCGCCGCCGGAGGTCTTGACGGCGCGCAAGTAGTTGGTCTGCTCAGGGTCGAGATCGGTTTCGAGCAGGAGATCGGTCATGCCGATAATGCCGTTGAGCGGCGTACGGAATTCGTGGCTGACGGTGGCGAGGAAGCGCGATTTGGCTTCGTTTGCGGCCTGTGCCCGGGAGCGCTCTTCCGCGAGGGCACGTTCGGTGACGACGCGCTCGGTGATCTCGCGGCCTGCACGCAGGATTTCGATGGCGCCGCCCGGCGCATGGACCGGCGTCTCGATCCAGGCGAACCAGCGCGGCTCGGCATCGCCGGTATCGATCGCCTCGTCGACCAGCATCGCACCATCCTCGCGCCGGCGGGTCGGACCCGCTTCGACAACGCGCGGGCAGGTCCGCGCACCGATCAGCGTGGCGCGCGGGCGCCCGACGATTTCGGCATAGCGGTCATTGGCGAAGGTGATGCGACCGGATTTGTCGCGCTGGACGATGACGTCGAGCTGCGCCTCGACCAGGGAGCGATAGAGTTCGCGGCTCTCGGAGGCACGCCAGACCTCGTCCTGCAGCATCTCGTTCTCGTCCTCGATCCGCCGGGTGTGGCGTTCGAGCCGGAAATAGGCGATCAGCAGCATCAGCGCCGAGATCGTTCCGACCATGCCGAGCCCCGCGACGACCGCGATCAGCCAGCCCGAAGCGCTGTTCCAGAATTCGGCAAGCATTCCGTCCCCGTCATCCAGTCCCTGTCATGCGGGCAGAATGCATGAAGGGGTTGAAGACCGGCTTGAGAAACGTGGTTTTCGGGCGCTGAACGGAATGCCTGCAATTCTATGGAATGCGCTGCCGCCAGGCTCTGCCGGCGACAACCATCAGATCAGTCGATATCGGCGACCGGTTCGCCCGCACTGCCGGAGACTTTCTGGGCGAGCGAGGCCTCCATGAACGGATCAAGCGCACCGTCGAGCACGTCGTTCGGGCTCGTCGATTGCTTGCCGGTGCGCAGATCCTTCACCAGCTGGTAAGGCTGAAGCACGTAGGAGCGAATCTGATGACCCCAGCCGATTTCCGATTTGGAGGAGGCCTCGGCATTGGCCTTCTCTTCGCGCATCTTCAATTCACGCTCATAAAGCCGCGCGCGCAACATGTCCCAGGCCTTGGCGCGGTTCTTGTGCTGTGAGCGCTCCTGCTGGCACGCCACCACGATCCCCGTGGGGATATGCGTGATGCGCACGGCGGAATCCGTCGTATTGACGTGCTGACCGCCGGAGCCCGAGGCGCGATACGTGTCGATGCGGCAATCGGATTCCGCGACCTCGATATCGATCTTGTCGTCGACCACCGGGTAAACCCAGACCGAGGCGAAGCTGGTATGGCGGCGCGCGTTGGAATCGAAGGGCGAGATCCGCACCAGGCGATGCACCCCTGATTCCGTCTTGGCCCAGCCATAGGCGTTGTGGCCCTTGACCATGAGCGTCGCGCTCTTGATGCCGGCTTCTTCGCCGTCCGAGACCTCCACC
This sequence comes from Saliniramus fredricksonii, assembly GCF_900094735.1. Lineage (NCBI taxonomy): Bacteria > Pseudomonadati > Pseudomonadota > Alphaproteobacteria > Hyphomicrobiales > Salinarimonadaceae > Saliniramus > Saliniramus fredricksonii. The sequence continues at coordinate 1,174,286 of NZ_FMBM01000002.1, forward strand.
ACCTCGACCTTGAAGCCGCGCTTCTCGGCCCAGCGGATATACATCCGCATCAGCATCTGGGCCCAGTCCTGGCTCTCGGTGCCGCCCGCGCCGGAATGAACCTCGATGAAGGTATCGTTCGAATCGGCCTCGCCGGAGAGAAGCGCCTCGATCTGGGCGCGCTCGGCTTCGCCTTCGAGGCTGCGCAGGGCGCTCTCACCTTCGGCAACAGTGTCGGCATCGCCTTCGGCATCGCCGAGTTCGATCAGGGTGATGGCGTCCTCGAGTTCCTGTTCGAGGCGCTTGATCGTCTCGATCTGGTTCTCCAGCGCGGTGCGTTCGCGCATGAGTTTCTGCGCGGCATCCGCGTCATTCCAGAAATCGGGATTCTCGGACAGGGCGTTCAGTTCGGCGAGACGGCGCTGGGCGTGATCCCAGTCAAAGATGCCTCCTCAGCAGCCCTATGGACTGCTTGGCGGTCTCGACCAATGCTTCGAATTCGGCGCGCATGGTACTCGTGATCATCCTCTTGCGAGACGTGAATCGGATCGTCGATCCTGCGTGCAGGCGATATCAGTTTGCGCAGGCGATTGCAAAGGGTCGGCGGCGCGCCCCGGCCTTTACCCTTGACAGGAAGGGCAAAATCGCAGATCGATCCGCGCAATGATGCAATGCGCTTGCAGGAGTTCGTCGTGGCCGCTTCCGGCATGCAGATGACCGCAATGCCCAGCCCGGAGAGCCGTTCAGGCTCTCGCGGGACGAAAACGACGTGCTTCACGGGCACGCGCGTGAAAACGACGCGCTGAACGCTTCCTCGCCGTGGAGAACTCTCCCGCCCGGCGGGAGGAGCAGGCGGCAGGTCATTGGCCGCCGCATCGCCGCCGAAGGGGAGAGCGTTTCTTTCAGGAGCTTGAAAAAGATGGGTTACAAGGTCGCCGTTGTCGGCGCGACCGGCAATGTCGGGCATGTTCTGCTCGATATTCTCGCCGAGCGCGCTTTTCCCGCCGATGAAGTCGTGGCACTGGCCTCACGCCGTAGCCAGGGCAAGGAAGTCTCGTTCGGTGACAAGACCCTGAAGACGAAAGCGCTGGAGACGTATGACTTTTCCGATATCGACATCTGCCTGATGTCGGCCGGCGGGGACGTCTCGAAGGAATGGGCGCCGCGCATCGCCGCACAGGGCGCCGTCGTGATCGATAATTCCAGCGCCTGGCGCTACGATCAGGACGTGCCGCTGATCGTGCCGGAGGTGAATGCGGATGCGGCAGCGGGGTTCTCGAAAAAGAATATCATCGCCAATCCGAACTGCTCCACCGCGCAGCTCGTCGTGGCGCTGAAGCCGCTGCATGATCACGCGGGTATCAGGCGCGTCGTGGTCTCGACCTATCAATCCGTCTCCGGCGCCGGCAAGGCGGGGGAGGATGAGCTCGACCGGCAGACGCGCGCGGTCTATTCGCTGCAGGATGCTGTCACAGAGAAATTCCAGAAGCGCATCGCCTTCAATCTCATTCCGCAGATCGACGTCTTCATGGAGGACGGCTATACCAAGGAAGAGTGGAAGATGCTGGCGGAGACGAAGAAGATCCTCGATCCGAAGATCAGGCTCACCGCCACCTGCGTGCGCGTGCCCGTCTTCGTCTCGCATTCCGAGGCGGTGAACGTGGAATTCGAAAGGCCGATCAGCGCCGACGAAGCGCGCGAAATCCTGCGCGCGGCACCGGGCATCATGGTCGTCGACAAGCGCGAGGATGGCGGCTACGTCACCCCCGTCGATGCGACCGGCGAGGATGCGACCTATATCTCGCGCATCCGCGAGGATGCGACCGTGGAGAACGGTATCGCCTTCTGGTGCGTCTCGGATAATCTGCGCAAGGGCGCGGCGCTGAATGCGGTGCAGATTGCCGAGGTACTGGTCAATCGCAAGCTGATCAGCCCGAAGGCGCGTTGAGGCGGCGCGCTTCGCTGCATGTCACTGAAAGCAGGAAAGGCCGGGGTGACCCGGCCTTTTTCAGTTCAGAAAACCCTTGTCTTCTTGATTCGTCCGGCGCGGCGGGTTCCCTTGCCGTTCACCGGGGCATGTCGCCGGCGGATACCCGCCGGGAAAGCCTGCCGTCATCAGTTATCGGCGGTCTCTTCTTCACCGTCGAGCGCGGCTTCGTCCTCGGAAGCCTCCGGCAGCGGGGCCGGATCGTCGGAGAGCGAGCGCAGATAGGCCAGCACGTTGGCACGGGTATCGACATTGCTCAGCCCGGCATAGGACATCGAGGTGCCCGACACGTAGTTGCTCGGATTCTCGATGAAGGCATCAAGCGATTCGAAGCTCCAGACATCGCCCTCGGCACCGCGCTCCTCCAGCGCAGACGAATAGCCGAAATCCTTGTCCGCCATGGGGGCCATGACCACGCCCCAGAGATTCGGACCGACGCGATGGTCACCGCCTGGATCAACCGAGTGGCAGGAGGCGCAGGCACGAAACGCATTCTCGCCGCGCTCGGCCGAAGCATTGGCGAGACGCACCGGAAGCGGGTCGACCTCGACGACTTCAGCAGCCTCGCCTTCTTCCGCGTCCGGCTCGGGGAGGGCCAGTTCACCCAGCTCTGCGGGACGCGGCGAGAAGAGCATCCCGGCGATGACGCTGATACCGACGACGAAGAGAAGTGCGCCGAAGACGGCGCCCATGATCTTGTTGAGCTCGAACGAGTTCATGCGACAGCTCCGATCCGCCAGTTGCGGATATTGACGTGACGATTCCTTGCGCGGCGCGAACACGCCACGGTGCGGCGGTTGCTTAGCGCCTTTTGGGGCTGCTTGACAATCAAAAACGGCGTATGCGGTGACGGGTTTCATCGTCGCATCCCGCCATACGCTGCGCGATGCCGTGCCCGGCATGGTGCGTACAGATTGATCTTCGTCGTCTCCATGAACGTGTGCCGCGTCATCATGGAGGAGGGAGTGCATCGGAAATCTGCTGTTGAGCGTTGTGGATGCGGGCGCGGCTGTGCCGCCGGTGTTTCGCATGAGGGATCTGATCAGGATCTATAAAGGCCGTGATGTGGCGGTGCATGCGCTGCCTGGCGTGGATTTCGTGGTGGTTTCCGCAGAGTTCGTGATTAGGCCCGACACGTCGGGCTCCGGCACGTCTACCTGCCGCAAGATCATCGATGGTCCCGATTTGGTCTCGCATGGCTCTGTCGCGTTCCGCGAGCGTAATCCGGCGTGCATGAGGGTTCGCGCGACCCGATGGCCGTATCTTCGGCGACCATCGCCATTTCACGCGCGCCATTTCACGCGCGCCTTGTCACGCGCAGGTGTCCCGCACAGATTCTTTGGTGATGCCAGTCTCCCGGGTCGCGGCCTTGAAACAGAGCCTCGACTTGCGCGCACATGGATGTGTCATGCAAATCGTCGCCACGTCTCGTTTCGCATGATACGGGTTTCATGGCGTAAACGTGGCAATTCGCCCGAATATCGACGTCGGGCTGGTTGCGCCGCAAGTGGTTTCGGTTTATCCCGCAAAGTGTTGGTGAACGGTTTCGGGCATTGGCTCTCTGCAATTGACACCAGCGCGCGGTAGGTTTTGATGCGGGTGGAGCCCGGCTCAGGTCGTGGTGGTTGCGTCATTCATGGAACACCCCGCGCGCGATTTCGGTAACGGACGGCTTCTGCGATGAGCGCACGATGAATGACCGGGGGAGGTGCCGAGATCCGGATAGGATTGCGGCGAATTGAAAGCGAAGCGATGAGTGATAAAGAAAAGATTGCCCTGTTTATCGATGGTGCGAACCTGTATGCGACGACGCGCACACTCGGTTTCGACATTGATTATAAGATGTTGCTGAAAGAATTCCAGGAGCGTGGCAACCTGCTCCGGGCGTTCTATTACACCGCGATCGTTGAAGATCAGGAATACTCTTCGATCCGCCCGCTGATCGACTGGCTCGATTACAACGGCTACCGTGTCGTCACCAAGCCCACGAAGGAGTTCGTCGATTCTTCGGGGCGGCGCAAGGTCAAGGGCAATATGGATATCGAGCTCACCATCGATGCGCTCGAACTCGCCCCCTATATCGACCATGTGGTGCTCTTTTCCGGCGACGGCGATTTTCGTTCGCTGGTGGAAGCGCTGCAGCGTCGCGGCGTGCGTGTGACGGTCGTCTCGACGATCTCGACCCAGCCCTCGATGGTTGCCGACGAATTGCGGCGCCAGGCGGACGAGTTCCTCGACATCGCCTCGCTGGAAAAGCGGATCGGACGCGACATCGCTGATCGCGGGGGCGCACGGGGCCCGGATGCGCAGCCACGTGGCAACGTCGCACTTGAGCGCCGCTATGGCATCCGCCAGTCGCCGCCGACTGATGAAGGCGCTGAATCCTGATCTGAACCGGAAATCGGCGCGGGATCTTCGCGCGCCGCCCTCCCGGCTTCAGCCCTTCTCGCGCAGGATGCGCGCCTTGTCGCGCTCCCAGCTGCGTTTCTTCTCGGTCTCGCGCTTGTCGTGCAGCTTCTTGCCGCGCCCGAGTCCGAGCTCGACCTTGGCGCGCCCCTGATCGTTGAAATAGATCCGCAGCGGCACCACGGTGTAGCCCTCGCGCTGCGTCGCGCCGATGAGCTTGTCGATCTCGCGGCGATGGAGCAGCAATTTGCGCGGGCGCTTGGGCTCGTGGTTGAAACGATTGGCCTGCAGATATTCCGGGATATAGGCGTTGAACAGATAAAGCTCTTCGCGCATCGGTCCGGCATAGGCTTCGCCGATGGTTGCCTTGCCGGTGCGCAGGCTCTTCACCTCCGTTCCCGACAAGGCAATGCCGGCCTCGTAGGTATCCTTGATCTCGTAATTGAAGCGCGCCTTGCGATTATCCGCGACGACGCGGTGCGCGCTCTTGTTTGCTTTTGCCATGATCCACTCAGGCCAGGGGAATGTCGGCGATAGCGAGCGCCTCGCGCACGGCCGCCTTCGTCGGATCCGAGGCCGGGAGCAGGGGCAGGCGCACCGTCTCCTGCATGCGGCCCTGCGCCGCCAGCGCATATTTCACCGGCGAGGGGCTCGTCTCCAGGAACAGCGCCGTGTGCAGCGGCATAAGCTTGTCCTGAAGCGAAAGGGCCCTCGCATAATCACCGGCGAGGCAGGCGGCCTGGAACTGCGCGCAAAGACGCGGCGCGGCATTCGCGGTGACCGAGATGCAGCCATGGCCGCCATGCGCCATGAAGCCGAGCGCCGTGGCGTCCTCGCCCGAGAGCTGCAGGAAATCGGGCCCCATCATCTGCCGCTGCAGACTCACCCGGCTCATGCTGGCGGTGGCATCCTTGACGCCGATGATGTTTTTCACTTCGAACAACCGCGCCATGGTCTCGACCGACATGTCGATCACCGAGCGCGGCGGGATGTTGTAGATGATCAGGGGCAGACCGGTCGCCCCGGCCACCGCCTTGAAATGCGCCTCCATGCCGGCCTGGGTCGGCTTGTTGTAATAGGGCGTCACGACGAGGACCGCATCGGCGCCCGCCTTTTCCGCGTGGATGGCGAAATCCATCGCCTCCATCGTCGAATTCGAGCCGGCACCGGCGATCACCGGTACGCGTCCCTTCGCCTCGTCGATCACGATCTCGACGACGCGCTTGTGTTCGTCATGGCTCAGGGTCGGGCTCTCGCCGGTCGTCCCGACGGGGACGAGGCCGTTCGAGCCTTCGGTGATCTGCCAGTCGACGAGGCGGCGCAGGGCATCTTCGTCGAGCGTATCGCCGGCGAAGGGTGTAACCAGTGCCGTGATGGAACCCGAGAAAGCGGGCATTGCCGTGGATTGTGCGGGCATGGCGGCCTCCTGGACCGTTTCCTGTTGTTGTCGTGTCGCATATGCGGATGCGGCTTGGCTTCCACATAACCCTTGGCGCGACGCGGCGCAAATACCATCATGCGCCATGATTCGGCTTTATCCGTGTTGCAGGAGCAGGCACACGTTTATTCCGGACATGCATGATCGGGAGAGGGGAAGCGTGATCAGTCGAACGATCGCCACTGGGCGTCACTACCCGGTCCGCGCCGTCATGGCCTGGATGGCATGCGCGATGCCGAAAACAACGGAGCGGCTTCGCAGCCGGGTTCTCGCCCTGGTTGCGGCCCTCACCTTGCTTGGTTGCCACGCCATCGATTCCGCCGTGCACGCAAAGCCGCTGCCCGAGCGGATTGCCCTCGACGAGATACCGGCCCTGTTTCCCGGCCTCGATCTCGATATCGCCGAGGAGGCGCTGACGCATTACCGGTTCGGGCGTATCGCGGAAGGTGACGCGCTGCGTCCCGACGTCACGGACGAGGCCGCTGATGCTTTGCTCGAATGGGCCGCCGTGCGCTCGTCTGAATTGCGCGATTTCGAGCGGATCACCGCATTCATGCGCAGCCAGCCGGACTGGCCCGGCCGTAGCCTGATGCGGCTGCGTGCCGAGCAGGCGCTCGTCGAGACCGGGCCCGGGCCGGAGCGGGTGCTCGGTTTCTTCGCTGACGAGGAGCCGCGCACCGCGCGTGGTGCACTCCTGCTGACCCAGTCGCTCTGGGGCTCGGGGGCGCAGGAGGCTGCCGAGCATCTCGCACGGGGGTACTGGCGCGAGCGTGGCCTCGATGAGAATGTCGAGGCGCAATTCCTGCTCTCCTTCGCGTCCGTCTTCACACCGTCGGACCACCGCCTGCGCATGGAGAACCGCCTCTTCGCCCAGGACTGGGCGGCGGCCCGGCGGGCGGCGCGGTTTGCCGGTGAGGAATTCGAGGCGCTCGTCGATCTGCGTGAGGCACTGATGCGTGATCCGGCGCGGATCGATACGGCGATCGACGCGGTACCGGCGGCGTTGCGCCATGATTCCTCGACGCTTTATGCAATGGTGCGCAAGGCGCGCCTCGATGATGATGTGCGTGGGGCAGCGCAGATCATCAACCGTGCGCCGCGCGCGCTGTCCATCATCGGCGATGGGGATGCCTGGTGGGTCGAGCGCCGCATCGTCGCCCGCAACCTGCTCGAGGAGGGCGCCTACGGGCTGGCCTATGAACTCGTTGCGGGCCATGCGGCACAATCGGCGGCTGACTATCTCGACGCCGAATTCCATGCTGGCTGGATCGCTCTGCGCTTTCTCGATGATCCCCGAACCGCACTGACCCATTTCATCGCTGCCGCCGAACCGGCCACGACGCCGATCTCGCTGGCTCGGGTGGCCTATTGGCAGGGCAGGGCGCATCGGGCATCGGGTAACGAGGAGGCGGCGCGCGCGGCGCTTGAAGAGGCTGCCGAGCATGCAACGGTCTTCTACGGCCAGCTGGCACGTCAGGAACTGGATGGCGGGCCGATCACGCTGCGGCCCTTGCCCGATATCGACGAGACCATCATCGCGGAGCGCGACGAGCGGCTGTTTACCCGCGCGATCGTGCTTCTGCACGCGCTGGATGCGGAAGATCTGGCCATTGCGCTGCTGGGCGATCTCGGGCGTACGCTCGATGATCCAGCGATGCTGCGTGCCTATGGGGATCTCGCCGAGGCGCTCGACAATCCCCGCGCGCTCCTGGCTCTGGCCCGCTCGGCACTGCTGCGCGGATTGCCGCTGGAGCGGCAGGCTTATCCCGTCGGCGCCATTCCGGACTATCCGGAGATCGGCCCGGCGGTCGAGCCGGCACTGGTTCACGCCATTGCACGCCAGGAGAGTGCCTTCAATGCCGATGCCGTATCCCCCGCCGGTGCGCGTGGCCTGATGCAGTTCATGCCAGGGACGGCGCGGCGCGTGGCGCAGCGTTATGGTATCGATTTCGACGAAGAGCGGCTTCTGGATGACCCCGCGTTTTCAGCCAAGCTGGGCGCTGCGCATCTGGGCGAATTGCTCGATGACTGGGGTGGCTCGGCGGCGCTCGCCTTCGCGGCCTATAATGCCGGGCCTGGCCATGTGCGCCGCTGGATCGAGCGATTCGGCGACCCGCGCCGCGGCGACCGCGACATCATTGACTGGGTGGAGCAGATCCCCTTCCCGGAGACGCGCAGCTATGTCCAGCGCGTCATGGAAAATCTCGTCGTCTACCGCTACCGCCTCGATCAGGATCGCCCCCTCGCCATCGGTGACGATCTGCGCGGTGCCCGCCCGATGCGGTGAGCGGCTCAGCCGCGCCGCCGCCGCAGCCAGCCGGCCACCCGCCGGCGCATGGCGCGCCGTTCCTGCTCCGCAGCGATGAGCGCTGCTCCGGCCCGGCCCGGTGCGATCACGAGATCAGCCATCTCGAGGCGCTCGTCATACAGATCCTGCAAGGGCGACGCCGCGAGCGTACAGGAATCGAGGCCGCGCAGCGCCGGCTCGGCATGCAGGGCCTGGACGATGGCATCCTCCAGCACGATGCCCGGCGCATGCCGGCGCAGGGCTTCGTCATAGGCGGTTTTCCAGAGAAACGCCGTGCCGTCCTGCACGAGGCTCATCGAGATCGCGATCGGCCGACCATCGAGCAGCAGCTGGTCGACGCGGCGGCTGCCGGGTGGCAGATCGGGCCGGAACAAGCGCGCCAGCATGGTGCGTGTCGCGTCTTTCTGCGCCAGCGCGGTTCCGCCGGCCCCTTTCCAGCCCCCTGCCTCGAGGGCGAGGAAGGGCCCGGTCGCCGCAGCGCAGCCTTGCGGGTCGGTACGGCTCTCCAGCGTCAGGGTCGCATCGGCCGAGAGGGCATTGCGCAGCCGCTTGATTCCCTTGCGCCGGTTGCGGCCATAGGCGCGACGCGTGAAGGCTTCATAGGATTGTGACGGCGTCGCGACGGGACGCGCGAACGGGTCGAGCGGGCGCCATGTTGCGCCGGTCTCGCGCAGCGCGGCGAGCAGCGCATCGCCGATCGGGCCGGAGAGCGGCACATGGCGCAGAAGCGCCGGCTTTGCGTCATTCGAGAGAGCATGGATCAGTCTTTCGGCCCATCCGGGGGGCGCATCACGGGCGATCAGCGGGGTGCCGCAGGGCAGGTAGGGTGAGGTGTAATTCACGCCCCCGCGTCGCCATCCGATCCGGGCTCCGCGTCGAAGCCACGGCAGCAGGCCGACGAGCCGGCCTCGACCGGGACCGTCGGTACGGTACAGGCAGATGAGTTGCAGGCGATCGCGCGCCGACGGATCGGCAGCCAGCAAGGCATCGAGGGCGGCGGGCGTGTAGAACGGATTGGGGTGCAGCGGCTCTGCGGCAAGGGCCTCCCATTCCCGCAAGAGCGCCGGCTCTGCTTCCGCGAAAAGCACCCGTCGGGTCACGAAATCCGCGTCGGCATGGTGCCGCGCAGTTTCAGGACGCTGATTCTCCTCCAACACGGTCATGCCCGAATCCCCGTCGCGCGAATCGCGACCTCATGACAGCCTCTCTTGTGGCGCTTACGGGATATTTAATCAAATCCCGATAAAATAAAGGGAAATTCTGGCGCACAGGAACAATTCGGCTGATCGGCGCGTTCTCGGAGCGCTCGTGATACCGAAAACCCCGGAGGTCTCGCCGGTGATGACCGGAGAAACTTGATTGCATGTTGCAGCGGATCGAACCAGCAAATTCCTCTGAACAGCCCTCGGATAATGGTGAGGCTGCGCAGCGTCCGCGCGCCTCGACGCTCATCGAGAAAGCCTTTCCGCAATTTCTGGTCATTGCCATCCTGCTGCCACTCCTCTTCTTCGGCTTTGCAGCTTATCGCGACTGGACCAGTGTTCGCGCCGAGGCCGAGACACAAGTCACGCATGTTCGCGATGTCCTGGTCGAGCACGCCCGACGGGTGTTCAAGACGCATGAACTCGCGGCTCTCGCGACGCGCGACCGGATACGCCGCGCGCCTGCGGCGCAGCCTGATGACTTGCGCGGGTTCCTGCTTTCCCTCGCCGGCGCCTTCCCCGAAATCGCGTCGATATCGGTGATCGATGCGGAGGGGCAACTTCTGGCTTCGAGTGCCCGAGAGGCCGATGCAGCCCTCAGCTTTGCCGATGCGGGATGGTTTCGCCGCCTGCGCGATGGAGAAATGTCGCGGGTCGTCGAGGCCGATCCGGCACAGAACGCCATTGCACAAGGCCTTTTCACGTTGAGTTTCCGCCATGATGATCCCGAAGGCGGGTTTGACGGCGCAGTGAGGCTGGCGATTTCACCCGGGTATTTCAATATCTTCCATTCCGACATCGCACCGGAGCAGGGGGTGATCACGCTGTTTCATGAAAACGGCGAGATGCTCAGCCGCTATCCACCGGATGTCGCCATGGCCAGCGATCTGACGCAGGATGACGCGTTCCGTGAGGCTGTCGCGCAAGCGCCGTCCGGCTTGATCACGTATCGCGGTGGCGGTGACGACGAAGAGCGCCTTTATGGCTACGCGCAGGTCGGCGCCTACCCGGTCTACCTCGCTTACGGTCTCGGTCGGTCCGACATGCTCGGCATCTGGCTGGGCCGGCTGGGCTCCTATGCCGGATTCTTCATTCCTGCTGGTGCGGCCCTGCTGGTCCTGGCCCTGTTCGCCTGGCGCAATCATCGCGAGCTGGAAGACACGGTCGAGCTGCGCACGCAGGCGCTGTCTTCCGCAGTCGCCGAGAAGAATCTGCTTCTCAAGGAAGTGCATCACCGCGTGAAGAACAACATGCAGATCATCTCCTCGCTGATCCGCATGCAGGAGCGTGTGCATACTTCACCGGACGAGACCATCAGGCGGGTACAGGCCATGGCTCTGGTCCATGATCTGATCTACAGCCACGGCGATTTCGCCAGTGTCAATCTGGCCGCCTATGCCCATCGCCTGGTCGAGGGCGTGCGGCGCGGACGCGACGATCCGCCGGAATTCGATCTTCAGCTCGAACCGGTAACCATCGCGCTCGATCGCGCCATGCCCTTCGCACTGATCCTGAGCGAGGTCGTCAGCAATGCGGCGAGCCACATTTTTGCCGAAGATTCGAGCCCGATCACCATTGTGCTGCGACGCGAGGGTGATGAGATCGAACTCTGCGTGGACGATGAAGGAGAGGGCCGGAATCCGGAGATCGACGGGCGCGGTTTCGGCCTTCGTCTGATCAAGTCGCTCGCCGTCCAGCTCGGGGCACGTATGACCTATGAGCGCCGCCACGGTGCCATCTTCCGTCTGCGCTTTCCGGTTGAGCCCGTCTGAGGCCGTTCACCAGGTGCGTCTTGCGCCGTTGTCGATATGGATGACGCCGTTGCGGTACATCTTCAGCCCCCCGATATCGGGATGCTCACGCAGCCAGGCCATGACTTCGCGCCCGCGCGCATCGACGCGAAAATCGATGGCCCGACAATCGAGATGCAGCGATTGCGGTGCCCCCCCGGCCCGGCGATTGCGCTGCGGGCTGCGATGGGTCGATTGCACCGAAACGGCCCCGAACTCCTCCGCGACCTGGCCCAATACGCCCTTCAGATTGCCCGGAAGACATTCAGTGGGTGTGCTCTTGCGCACGACGATGGCGCCGGCATTCACATGCTGGCGAAAACCCGAGAGGTTGCGACCGCCACCGAACAGGGCTGCGAGCCCGCCCCCGGTCGATGCGACCTGCATGTTGCCCTGAGCCGGCGCGGCATCACCGTCTCCGGCAACGACCGCAGGCGCGGCGAATACGAGTATCGTTGCGGCAATGAGTGCCGGCAGAACGGTTCCTGCCATGCGCATGGCATGTCCACTTCTTGCCCCCCGAACACGATACGTTCCCGCTCATTGGCCGTTTGCCGGCCCTCATGGCGCGCATCCCGGCGATCTGCATGGCCGGGCCGTGCGCGCGAAGCGTTTGAAGCGCCGGAATGTGACGCTCGGGGGAACGGAAAGAGGCGATTTCCGGGTATTTGCGGCTCAATGAGGCCGGTCGGAGGCGCTGAGGCGGGGGCGCTCAGGCAGCCGCGCCGAGCGGCTCGATACGTGCACGACCGGCACCGGGCTTCTGTGCGAGCCGCGTTGCGAGTTCCGGCAAGAGCCTGCGCATCTCGTCTTCGAGCGTCCAGGGCGGGTTGACGATCACGAGGCCGTTGCCGATCAGGCGGGGCTCCGGATATTCGTCCGACACCCGCATTTCGAGGCGCAGAGCCGGGCGGGGGAGGGCCGTGAGCGGAGCCAGGGCTTCATCGACCTCGCGCTGGCGCTTGATCGGATACCAGCCGGCATAGATGCCGCCGGGCCATTTCGCCACCGCCGTCGCGATCTCACGCGCGAGCCGGCCCAGTTCGCCGGGCTTCTCATAGGGCGGATCGATCAGCACGAGGCCCCGCTTCTCCTTTGGCGGAATCATCGCGCCGAGCGCCTGCCAGCCGTCGAGGTTGAGCGCCTTGAGATTGCTCACCTGATGATAGCGCGCGGCCAGAACCGCGTGATCGGCGGGGTGGAGCTCGACCAGAATGCCGCGATCCGACGGGCGCAGCATCTCGCGGATGATCGCCGGCGAGCCGGGATAGATGCCTGTGCCGTAACGGGCCCGCATGTCGGCGAGCACGGAGCGGTAAGGCGCGAGCAGCGCCTCGCATTCCGGCGCGAGCGGCGCATCGAGGCGTCCGACCCCGTCGACCCACTCACCGGTGCGCGCTGCCTCGTCGGCCTCGAGATCATAGAGGCCGATCCCGGCATGGGTATCGATGACGCGAAAGGGTTTATGCTTCAGGGCGAGATAGGTGAGGATGCGCGTGAGCACAACGTGCTTGAGCACATCGGCGAAATTCCCCGCATGAAAGGCGTGGCGGTAGTTCATGCGCGGCGATCAGGGCCGAAAGGCGCGGCAATCCGGCCCCGCATGCTGATGGCGCACCAAATCGGCCACGCACCATTCGACGCCCCAGTGACCGAAAATCCCGCGGCCTTCCACGATGATGTAATCGACACGGCTGTGATGCGTGCCCGCTTCGCTCGTCAGCATCGCCCGCACGCTGCAGAAGCGGCGCGGGATATAACTCTCGCCCCAGGGACGCAGCGCGATCTGTCGCGCCTGTGTGAGTTCGGTGAGCCGGATCCCGGAATCCCAGAAGCGCGATTCGCGCGTGTCGAAACGTGCGGCGATCCGCGACAGAACGAGGCGATCATCACAGGCAGGCAGCTCTCCGGACCAGCTCACGGCGCGCTCCTCGGCGGGCGGCTGTGCCCAGCGATCGGCCTGCGCAGTGGATGCAAGCAGGAGGGTCACCGCCAATGTCAGCGCTGCCGACAGCGCCGCAGAAGCGGTCTGCCGGAGATTGTGAGCCCAATTCGACATCGTGATCATCGCCGCACCATCTCTCGCCTGCCCGGACACATGACCCGTAGCCTCGGATGGCGGCACATTCCGTCAGACGGGCCTTGCGGTCAAGCGCAGGTGGCGGGTGGGCTCAATAGATCGGCCCGAAGCGCGACCCGGTTTGCGGCTCGAGCGCCGGCGCGATCGGAAACGGATCGGCTTGCGGAACCGGACGGCTCCGGTCCTGCGGCGCGCGCGGTAACGTATCCGGCCTCTGCTGCGAAACGCTGCGAACCGGCTCGGCGCCCGTCGGATCGCCTCCCTTGCGCGGCCAGACGCTCATGATCGGCGCGGCATCCGGGTCGATCCGGGGTTTGAATTCGATTTCCGGCCGGCAGACATGGATGTCGCCATTGCGGCCATGGCGGGCGAGATCGAGATGGAAATGATCGTAATGGAAGGCGTCGGATCCCGGCCCCAGCACCGTCGTGAAGTAACGGCAGGCGCCGACGAAGACCTCGCGCAGGAAGGCGCGTTCGGCCTGATCGCCACGCCAGCCGTCGCTGATGGTGATACTGCGGCCATCGGTGAGGCTGAACGACATCACGTCGACGGCGTTGCCGAAAGCATGCTCGGACATCCGCGCGCCCGGGCGGCTGTTGCGGGTGCGGCAGGAATAATCGCCCGAGCGCATGGCGGTGACGCGCGATCCGAAATAGAGCATCGCCGCTGGCTGCACGATTTCCCCCAGCCAGCGATCGGTCTCGGCGATCACCGGGCAGCCGAGCGTGGCGGGGTTGCTGAGCTCCACCCGTCCCTCATCGAGGGCTGTGACGCGAAACGGGCGGGTGATGCCACAGGATCCGGGCCCGCTGATGGGCGAGAGCCGGGACGCGTAGGAGGAAGGGGTAACGTCGCCGCGTGCGAGGCAGGCCCGTTCGGCCTGGCTTCGCCAGGCTTCGCGCGGCTCGCCCGGCAACAGCGAGCAGCCCGTCAGCAAGACACTGACGCCGGCGAGAACTCCCAAGGCTACAGATACGCGACGCATCCGCAGATAATGCCGCGTATTCGGTAAAGGATTGGTCAACCGTGCCACGGACGCTGCGGCGTGGATCTCAAGGGGTCAGTCAGCCGGTCGCCCGTTCGCTGCAAGCAGTGCCATGGCGCCACCCACGAGGATGTCTTCCGCACTCATCACCGCATCGTCGAGATGGCCCGCCATGTCGAGCGTCGCGACGCCGTGCGAGAGGCTCCAGATCTGAAAGGCGAGGGGGCAGGCGGCGTCGTCCGGCAGCCGGCGTTCGGCGAGGATCGAGGCGATCGTCGATATCAGGAGCTGAAAAGCGGCATCGTGCTCCTCGTCAGGCGGCGCGTCGTCGCCATGGCGCAGCGCGAACATCGCCGCGTAATAGCCGGGCTCGGCACGGGCGAAGGCGAGATAGGCGCGCCCCATCGCCACGAGTGCCTCGCGCGGATCGCGATGATCCTTCGTGGCGGCAAAGATGCGCTTGCCGAACAGGATGAAACCCTCATGCGCGACAGCCCGCATCAGGGCGTCACGATCGGTGAAATGGCGATAGGGCGCGGCGGCGCTGACGCCGGCCTTGCGTGCCGCATCGGCCAGGGTGAAGCCCCGCGGTCCGCGCGCTGCCAGCAATTCACGCGTCGCGCTGACCAGTGCGGCACGCAGATTACCGTGATGATATCCGCGTTTGCCGATGGGCTGTTCCTGGGCCATTGCGATATGTGGCGCGCGTTTGTCCATTGTCCCTGCGTCAGTTTCCTGTTTCTCAATATGACAAAAACGTGGCACTTTAGGCTAGGTTCAATTTACGCTACCGATCACAACAAGGTGTCATGCTCTCTCTTCTCGACCTTCTGCGCCGCATTGATGCGGGCCATATCAGCGCGCAATCGGCGCTCTCCCATTGCCTCGATCTGATCGAGGCGCGTGAATACGCGGTACGCGCCTTCACCCATATGGACACCCATGCGGCTGCGGCGGCGCAGGGGCCGCTGCGCGGGATCGCCATCGGCGTCAAGGACATCATCGATGTGGCCGGCATGCCCACGGGGATGGGCTCGCCGATCTATCGCGACAATGTCGCGCGCGCCGATGCCTCGATAACCGCGATGTTGCGCCGGGCCGGCGGAACGCCTCTGGCAAAGACGACGACGACAGCCTTCGCCTTTCTGGACCCGACCGAGACACTCAATCCGCATAACCCTGCCCATACACCCGGCGGCTCTTCGGCCGGTTCGGCTGCGGCGGTCGGAGCCGGCATGCTGCCGCTCGCAATCGGGACGCAGACGGGCGGGTCGGTGATCCGCCCGGCCTCCTATTGCGGCGCGGCTGCGATCAAGCCGTCCTTCCGGCTGCTGCCGACGGTCGGGGTCAAGTGCTACTCCTGGGCACTCGACACGCTCGGTCTGTTCGCGGCCAGCGTACCGGATCTCGCCTATGCGCTGGCAGCCCTCGGCGAGCGCCCCGATCTGCGCCTGCCGGACGACCGGGCGCCGGATTCGGCTGCCGGTCTGCGTATCGGTCTGCTGATGCAGGATTTCGCGGGGCCGCCCGAGGATGATTCGGCGGCAGCACTCGACGCCGCGGTCAAGGCGATCGAGGCGGATGGGGCGCAGGTGACGCCGGTTTCCGCCCCTGAGTCGCTCGCCGCTGCCTATAATGTGCACGGCATCATCCAGGATTACGAATCAGTCCGCGCGTTGGCCTGGGAATACGACGCCCATCGCGATCAGTTGCCGCCGATCCTCGGCGAGACCCTCGATGCGGCGCAACATGTGCCCGCCGGGGCCTATGACGAGGCCCGGCGTACGGCGCATCAGGCACGGCGCGAGGCCAAGAGCTTCATGCGCGGATACGATGCGCTCTTGACCTTTGCGAGCCCTGGTTCCGCACCGGAAGGCCTCGCCTCGACGGGAGAATCGCGCTTCAACCGATTGTGGACCCTGATGGGCGTTCCGGCGGTCAACGTACCCGGTTTTCGCAATGCGGCAGGCCTTCCTGTGGGGGTGCAGATCGTGACGGGTTTCGGGCGCGACGACAAGGCATTACAGGTCGCGGCATGCATAGAGAATGCACTGCAGAAAAGGCTGTGAACAACCCGGCTTCATGATGGTACAAACCTGTTCCAATACAATGCGTTAACCGATTATTAAGGATGATCGTCGCGGGTGCCTGAGCAGGGGTTGTGTCGAATGCATCTTGCAGCGGATGCTGAGCATGCTAAACTGTTCCGATGGTCCCCCGTCAGGGAGGTTACAAATGGGCCTGATCTCGAAACTCAACCTTGTTCCAAAGTTGAATGTTGCTGCGGTTTGTGCGGCGCTGGTTTTTGTCGGTGCCGTTGTCGCGGGCGTGTTTTGAGGAGATGATGCGCCGGGGGAGCGCTTTCGCTCATTCCCGGCAGTCGATGTAACATACCATCGCAAAAGCACGAGCTTCCACCGATTGAAGCCTGTCGACATCGGGCCCGCCGTCGTGAACCGACGGCGGGTTTCTCTTGCGAGACGCCACGCCGAGGCTTTGAAAATGCGCCGGAAGCGCTTGCTGAAATCCCCCGATCAGGGCACTTGCCAGAAACCGCGCGAGCGCCGAACCTGACCCGATGGATGAGCCCCTGACCTTCGAAACCACCTTCGATTCCCCTGCCGGCCTGTGTGAGCGGTTATCGCCGCGCGTGCGCCGTATCGTTGCCGGCAATGGCGGACCGATGACCTTCACCGGCACCTGCACCTATCTCGTTGGCACGTCCGACATCGCCGTGATCGATCCCGGCCCCGAAGATCCGGCCCATTTGGAGACGATTCGCGCCGCTATCGGCGATGCGCGCATCAGCGCCATTCTCGTCACCCACACCCATCGCGATCATTCACCGGGCGCGCGTCCACTGGCGCGGGCGACCGGTGCGCCGATCATCGGCTGCGGCCCGCATCGCCCGGCGCGACCGCTGGACACCGGCGAGGCCAACCGGATGGAGGGGGCAGGTGATCGCGAGCATCGGCCGGAGCGCGAACTCGGCGATGGTGAAAGCGTCTCGGGCGAGGGCTGGACGCTGGAGGCCGTGGCGACGCCGGGCCATACCGCCAACCATCTCGCTTTCGCCCTGCCTGAGGAGAAGGCGCTGTTCTCCGGTGATCACGTCATGGCCTGGTCGACGTCTTTTGTCGGACCGCCGGATGGCGACATGGCCGCCTATATGCGCTCGCTGGAAAAGCTGCGGGCGCGCGACGATGCGATCTACTGGCCCGGCCATGGCGGTCCGGTCCGCGAACCGGCGCGGTTCGTTCGTGCGCTGATCGCGCATCGCCGGCAACGCGAGGCGATGATCCTGGCGCGGATTGCCGCAGGTGATCACACGATCGTGCAGATCGTCGCGAACGTGTATCCCGGCCTCGCGCCGGCGCTGATCGGTGCGGCTTCCTTGAATGTGCTCGCGCATATCGAGGACCTGGTCGCGCGCGGGCTTGTCCATGCGCAGGGCGCGGTGGGGCTGGAAGGCAGCTACCGGCCCGCATGATCGCGCTCAGCGCGGATTGTCCAGAAAGGCGATCTCGGCGAGATAGGCACGCAGCAATGCGCTGTTGGCGCCGATATCGTAATTGCCCTGCGGCGCGGTCGCACGCGCATCGATGCGCACCCGGTCACCGACGGGGGTGATGCGCACGGCAAGCCGCAGCGGCAGGCGCAGGATCGGTGTTTCGCCGGATGCTTCGAGGGTGACGGGCCGCATCTCTGCCTCCACGCCCGGCGTTACGCTGCCCGTCTCCGGGGTGCTCGGAAAAACGGGGCGCAGCGGGGGCAGGGGTGGCGGGTCATCGGGTCGCCGCGAGAGTGCGGCCTCCGCCGCCTCACGGGTCTGCGCATCTGCGGGGCCACCTTCGTCTTCGAGGCGCAGATCGAGCGCGCTTGCGGCGCGCCGCGCCAGTTCCTCCGCTTCCCGCAGCGGGACATCGAGATAGAGCGGACGTACCATGGCCCGGGCGCGCCATGTCCGGGTCATCGGCGCTTCGGGAACGAGGCGGTCGAGCAGGCCGGGCCGCTGCGGCAACGCCTCATCCGGCGCGGCGAATGCCGGCGGAGTCTGGGGATCGGTGCTGATGTCGCGCGATTGCGGAGCATGCAGACGCAATCCTGCAATATAGAGCGGCAGTGCAAGAACCAGCAGCGTGAGCACGAAACCCGTTACTGCGGATGCAAATCCCCGTCGCCCGAGATACCAGATCCGCGAGAAGGCGGCGAGTGCGAGACCGAGGGCGATCGCCGCGATGACGAGCCCGCCGAGGATCGCCGCCATACCGGCATCGAGATCGACCAGGCGCGCCCGGGTGAGATACAGCGCGAGCCCGCTCGAGGCCAGCGACAGAAGCGCCATCCGGCGGGACCAGACGGCAAAGCGCGAGACCGGCTCGATGATGGTGATGCGACGCATGCCTCTTTTTTGCAGAAGCCGCGCGGTTTGCAAATGCCGATCATGACATATGCGCCACGAACGGTGCGCGGCGGGTCGTCATGCGCGTTCGCGCCGGTTCGGATCGAGAAAGCCCGCATGGTCAGCCCGGCGGGCACGGCGTAAGGTCCGCCCGGAATTGTGGACGCCTGAGGATGGCGGGGAGAGAGACGATGCTGAGGCTGACGGACAGGATCGCGCTGGTCACGGGAGCAGGGTCGAGCGGGCCTGGATTCGGTAACGGCAAGGCGATTGCCACCATCTTCGCCCGCCAGGGTGCGCGCATTATCGGGATCGACCGGGATCCGGCGGCGCTGGAGGAGACCGGGCGCCTGATCACTCAGGAGGGCGGAAGCTTCACCGGCCATGCCTGCGACGTCACCGACGAGGTTTCCGTGACGGCTCTGTTTGATCTGATCGCGCGGGATTTCGGGCGGCTCGACATCCTCGTCAACAATGTCGGGCGGTCGGAACCGGGCGGGCCGGTGGAACTCACGCACGCAGTCTGGGACGAGCAGATGGACGTCAACCTCACCAGCGCCTTCCTGACCTGCAAGCATGCCTTGCCGATGATGGAAGAGCAGGGCGGCGGCGCCGTCGTCAACGTCTCCTCGATTGCGGGTCTGCGCTATATCGGCAAGCCGCAGGTGGCCTATGCGGCAGCCAAGGCGGCGCTCATCCAGATGACCAGGACCACAGCCGTGATCTATGCCGATCGTGGCATCCGCCTCAATTGCGTGGTGCCCGGACTGATGGACACGCCCCTCGTGCGCCGGCTCGCCGAGAAATATGCCGGCGGTGACTATGAAGGGTTTGCCGCGACACGTGCGAAACAGGTGCCGATGGGCCGAATGGGCGATTCCTTCGACGTGGCCCATGCCGCATTGTTTCTGGCATCCGAGGAGGCGCGCTACATCACCGGAACCGAGATCGTCGTCGATGGTGGCATCACGGCGGCCACGCGCTGATCAGGCAGGGATGCGCAGGCTGGCGCGGAGGCCGCCCAGCGGACCGTCATCGAGGCTGATATCGCCGCCATGCGAGCGCGCGATGTCGCGGGCGATGGAGAGGCCGAGCCCTGAGCCACTTTCGTCCTGATTGCGCGCCTCGTCGAGCCGGACGAACGGCTTGAACACCTCATCGCGCCGCTCCGGCGGGATGCCCGGCCCGTCATCGTCGACATGCAGCACGAGCCAGCGGCTTTCGTGATTGGCGCTGATCGCGATCGTGTCGCCATGGCGAGCCGCGTTGGAGACGAGGTTGAAGACAAGGCGGCGGAACGCATCCGGGCGCACCACCACCTGCGGATCGCCCTCGATCCGAAGCCGCGTCGGGTGGCCCTGCCGCTCGGCATCAGAGCAGATCTCCGACAGCATGGCCCGCAGATCGGTCGGCACTGCCTGCTCGCCGGAATCGCCGCGGGCGAAGGCGAGGTAGCCTTCGAGCATGCGGCTCATCTCGTCGACATCGCGCTCGATGTCACGCACCTCATCACTCGGCTCCAGCAGAGCGAGGGAGAGCTTGAAGCGGGTGAGGATCGTGCGCAGATCGTGGCTGACGCCATTGAGCATCGCGGTACGCTGATCGATGGCGCGCTCGATGCGCCGCTTCATCTCGATGAAGGCATGGCCGGCCTGCCGGACCTCGCGCGCGCCGCGCGGGCGGAATTCGATTTCGCGCCCCTTGCCGAAACTCTCCGCCGCCTCGGCCAGGCGCAGGATCGGGCGGATCTGATTGCGCAGGAAGATGATCGCGATGCCCATCAGCACGAGGGAGGTGCCGCCCATCCAGAGCAGGAAGATGTGGGAGTTCGAGGCATAGGCCTGCGAGCGCTCGGTAATCACCCGCATGATTCCGTCATCGAGCCGTATCCGGATCTCGATCAGATCGGAGCGCCCCACCGTATCGATCCAGAACGGACGCTCAACCTGGCGTGCAATTTCACTGGAAAGCGCCTGGTCGAGGATGGAGAAGAACGGCTTCGGTCCCGGCGGCGGGAGCTCGGTGTCGCGCAGGATCTCGACATCGAGCCCGAGGCGCTGATCGGCAATGCGGATGAGTTCGCTGGCTTCCTCGTCCTGGGGGAAGGTCTCGTAGATGTCGATCAGCGCCGCGATATCGGCGGTTACGGCGGAAGAGAGCCGCATCGTCACGGTCTGCCAGTGTCGCTCCATGAAGGTATAGGCGATGAAGGATTGCAGCAGCACGATCGGCGCGATGATGATGATCAGCGCGCGCGCGAACAGCCCCTTGGGCATGGCGGCGCCGACCCGGCGCGCGACGGCGCCGTAGATCCGGCCAAGCAGGGCGAAGAAGCGGCGCGCCGCACCGAAGCGACCGGCGGGGAGGCGCAGGCGCGGGAGGCGATTGGTCCGGGTACGAATGAGGCGCATCACTCCACGATAAGCCGATATCCGATCCCGCGCACCGTCTGGAGAAACACGGGATTGGCCGGGTCGCTCTCGATCTTGCGGCGCAGTCGGTTGATCTGCACGTCGACGGTACGTTCATTGGCGGCACCGCCCGCGCCGGCAAGCTCTTCGCGATGCACATGCCCGCCCAGCCGGCGCCCGAGCAGGTTCAGCATCTCGCGTTCGCGTTCGGTGAGGCGGATGAGTTCCTCGCCCCGGCGCAGTTCACCGCGATCGAAGCGATAGACGAAGGCGCCGAAGCGGATCGTCTCCGGCAGCGTTGCGCCTTCGCCTTCACCGGGCCCGGCGCGGCGCATGATGTTGCCGAGGCGCAGCACCAGCTCGCGCGGCTCGAAGGGCTTGGGCAGATAATCGTCGGCGCCGATCTCCAGCCCGGTGACGCGGTCCTGCGAATCCGCGCGGGCGGTCAGCATCAGGATCGGCACCTGCGAGCGTGTGCGCAGCCAGCGTGCGAAATCGAAGCCGTTCTCACCCGGCATCATCACGTCGAGGACGAGGGCATCGAAGACGAGATGGCCGCACATGCTGCGTGCTTCTGCCGCACTCGCCGCAACGGTGACGCGAAAACCATTCTCCGTGAGGAACTTGCTCAGAAGGTCGCGCAGACGGCGGTCATCATCGACGACCAGGATATGAGGTGCGTTGTCGGGCAGTTCCTTGCGGCTCGCGGGCATCAGTGCTCCTCGCCCGGTCCATGCCGTTTTGCGGGTGTGGCCGCGAGTTGTGCGACGCGCGCGCGCTCCTGCGGGTCGACCATCGCGGTCAGGTAATCCTTGACGCAACGCCGCATCGCCGTGCGCTCCTCCGTCGGCACCGTTTCCAGCGCCCGCATGATCCGCCCCGTCTGCAGATCGGCCAGCCGCAGCGCCAGGTCCTCGCCTGTCTGCGTGGCGAAGAGGAGGCGCTGGCGGCGATCCGTCGTGCCCATCCGGCTGACGATGAAATCCTTCTCGACCAGCTCCTTGAGCACACGATTGAGACTCTGTTTGGTGATCTTGAGGATGTCCAGCAGTTCGGCGATCGTCAGCCCGGGCTGACGCGAGACGAAATGCAGCACCCGGTGATGTGCGCGTCCAAAGCCGTATTCCGCCAGAATGCGGTCGGGCCCGGAAACGAAATCCCGATAGGCGAAAAAGAACAGCTCGATGAGGTCATAGGCGGGAATGTCGCGCCCCGGCGCCTTTCCGGCGGGCGGCTCGTCGCTCACGGCTGCGAGAACGGCAGGTTGGGAAGAGCGTATCGACACGAAAAATCTCTCATCCGGTTATGTCAGCCTTATTGACATATCCCAAGAGGATTGTTACCCGTCAAGCGCAATCGGCGAAATGATCGAACGTAAATGAGCCGATTGTCGCAATCGCGTGTCACGAAGGGCCTTGGGAGAACGGTTCTTGCGTGCATGCGCAGTAGCCATTCCAGGGAGTGTGTTTCGATGTCGCCTATCTCCTTCGATCAGCAGGACGGCTGGATCTGGCTGGACGGCGCGCTGACGCCGTGGGCCGAGGCCAGGCTGCATGTATTGTCGCACGGCCTGCATTACGGCTCGTCCGTATTCGAGGGAGAGCGTGCCTATGGTGGCGAGATCTTCAAGTCGCTGGAGCATTCCGAGCGGCTGCTGCGTTCGGCCGAGGTGCTGGATTTCGAAATCCCCTATAGCGCCGCCGAGATCGACGCCGCCAAGCGCCTCGTCATCGCACAGAACGGGCTCGTCGATGCCTATGTGCGCCCCGTCGCGTGGCGCGGTTCGGAGATGATGGGCGTCTCGGCGCAGAAGAATACCATCCACCTCGCCATCGCGGCCTGGGAATGGCCGAGCTATTTCGATCCCGCCGAGCGCCTCAAGGGCATCCGGCTCGATATTGCGGATTACCGCCGCCCGGATCCGATGACGGCGCCGTGCCATTCCAAGGCGGCGGGTCTCTACATGATCTGCACGATCTCCAAGCATGCCGCCGAGCGCAAGGGCTATGCCGATGCGCTCATGCTTGACTGGCAGGGCCGCGTGGCCGAATGCACTGGCGCGAACGTGTTCTTTACCCGTGATGGGGCGATTCACACGCCGACCGCTGATTGCTTCCTTGATGGCATTACCCGCCGTACGGTGATCGATCTTGCCAGGCGTCGCGGCTTCGAGGTGATCGAGCGGCGGATCATGCCGGACGAACTCGGCAGTTTCAACGAGTGCTTCATCACCGGCACGGCGGCCGAGGTTACCCCCGTCTCCGAGATCGGTCCGCACCGTTATCAGCCGGGCGACGTCACCCGCACGCTGATGGAGGATTACATGGCCGAGGTGCAGCCGAGGGCCGTGGCCGCATAAGCTGCGCGAACGTCAGAATGCGAGAAAGCCGGGGATTTGCCCGGCTTTCTTCATTTCCGGGTTTAGCGGCGGTCAGTCGTGCACGCGGATGATCGCCTCGATCTCGACGGTAATGTTGCCTGGTAGCGAGCCCATGCCGACGGCGGAGCGCGCATGCCGGCC
Organism: Saliniramus fredricksonii; assembly: GCF_900094735.1. Classification (NCBI taxonomy): domain Bacteria; kingdom Pseudomonadati; phylum Pseudomonadota; class Alphaproteobacteria; order Hyphomicrobiales; family Salinarimonadaceae; genus Saliniramus; species Saliniramus fredricksonii. The sequence continues at coordinate 1,197,798 of NZ_FMBM01000002.1, forward strand.
ACGCTCGCCCAGAGCCGCGACGAGCAGGTCCGAGCAGCCGTTGATCACCTTGGGCTGCTCACCGAATTCCGGCGTCGCGTTGACCATGCCGAGCAGCTTGACGAATTCCACCTTGTCGAGATCGCCAGCGGCCTGTTTCGCCACGGCCAGCAATTGCAAGGCGATGATCTTCGCATGGCCATAGGCGGTCTCGGTATCGACATCCGCCCCGACCTTGCCGGTATGCGAGCCACCTTCGGGTTTGCGCGGGCCCTGGCCGGAGAGGTAGACGAGGTCGCCGACGCGTTTCCACGGGACATAGTTGCCCATTGGCGTCGGCAGTTGGGGCAGGGCGAGGCCCATTTCCGAGAGTTTCGCTTCGACGGCGCTCATGGCATTTCTCCTTCTCGATGGCATTCCCTCATCGTTATCGTTTCAGCTTGACGTTGCGCCGGCAAGCATCCCGGTCGTGAGAAATCCGGCAACGCGTTCGGTGATGCGAGCGCTTGCATCGACCCCGCCCTCCGGCGCACAATCACGTCATGAGCGATCATCTCACCAGTGAACCGGATCCGGGCGACGGCAGCGGCAAGCTCGCGGAGAACATCGCCTATTTCGCCCGCGCCCTGCGCGCCGCCGGCCTCCCTGTCGGTCCCGCCGCGGTGATGGATGCGATCGATGCGGTGGAGGCGGCGCGGATCGGCGAGCGCGAGGATTTCTACTGGACGCTGCACGCCGTCTTCGTGAAGAAGCATGAGCATACGATCGTTTTCGACCAGGCGTTTCGCCTGTTCTGGCGCCGCCGCGCGCTGATCGAGAAGCTGATCGCCCAGATGTCGCCGATGGCGCCGGGCAAGGGCCAGGACGAGGACAAGCCGCGCGCCGCCGCCTCGCGGGTGGCCGAGGCCCTCAAGCCGCCGGGCAAGGAGCCGGAGATCGAGGAGCAGGAGGAGATATTCTCCGCGCGGCTGACGGTTTCTGATCGCGAAGTGCTGCGCAGCAAGGATTTCGCCCAGATGAGTGCCGCCGAGATCGCGCGCACCAAGCGCCTGATCAGCCAGCTGCGCCTGCCGGCGGAAGAACTCGTCACGCGCCGTTTCCGAGCCGACCCGCGCGGCGCGCGCATCGACATGCGCCGCACGCTGCAGCGTTCGCTGCGCTCGGGTGGTCACGCCATTGATCTTGCCTTCGCCAGCCGCGCCATCCGCCAGCCGCCGGTGGTGGCGCTGGTCGATATCTCGGGCTCGATGTCGGAATATTCCCGGCTCTTCCTGCATTTCCTGCATGCGGTGGCCGAGACGCGGCGCAAGGTGCACTCCTTCGTCTTCGCCACGCGCCTCACCAATATCAGCCGCGAGCTCACCAGCCGCGATCCGGACGAGGCGCTGGCGCGGGCCGGGCAGCGGGTACAGGATTGGGAGGGCGGCACGCGCATCGCCACCGCCTTGCGCGATTTCAACCGGCTCTGGTCGCGCCGGGTGCTGGGGCAGGGGGCCGTGGTGCTGCTTTTCACCGACGGTCTGGAGCGCGACGTCTCGCCCGATCTCGCCTTCGAGATGGACCGGCTGAAGCGCTCCTGCCGCCGCCTCGTCTGGCTCAACCCGCTCCTGCGCTACGAGGCCTTCCAGGCCCGCGCTTCCGGCATCCGCGCCATGCTGCCGCATGTGCACGAATTCCGCCCGATCCATAACCTGCGCTCGATGGAAGCGCTGTGCGACGCGCTCGCCGCCGCGCGCGCGCGCGAGGCCGATCCGGCCCGTTGGCTGCGTGCAATGGCGGCATAAGGGGGTAATCATGATTGCCAATGAAGATGATATCCTGCGTGAAGCCGAGACCTGGGCCCGCGACGGGCGCGGCGTCGCGCTCGCCACCGTGGTCGAGACCTGGGGCTCGGCGCCGCGCCCGGTCGGCTCGCATCTCGTGATCGACGCCGAGGGCAGTTTCCTCGGCTCTGTCTCCGGCGGGTGCGTCGAGGGCGCGGTCATCGCCGACGCGATCGACGTGATCGAGAGCGGCAAGCCCAAAATGCTGGAATTCGGCGTCGCCGACGAAACCGCCTGGCAAGTCGGCCTCTCCTGCGGCGGCCGCATCCGCGTCTATGTGGAGCGGATCGATGGGTGAAATGTGCTTGATGCAAACTTCCACCGCCTCTCCCCTCTCCCTCCGAGGAGAGGGGCCGGGGGTGAGGGGCGTTGATGCCGGGCGAGGCGCTGACGTGCCGAGCGTCTCGGTTCCACCCTCACCCCTGTCCCCTCTCCGCAAGGGAGAGGGGAACGCCGGCATCGATTCGCCCACCCCACACCCCAACCCCCCGAGGCCCGCATGAAGATTGATCATCTCGCCCTGTTGAACGAGGAACGCGCGGCGCGGCGGGCGGCGGTGCTGGTGACGCGGCTGGGGGATGGGGCGCAAAGGCTGGTGCGCGAGGCCGAAATCGATGCCGATCCGGCGGCGGAAATCCTGCGCGCCCATCTGCGCAAGGGAAAATCCGGCATCGTCGCGATTGACGGGGCGGAGCATTTCCTCACCGTGCAGGTGCCGCCGGTGCGCATCGTCATCATCGGCGCGGTGCATATCAGCCAGGCCTTCGCGCCGATGGCGAAGCTCGCCGGGTTCGATTGCACGATCATCGATCCGCGCACCGCTTTCGCCTCGCCGGAGCGCTTCCCCGATGTGACGTTGCTGGATGAATGGCCCGATGATGCCCTGCCGCGTATCGGGCTCGACGCCTATACCGCCTTCGTCGCGCTCACCCATGATCCCAAGATCGATGATCCAGCGCTCAATGCGGCGCTGACGGCGCAGTGCTTCTATATCGGGGCTCTCGGCTCGAAGAAGACTCATGCCAGGCGCGTCGACCGGCTGCGCGAGGGCGGGTTCGAGGAGGCGGCGATCGGGCGGATTCACGCGCCCATCGGGCTCGATATCGGTGCCGTCAGTCCGGCGGAAATCGCCGTGTCGATTCTCGGCGAGATCATCGCAACGCTGCGCAGCGACCGGCGGAGAAGCTGATGAAATTCGGGCCGCTGCCACCACGCGAGGCGATCGGCGCCATGGCGGCGCATTCGCTGCGCCTGCCCGGAATCACGATCAAGAAGGGCGCGAGCATCACTGCGGAGGATGCCGACAAGCTCGATGCCGCAGGCGTTGCGCAGGTCACGGCGGTGCGGCTCGAACCGGGAGACGTGGCTGAAGACGAGGCGGCGGCGCGGCTCGCGCAAGCGACGGCGGGGGAGGGGGTGCGCATCGATCCGCCCTTTACCGGGCGGGCCAACCTGTTCGCCAAACATGCGGGCGTCCTGGAGGTCGATCGCGCGGCCATCGACCGCATCAACATGATCGACGAGGCCATCACCTTCGCCACGCTCGAACAGTTCAAGCCGGTCGTTGCCGGCGAGATGATCGCGACGGTGAAGATCATCACCTATGCGATCAGCGAAGGGCGGCTCGCCCAGGCCGAGGCCGTGGCGCGGGGGGTGACAGGAGCGGTGCGGATCGCGCCCTATATGCTGTCACGCATCGGCGTGATCTCGACCCTGACCAACGCGCTGAAGCCCACCATCGTTGATAAAACCCTGAAAATCCTTGACAAACGCATCGCCCCCGCCGGCGCGACCGTGGTCAGCGAGGCACGCGCCCTGCACGAGACCGGGGCGCTGGCGCGCGAGCTGGAGCAGATCGCGCATGGCGATGCGGAACTGATCATCGTCTTCGGCGCCTCCGCCGTGTCCGATCGCCGCGACGTGATCCCGGCGGCGATCACGGCAGTGGGCGGGCGGATCGATCATTTCGGCATGCCGGTCGATCCGGGCAATCTGCTGCTCGTCGGCCATATCGGCGACAAGCCGGTGATCGGTGCGCCGGGATGTGCGCGCAGTCCCAAGGAAAATGGTTTCGACTGGATCCTCCACCGCATGCTGGCCGGCCTGCCGGTGACGCGCACTGATATCATGGGGCTCGGCGTCGGCGGCCTTCTGATGGAAATCGTCTCGCGTCCGCAGCCGCGCTCCGGTGAGGAGAGCGCCGAGGATGACGAGGCGTGAGCACCATTGCGGCGATCATCCTCGCGGCGGGGCTCGGTTCGCGCTTTGGTGGCGGCGCCAAGCCGCTGGCGCGGTTTCGCGATGCGCCGATGCTCGCCCATGTGCTCGCTGCGGCGCAGGGTTCGCGCGCGCATCCGATCATCGTGGTGACGGGGCACGACCATGACGCGATCGCTCCCGCATGCGCGGATCACCCGGTGAGGCTCGTCCATAATCCCGATTATCGCAGCGGGCTGGCCGGATCACTGAAAGCGGGGATGCGGGCCTTGCCGGCGGATTCTGCCGGTGCGCTCGTCCTGCTCGCGGATATGCCACTGGTGCGGGCCGCGACGCTCGATGCTTTGATCGCAGCCGCGCAATCCGAGCCGGATCATGCCGCATTCGTTCCGGTTTACGAGGGAGGGCGCGGGAATCCGGTGCTGCTGATGCGAAAACTGTTGCCACAGATCGAAAAGCTGGAAGGCGATCGCGGTGCCGGGCCACTCCTGCGCGGGCGCGCCGATATCCGGGAGATCGCCGTGGACGATCCCGGCATCCATCTCGATGCGGATACCCCGGATGCACTGGCGAAACTCGCGCGTGAGTAGATCGACCGCGCCGCTTCCGGCCTGATCAATCCTTGCCGAGATGGGGGTTGCGCGCATGATAGGCGTCGCGCTCCGCCACGGCTTCGCGGTAGATTTCGAATGTGGCAGTCAGTGCCGCGACGATGGCGCCGAAGGCCCGACGGATGACGGTGAGGGCGGCGTTGCTGCGGCCGCGCGGTGCAGTGGCGATGGCCATGATGGTTGTCCTGACGTGCATGTAGTGAATAACGTTACGTCAGGGATATAGTTGCTGCGCATGCGAAGGAGAATATCGCGCTGCACAATGAAGCCATGCATTCAGTGCATGGCAATGGTCGCAATCTTGGAAACGTATGATCCTTCTGGAAGTGGTGTGCCTTCGCCGGGCATCATCTAGCGCTCCAGAAAGCCCGTAAGACAACCAAATCCGCCGGCGGATCTCACGAATTCGCGTGCGTCCACTGCGACGCAGGTGATGCCGAGCGAAGCGCAACTTTCGTGCCGCTCAGCCATGTGGCGTCCATCGAAAGGGCGTTGCAGCGGCGGTGCTGTCGCCTGCGCAACGCCCCGGTTTGGTCAGCCCATCGTTGCCTCAGACGCGGCGATGCAGACGATTATCGACATAAAGCAGTATGCTCGATATCGTGACGGCGGCAACGGCGAGGATCAGCGTCACCGCCATCATGGTCGAGACGTCGTGCAGGCCGATGGCGCGCATCACCAGAAAGCCCATGCCGCGATGCGACGAGAACAGCTCACCGATGACGACACCCAGCAGCGTCAGCGAGAAGCCGACCCGCAGGCCGGAGACGATTTCCGGCATCGTCGCCGGCAGGAGAATCCGCGTGGCCGTCTGCATCACGGTGAGCTTCATCACGCGCGCCGATCGCAGGAAGACGCGGTTGATGTTCTTCACCGCGTTCATGGTGAAGATGGTGATCGGGATCACGCCGTGAATGGCGCCGAAAGCGATCTTCGCCTCGATGCCGAGGCCGAAGACCAGCAGGATCAGGGGGTAGAGCGTGATCTTGGGCAGCGAATACAAGGCCACCAGAATTGGCTCCGCCACCGCGCCGGAGAGCTTGTGCGCTCCCAGCCATGTGCCCACACCGATGCCGATCAGGAGCGCGATGATCAGCGCATAGACGAGCGCCTTCGCTGTCTCCGCAACATGCGGCCAGAAGCTCGCCGAGCCGAGCAGCTCGCCCGCCCGGATTGCCGTGGCGAGTGGCGAAGAGATCGCCACGTCCCCTGCGAGCATATGCAGGACCTGCCAGACCACCACGATGGCGACGATCACCAGCGCCACATCGCCGAAATAGCGCAGCCGCTCGGCGCGCTGGTGATCCTTGCGTGAATAGGCCGTTTGCGTTCCTGCCATGATCACCGCCCCTGACGCCGCAGCAGCCGCTGCTCGTAAGCGTGCAGCGACATGTTGATGATGGTGACGAGCACCAGGATGAAGAGCATCAGCGCGTACATCGCTTCGTTGTCGAAATTGTCATAGGCGAAGGAGATCGCGTAGCCGAGTCCGCCAGGTGCGAGAATGAATTCCGCCGCGATCACGCCGATGAAGGAATAGGCCACCGCGAGCTTCACACCGGTGAAGAGATTGGGAATGGCATAGGGCAGCTCGATCAGCAGCGCCGTCTTCGCTCGGCCCATATGATGCATGCGCGCCACCTTGCGGTAGACCCGCGGGATCTTGTCCAGCCCGTTGAGCGTGTTGATGATCATCGCGACGACCGCGAAGAGGAAGCCGATCATGATCATCGGGAAGTTGTTCATCCCGAAGATGAAGACCAGCAGCGGATAGAAAACGAAGAAGGGCACCGCGTAATAGGTCGTCAGGAACGGGTCGAGCGCGCGGCGCAGACGGGGCAGGGCGTGCACGCCGGCGCCGACGGCAAAGCCGACCGAGATGGCGAGGATGCAGGCCACCGCGACATTGCCCAGCGTCTGGCGCATCCCGCGCGCGATTTCGCCGGATGCAATGAGTGCCCACAGCGCGATGGCCATCTCACTCGGCGGGATCATGGTGAAGGGAGAGATGACTTCCGTGCGGCAGAGGATTTCGAGCAGGCCGAAGAAGGCCACGATCACACCGAGGCGGATCAGCGTCAGCCGGTTCATGCCGCGCCCTCCTCATGCCCCATGGCGCGTTGCGATTCCGAACGCAGCATCTGCCACAGGCGTCCGGTAATGTGCCCGAATGTCTCGCCTTCCAGCATGCGCGAATCGCGGTCGCGCGACCAGCCGGTCTCGACGGTTTCGAGGAAGTGCCCCGGCCGGGCCGACATGGCGCCGATCCGGTCGGAGAGCATGGCGGCCTCGTCGAGGGCGTGGGTGATGAGCAGCACCGTTGCGCCGGTCTCGCGCCAGAGCTTGAGCAACTCGTCGCCCATCAGCAGACGTGTCTGGGCATCGAGTGCGCCGAAAGGCTCATCGAGCAGGATCAGGCGCGGCTGGAGCACCAGCGTGCGCGCGATGCACACACGCTGGCGCATGCCACCGGACAATTGTGCCGGATAGGCCTTTGCGAAGGCCTTGAGTCCCACGAAGCCCAGCGCGTAGTCGACACGCCGGCGGATCTCCGCCGCATCGACACCCGCACGCCGCAGGCCGAAGGCGGCATTGTCCTCCACCGTCAGCCAGGGGAACGAGGCATCCTCCTGGAACACGGCGCCGATGCCGTCGGGCACGTTGCCATCGACCCGTTTGCCTTCGAACCAGACATTGCCCTCGGTCGGCGCAGCCAGCCCGGCCAGCACGTCCATGCAGGTGGATTTGCCGCAGCCGGACGGGCCAACGATGGAGAAGAACTCGCCCTTGCGCAGGTCGAGATCGATCGGGCCCAGAGCGTGGACCGGCGGGTTGCCGGCCACGGCGGGATAGACCCGCGTCACGCCCTCGAGACGCGCATGCACTTCATGAGACACTGGAACGCTCCCGCTTCACTCGCTGCGCAGATCTTCCGGCAGGAAGCTCTCATCGACCACGGCACTCCAGTCGACATCACCCTCGACGACGTCGATCAGGCGCAGACCATCCATCTTGCGGTCCATGTCCTCGTAGATGAATCCGCCCTCGGACCAGTAGTCGATCTCGAGCATGGCATCGATCGCGGTACGCATGATCGCTTCATCGCGGTCATAGACCTCCGCGAAGATGCGGGCGGCTTCTTCCGGGTTGTCCTTGATGAACTGAACACCCTTGCGACGGGCCTCGATGATGGCGCGCAGATCGTCACCGCGCTCTTCGGCGAAGGCGCTCGTGGTGATGCCGACGGTCTGCGCGACGCGCGGGAGCACGTCCTGCAGGTAGAGCACGGCCTTGTAATTGTCGCGCTGGCTGGCCCAGATCGGCTCCAGGATCGGTACCGCGTCCACGGCGCCCTGCTGCAGCAGCGTCAGGCCGTCACCGATACCGCCGGCGGCGATCAGTTCCATGTCATCCGCAGACAGGCCGGCCGCATCGAGCGACATGCGCAGCGTCATGTCGGTGACGGATTGCGGGCGGGTATAGGCGATGCGCTTGCCGACGAAATCCTCGATGGAATCGATCTCGTCGTTATCGGGCGTCGTGATCCAGAGAATATCTGCCACTGTCGCAGCGCCGGTATTCACGATGACGATGTCGCGCCCGGTCAGATGCGCCGAAACGGCTGCCGCGAGGCTGGTCTCGCCGTAGAGCAGGCCGCCGGTGAGCACGTTGCGCACCGTGGTGCCGCCACCCGACGAGGTGAGGATGTCGCCGAGTTCGAAGCCGGCTTCCTCGAAATAACCCTGGTCGCGGGCGATTGCATAGGGCGCGCCATACATCAGCACGCCCCAATGGGTGACGGTGATGTCGTTCTGCGCCTGGGCCGTCGTGGCGGCGCCACCGAAGGCCATCGCCGCGCCGAGCGCAAGCCCGGCCAGCCAGTTGCGAGAAGTCTTTGCGGTGTTTTCCAGTATCATGGTGTCCTCCCTGGACAGTTGGGTCGCTTTTCTCTTGCCGGAAACTGCGACTGTGATGGGGAACGGCAGGCCGGAAGGCTGCATGCTCCATTACGTATAGTCAACGCCACGCTTGCGCATATGGATCAGGATTGCACGTCGTTTTTCGAAAGCCTCCTTTCGTCATTCACCTGCCGCCACCGCGCTGGCCGCGCGCCCGCTCAGGATCCAGAATGCAATCCCGGCTGCGGCGGCTACGAGTGAGAGCAGGCCCGAGACCGGCAACAGATCAGGCGGCAGCAGCAGCACGATCCCCGCCAGGGCGACACCGAGCCGCATCGGCGTGGCCAGCAGGCCGCCGGCGAAGCCGACGATCGCGGCGGTGACCAGTGTGACGCCACCCGCCGCAGTGACAAAGGCGACAGCGTTTTCGACGGGCGTGCCGGCGAGAATCAGGCTGGGCGACGCGGCGAACAGGAAGGGCACCACATAGGCCGGCCAGGCGATGCGCACGGCCTCGAAACCGGTGCGCATCGGCGGTGCTCCGGCCATGCTGGCCGCAACGAAGGCGGCAATCGCCACGGGCGGGGTGAGCATCGAGAGCATGCCGAAATACAGCACGAACAGATGCGCCGACATCGGTATCAGGCCGAGCTGGACCAGCGGCGGCGCGGCGAGCGTCGCGAGCAGCAGGTAGACGCCGACCGTCGGCAGCCCCATCCCCAGGACGATGCAGATGAGCGCCGTCATCAACAGCAGCAGGAACAGGCTCGTCTGCCCGATCTGCACGAGGAAGAAGGTCATGCCGAAGCTCAGGCCCGAGAGCGAGAACAACCCGATGATGATTCCGGCCACGGCGCAGATGATGACGATCTCGACAGAGGCCTGCCCGGTGCGCGCGAGTGCGTCGGCGAGATCGCGAAAGCCGATGCGCCCGCCCTCGTAGGTGCGCACCAGCGCGATCAGGAAGAGTACGCCGACCGCATAGAGCGCGGCGGTTTCCGGGCGCATGGCGTAGGCAAAGAGGCCGACGAGCAGGACAACGAAGGGAAGGAGCAGGAACCAGCCGCGCATGATCGTGGTCAGCACCGCCGGGATGCGGCTTTCTTCCACCGGCATGATGCCGCGCCGCCCGGCTTCGAGATCGGCGAAGATGAAAAGGCTGAAGAAATAGAGCAGAGAGGGCACGATCGCGGCGATGATCACGTCGGTGAAGGGCACACCCAGATTCTCCGCCAGCAGAAAGGCGGCGGCCCCCATGATCGGCGGCATGAGCTGCCCGCCGGTCGAGGCCGAGGCCTCGATTGCGGCGGCGGTATGCGGGCGATAGCCGCTCTCCTTCATGAGCGGAATGGTAATGCCGCCGGTCGAGGCGACATTGGACACGGCGCTTCCCGAGATCGTCCCGAACAAGGCCGAGCCGACGATAGCGATCTTGCCCGCACCGCCGCGATAGCGCCCCATCAGCGAGGCCGAGAGATCGGAGAAGAAAGCGGAGCCTCCCGTCGCGAGCAGCAGTCGCGCCAACAGGATGAAGGGGATCACCACCGCGACGGCAATATAGAGCGCGGCGCCGGCCATGGCGGCGCTGTCGAGAATGGTGAAGCTGATCAGCCGCTGCAGCGAGATACCGCGTCCTTCCAGCGGGCCGGGAAACTGATCGGCAAAGAGCGCGTATCCGCCGATCATGGCAAGGATGACGATCAGGCTCCAGCCGATCGCGCGGCGCAGGCCTTCGAGCAGCAAGGCGAGGCCGATACTCGCCACGATGATCGCCTCTGTCTGGCGGAAGAAAACGTTCTGGGAGAGATCGGGAAATACCCAGGTCAGATAGACGCCATAGACAAGCGCTATCGCGGCGAGGGCGTAATCGTAGAGCGGGATGGGGGCCGTGTCGGTGCTGCGGCTGCTCGCGCGTCGCGTCAGGAAGCAGACCGCGAGCCCCATCGTCAGCACCGCAACGAGGATCTGCTCGGCATAGACGCGCACCCCGATGCGGATCGGCCCGCCCAGCGACCAGAAGATCGCTGCAAGCGTGATCGCGATGCACAGGGCGGGGACGATCCGGCGCCGGGTGAAGCGGTCGCGCGGGCTAAGATCGGTCAGGGCCGCATCCATGCGGGAGGCTCCTCGTCAGGCAGGATGGCGTGCATGTGCTCTGCGGATCGCCCGGGCGGCGCCATGGCGCGCATCGGGCGATCCGTGTGGCGGCAGCGTGTGCCGCAGCCGATCAGCGATTCCAGGCGCCGGCTTCCTCGTAGAAGCGGATCGCGCCCGGATGGAAGGGCACATCGACGTCGCGGCTCATGCCCTCGGCGGTGAAGCCGGTCCAGACCGGACCCGTAGCGAGCAGATTTTCCTCGTTCTCGTAGAGCGACTTCGTTACCTCATAGACGAGATCGTCCGGGACGCTCTCGGGCGCAAACAGCGTGTAATCATAGACCTTGATGTTGGTCGGCTCATCGATGCCGGGTATGCCCGCATCCGCGTCGACCTGGCCGAAATACATCTGCGGCAGCCATTCCTGCATGGCTTCGAGGCGCTCCTCGTCATCGGTGAAGCTGATGAAGCGCACGCCGTCGAGCGTCTGGTCGAGTTCGATATTGGTCGCCGAACCGACGACGACGATGGTCACGTCCGTTGAACCCTCGCGGAACGAGTCCCACATGCGCGGAAAATTCGGCACCGGCACCTCGACCACGTCGTCATAGTCGAGCCCGCCATTCGCGAGATAAGCCAGTGTCACGTGATAACCCAGCGTGCCCTCCTCGAAACCGGGTACACGCATGCCGGCGAGATCCTCGATACTTTCCACCTCACTGTCGGCGGGAACGATGAAGCCGGCGCGGAAGGGCATCAGCGAGGCGACGTTGCGCAACTCGCTCATCGGCGTCCCTGCGGACATTCCCAGCCCGTGATGGGCATACCAGAGCTGGACGACGTTGGAGATGCCGAAATCGATCTCGCCGATATTCACCAGCGGCATGTAATCCGCCGTATTGGCCATTTCCTGCGGACGCATCTGCAGGGGTGAGTATTCGGAGACCGCCGCCGCGATCGAGCGACCGATCTGGCTGGTGCCGCCGGTGGCGGTGGAGCCGAGCGTCACGACCTGTGCCTGGGCCGGCGCCGTGGAAAGGCCGGGCAGCGCCATAAGTGCCGCGACGGCCAGGGCCGAAAATGTCTTCCTCATGATGTGTTCCCCTGTTGGCTTCGCATGCATGGTGCGGCCATGATCGTGTACCGTACCACATGCCCGGTTGCGGCGGGATCACGCCGGTCCGGGGATGGTTCTAAAATATGTCCGGACAAACTCATCTGTCTACAAGAATATTGCCGAAATGCGTGTTTTGCGCATGAATTGTATCCAGATACGGGCGTCCTGCGCATTTTTCGATGTGCCGACGTGAGGAAAAACCAAGCAATCCGTCTTGCCAGATCGCATGGATCGGTTATTAATTGGACACAAGATTGTCCGGACAAATTGAGGAAACGTCATGACGGCGATACGCGATCCCCGCCTTTCCGGCCCGCTCACCGACCTGCGGGTGATCGAGATGGGGCAATTGCTCGCCGGCCCGTTCTGCGGTCAGCTGATGGCCGATTTCGGCGCCGAGGTGATCAAGGTCGAGCAGCCCGGTTCCGGCGATCCGATGCGCCAGTGGGGCCGCGAGAAACCGCATGGCAAGTCGCTCTGGTGGCCGGTCATAGCGCGCAACAAGAAATCCGTCGAGATCAATGCGCGCGAAGCGGAAGGCCAGGCGATGATCCGCGAACTCGTGCGTGATGCCGATATCCTGCTGGAGAATTTCCGCCCCGGCACGATGGAGAAATGGGGGCTCGGCTACGAGGAACTCGCGAAGATCAACCCGCGCCTGATCATGATTCGCGTCTCCGGCTACGGCCAGAGCGGGCCCTATTCGCGCAATGCCGGCTACGGCGCCATCGGTGAGGCCATGGGTGGGCTGCGCTACGTGGTGGGTGACCCCTCGACGCCGCCGAGCCGCATGGGCATCTCGATCGGCGACACGCTGGCGGCGACCTTCGCCTGCCTTGGCGGCATGATGGCGCTGCACAACATGCATCGGACCGGGCGCGGGCAGGTGGTCGACAGCGCCATCTATGAGGCCGTGCTCAACGTGATGGAATCGCTGATCACCGAGTACGACAAGGCCGATTTCATCCGCGAGCGCACCGGCGCGATCCTGCCGAACGTGGCTCCGTCCAATGTCTATCCGACGAAGGACGAGAAATTCGTCCTGATCGCAGCCAATCAGGATACGGTGTTCTCGCGCCTTGCCAGAGTGATGGGACGCGAGGAACTCGCATCGGATGAACGCTATGCCACCCATTCCGCGCGCGGCAAGCATCAGGCCGAGCTCGATGATCTGATTGCGGAATGGACGCGCACCATGACCGCTGCGGAACTCGGGCCGCTCCTTGATGAAGCGGGCGTCCCGCGCGGCGATATCTACCGCGCGCCGGAAATGTTGGAAGACGCGCATTTCAAGGCGCGCGAAGCGATCGTGAAGGTCGCCCATCCCGTCTTCGGTGATCTCGCCATGCAGAATGTCGCGCCGCGCCTCTCGGACACGCCGGGCCGCGTCGTCAGCCCCGGTCCCGAGCTCGGTGAGCATAATGCGCAGGTGTTCAAGGGCCTTTTGAATCTCGATGATGCGCGGATCGCCGAACTGGCCGAGCGCGGTATCGTCGGGCGTGGAGGGCAGTGATGGCAGGCGCCGAGGCAGCAACCCGGCTTCGCGATGCGCTCGTCGATGCGCCGCGCGCCGTATCCGGATATGGTGCCGGCGCTTTCGTCGCCCATCGGGGTGAGCCGCTGCCGGTTGACGATCCGGCCACGGGGAAGGTGATCGCGATCCTGCACGAATCCGACGCGGCGGAGGTCGATGCCGCCGTGCGCGCCGCGCGTCACGCCTTCGATCACGGGCCCTGGCCGAAGAGCAGCATCACCACGCGCCAGCAGGTGCTGATGGCGATCCATGATGCGATCATGGCCCATGCCGACGAGCTGGCGGCGCTGGAGAGCATCAATACCGGCGTCCCGCTCGCCCAGACGCGCGGCATGCACATCCCGCGCGCGGCCTATAATTTCAAATTCTTCGCCGAGTATATCAACCACAGCGCCGGCGAGCTGTATCAGCAGGAGGAGGGCTTCCTCACTCTGGTCTCGCGCGAGCCGATGGGCGTCTGCGCCCTGATCGGGCCGTGGAACGTGCCGCTGGGGCTGACCTCGATGAAGCTCGCCGCAGCGCTCGCTTTCGGCAATACCTGCGTGGTTAAGCCGAGCGAGATGACGCCACTGACGGTGGCGCGGTTATTCGATCTGATGCGCGATTGCGGCCTGCCGGAGGGCGTGGTCAACCTCGTCAACGGGCGCGGCCATGTGACTGGGGCGGCTCTGTCGGGGCATCCGGAAATAGACATGGTCTCTTTCACCGGCGGCACCGAGACCGGGCGTGCAATCATGGGGGCGCTGGCAAAGGGCATCAAGGGCGCCGCCATGGAGCTCGGCGGCAAGAGCGCGAATATCGTTTTCGACGATGCCGATTTCGACCGCGCCCTCGACGGCGCGCTGCTCGGGGTCTTTGCCAATAACGGCCAGATGTGCCTGGCCGGCAGCCGCATCTTCGTGCAGCGCCCGATCGCCGAGCGCTTCATGGAGGCGTTTGTCGCGCGCATGCGCAACCTGCGCATCGGCGATCCTCTGATCCCGGGAACCGAACTCGGCCCGATGATCAACGCCGCGCAAAAGCAGCGCATGCGCGATTATGTCGGCATCGGCGAGAGTGAGGGCGCGCGGCTGCTCGCCGGCGGCAAGGCGGTTCCAGGCATGGAGGCAGGACACTACGTGCAGCCGGTGGCGATGCTCGCGCAGGATAACGGCGCGCGGCTGTGCCAGGAGGAGATTTTTGGCCCCTTCGCCACCTTCCAGATCTTCGAGACCGAGGAGGAAGTGGTGCGGCTGGCCAATGAGAGCCGTTTCGGCCTTGCCGGCTATGTCTGGACCGAGGGGCTCGGGCGTGCGCACCGGGTCGCGCAGGCCATGCGCACGGGGACCATCTGGGTGAACACGCCGATGGTGCGTGATCTGCGCTCGGCCTTCGGCGGCTACAAGGAATCGGGCGTCGGTCGCGAGGGCGGACGCGGCTGCGAGGCGATGTATACCGAGATCAAGACGGTGATGATCCCGGTGGCAGAGCGCCCGATCCACAAACTGGGAGGCAGCGATGGCTGAAGCGACCGGCGCCCCGCGCCATCTCTCCGCCTATTCCTGGCGCGCGCGCCTCGGCGTGATCGTACCGCCGACCAATACGGTCAACGAGGCGGAATGGGCGCGGCTGATGCCGGAGGGCACGAGCTTCCACACCATGCGCATGTCGCTGCATGCGGATACGAGCTCGCGTGAGGGACAGCGCGCGCTGCATGATGATCTCGACAAGGCCATGGCCGAGCTCGTCAAGGCGGATGTCGATGTCATCGCCTATGCCTGCACCGCCGGTTCGATGACGCATCCGCCGCAGAGCCTGCCCGAACGGATGCAGGCCGCGAGCGGGCGCACCGGCCTCACCACCGCTGCGGCGATCGTCACCGCGCTCGATGCCCTCGCAGCAAAGAGGCTCGCCGTCGCAACGCCTTATCATGAAAAGCTCGACGCGCATGAGCGCCATTTCCTGGAAGGCTGCGGGTTCGAGGTGCTGGCGATTGCGGGGCTCGGCATCGGCGCCGGCGGGCCCCATGAATATGTCCGCATCGCGCAGACGCCGCTCGACGCGGTCGTCGCGCATGCGCGGGGCGTGATCCAGGCAGCGCGGGAATCCGGGCGCCCCGATGCGTTGCTGATCTCCTGCACCGATTTTCCGACCCTGCCAATGATCCGCAAGCTCGAAGCCGAATTCGGCATCCCGGTGATCTCCTCCAACACCGCCACGCTCTGGCATGCCCTGCGGCTCGCCGGTATCCGCGACGACATATCCGCAGCGGGGCGCCTGTTCGAACGCATGGGGGCCGCCGGCTGATGAGCGAACGCTATCCGTCACTGCGAGACCGCGTCGTGATCGTCACAGGTGGCGGGCGCGGACTTGGGCGCGAAATGGCGCTTGCGCTCGCGGAGGAGGGCGCTCGAGTCGCGATTACCGGCGCGCGGGCGGGCGAGGAACTCGACGCCACGGCGCGCGAGGCGGAATCTCTGTCGGGGCGGATACTCCCGCTGCTCTGCGACGTCACGGATCCGGATGCCTGCACGGCGCTGGTCGCGCGGGTCGAGGCGGAGCTGGGGCCGGTCGCGGTGCTGATCAACAATGCCGGACGCGGCATGCGGCTCGTCAGCGAGACCTATAACCGCGAGCCGACGCGGTTCTGGGAGACGGATTCGCAGGCCTGGGCGGCAATCATCGCGGCCAATCTCAACGGCATGTTCCATATGAGCCGGGCGGTGGTGCCAGGCATGCTGGCGCGCGGTTGCGGCAAGATCATCAACATCTCGACCAGCGACCAGACCATGGTCCGGCGCGGCTATGCGCCCTACGGCCCGTCCAAAGCGGCGCTGGAGGCCGCCTCGCGCATCTTCGCGCAGGATCTCGCCGGCACCGGTGTTGATGTCAACGTGCTCCTGCCGGGCGGTGCGGCGGATACGGCGCTGCTGCCCGACGGACCTGGCAAGAAGGGCGCCGACGGCAACCTGCTTTCACCCGCCATCATGCGCGCCCCGGCTTTGTGGCTAAGCGCCGATGATTCCAGCGGCCATACCGGAGAGCGCTATATCGCCCGGCTGTGGGACGACACGCTTCCCGCCGATGAGGCGGCGCAGCTGGCGCGCAGTCCGGCGGTCGAGAAGCCGGCGATCATGTGATGGGGGAGGTGCCTGAATTTGCGAGGGCTGATGCAGCGCAATCTCCCCTCTCCCTTCGAGGAGAGGGGAACGCTCGCATCGCCCAAGCGGGTCGTCCTCGACCTGGGGCGGGCACTCATGTGTCATGCAAGGTATCGGGCTGGACGCAAAATTTTGTCCGGACATATAATCAACGACAACGCGCATAGCGCATCACAGCGAGGGGATCGCGGCATGAGTGACAGGGGCGTTCTGATCGTCGGGGGCGGGCCGGTCGGTATGACGGCGGCGGCTTATCTGGCTGATGAAGGGATTCCGGTGACGCTGATCGAGGGGCATGTGGACGTGCCGACGGATCTGCGCGCCTCGACCTTCCATCCGCCGACGCTCGACATGCTTGATCGCTTCGGTATCGCCGAGAAATGCGTCGAACAGGGGCTGATCTGCCCGCAATGGCAGTTCCGCGATCGCAGGGAAGGCGTCATCGCCACGTTCGATCTCGGGCTGCTGGCAGACGAGACGCGTCATCCCTATCGGCTGCAATGCGAGCAATGGAAGCTCGCACGCCTCCTGCGCGAGAAGCTCGAGGCCGAGGGCAAGGTCGATCTGCGCTATGGCATGCAGGCGCTGGAAGCCTCCCAGGATGATGACGGCGTGCGCCTCGTGATCGCCGACGGAGACGGGCATCGCGAGGAATTGCGCGGGCATTTCCTCGTCGGCGCCGATGGCGCGCGCTCGATCGTGCGCAAGCAGATCGGCGTGAATTTCGAGGGGATGACCATCCCCGAGATCTTCCTGACCTTCTCGACGACCTTCGATTTTGGCTCGGCCATCCCGGACCTGACCAATATCGCCTATATCAGCGATCCCGATGAATGGGTGGTGCTGCTGCGTACGCCCACGCTGTGGCGCGTTCTCTTCCCGACCGAGGATAATGAAACGCCTGAATCGATGAAGGCGCCGGAGCGCATCGAGGAGCGGCTCCAGGCGCTGCTACCGCGCGATGCGCCCTATGAGATCGTCCATAAAACCGATTACCGCGTGCATGAGCGCGTCGCGGATCGCTACCTCTCCGGGCGCATCTTCCTTGCCGGTGATGCCGCGCATCTCAACAATCCGCTCGGCGGCATGGGTATGAATGGCGGCATCCACGACGCCATGAATCTCGGCGAGAAGCTCACCGCCGTGTGGAACGGCGCGCCGCTTGAAACCATGGGACGCTACGAGCGCCAGCGCCGCAAGGTGGCGATCGAGACGGTCCAGGCGCAGGCCCTGCGCAACCGCAAGATCCTCAACGAGAAAGACCCGCAGGCGCGCTGCGCCTATCACGACGAGTTGCGCAGCACCGTGGCTGACGAAGAGGCCCATCGCGCCTTCGTGCGCCGCTCCTCGATGATCCAGTCGCTGCGTGATCTCGAAGACGTGGCCTGAACGGCGCGGACACCATATCCAGGGAGAACGACCATGGTCGACAGTCTCGGTTACCGCATGAAATTCGGGGTCATCGCCCCCTCTACCAACACCTCGGTCCAGCCGGAATTCGACGCGATGCGTCCGGTGGGCGTGACCAACCATTTCTCGCGCATCATCATCCCGGACAATCCGGTCACCAGCGACGATGATTTCAACAAGCTGATGGATGACATCCGCGCGGCACTGATGGATTCGGTCGATGCGGTGATGACCTGCCGCCCGGATTATCTCGTCATGGGGATGTCGGCAGAGACCTTCTGGGACGGGCTTGAGGGCTCGATCGAACTGGAGCGTCGCGTCGAGGAACGCGCTGGCGTGAAGGTGGCGATGGGATCGGATGCCTGCCGCGCGGCACTCAACTGCTATGACAATGTCAAGCGGCTCGGCGTGATCACGCCCTACATGCCCGTGGGCGATGTCCAGGTGCGCAAGTTCTTCACCGATTGCGGCTTCGAGGTGGTCAATCTCAAGGGACTCAAATGCAAGAGCCCGATGCAGATCGCCCATGTCCCGGAAACCGAGCTGCGTGACGCGATCAACGAGGTCGACGGCCCGGATGTCGACGCCATCGTGCAGGTCGGCACCAATCTCGCCATGGCGCGGGTGGCCGGAATCGCCGAATTCTGGCTCGGCAAGCCGGTGATCGCGATCAACACGGCGACCTATTGGTGGGCCCTGCGCCAGAACGGCATTACCGACAAGATCCAGGGGTATGGCACGCTGCTGGCAAGGCATTGACGGCAGCTGGCGACATGTGGCACGCTTCTCGCGACAGGTGACGCGAGAGGAAGCCCCCATGAGCATAGCCGTTCCAGCTGCCGAGCAGTCCGGCGCACTGGCCGGTGACAGCATTCCGATCCGGGCCTTCGCCATGCTGGGCGGGCGCAGGATCGTGGCACATGGCGTGCAGAATTCGATCGATGCGCATGACGTGATCATGCGCGGCCTGCCTTCGGCATCGCTGATACACCTGATCGCGCGTGTGCGCGTCCTTTCGCATGGCGATGCGCTCGAAAAGGCCATCGGCATGAGCATCCGTACGCTGCAAAGGCGCAGGAAGGATGCGGCGGATACGCGGTTATCTGTCGAGCAGAGCAGCCGCGCCTGGCGCTTCGCCGAAATCCTCGCCCGCGCCATCGACGTGATGGGGGCGCAGGAGGCTGCCGAGGCATGGCTCGAAGCGCAGGCGATCGGCCTCGATAACCGCCGTCCGATCGATCTTCTCTCCTCGGCGGCTGGGGCAGAAGCGGTGGAGAATTACCTCACCCGGCTCGAATACGGGGTCTATACGTGACCCCTCTGCCGGCGCCGTTGGGGCAGGGCGAAATCCGGTTGTGGCGCCTTGATCAGCATCGTCATGCCGGGAGCTGGCATTCCGGCGAGGGGGCGCATCGTGTCGGCGGGCGATGGAATTCGCGGGGTGTGCGGGTCGTCTATGCCTCGATTGATCCCGCTGTGGCGATCCTCGAAGTTGCGGTCCATAAAGGTTTCCGCGTCCTCGACACCGCACCCCACCTGCTGACTTGCGCAAGGATCACCGATCCGTCGATCATTCACGTGGTCCGACCGGAGGACATACCCAATCCCAGCTGGCTGGTGCCAACCACCCACGGGCCGGGCCAGCAGGGTTTCGGCGACCAGCTCGTCAGGGATCATCTTTTCACACTGATCCCCTCGACGGTTTCACGCTACAGCTGGAACCTGATTTTCGATCCGGGCCGCGCCTTTCATCATCTCGAGGATGTCCGGCAGGAGCGCTTCGCGCTCGACCCGCGCCTGCATGCGGGTCGCTGAGGGCTTTATCTGACTGAGGGCAGGCGTCGCCGGAACCACTTCCCCCGTCCCGATTTGACTCCCCTCAAGGCCGCGCATGCGGCAGAAAGGGGATGCGCAGTGGATGCACGCACCACAGGGGTGAAGACCGCTCAGCTCTACCGGATGGACATGCCCGATCATCGCTGTCCGTTCGGCCTCAAGAGCCTGGACCTTTTGCAGCGCAGGGGCTTTGAGGTCGAGGATCATCCACTGCGTACCCGCGAGGAAACCGATGGCTTCATGCAGCGCGAGGGCGTGAAGACGACGCCGCAGACTTATATCGACGGCGAGCGCATCGGCGGATACGAAGAGCTTCGCACGCATTTTGGCCTCGCCGTGAAGGATGAGGACGAGGTCACCTACATGCCCGTCATCGCTCTGTTTGCCGTGGCTTTCGCCATGGCCCTCGCGATCGGCTGGCGCATGGAGGGGGCGGTTGCCAGCCTGCGCACCTTCGAGATCTTCGTGGCGACGGCGATGGTGCTGCTGGGTCTTCAGAAGCTCAAGGATGTCGAGAGTTTCTCGACCATGTTCCTGAATTACGATCTGCTCGCGCGCCGCTGGGTGCCCTATGGCTACGTCTATCCCTTTGCAGAAACGCTTGCCGGCGTGCTGATGCTGGCTTCCGCGCTGATCTGGCTCGCCGGGCCGGTGGCGTTGTTCATCGGGACGGTCGGCGCGGTATCGGTGTTCAAGGCGGTCTATATCGAAAAACGTGAGTTGAAATGCGCCTGTGTCGGCGGTGACAGCAACGTGCCGCTCGGCTTCGTCTCGCTCACCGAGAATCTGATCATGATGGGGATGGGACTTTGGATGCCGTTTCGCGTCTACGTCCTGCAGGCGTGATGCGCCCTCATCCCTCCAGCGCGTCGCGGCGGATGCGCATGGTGTAGCTGAAGCGATCGGCGGGATGGTGGTTGATCGAGACGACCATGGTTGCGCCGTCGCGATCGAGATAACATCGCACCAGACGCAGCGCATAGGCGCCTTTCGGCGCATCAAGTCTGATGCGGATATCCTCCGGCATCGGCACGGCATTGGTCGTCTGGATGGCCTCGGCGACGGGGATTTCGGCGCGACGCTCGATCAGGGCGTAGAGCGGCCCGACGCAATCGCGCATCTCCGGCTCCAGCCAGGCGAAACGCATGTCGATATACACTGTCGTATGGCAGATGATCGCGTCCTGCGACCGCGTCATGCGCAGGCCCTGCACCCGCAGCCAGGTCTCGCCCGGTGCGCATCCGATCAATGCTGCGGCCGCCTCGTTCACCGCGACAGGCGCGATCTCGTCGATGGCAAAGCGGGTGTCGACGGCGTATTGAAACAGCTCCGTCAGCGAGCGCATCGAATGCGTGAAATTGCCCGGGGGTTGGCGTGCGATGACGAGCGTCCCCGAGCCCTGCCGGCGCGCCACGAATCCCGCTTCTGTGAGCCGGCGCAGCGCCTCGCGAATGGTATAGCGGCTGACGGAAAACTCTTCGCACAATTCCGCTTCGGTCGGGATCAGCGAATCGACGCCATAGACCCCCGACGCGATCCGCTCGCGCAGGATCTGCATGACCTGCATGTAGCGTGGCAGCGTTTCAGCGCTCTCGTTCATCCTGACCCGCCTGTCTCGACCTGGCACTCCGGTAAGCGTAACGGGCCGTGAATGCAAGAATTGTACAATCAGCCGGCAGGCCGCAACGTGCCGGCGCCACTGGCCTACGGCATCAGCGAACCGCCATTCACATGCAGGACCTGGCCGGTCATGTATCCGGAAGCGGGGCCGAGCAGGAAGAGCAGTGGGCCGGTCACGTCATCGGGGGCAGCGATGCGCCCGAGCGGGATTGTCTTCGCATAGCCTTCGCGGTCGAAACCGCGCCCATGCGGGTCTCGCCCCATCCCGCCTTCAAGGAACGGTGTTTCGACGGCGCTCGGCGCCACGGCATTGACGCGGATATGCGGCGCGTTCTCGATGGCGAGGACGCGGGTGAGGGCGATGACGCCGGCCTTGGCGGCGGCATAGGGTCCGTATCCAGGCGTTGCCTTGGCGGCGAGCCCGGAGGAGGTCAGCACGAGCGAGGCATCGCTCCCGCGCGCCAGTAGCGGCAGTGCGGCGCGGGCGGCGAGGAAGGTCGAATCGAGATTGCCGGTGACGACATCGTCGAAGACGGCGCGGGTCTGCGTCGCGAGCGGCGCCGGCGCCGCCGTGAACCCGGCCAGATGCACGAAGCCTTCGAGCCCGCCGGCGCGCTGCTCCAGTGTTGCGAACGCTTCCGTCAGCGCCGATTCGCTGGTCGCATCGACGGGGATGGCGGCTTCGGTTCCCTGCAGCGCAGAGGATTCAAGCGAGCGCGGCAGGTCGAGCGGGAAGACGCGGCAGCCAATCGCGTTCAGGGCAGCAACAAGGGCCTGTCCGATTCCACCGCAAGCGCCGAGCACCGCGATACGCGCCCCCGGTTGCGGACCCAGTCTCCAGGATGTCGAAGGCATATGCGAACCCCGCTCTCGAAGCGCAGGCCGCATGGCCGCGCAGAACCGGAATACGCTAGCAGATGTACATGAGAACGGGGAGATACGAGACTGCACATCACTTGTGGCGCACCCGCCCGAGGGCGGGCACCGCCCTGCGGTTCAGCCGTGATCATCCTTGCGGCGCAGACGCACGACGACATCGACACGGGCGATCTCGAACCCGGCGGGCGCTTCGGGCAGATCGACCACCGTGACGTCAGCCGCCGGCACGTCCATCAGGGCTTCGTCATCCTCGACGAAGAAATGGTGGTGCTCGGTCGGATTGGTGTCGAAATAGGTCTTCGAGCCATCCACTGCGAGCTGGCGCAGCAGGCCCGCCTCGGTGAACTGGTGCAGGGTATTGTAGACCGTGGCGAGAGACACCGGGACGCGGGCGCGCGCGGCTTCATCATAGAGGATCTCGGCCGTGATATGACGGTCGCCCTTGCCGAACAGCAGCCAGCCGAGAGAAACGCGCTGGCGCGTCGGGCGCAGGCCTACTCGGCGCAGCTTGTCGCGGAGCTCGGAAAGGGGACAGCCACTGCGCCCCGCCGGCTGCGGCGCAGTTGTAATCTGGCCCTGCGTATCCGGTTGGGTGCTTCGCTTTTCGGTCGACGCGATATGATCCATGACGCCCGCTTCTTCGCTCGAACAATCCTTACCATGTCTATAGGGTTTGCGCATCCGATCCGCAACCCGTCGCTTCGCTTATTGGGTGTATCTGCGGCGATTTCGCGGCATTGCGCACGATGGCAGCCTGCAACGCCGCGTGCCGCATTGTATACGAAAAACACGCAAAACGCTGCCGACGTGCCTTTGATGGCCGGATACACTATGTTAACAGACGCGCGTCGGCGCATATCGTCGGCATCGAGAATCGAGCCCCAGAAGGATCGGCCGGAGTCACATGGACCGTCAAAACAGTTTCACCTACGAGGAACTCCTCGCTTGCGGTCGCGGCGAGCTGTTCGGCCCCGGTAACGCGCAATTGCCGTTGCCGCCCATGCTGATGTTCGACCGGATCACCTCCGTTGGTGAGGATGGTGGCGCTTACGGCAAGGGCCATGTCCGCGCCGAACTGGATGTCCGCCCCGATCTCTGGTTCTTCCCCTGTCACTTTCAGGGTGATCCGGTGATGCCGGGCTGCCTGGGTCTCGATGCCTTGTGGCAAATGGTCGGTTTCCATCTGGGCTGGCTTGGCGCCGAGGGGCGTGGTCGCGCGCTGGGTGTCGGCGAGGTGAAGTTCGCCGATCAGGTTCTGCCCAGCGTCAAAAAAGTCGTCTACGGCGTCGATCTCAAGCGCGTCTTCCGCTCCAAGCTGGTGCTTGGCGTCGCCGACGGCTTCCTCGAGGCGGATGGCAAGCGCATCTACGAAGCCAAGGATCTGCGCGTCGGGCTGTTCAAGCCGGAAGCGGCCTGAGCATCGCTTCGCCGGGTAGCCGGCAGGGCGCGCAAGGCGGCTCTGCCACAAGAAAAGACAACGCTTGAATAACAATCCGCTTCGAGCCCGCGCAGGCTCCAATCGCGGCGGAAGGGAGTTGCACATGAGACGCGTCGTCGTCACGGGAATGGGGATCGTCTCCTCTATCGGCAATGATACGCAGGAAGTCACGGCCTCCCTGCGCGAAGGCCGCTCCGGCATCGGTTTCGCACAGGAATACGCCGATCTGAACTTCCGCTGCCATGTCCATGGCGCGCCGAAGATCGATGTCGAGGCGCTGGTCGATCGCCGCGCCATGCGCTTCCATGGCGGCGGCACGGCCTGGAACCATGTCGCCATGGACCAGGCGATCGCGCAATCCGGGCTCGAGGAGAAGGACATCTCCAACGAGCGCACCGGCATCATCATGGGCTCCGGCGGACCCTCGACACGCACCATCGTCGAGGCGGCACGCATCACCCAGGACAAGGGCCCCAAGCGCATCGGTCCCTTCGCCGTGCCCAAGGCGATGTCCTCGACCGCTGCCGCGACGCTCGCCACCTGGTTCAAGATCAAGGGCGTGAACTATTCGATCTCCTCGGCCTGCGCCACCTCGAACCATTGCATCGGCAATGCCTTCGAGACGATCCAGGCGGGGCGGCAGGACATCATCTTCGCCGGTGGCTGCGAGGATCTCGACTGGACGCTCTCCAACCTGTTCGACGCGATGGGCGCGATGTCGAGCAAGTACAACGACACGCCCGAGACCGCCTCGCGCGCCTATGACCGCTATCGCGACGGCTTCGTCATCGCCGGCGGCGCGGGCGTGCTGGTGCTCGAGGAGATGGAGCACGCCAGGGCGCGCGGCGCGCCCATCATCGCCGAGATCGTCGGCTACGGCGCCACGTCGGACGGCTACGACATGGTCGCGCCGTCGGGCGAAGGCGCGGTGCGCTGCATGCGGCAGGCGCTCTCGACGGTGAAAGCGCCGATCGATTTCGTCAATCCTCATGCCACTGCGACCCCGGTGGGCGATGCCAAGGAAATCGAGGCCCTGCGCGAGATCTTCGGCTCCGGCGAGAGATGCCCGCCGATCGCGGCGACGAAGTCGCTCACCGGGCACTCCCTCGGCGCAACCGGCGTGCAGGAGGCAATCTACTCGATTCTGATGATGCAGAACGAATTCATCAGCGCCAATGCCCATATCACCGAGCTCGATCCGGAATTCGACGACATGCCCATCTCGACCAGGCGCCGCGACAACGCGAAGATCGGCTACTTCATGTCGAATTCCTTCGGCTTCGGCGGCACCAACGCGACCATCGTGATGAAACATCCCGACGCCTGATTGGGCGCGGTTGAAGGGGAGGGCAGGCTTTTGACCGGTCTGATGAAGGGCAAGCGCGGCCTGATCATGGGCGTCGCCAACAACCATTCCATCGCCTGGGGCATCGCGAAAGCGGTGGCCGATCAGGGCGCCGAGCTCGCCTTCACCTATCAGGGGGATGCGCTCGGGCGGCGGGTGAAGCCGCTGGCCGAATCGGTGGGCTCGAATCTCGTCATCCCCTGCGATGTCGAGGATCTGGCCTCGCTCGACGGCGTGTTCGAGCAGCTCGACGCGGCCTGGAGCGAGGGTTTCGACTTCCTCGTCCATGCCATCGGCTACTCGGCCAAGGAAGAGCTGAAGGGGCGCTATATCGACGCCACCACCCGCGAGAATTTCTCGCGCACCATGGTGATCTCCTGCTTCTCCTTCACCGAGGCGGCGCAGCGCGCGGCGAAGCGCATGCGCCCGGGCGGCTCGATGCTGACGCTGACCTATGGCGGCTCGATGCGTGTCATGCCCAACTATAACGTGATGGGTATGGCCAAAGCCGCGCTCGAATCGAGCGTGCGCTACCTCGCTTCCGATCTTGGTCCGGAGAATATCCGCGTCAACGCCATTTCCGCCGGCCCGGTGCGCACGCTGGCAGGTGCCGGCATCACCGATGCGCGGCTGATGTTCGCCTATCAGAAGGCGCATGCGCCGCTGCGGCGGACGGTGACGATCGAGGATGTCGGCGGCTCCGGGCTCTATCTGCTGTCGGATCTGTCGAACGGCGTCACCGGTGAAATCCACTATGTGGATTCCGGCTACAACACCATCTCGATGCCGAGCCCCGGCTCGCTCAAGGAGCAGGAATCGGCGGGTGTGATCGACACCTGAGGCCGGCGCCTCCGGTCACGTCCTGTCGCCACCGGGCGTGCTATTCGGGGCGGGCTGATTTCCCGGTGCGCCCACGACGGCGCCGCCTGCCGCGAGGAGATCGCGGATCTCCGCGAGGAGTTTTACATCTGCCGGCAGTTCGGAGGTGGGGGCGATTACGGCCTCGGCCTTCTTCTCCTCGCGTTGCTTGAGGCGGTTGATCAGCTTCACCACGAGGAACAGCACCCAGGCGATGATCAGGAAATTCAGCGCCACGGTGATGAAGGAGCCATAGGCGATCACCGCCCCTTGTTCGCGTGCCGCGTCGAGCGTGCTCGCCGTGACCTCGCGCGAGAGCGGCAGGAAGTAGTTGTTGAAATCGAGCCCGCCGGCGAGCGCGCCGATGATTGGCATCATCATGTCGCTGACCATCGAATCGACGATTCGCGAGAAGGCGGCGCCGATGATCACGCCGATGGCGAGATCGACCACGCTGCCGCGCAGGGCGAATTTGCGGAACTCATCGATGACGGCCATGGCTCTCCTCCTGATTGCGCTGCCTTACGCATATTTCTGCGTGATCCCGCCATCGACGACAAGTTCCACGCCGGTGACATATTTGGCCTCGTCGCTGGCGAGGTAGAGGCAGGCGGTGGCGACGTCATAGGCGTCGCCCATGCGCCCCATCGGGCATTGTGCCGCGCGCGTCTGTTTGAGGCCCGCGACATCACCCTGCGTGGCGTAGGCGCTGGTGAGCCCGGCGGTAACCATTGGCGTATCCATCAGGCCGGGAAGCACCGCATTGGCGCGCACACCCTTGCCCGCATATTCGAGCGCGATGGCCCGGGTGAGGCCGAGCATGGCCGATTTTGTCGCGTAATAGGTGACATAGGGCACGCCCGTGTACCGAATCGCGGCGATTGAGGCGATATTCACCACCGCGCCGCGCCCGCGCTCCTCCATCTCCGGCAGGATATGCTTGGCGGTGAGGAAGGCGCTCTTGACGTTGATGGCAAAGACCCGGTCCCAGTCGTCAGCGTCGATCTCGGTGACGCGGTCGAGCTTGACGATGCCGACATTGTTGACGAGTACGTCGATCGCCCCGAAGCGGGCGCGGCATGCGGCGATTGCGGCTGCGACCTGGTCTTCCTGCGTGACGTCGCACGCCATGACAGCGCATTCGCCGCCATCCGCCGCGCTGACGGCGCGAATTGCCGCGCAGGCTTCCTCTGCCGCATCCGGATTGATGTCGACGCCGAAGACCTTCGCGCCCTCGCGGGCATAGAGCGCAGCGATGGCCTTGCCGTTGCCCCATCCGGGGCCGACCGAGCCGATCCCGGTCACGAAGGCGACGCGGCCCGCGAGCCGGCCTGATGGCGTGTGTGATTCGAGCAGTGTCTCGGGGTCTTTCGCAAGATTGTCGGCGGCCATTTCGTGCTCCTCCCGCATTCGTATTGACGTTGCGGAAGGGTAGAGCAGTTCCGACTTCGCCGGGAAGCGTTTTCGCGCCGGGAGGGATGCGGGAATCAGTGCTGCAGCAGCAGGATCAGAGCCATGCCGACGCTGCCTTCCGCCTTGGGTGTCGGCAGGCCCGCGCCGGACGCCATCACGCCGATACCACCGAGCAAGCCGATCATGGCGAAGCAGTAGGCGGTGGTGAGAGCGGTGGTGACGAAGCGGCGCATGAGTGATCTCCCTTGTTGGAAATCACCATGCCAAACCGCCGCTGGACCGACCCTGAGCGCGATATTCAGAGAGCGTTCAGGGTCCTTAACGGGGTTTGCCGGGGCTCTGTGGCTTCTCCGTCAGGGCTGCGCCGGCATCGCGCGCTCGACCAGCTTTGCCCAGAGCGAGACGCCGTAGGGCAGGGCCTCGTCGTCGAAGACATAGGCCGGATGATGGCAGGATTCGCTGTCGCCGTTGCCGAGGAAGATGTAGGCGCCCGGGCGGGCATTGAGCATGTAGGAGAAATCCTCGCCGCCCATCAGCGGGGCGATATCGGTCGCCACCTTGTCCGCACCGACGATCTCGGCTGCGATATCGGCGATGAACTGCGTCTTGTCCGGGTCGTTCACAGTGACCGGATAGCCGCGGTGGTAATCCACCTTCCCCTTTGCGCCATAGGCCGCGCAGACGCCATCGACGACTTCCTTGATGCGCCGCTCGCACATGTCGCGCACCTCCGGCTCGAGCGTGCGGCAGGTGCCGAGCAGGGTGGCCGTCTGCGGGATGACGTTGTAGGCGTTGCCGCCCTGCATGGAGCAGACGGAGATCACGGCGGATTTCAGCGGATCGGCATTGCGCGAGACGATGCCCTGCAGGGCGGTGATGACGTTGGCGCTGACCAGCACGGTATCCACCGTCTGGTGGGGCATGGCCGCATGGCCGCCCTTGCCTTCGATGGTGATGCTGAAGCTGTCGGCTGCGGCCATCATCGGACCGGGACGGATGGCGAAGGAGCCGACCGGATGGCCCGGCATGTTGTGCAGGCCATAGACTTCCTGAACGCCGAAGCGATCCATCATGCCGTCCTTGACCATCTCGTCACCACCGCCGCCGCCTTCCTCTGCGGGCTGGAAGATCAGCACGACGGTGCCGTCGAAATTGCGGGTCTCGGCGAGATATTTCGCCGCACCGAGCAGGATGGCGGTATGCGCGTCGTGGCCGCAGGCATGCATCTTGCCGGGTGTCTTCGAGCGATAGGGGACGTCGGCGGCTTCCTCGATCGGCAACGCATCCATATCGGCGCGGATGCCGATCACCTTGCCGGAGGTGTTGCTGCGGCCCTTGATGACACCGACGACGCCGGTACGGCCGATACCCGTGGCGATCTCGTCGACGCCGAATTCCTTCAGCTTTTCCGCGACGATTCCGGCGGTCCGGTGGACGTCGAAGAGGAGTTCGGGGTTCTCGTGAAAATCGTGGCGCCAGGCGGCGACTTCGTCGGTGAGATCCGCGACGCGGTTGATGACGGGCATTTTGGGGCTCTCTCGTGGATGGGGCCGAGCACGGAGGCGTCCGGCCGGATGGGTCGCGCGTTCGATGCGCGATCATGACTGACTGCGCCATGTGGTCAATATCCGGCCCCGCCGCTGCCCCGGCGGAATCGGTATGGGCATATCGTCACGAGAAATGCAATCAAAGGCTATTTTATATTACGTATAGTAACCCTAGAATGTGTCTAGTTCAATGTCGATAAAAATTGCACAAACTCTTTGCATGCCGATATCTTGGCCGGTTCATGCTCTCAAATTGTGCGAAATCAGCAAGAAAATGAAATGGGGGGAGTTGCCAGAGTCAGGCGCGGTGCATAATGATCCGCGAGTTCGGATAAGCGGCACAGATCGCAAAAAACCACACAGTCCGCTTTTGACTTCGGAGGACCATCAGAGATGAAAAATACTGGCAAATTGCTCGCATCAGTCGCGGTTGCGGCCATGATGAGCTTCAGCGCTCACGCCCAGGACAATACCTTCCGTTACGCCACGACGGGTGACATCCTCGGGCTCGACCCGCACATGCATAACCACGGCACAACCAATACCGTGAAGGGCATGGTCTACGGTGCGCTGGTTCACCGCAAATATGATCTGACTCTGGAGCCGGATCTTGCCGAGTCGTGGGAGACCATCGACGACGTGACCTGGGAGTTCAAGCTCCGGGAGGATGTCACCTTCCATGACGGCACGCCCTTTACGGCGGATGACGTTCTCTACAGCTTCCGCCGTATCACGCAGGAAGGCTCGGAGATGTCCGGTTTCCTCTCCAATGTCGAGACGATCGAGAAGGTCGACGATCACACGATCCGGGTCATCACCAAGGGACCGGATCCGATCCTGCTTCAGAATCTGTCGCTGTTCTTCGTCGTCAACGAAGACTTCATGGAAGCGAATGATGCCTTCGACGTCGTTGTCGGCGGGGGGTCGACCAATTTCGCCAATCTCAACGCCAATGGCACGGGTCCCTACGAAATCGTCGAATGGTCGCAGGACAATCGTCTGGTCATGGAGATCAACGAGGATTTCTGGGGCTATGACGAACTCGAGACCAATGTCGAGCGCGCCGAATTCCTCCCGATCGGCAATGATTCCACGCGCGTCGCGGCGATCCTCTCCGGCGAGATCGACATGATGTATCCGGTTCCGCTTCAGGACGTTCCGCGTCTCGAGCAGGACGAGAATATCGAGGTGCTGCAAGGGCCCGAGCTGCGGACGATCTTCCTCGGTATGGACCAGCAGCGCGACGAGTTGCTTGATATGCCGGGCTCCGGCGAAAATCCCTTCAAGGATCTTCGTGTGCGCCAGGCTTTCGCGCATGCGATTGATCTCGATGCTATCCAGCGTGTGGTGATGCGCGGCGCGTCCACGCCGACGGGTTCCATGATCGCTCCGGGTATCGTCGGTTTCGACGAGGAAATCGCCGAGCCTTACGCGTATGATCCCGAGCGTTCGATGGAACTGCTTGCGGAAGCAGGCTACCCTGACGGTTTCCCGGTCACCCTCGACTGCCCGAATGACCGCTACGTCAACGACGAGGCGATCTGCTCTGCGATCATCCCGATGCTGCGCCGAATTGGGATCGATGCCGATCTGAATGCACAGACGCTGTCGCTGCACTTCAACAAGATGGGTGCTGCCGAAGACTACAATACCAGCTTCTACATGCTGGGTTGGACGCCTGGCACCTATGATGCGCATAACGCGTTCCAGAACCTCATCAATGAGGGTGCCGTCTGGAACTCGGGACGTTATTCCAACGAGCGTGTCGATGAACTGTCCGCGCAGATTGCAGTGACCGTGGACGAGGACGAACGTAACGAGCTGATCCGCGAAGCGATGCAGATCCACAAGGACGAGGTGGGTCACCTGCCTCTGCACCAGCAGGCGCTGGCCTGGGCTGTTCGCACGGACCGTGTGGAGCATATCGAGCAGCGTCCGCACAACGACGTGGACCTGCGTTACGTCCGCCTGCGCGACTGATCCTTGCAGATGAATGGAAAACCCGGGGCCGGATTCCTGCCCCGGGTTTTCTAATCGGGAGCAGCTTCAAGTCCGATCGCTGCTATCGCGGAAGGTTTCTTGTCGGGTCCTGTCAGTGCCGTAACGCGCGCTCTGTCCTGGCTATCAAGGGTATGTCGATGCTCGACTTTATCGTTCAAAGACTCGTGCAGGCGGTTTTCGTCATGCTCGTCGTCGCCATGATCTCGTTCTCGCTGTTCCAGTTCGTCGGCGACCCCGTCAACAACATGCTCGGACCCGAAGCCTCGGCAGAACAACGTCAGGCTGCGCGGGAAAATCTCGGGCTTAACGATCCGGTTCCGCTGCAATTCGCGAAATGGGTCGGGAATGCGGTCCAGGGTGAATTCGGTCGCTCCTATCGCATGGGCCGCGACGTCAACACGCTGATCGCTGAGCGCCTTCCGGCGACTCTGGAGCTTGTCTTCGTATCCGCCATTCTCGCGGTATTCGTCGGTGTACCGATGGGTGTCTATACAGGGCTCAACCGTCATTCGGTCCTGTCGAAGATCTTTCTGACCGTCTCGCTCGTCGGCATATCGCTTCCCACATTCCTGATCGGCATCCTGCTGATCCTGATATTCGGGGTGTCGCTGGGATGGTTGCCGACTTTCGGGCGGAACGGGCTGACGACCGTTTTCGGCTGGGAGACAAGCCTCCTGTCGTTGCGTGGCTGGAGCCACATCATTCTGCCCGCTGTCACCCTGGCGCTGTTCCAGCTCACGCTGATCATGCGCCTCGTGCGCGCGGAAATGCTGGAGGTGCTGCGCACGGACTACATCAAGTTCGCGCGGGCGCGCGGACTACCGCAGCGTTCAATCAATTTCGGGCACGCGCTCAAGAACACGCTGGTTCCCGTGATCACCATCATGGGCCTTCAGATCGGTGCGCTGCTTGCATTCTCGATCATCACCGAGACCGTGTTCCAGTGGCCCGGTATGGGACTCCTGATCATTCAGGCGATCAATTTCGGAGATATTCCGATCATGTCCAGTTACCTCGTGCTCGTCGCCGTGTTCTTCGTGCTCATCAATCTGATCGTCGACATGCTCTACTACGTCGTGGATCCGCGCCTGCGGATCGAGCGTCCTGCGAGCACGAAGTAAGGGGCGTCGGTATGTCAAACACCTTCACGAAACAAGCATCCACCAGCCCGGAAGTGACGAGCCCCGACGTCGCGGCGTCGTCGCCGCGCATGTGGCAAAGGATTTACGGCAATACGAAAGACTTCTTCAACGGCGACATCTTCTACAGCTTCCGCAAATCGCCACTGACGATCGTGGCTTTCCTTGTCACGATGGCGATGTTTGTCGCCGCTGTGTTTGCACCCTGGATTGCGCCTTACGACACTTATGATCTGGGCTCGCTCAGTCTGATCGATGCCTACAAGCCGCCGGCCTGGTCGCCGGGCGGTGATCCGAACTATCTGCTCGGCACCGATGATCAGGGGCGTGATGTGCTTTCGGCGATGATCTTCGGCTTGCGGATATCGCTGCTCGTGGGTTTTTCCGGTGTCGTGCTGGCTGCGGCCTTCGGCATGATCCTGGGCCTCGTGAGCGGCTATTTCGGTGGCTGGATCGATGCCGTGATCATGCGCATCGCCGATGTCCAGTTGACCTTTCCGGCCATTCTGATCGCGTTGATGATCGACGGCGTCGCGTCGACGGTCATGAGCAGCCAGGCGCGGGCGGACTTCAAGATCTATGTGATCATTCTCGCGATCGCCGCCTCGCTCTGGGTGAATTTCGCACGCACCGTGCGCGGCTCGACGCTCGTCGAGAAGAACCGGGAATACGTTCAGGCCGCCAAGGTTATGGGCATTCATCCAATCCTCATCATGCTGCGGCACGTCCTGCCCAATGTGATGGGTCCGGTTCTCGTCATTGCGACGCTGTCGCTGGCCGTGGCCATCCTCACCGAGGCGACGCTGTCCTTCCTCGGTGTGGGCGTGCCGCCCACCAATCCTTCGCTGGGAACACTCATCCGCATCGGGAACAATTTCCTGTTTTCCGGTGAATGGTGGATGTCGATCTTCCCCGGCGTCGTCCTTGTCGTGCTCGTCCTCGCAGTGAATCTGCTGGGTGACTGGCTGCGCGATGCGCTCAATCCCAAGCTGCGCTGAGGAGGGTCTCGTGAGCACCAAGAAACCGGTTCTCGAGGTCAGGAACCTCCGGGTCGAATTCCCCAATCGTCGCGGCAATCTGGTTGCGGTCGACGATGTCTCCTTTACCGTCAATGAGGGCGAGGTGCTCGGTGTTGTCGGTGAATCCGGCGCAGGCAAGTCGATGACGGGCTCCGCCATCATCGGTCTGCTGGAGCCCCCGGGACGGATTGCCGGCGGGGAGGTGTGGCTCGATGGCGAGCGCATCGACAATCTGTCTCAGGAGGCCATGCGAAAAATCCGCGGCAAGCGGATCGGCATGGTCTTCCAGGACCCGCTGACCTCGCTCAACCCGCTTTATACGGTGGGGTGGCAGCTCATCGAAACGATCCTGACCCATCAGGATCTGACCGAGGCGCAGGCCAGAAAGCATGCCATTGATCTTCTCGGCGAGGTGGGTATCCCATCGCCGGAGAAGCGAATCGACCAGTATCCGCACCAGTTCTCCGGCGGCATGCGACAGCGTGTCGTCATCGCGCTCGCCCTGTGCGTGAATCCGCGCATGATCATCGCGGATGAGCCGACCACGGCGCTCGACGTGTCGATCCAGGCGCAGATCATCAAGCTGCTCAAGCGTCTGTGCGATGAGCATGGCGCGGCGATCATGCTGGTGACACACGATATGGGTGTTATCGCCGAGACGGCTGACCGCGTGGCGGTGATGTATGCCGGCCGGATCGCCGAGATCGGGCCGGTTCAGGATGTCATCAAGAAAGCCAAGCACCCTTACACGGAAGGGCTGATGGGCTCGATTCCGGTCGTCGGCCATGATCTTGAGCGCCTCACCCAGATCGAGGGTTCAATGCCGCGTCTGACGGAAATCCCCAGGGGCTGCGCCTTCAATCCGCGTTGCCCGCAGGTGTTTGATCGGTGCCGCGTGGAGCGACCGAATCTCATCGATGTCGATCGCTCGAGTGCCGCGTGCTGGCTGCACGCCAATGGCACAAGCAAGACCGAAGCGGCGCAATAGGCGAACAGGATAGTGACGATGCAGGTTGAAAAACCCATTTTTGAAGCCGTCGATCTCTCGAAATCATTCGACGTGTCGGCGCCCTTGCTGCGGCGGATCATCCACCGGGAGGGGCGCGCGACGCTGCATGCGGTCGATGCGATCAATTTCAGGATCCCGAGAGGCAAGACATTCAGCCTCGTCGGCGAGAGCGGCTGCGGCAAGTCCACGGTGGCGCGTCTCGTCGTCGGCCTGTACCAGCCGACCGGCGGCAAGGGCGTCTTCGACGGGCATGATATGGCCGGCAAGCGTTCGCGCAAGGAGATGGCCGGTCTGCGCCGGCGTTTCCAGATGATCTTCCAGGATCCGTTCGCCTCGCTGAACCCGCGCTGGCGCGTGCACGACATCATCGCCGAGCCGATCCGCGCCCACGGAATCTCGGATGACGAACGCGACATCACGCGCCGTGTCGCGCTCAATCTGGAGCGCGTGAAGCTCTCGGCGCGCGACGGCGAGAAATTCCCGCACGAGTTTTCCGGTGGTCAGCGTCAGCGGATCTCGATCGCGCGCGCACTCGCCTCCGAGCCGGAATTCCTCGTCTGTGACGAGCCGACATCGGCACTCGACGTCTCGGTACAGGCGCAGATTCTCAATCTCATGAAGGATCTGCAGCGTGAACTGGGGCTGTCCTATCTCTTCATCAGCCATGATCTCGCGGTGGTCTATCACATCTCGGATTATCTGGGCGTGATGTATCTCGGGCGTCTGGTCGAGGTCGGACCGGCGCGCGAGATCTTCAAGAACCCGCAGCATCCCTATACGCGCATGCTGCTCGATGCGATTCCCGATCTCGAAATGACCGGGCGCAAGCGCATTCCTGTTGGTGGTGAGGTGCCGAGCCCGATTTCGCCGCCGTCCGGCTGTCATTTCCACCCGCGCTGCCCCTTCGCCAACGCGCGCTGCAAGAGCGAGACACCGGGCGTGACGTCGCTTCCGGGCGAG
This sequence comes from Saliniramus fredricksonii, assembly GCF_900094735.1. Classification (NCBI taxonomy): domain Bacteria; kingdom Pseudomonadati; phylum Pseudomonadota; class Alphaproteobacteria; order Hyphomicrobiales; family Salinarimonadaceae; genus Saliniramus; species Saliniramus fredricksonii. The sequence continues at coordinate 1,232,689 of NZ_FMBM01000002.1, forward strand.
ATCGACGTGCGTTGTCATGCGGTCGAGGAGGGGCGGCTCGCAGCCGAGGTCGAGAAGCTCAAGATGCAGCAGAGCTCGGCGGCCTGAGAAGGTGTGTTTCCGGTGACGGCGCGCCTTTTCAAGGGCGCGCCTCACCCGACAGTATCGTCACCAGCCGGGCTGCGCGGGAATACCATCCTGGGACGGCTGGTCCGGAACTGGCCACGCGTCACGGCGACAAACGCCAACGCGATCACGATCAGCCCGGTCATCCACCACATCTGCGTGCTTGCAATTCCCGATGCTGCGAAGGTGAAGGCGCAGGTGAAGCAGGCCAGCCCGCCTGGTATCAGGACCGGCTGGCGCCGCGCCGCCGCTCTTACGGCACCGGCTAGCGCAATCGCGATCGCGACGGCACCGACGATGCCGAGCTCGTACCAGATCTCGAAGAGCAGCGAATTCGGCGCATTCCATGGTAAATCCCCGGCCATGCGCGATCGCTGCGCCGCTTCGAGCCCGTAGCCGGTGATGATCCGCAGCGGATCATTCAGGATGATCTCCCGCCAGATCGCCAGGGCATTGATGCTGCCGCCGGTCATGCCGGGGCCGAGTGGCGTCGCGATGAAGGCGAAGAGGGGGGCGGAGATGATGAGCACAGCAACGGCGGTCGCCAGGATCGCCGTCATGGCGCGGGGATAGGAGGCGGCGAGCGGCCACACGAGCGCCCCCGCGACAAAGGCGATCAGCGGTAGCCAGGTCGGCGCGAGCAATGTCATCAGCCCCACCGATGCCGCGACGACGAGCGCCTGCGCGTCGCGACCCCGAGAGTGCATCCACGCAGCCGCCGGCCACGTTGCAAGCACCGCAAGCGCCATGCCGCGCTCGAGCGCGACGGGCGCGATACCGGGAACCGCGCCGCGCGACATTGCCAGCGCGGCCAGGGCGCCCGTCACCGCAGCGGCTGCAACCCCGATCGGAAGGAGATAGAGATTGGCCGAGCGCGTCCGGTCGGGCAGGGCATAGTAACCCGCCAGACCCAGCGCGGCGGTTGCCAGCAGGCTGACGGCGCGGCTGATCGCCGGGTCGGGATAGGGTGTCCAGATCAGGCTCATGGTGATCCAGATCGCGAGCACCAGGGTCGCGAGAACGGGCGGGGAGGCTGCGAATCGCCGGTTGACCAGCGCGAAAGCACGCTGCCGGCCATCGATCAGGCTGGCGATGATGATCAGCGACACCGCGATCGGCATGAGCAGCACAACGGCACGACGCGAGACCATGGCGAAGACCGGGAGTGCCGTCAGCAGCAGCATGAATCCGATGCGCCGCAGCATGGCTGCGGCAGAGAGCACCGGATCGACTGTCTTTCGCTGGTGACGCGGCATGGATCTGCAATAGGCTCGAGCAATGGGGCGGGCCCGACAATTTGCGTGGAGCCCTCGAATCGCGATCACTCTAGCCGACTGCGCATCTGCGCGCTGTGCGGTCGCTGCAACACTGATCGCCTGACGTGCATCATCGGACCGGTGCCGCAGATGTTCAGACGGGCAACGGCCCATCGGTCTTGACTTCCTCCATCACGGCGTAGGTGCGCGTCTCGCGTACGCCGGGGAGCGAGAGCAGCCCCTCGCCGAGGAAGCGGCGATAAGCGCTCATCGTGCCGAAGCGGGTCTTGATCAGATAGTCGAAGCCGCCAGCAACCATATGACATTCCAGAACTTCCGGCGCGCGCCTGACGGCCTCCGCGAAACGCTCGAAGACATCCGGCGTCGTCTTGTCCAGCGAGACTTCGACAAAGACGAGCAATCCCAGTCCGAGTTTCCCGGGCGCAATCCGTGCACCGAAACCGGTGATCACGCCGTCCTTCTGCAGACGGCGCAGGCGCTCGCCGGTTGCCGTCGGCGAAAGGCCGATACGCTCCGCGAGTTCGACATTGGCGAGGCGCCCGTCGCGCTGAAGCTCCTGAAGGATGCGCCGGTCTGTCCGATCAATTTCCGTCATAATCACTAAATTATAAATTATTTTCCGCATAAGTCACGGAATAATTCGAAAAAGGCCGATCGATATCCATCCTTGAATCCATTATTCTTGGAGTTCGCTGAAGCGTGACGGTCTGCTTGCCGCAACGGAGTGATGTTCATGGATGCTGTGACAACTTCTACCACCAGCTTCGCCGCCCCTTATGCGGAGGATGATCAAGCACTTGCGCACCGGCTGCTCTCGCGGCGCTCTGCGGATTCACGTTCGCGCGAACGCGTGGATAGGCTCGCCAGCGACATGATCATGGCGATCCGCAGCGAGGCGGGGGGCTTCGGCAGCATCGAGGACATGCTGCAGGAATATGCGCTCTCCACCCGCGAGGGCCTCGCGCTGATGGTGCTGGCCGAAGCGCTTTTGCGCGTTCCCGATTCCCGCACGGCGGACCAGCTCATCGAGGACAAGCTTGGCCAGGGCGATTTCGCGCATCACGAAACGAAATCCGGCGCCTTTCTCGTCAATGCCTCGGCCTGGGCGCTCGGCATGACCGCGCGTGTCATCCAGCCCGGCGAGACGCCGGAGGGCATTCTGCGGCAGATGACCAAGCGCCTCGGCGCGCCCACCGTACGCACCGCGACGCGCCAGGCCATGCGCATCATGGGCAACCATTTCGTGCTCGGCCAGACCATAGAGGAAGCGCTCAAGCGCGCGCAATCGCCCAAGGGCCGCGTCTATCGCTATTCCTTCGACATGCTCGGCGAGGGTGCGCGCACGCGTAGCGACGCGAAGAAATATTTCGACAGCTACGCCCATGCCATCGAAAATATCGGGCGTATAGCCGGCAATCGACCATTGCCTGAGCGTCCGGGCATCTCGGTAAAGCTCTCGGCTCTGCATCCGCGCTATGAGGCGCTCAACCGCGAGAAGGTACTGGAGGAGGTCGTGCCGCAAGTCGTCGCGCTTGCGCACAAGGCGAAGGGTTTCGATCTCAATTTCACCATTGATGCCGAGGAGGCGGACCGGCTCGAACTGTCGCTCGACGTGATCGATGCGGTGATCGCCGATCCGTCACTGGCCGATTGGGACGGTTTCGGGCTTGCCATCCAGTCCTACCAGAAGCGCGCCCGCGCCGTGATCGAGCACATCGCCGCTCTCGCCGAGCGCCATGATCGCAAGATGATGGTGCGCCTGGTCAAGGGGGCCTACTGGGACACGGAGGTCAAGCGGGCGCAGGAGCGCGGGCTCGACGATTATCCGGTCTTCACGCGCAAGGCGATGACGGATCTCAACTATATCGCCTGCGCCGAGCAGATGCTCGCCCTGCGTCCGCGCATCTTCCCGCAATTTGCCACCCATAATGCGCTGACCGTGGCCGAGATCATCGAAATGGCCGGTGATGACGCGGGCTACGAGTTCCAGCGCCTGCATGGCATGGGTGAGCAGCTCTACGGGCACCTGATAAAGCAGCGCCCGGGGCTCGGCTGCCGCACTTACGCGCCCGTTGGCGGTCACAGCGACCTGCTGGCCTATCTGGTGCGCAGGCTCCTGGAGAACGGTGCCAATTCCTCCTTCGTTTCGGTGGCGGGTGACCCCGATGTCACGATCGAATCGCTGCTGCGACGCCCCTCCGAGCTGATCCGCACGCCGGATCAGGCGCGCCATTCCACGCTACCGCTGCCGCGCGATCTCTATGGCGCGGCACGGCGCAATTCCGCCGGCATCGAATTCGGCGATCGCATGGCGGTGGCGCAACTGCGCGGGCAGATGGATGAAGCCGGCAAGGCGCCAGCGGAGGCTGTTTCCCTCGTCGACGGCAAGCCGGCAGGTGGCGAGAGCCGGGTCTGCGTCTCGCCGGTCGATGGCGAGACCCGTGTCGGGACGGTCACGGAAGCGGATGAGGCGCTGGCCGACAAGGCGGTCGCTGCCGCGCGTGCGGGTTTCCGCGCCTGGGATTCCACGCCGGCGGACAAGCGCGCCAGAGCGCTGGAGCGCTTTGCCGATCTGATGGAGGAACGCCGTGCACGGCTGCTCTATCTGCTGCAGGCCGAGGCCGGCAAGACCATCGACGACGCCATGGCCGAACTGCGCGAGGCCGTGGATTTCTGCCGCTACTACGCCATCGAGGCGCGCCGGCTCTATGGTGACGGTGAGGAACTGCCCGGTCCGACCGGCGAATCCAACCGGCTGCGCATGCGCGGACGCGGTGTCTTCGTGGCGATCTCGCCCTGGAATTTTCCGCTCGCCATCTTCACCGGCCAGATCGTCGCGGCTCTGGTGAGCGGCAATGCCGTGGTCGCCAAACCCGCCGAGCAGACGCCGCTGGTTGCGGCTGAAACCATCGCGCTGATGCACGAGGCCGGTATCCCGCATTCGGCGCTGCATCTCGTGCTCGGCGACGGGCGCATCGGCGCGCGGCTCGTCGCGCATGACAGGATCGACGGTGTCGTCTTCACCGGTTCGACCGAGGTGGCAAGGCTGATCAACCGTACGCTCGCCGGCAAGGACGGGCCGATCACGCCGCTGATTGCAGAGACGGGCGGTATCAACGCAATGATCGTCGATGCCACGGCGCTGCCGGAGCAGGTCGCCGACGACGTGATCATGAGCGCCTTCCGCTCCGCCGGCCAGCGCTGCTCGGCCCTGCGGCTGATGTTCGTGCAGGAGGATGTCGCCGACAGGATGATCGCAATGATTGCCGGCGCGGCACGGGAACTCACGCTCGGCGATCCGCGCGACTTCGCCATCCATGTCGGCCCGGTGATCGACGCCGAGGCGAAGGCCGGCCTCGACAAGCATATCGAGCGCATGAAGCGCGAGGCGAGGGCGGTGCATTATGCCGGGACGGCGCCGGCGCGTGGGACATATGTCGCACCGCACATGTTCGAACTCGGCCAGGCTGAGGATCTCGAAGTCGAGGTGTTCGGCCCGATCCTGCACGTGGTGCGCTACAAGGCTTCCGAGCTCGACGCGGTGCTGGATGCGATCGAGGCCAAGGGTTACGGCCTGACGCTCGGCCTGCATTCGCGCATCGAAAGCGTCGTCGAAAAGGTGGCAAACCGTCTCGCCATCGGCAATGTCTACGCCAACCGCAACATGATCGGCGCCGTGGTCGGCGTACAGCCTTTCGGCGGAAACGGTCTCTCGGGAACCGGACCGAAAGCCGGGGGGCCGCACTATCTGACGCGTTTCGGCACGGAGCAGACGATTACCATCAACACGGCGGCGGCTGGCGGCAATGCGGCGCTGATCGCCATGGATGATTAGGGCTGCGGCGAGATTGTCGGCTGCGTCATCTGCATTGCGCATGATCAAGGCCGCACATGGCTTCGACTCATAGTCTCCGTCGTACCGGGCAGACCCGCCTGTGAAAGCGTAACGCTGTGGATTGGTGACGGGAGATACGATGATGAAGGCTCCGGAGCGCTATCATGACCGCGCCCATGCCGGGCAGGTTCTGGCGCGGGCGCTGACGGACCATACCGCGCGCAAGCCGCTGCATGATCCGATCGTCCTTGCCTTGCCGCGCGGCGGGGTGCCCGTGGCTTTTCCCGTCGCGCAGGCGCTCGATGCACCGCTCGATCTGCTCTTCGTGCGCAAGATCGGCGCTCCGGGCCAGCCGGAATTCGCCATCGCGGCTGTCGTCGAGGGCGCGGAGGATGCGGTCGTGACCAATCCCGACATCGTCGAAGGACTGCGCCTCCCCGATGGCTGGCTGGAGGAGGGGCGCCTGCGCGCGATCGCGGAAATCGCACGCCAGCGCAATGATTACCGCGCCGGGCGCACGCGCCTTCCCGTCGCGGGACGTTCGGTGATCATCGTCGATGACGGCGTGGCCACGGGGACGAGCCTGTTCGCGGCGATTGCCGCCGTGCAGCGGCAGGATCCGCGCGACATCACCGTCGCCGTGCCGGTGGCGCCGCCGGAGATTCTGGCGCGCCTGCGCGACGCGGTCGATCACGTGATCTGCCCGCTCGCGCCCCGCCTGTTCCAGGCGGTGGGATTCTTCTACGATGATTTCCACCAGGTGGAGGATGATGAGGTGATCATGGCTCTCGCCGGCGCACCATGCCGGGGCTGATCTGCCACCCGCTTGCATTCCGCGCCCGCGCACGCCAGATCAGGCATATGAGCAAATCCGACCGCGATCCCCCAGGCCCCCATGATGGCCCCCGAGGCCCTCACAACGGCGCCGCGCTCGACAGGCTGTTCGACCGCAGCGCCGGCGCGATGGCACGCGCGCCTGCGAACACGGCGCGGGGGCTGATCACGGTCTATCGCTATTCGCTTTCCGGCCTGATGGGGCGGCAATGCCGGCATCTGCCGAGCTGCTCGGAATATACCCACGAGGCAATCGGCAAATACGGGCTCTGGGCCGGGAGCTGGATGGGGCTCGCGCGGATCTGCCGCTGCGGCCCTGGCGGAACGCACGGCATCGACAATGTTCTCGACGCATTGCCCGCGCAAGCGCACTGGTATATGCCGTGGCGCTATGGCCTGTGGCGCTCCACGAACGCGCCGCGCGAGGCCAGGTGCACGCAGTCCACGGATGACGGCTGACGGCGCGCTCTATTCCGGAAAGGTCATCCCCCAATGCTTACCTGCTGCGTTTGCAGGAGTGAGCCAGGAGCGTTTCAATCATGATAAACCTGACATTCCCCGATGGCGCGCGCCGTGAATTCCCGGCGGGCACGACCGGTCGCGAGATCGTCGAAGGCATCGCCAAATCACTGGCCAAGAAGACGGTCGCCATGGCGCTCGACGGCACGGTCGTCGATCTTTCCGATCCGATCACGCGCGATGCGCGCATCGAATTCCTCAACCGCGAGGATCCGCGCGCGCTTGATCTCATCCGCCATGATTGCGCCCACGTGCTGGCCGAGGCCGTGCAGGAGCTCTATCCGGGAACGCAGGTCACGATCGGGCCGGTGATCGAGAACGGCTTCTATTACGATTTCGCCCGCGACGAGCCGTTCACGCCCGAGGATTTCGCCGCGATCGAGAAGAAGATGCGCGAGATCATCGCGCGCGACCAGCCCTTCACCAAGGAGGAATGGTCGCGTGACGAGGCGCGGCGCGTCTTCGAAGAGAAGGGCGAGGCCTACAAGGTCGAGCTCGTCGATGCGATTCCGCCCGACCAGTCCCTCAAGATCTATCGCCAGGGCGAGTGGTTCGACCTGTGCCGCGGCCCGCATATGACCTCGACGGGCAAGATCGGCAACGCCTTCAAGCTGATGAAGGTGGCGGGCGCCTATTGGCGCGGCGATTCCAGCAATCCCATGCTGACGCGCATCTACGGCACCGCCTGGGCCAATGATGCCGATCTGCAGAACTATCTCCACCAGCTCGAGGAAGCGGAGAAGCGCGACCATCGCAAGCTGGGGCGCGAGATGGATCTCTTCCATTTCCAGGAGGAGGGGCCCGGCGTCGTCTTCTGGCACGCCAAGGGCTGGACGCTGTTCCAGCAGCTCACCAACTACATGCGCCGGCGCCTCGCCGAGGATTACGAGGAGGTCAACGCCCCCCAGATTCTCGACCGCGCCCTGTGGGAGACCTCCGGGCACTGGGGCTGGTATCGCGAAAACATGTTCATCACCAAGACCGAGGATGAGCGCGTCTTCGCGATCAAGCCGATGAACTGCCCCGGCCATGTGCAGATCTTCAAGCATGGCTTGAAGAGTTATCGCGATCTGCCGCTGCGCATGGCGGAATTCGGCGCCGTTTCGCGCTACGAGCCATCCGGCGCGCTGCACGGGCTGATGCGCGTGCGCGCCTTCACGCAGGATGATGCGCATGTCTTCTGCACGGAGGACCAGATGGCGGCGGAATGCCTCAAGATCAACGATCTGATCCTTACCACCTATGCCGATTTCGGCTTCGACCAGATCGTGGTGAAGCTCTCCACCCGGCCTGAGAAGCGCGTCGGCACCGATGCCATGTGGGATCACGCCGAGGCCGTCATGGAAGACGTGCTGAAGCAGATCGAGGCGCAATCGGGCGGGCGCATCAGGACGGAGATCAATCCGGGTGAGGGCGCCTTCTACGGTCCGAAATTCGAATATGTCCTGCGCGATGCGATCGGGCGCGACTGGCAATGCGGCACGACGCAGGTCGATTTCAACCTGCCCGAGCGCTTCGGTGCGTTCTATGTCGATGCCGACGGCCAGAAGAAGACGCCGGTGATGATCCACCGCGCCATCTGTGGCTCGATGGAGCGCTTTACCGGGATCCTGATCGAGCATTTCGCCGGCCATTTCCCGCTCTGGCTCGCGCCGGCGCAGGTGGTCGTGTGCACCATCACTTCGGAAGCCGACGATTATGCCGAGGAGGTGATGCGCGCCGCCCGCCGGGCGGGTCTGCGGGTCGAGAAGGATATCCGCAACGAGAAGATCAATTACAAGGTGCGCGAGCACTCTCACGCCAAGGTGCCGGTGATCCTCGTCGTCGGCAAGCGCGAGGCTGCGGAGAAGGCGGTGAATATCCGCCGCCTCGGCAGCCGGGACCAGACGGCGATGTCGCTCGCCGAGGCGCTCGCCACGCTCACCGCCGAGGCCGTGCCGCCGGATGTCGATCGCGCCCATAGTCACCCGAGCGAGAGCCTGGAGACGAGCGATGTCGTCCTCGACGGGCAGCACCCGCACGGCATCGCCTGAGGCGGGGCCGCGCGTGACCGGCGTGGCGGCGCCGACCGCCATGCCGGCTCTATCCGTTTTGCCTGACGCTTGTTGCGCAGGGGCTGGCCCGCCGCGACCGGCTCAACGGTCACGCAAGCTGAAATCAGCCGTATCGCCTTCGCCCCGGTCCGCGATGAAGCGCAGGGTGTCGCCGCGCCGCAGGACGCGCTGGCAGTTCAGCGGCTCGTTCGACGTCCCGAATTCCAGCGTGCGGCAGAAATACCCGTCGCGCCATTCCCATGTGCCGCTCACCTTCATGCCGAACCCCCGCCCGGTAATCCGCCCCTCCGGCGTCACCTGAAGCCGGATCCCGAATCGCGTCAGATCATGCCCCGCGACCAGCGCACGAAAATCGGCCTCACGCTGCACGGGCGCAAAATCGGCAAGCGCGGGGCTGGCGATGCTCACGCCGATGAAGGCAAGCAGGGCGAGCAGGGCTGAGGCGGGGCGTTGCATGATCATCTCAGGCACATGGTTTTCGGCGGGGCGACGTGACCTAACCGCTGTGCTTGAAATGGAGCGGATGGGGGAGGTGGCAAGGCTGTGATGGGGAAACGGGATTTCCGGGCTGGGGAAGCTTGAAGCGTGCCGCAAGAAACCGGATAAGATCCCGGAATAAAGACACAACATCCTGATGGATCTGAAAATTCAGTGGTGAGCGCGCAGGGATTCGAACCCTGGACCCACTGATTAAAAGTCAGTTGCTCTACCAACTGAGCTACGCGCTCGATGGGCGAGGATTTAAGGCCTTGCGGCGGTGGGGTCAACCGGAAAAGGGTGGGTCTGGTGCGTGAACGCTGTGAATGGGCGTCGCAGCCGGTCGGGCGAGGATGTCGCCGCGCGCGAGGCGTCGGGGGAAATGCGGCAGGTTGCGATTGCGGGAGGGCGGCGGCGCTGCTATGCACTTTCGCTTGACCGTTCATCCGCCACCGCGACCAGGCTGCTCCGTGCTCAATCGTTTTCGCGCTCCGGAAACCCGCAATGCCCGCCGTCTCGCGCGGATCGCACGCTGGAATCGCCCGATCACCTCCCGTGGCGAACGGCTGCGCGCCTGGATCAACATGCTGTTTGCCGATCACGGCATCTTTCGCCTGATCTACCTGAATCTCCACGAGGTCGCTCCGGGATTTTTCCGCTCGGCGCAGCCCGTGCCGCATCAGCTCGCGCGCTTCGCCGCGATGGGCGGGCGCACGGTGGTCTATCTGCGCGGCGGGCGCGAGCACGGCTCGTGGCAGCTTGAGCAGGAAACCTGCGCGCGGCTCGGGCTGAAGCTCGAGGAATTCGTGGTGCGCTCGCGCGGGGCGCCGGATCGCGCGGAAATGCTGGCGGCGGAGGCGTTCTTCGCGCGGCTGGAAAAGCCGGTTCTGATCCATTGCAAGTCCGGTGCCGACCGGGCCGGATTCGTCTCGGCGCTCTACATGCTGCTCGTCGAAAAGGTGTCCGCCGACGAAGCGCTGAAACAGCTCTCGTGGCGCTACGGCCATTTCCGCCACGCGCGCACCGGGATCCTTGATGCGTTCTTCGCACGCTATCGCGACGAGGGCGAGGCGCGGGGTCTGTCTTTCGCGACATGGCTGAGCGGGCATTACGATCCGCAGGCGCTGGAGCAGGATTTCAGGGCAGGCCTGCTCTCCGAAATCCTCGTCGACAAGATCATGCGCCGCGAGTGAGGCTGCGCGCCCGCTCAGGCGCCGCTGTTTTGTAGTGCATGCAGCCTGGAATAGGCGCCCCCTTCCGCGATGAGCGCCTCGTGGTTGCCGCGCTGGACGATAACCCCGCCCTCCAGAACCACGATCAGATCCGCATTGCGCACGGTGGAGAGGCGGTGCGCGATGACGAGCGTGGTGCGCCCCTGCATCAACCGCGCCAGCGCTTCCTGGACGAGCTTCTCGCTCTCGGCATCGAGGGCGGAGGTGGCCTCGTCCAGAAGCAGGATCGGCGCATCCTTGAGGAAGGCGCGGGCGAGGGAGACGCGCTGACGCTCACCGCCTGAGAGCCGACTGCCCGCAGGGCCGACCCGGGTGTCGTAGCCCTCCGGCAGGGCCGAGATGAAGTCATGCGCCGCGGCGTTGCGGGCAGCGGCGATAATCGCCTCCTCGCCGGCCCCGGGGCGTCCGAAACCGATATTGGCGCGTACGGTGTCGTCGAACAGCATTACCTCCTGGCTGACGACGGAGATCGCCCCGCGCAGGCTGGCGAGCGAAACATCGCGCACGTCCTGACCATCGATCAGAACGCGGCCCTGCGTCACGTCGTAGAGGCGCGGGATCAGTGACAGCAGCGTGGATTTGCCCGAGCCGGACCGCCCCACCAGCGCCGTGGTCGAGCCGCCGGCGACAATGAGATCGATCCCGGTGAGGGCCGGTACGACGCTCTCCGCCTGATCACCATAGCTGAAACCCGCATTCTCGAAACGGACCGTGCCATCGCTGATGGCGAGTGCGGGGGCGGCGGGTTTCTCGGCGATCTGCGGTTTGCGTCCGATCACGTCGTAATAGCGAACCAGTGCGGCGATGGCTTCCTGGACCGTGGCGTTGAGATTGCCCAGCGCGCGCACGGGCTGCGCGGCGAGGAGCAAAGCGGTGACGAAGCCGGTGAAATCGCCGATCGTGGTCTCGCCGCGCCCGATCTGCCAGCCGATCAGGGCGAGCACACCGGCCACTGCGAAGCCGGCGCTGATCTCAAGGATCGGATCGAGCCGGGCCCGCGCCCGCGCCGCCTGGACCTTGAGCGCGCGAACCTGCTCGAACGCGTCGCGCGCGCGGCCCTTGAGATAGGGCTCCATGGCATAGGTCTTGGCGACCTTCACACCACCGAGACTCTCGGAGACCATCCCGGCCATTGAACCGATCTCCTCCTGCGTGGCGGTGGAGACGCGGCGCAGCTTCTTGCCGATCCGGGCGATGGGAGGCGCGACGAAGGGTGCGACGAGGATCACCACCAGGGTCATCAGCCAGTCGATCCAGAACATGGCGCCGACGAGCGCGATCACGGTCACCGCTTCGCGCAGGAAGACCGTGACGAGGCGCGTCAGCGCTTCCTTGATGAAGGTGAAATCGGTGGTGAAGCGCTGGGTCAGTGTGGCCGGGCTGTCCTTCTGGAGCTGTGCAAGGTCGAGATCGATCAGATGCGCATAGAGCGCGCTCTGCATGTCCGCCTCGACGCGGCAGACGACGACATTGGTCAGGACGACCTGCCCGTAGAGCGCAAAGCCCTTGATCGAGGTCACCAGGATGACGACCAGCGGGCCCCAGTAGAGAATCTGCATATTGCGCATGTCGAGCGCGTCGAAAGCCTCGCGAATCAAGAGCGGATAAAGACTGGTGGCAGCGCCGCCGATGACGATCAGGATCATGATCAGCACGAGGCTGCGCCTGTGATGCGCCACACGCTCACGCCAAAGGCGCTTGAGCAGAGCCACGGTATCGCTGTCGAGGGTGAAAGCCTTGCGCGCCATGCGGTCTCTCTCGCGGTCTGCGTTGCAGTCTGGTCTTTCGTGACGAATGCGAAGCGGCTTTAGCATGGGCTTGCGCGGATGACACCTCCGCCACGACCGAAGTGAAGCGAATTGCGAGTTTCACGACTTCCGGGATGGCGCACGACCGGCTAATCAGAGGCGATGAAACCTGCTCCAGCCATTAACCCGGTCGCGCCGATCCTCATCGCCGGCCCCACCGCTTCCGGAAAGTCGGCATTGGCGCTCACCCTCGCACGGAAGCTGGACGGCGTGGTGATCAACACCGATTCGATGCAGGTTTATGCCGATCTGCGGATCCTGACTGCGCGCCCGTCGCCGGATGAGGAGGCGCTGGCACCGCATCGGCTGTACGGCAGCGTGGACGGGGACGTGAACCATTCCGTCGGGCGCTGGCTCGCCGATGCGACAGGGATCCTGGCCGAGACCCGCGCCGAAGGCCGGGTGCCTATTTTCGTCGGCGGTACGGGGCTTTACTTCAAGGCGCTGATTGCAGGGCTCTCGGCGATTCCACCGGTGCCGGATGGCGTGCGTGCAGGATTGCGCGCGGAATTCGCCGACAGGCCGACGCCGGATCTGCATGCGGTTCTTGCAGAGCGTGACCCCGGGGCCGCAGCGGGGATCCAGCCCAATGACCGCCAGCGCATCATGCGGGCGCTGGAAGTCCTGGAAGCGACGGGGCGCTCCATCGTCAGATTTCGCGATGCCCGCGAACCGGGCCCGCTGACGGGCGAGCCGGTGGCGCGTCTGTTTCTGGCGCCGGAGCGTGCTGTCTTGCGCACACGCATCGATTCGCGTTTCGATGCGATGATGCAAGCCGGTGCCCTCGACGAAGTCGCCCGGCTGGCCGCGCGCGATCTCGATCCGGCCCTGCCGGTGATGCGCGCCCACGGCGTACCGGCGCTGATCGCTCACCTGCGCGGTGAAATGTCACTCGCGGATGCGGTTGCGCGCGGCAAGGCGGATACGCGTGCCTATGCCAAGCGCCAGTTCACCTGGTTTCGCAATGTGCTGCCCGGTTGGTCCTGGTGCGATCCCGAAGCGGCGATGGCGCAGGCGCAGGCGGACCCGCATGGTTTCATTGCGCTCGAGGCTGCGAAGGCGCCACGACAGCGTTGAGAATATTCCTCGCAATCCATGGATTTTTACGGCCAGGCTCGAACGCAGCGGGGCGGGACGCGTTTGTGCTGCAAGTCCGATCCATCATCACCACGGAGTGATCACGATGAAACCGCTTGCCATTGCATCCGTATCCGCTTTCGCGCTGCTGCTTGCCGCCTGTGGCGAAGACCAGACCGCGCAGCAGGAGGGCGAACTCGTCGAGGGCGATACCGCCTTCATGGAGGATGATGCTGATCCTGCGCCCGTGCCGGAGCCGGGCACGCCGCCGGATAGTGTCGCGGAAGAGCCTGCCGGTGGCGGAATGGGTTCGCCGGTCATGCCCGGGGAAGAGGATGACGCCGGTATCGCTGCTACCGAATCGCCGCCGATAGAGCCGGAGGCCGATCCCGACGAGCGCCTGCTCGCCGAGGAGGAATCCGGTGAACCGGACGCAGATGAGACCGGCAGCATTCCCGATCAGGCGGGTGTGAGCATCGAGCCCGGGATCTATGAATCCGGATTGGCGACCATGGAGATCGCGCCGGACGGCTCCTATGTCATCGAGATGACCGGCGAAGGTGAGGAACTCGCGGGGACGGACCGCCTCGAAGGCAATGTTCTGGCCGCAGCGCCGATGCCTGAAACGCCGGCCGATCAGGATGCGAATTGCATGTTCTCGAATGAAGCCGGCGGTCTGCGTGTCACCGCAGCCGACCCGTCATGCGCTTTCCTCGACGGTGAAATATTCAGCCGGGTCGAGTGATCGTGCCACAAGCCGAAAGCGAACGGATCCGGGGCCTGCTCGGCTCCGGGTTGCCTTTTTCATCGATGCCGGCAGGTCGTGTCGGCTCGAAAGAGGCCGAGTTCACCAGCGTCGGGCCGTATCTGCCGGTGGGCGAAGGGCAGGCGGCTCGGCATGAAGCGCATCAGGCGCGCGAACCCCGATCGCGGTTCATACGCGCCCGATTCGAAAGCGGATATGCATGAAATTCGACATCCCCATCCGTACTTCGACGGTGGGTGAAAGCAGCGGGTTTCCGTCGAGCCGCACACCGATTTCGACTTCACGACGGTCAATGATGACCGTCGCATGGCCCTCGACGCGCATGCGAACCAGCGCATCGAGCGGCAGTGACACGCGCTTGACCTCGACGAAGCGATAGTTCGACGCGGCGAAAGCGTCTACCGCAGCGGTTCGCAAATGGCTGGTCAGAACGACATGCCCGATCAGGTAGAGGATCGCGGTGCCCAGCCAGAACTTGAACAAGACCTTGAACATTGGTCAGCCTCCTGATCGATTTGCGTTCCGTTTCGTCATGGCATGCACAGGCTGCGGCTGCGCCGCAGATCGCCCTGCAGGGGGGGCGGAATCGCGGTGACCGGCGTCGCGGCTACGTTGCTTCAGGCGCTTGGCCGAAATACAACCATCGACAAGATGTCTTCCGGGCTGAATCCGGCAAGATAGCGCAGAAAAACAGCAGTGATAACGTAGATTGTTGCGAGAAAAATCAGGAAGGCCGGTATCAGAATCAGCGTCAGCGTCCAGCTCAGCCATTCCGGTATTTCCTGACGCTCCATTGCCAAGAAGCTGCGTAAGAAGATGTTTCTCAACTTTACACCTCGACCCGTCATTTCGATGCCGAATTCACGCGACACGCATGTCATGGAGGGGTCTGCGCGTTGTTTCGCGCAGACCGGACCTGGTCAACGCAACAGCATTGCGAGTTGGAGAAACACGCCTTCAACGCGGTTGCGGAGCCACATCAGGGAGAGGATGAGAGGGACTGCAATCATTGCTGCGAGCAGGGCATACTCAATTGCCGTTGCGCCGCTGTCATCCTCGCAAAAACGCCTCCATAACAGTGACATGGCAGATCTCCTTGCAGATTTCACGCCGGCGCGCGACGAAGGGTCTGCGCATTCGCCGCAGCGCCGGACCAGAAAATCTGTGATCAGTTCAAGGAATCTGCTACTTCTTCGAAGGTGGTGCTGAGATTATCCCCAACGGCACCAACGGCAGCAATGATCGCGACCGCAACAAGCGATGCAATCAGACCGTATTCGATTGCGGTGGAGCCGGATTCGTCGTTGACGAAACGATTGATGAGCTTGGACATGTTGATTCTCCGTAGATCTATTTCATTTTCTGGATCAAGGACTTTACGTAAGCCTTGTTCCAGAGCAGAAGACTTGCTGCCTTCGACACGTCCAGAAAGCCAGCAATTTCTTACGAAAAATCTTATTCAAAACGTGAGTCTGATATATAACTTCAAAAAATCACAATAATATTCTGAATTAAATTTTCAAAAACTATATTATAGCCTGTAACATCGAGATTTATTCTTCTAATTTGGGACAATTACATGATTTATATTGAAACATTTCTGTTTCGCGTGCCCCCTTGTATGACAGGATTTCTGGGGATGATTCCAATTTGATACAAAACCGGATCAATACAGCTCCGCCGCAGCGTCATCCTTGGCCGACCTGGTGCGGTCGCATGTTACGCAGATTCGCGCATGCGGTGGGCGGGTGGGATAGAGGCGGATCGGCGGGGCTCGTGGCAGCTCTGCGCCCTGTCACCCGGCCTCGAGCACGTAGCCCAGCCCGCGCACTGTCTGGATCACGTCGACCCCGAGCTTCTTGCGCAGGCGGCCGACGAAGACCTCGATCGTATTGGAATCGCGGTCGAAATCCTGATCGTACATATGCTCGGTGAGTTCGGTACGCGAGACGACGCGGCCCTTGTGGTGCATCAGATAGGCGAGCAGCCGGTATTCATGCGAGGTCAGCTTGACCGGCATGTCGTTGACGAGCACACGCCCGGCGCGTGTATCGAGGGCGACGGGGCCGCAAGCAATCTCGGAAGTGGCGTGGCCGGCGGCGCGGCGCAGGAGCGCGCGCACCCGCGCGAGCAGCTCTTCCACGTGGAAAGGCTTGGTGACATAGTCATCGGCGCCGGCATCAAAGCCCTGCACCTTGTCGCTCCAGCGGTCGCGCGCGGTGAGGATGATGACGGGCATGACCCTCTCCGCACGGCGCCAGGCATTGAGCACGCTGACGCCGTCGATCCTGGGGAGGCCGAGATCGAGGATCACCGCGTCATAAGGTTCGGTCTCGCCGAGGAACTGGCCTTCCTCGCCGTCGAAAGCCTTGTCGACGGCATAGCCTGCATCTTCGAGCATGGTGACGATCTGCCGGTTGAGCGTGGCATCGTCCTCGACCACCAGTATCCGCACGTGAGAGATCTCCCGCTTCCGCCGTCAGCGCAGGGCGCCGGAGCGCGCATCGACGTCAATCTGTATCACCCTTCCGTCACGCTGCAACAGCGTGATGCGATAAACCAGCCCGCCGCCGGCGCTGCACAGGTCGACGCGGGTGACTTCCGCTCCCGGATACGCGCCCTGCGCGGCGCGTGTCGCGTTAACGGCGGGGATCGCCTGGCCCGCAGCGACGGCCTCGCGCATCTCCCCCTGCGACAGGCAGGAGGCGAGGGCGGGGCTGCCGGCGAAGGCGGCGAGGAAGGCGAGGGTGATCAGGATCTGGCGCATGAGAGCCAAATTGCCCAAGCTTGCCTGAATGGGCAATGAATAATCGCGCCGGCTGGAATCACGGCAGCGCGCTTCCCATCTCTGGAGTTGAAACGAATGGAGGCGAGGAAATGCCCGGAAGCAGCACGCACTGGAACGACGTCTACACGACCAGGGCAGAAGATGCCGTGTCCTGGTTCGAGGAATCACCGGCGCGCTCGCTCGCGATGATCGCGCAGACGGGCGTGGCCAAGGGAGATCCGGTCATCGATATCGGCGGCGGGCTGTCGCGGCTCGCGGATGCGCTGCTGACGGAAGGCTATGCGGATGTCAGCGTGCTCGACATCTCCCGCGCGGCGATCGATCGTCTGATCGCGCGCAATGACGCTGATGCACGGCTCACCGGGATCGTCAGCGATATCACAACTTTCGCACCGGCGCGACGCTATGCGCTCTGGCACGACCGCGCGGTGCTGCATTTCCTGACCGGGGAAACGGATCGGGCAGCCTATCATGCTGCATTGATGGCGGGGCTTGCGCCCGGCGGCAGCGTGATAGCGGCCGCCTTCGCCCCGGACGGGCCGGAGAAATGCAGCGGCCTGCCGGTGCGCCGCTACGGTCTCGATGATTTCGACGCGTTCTTCGGGCCGCAATTTTCCCGCGTGAGCGATGAACGCTTCACACACGTGACACCCTCGGGCGCCGAGCAGCGTTTTCAGGCGGTGCATTACCGGCGGGACAGTTGAGTCACGAAGAAGGCCCGCCTTGCGGGCGGGCCTTTTCCTCGTCGTAACAACCGATCAACTCAGTTCCTGGCCTTGTCGACCAGCGCCTTTTCCTTGATCCAGGGCATCATCTCGCGCAGGCGCTCGCCGACATCCTCGATCTGGTGGGCGGCGTTGCGGGCGCGGGTGGCCTTGAAGGAGGTCTGGGCGACCTTGTTCTCAAGCATCCAGTCACGCGTGAACTTGCCGGACTGGATATCCTCCAGAACGCGCTTCATCTCGGCCTTCGTCTCCGGCGTGATGATGCGCGGGCCGGTGACGTATTCGCCGTATTCAGCCGTGTTGGAGATCGAGTAGTTCATGTTGGCGATGCCGCCCTCGTAGATCAGGTCCACGATCAGCTTCACCTCGTGCAGGCACTCGAAATAGGCCATTTCCGGCGCATAACCCGCTTCGACCAGCGTCTCGAAACCCGCGCGGATCAGCTCGACCAGACCGCCGCAGAGCACGACCTGCTCGCCGAACAGATCCGTCTCGCACTCTTCCTTGAAGGTGGTCTCGATGACGCCGGCGCGGCCGCCACCGATCGCGGAGGCGTAGGAGAGGCCGAGATCATGGGCATTGCCCGAGGAATCCTGTGCGATCGCCACGAGGCAGGGTACGCCGCCGCCGCGCTGGTATTCCGAGCGCACGGTATGGCCGGGGCCCTTGGGGGCGACCATCAGCACGTCGAGGTCGGCGCGCGGCTCGATCAGGTTGAAATGCACGTTGAGGCCGTGCGCGAAGAGGAGGGCCGCGCCCTGCTTCATGTTGGCATGCAGGTGATCGTTGTAGATATCGGCCTGAAGCTCGTCCGGCGTGAGCATCATCATCACGTCGGCCCATTTGGCCGCCTCGGGGACGCTCATGACCTTGAGGCCGGCGCCTTCCGCCTTCTTCGCGGAGGCGGAGCCTTCACGCAGGGCGACGACGACTTCGCCGACGCCGGAATCCTTCAGATTGAGTGCATGGGCATGGCCCTGGCTGCCATAGCCGATGATGGCGACCTTCTTGCCCTTGATCAGATTGATATCGGCGTCGCGATCGTAATAGACCCGCATGGTCTTCTCTTCCCTTGTTCGAGAGGCGCGGCTAGCGCCCCGGATTGCGCCCGTGCTGTTCAATTGTTGCCCACGCCGTGAAAACGGCGCAACGTTCGACACGTGAGCGATGCTTGTAACGACGATTTTATCGGACGCAAGTGACGTGATGACGATTTCGGCCTGTGTGATGCGCCCGGACGGTTCCGGTGGCGCGTGGGCCGTGTCATGCTGGCGGGCATGATGTAGCGGGATGTGGGGGGTTGACGTGAACGCATTGGCCGGTCGAGAGGAGATCATCGCCTTCTGGGAGGGGGCGGGGCCCGAAAAGTGGTTCACGAAGGACGAAGCCTTCGATGCGCAGATCCGCGAGCGTTTTCTCGCGACCTACGAGGCCGCCGCCGCAGGCGAACTCGCAGGCTGGGCAGAGACGGCACACGGCACGCTCGCGCTCCTGATCCTGCTCGACCAGTTCCCCCGCAACATGTTTCGTGGCGACAAGCGCACCTATGCGACAGATTCAATGGCGCTCGCCATTGCCGAGGATGCGGTCGAAGAGAAGTATCATCAGGTGTTCAAGCCGCCGATGAGCCGCTTCTTCATCCTGCCCTTCACCCATGCCGAGGACCGCGCCGCGCAGGAGCGCTCGGTGGCGCTCAACGAGGAATTGGGCGACGAGGAAGGGCTGAAATGGGCTCGCCACCATCGCGACATCATCGCCCGCTTCGGACGCTTCCCCCATCGTAACGCGATTCTGGGACGCACAAACACGCTGGAGGAAGAGGCCTTCCTGAAGGAGAATGAATTCCGCGGCTGATGCGCCGCGCCCCGCCCGTCGAATCCTTTCGCATTGCGCCATTGCAAAGGACACGTGCGAACACACGGGATGTTTCGGCGGCGGATGCGCTTATATGCGATGACGAACGGCACGCGTCGGGCATCGCCGACACGCGAGATATGAAGCTTCAGGGAGCACGACATGATCGATCTGTATTACTGGACCACGCCGAACGGCCACAAGGTGACCATGTACCTTGAGGAAACGGGTGCGCAATACCGCATCATCCCGGTCAATATCGGCAAGGGCGAGCAGTTCGAGCCTGATTTCCTGAAGATCGCCCCGAACAACCGCATCCCCGCCATGGTCGACCATGCGCCCGAGGGCGGCGGCGATCCGATTTCCGTCTTCGAATCGGGCGCGATGCTGCTCTATCTCGCCGACAAGGACAAAGCCTTCATCCCGCAGGATCCACGCGGGCGCGCCGAGGTGCTGCAATGGCTGTTCTGGCAGATGGGCGGGCTCGGGCCGATGGCCGGGCAGAACCACCATTTCAGCCAGTATGCGCCCGAGAAGATCCCCTATGCCGTGGATCGCTACGTCAACGAGACAAACCGGCTCTACGGTGTCATGAACAAGCGCCTCGCCGACCGGGCCTTCCTCGCCGGCGACTATTCCATCGCCGACATGGCGGCCTATCCCTGGGTGGTGCCGCATGAGCGCCAGGGCCAGAATCTCGACGACTTCCCCCATCTCAAGCGCTGGTTCGAGGAAATCCGCGCCCGCCCGGGCACGGTCCGCGCCTACGAGAAGGCGAAGGAGGTCAATCCGGATCAGGCACCGATGTCGGAAGAGGCCAAGAAGATCATGTTCGGCCAGACGGCCTCCGTGGTGAAGGGCTGAAACATGACACGGCAGCTCTTCGAACTCGTCGGGGCCGACCCCGAAATCCGCTTCAGCCCCTATAGCTGGCGCGCGCGCATGGCGCTCCTGCACAAGGGTATCGACGCCAAGAGCAGGCCCTGGCGCTTCACCGAGAAGGAGGCGCTCGCCTTTTCCGGCCAGGACAAGGTGCCTGTGCTGGTCGATGGAGACACGGTCGTCTCCGATTCCTGGCAGATCGCCCTTTATCTCGAGCGCGCTTATCCGGACGCGCCCGCATTGTTCGGGGGCGCGCAGGGCGAGGCGATGGCGCGGTTCATCGCCCATTGGTGCGACGGGGTCATGCTGCCGGGCATGATCACGCTGCTCGTTCACGACATCTGGCGCTGCCTCGATCCGCAATCGCAGGCCTATTTCCGCGAGAGTCGCGAGAAGCGTTTCGGACGCAAGCTGGAGGACATCGTCGCCGGGCGCGAGGAGCGCGTCGACACTTTCCGCAAGGCGTTGCGCCCGATGCGGATGACGCTGGCCGAGTACCCCTATCTCGCCGGTGAAGCGCCCGGTTACGCGGATTACGCGGCTTTCGGCGGCTTCATGTGGGCGCGCTGCATCAGCCATTTCGAACTGCTGGAGCCGGATGATCCGGTGCATGCCTGGCGCGAGCGCATGCTCGATCTGTATTATGGTTATGCGCGCAAGGCAAAGCGGGTCGCCGCCTGAGACGCGCGCGGCGCGACGATGCAGAGGGAGACCGAGCGGCGATGAGCGAGAATCACGACTTCTTCCCCGGATTCGCATCCGGCTATTTCGCCACGGAGCAGGGTCAGGTCTTCGTCCGCCATGGCGGTGAGGGGCCGCCCCTGCTTCTTCTGCACGGCTTCCCGCAGACGCATGTCTGCTGGCACCGCGTCGCGGGACAACTCGCGAAGAACCATCACGTCGTGCTCATGGATCTGCGCGGTTACGGCTGGTCGAGCGCGCCGCGCGGCGATGGCGGGCGCGAGACCTATTCCAAGCGCGCCATGGGTCGCGATGCAGTGAAGGTGATGTCGGATCTCGGCCATACGCGTTTCGCGCTGGTCGGGCACGATCGCGGTGCGCGGGTCGGCTATCGGTTGGCGCTCGATCATCCGGGACGGCTGACGCATCTGGGCCTGATCGACATCCTGCCCACGATCCGGGTCTGGGAGCGTATCGAATCCGGCGCCATTCCCGGCGCGCATTGGGAATTTCTCTCGCGCCCCGAGCCCGGGCCGGAAGAGGCGATCGGCAAGGACGCCACCGCCTTCTTCGAGAAGCTGATGAGCGGCTGGACGCAGGATGGCACGCTCGACGTCTTCGACCGCCGCGCGCTGCAGGCCTATCGCCGGGCCTCGAACGATCCGTCGCGCATCCACGCCTTCTGCGAGGATTACCGCGCGGGCGCCACCACTGATCGCGCACAGGACGAGGCGGATCTGGCCGCGGCCAGGACCATTTCGGCCAGGACCTGCGTGATCTGGGGCGAATTTTATCTCTCGGGCAGTGACGAGCCGGGATCGGACACGGCGCTGGATGTATGGCGCAACAGTTTCGCCCCGCGCGCCGAAGGTGGCGGCATCCGTTCCGGGCATTTCCTCGCCGAGGAGAACCCGCGCGACATGCTCGCCATCCTCGAACCCTTCCTGATGACCCAAGCCGACTGATCGGCACTGGTGGAGGCGCATGCGATGTCGACTCCGACGATCGGTCTCGCTCTCGGCTCCGGCGGCGCGCGCGGGCTTGCGCATATCCCGTTGCTGGAAGTTTTTGACGAACTCGGCCTGCGCCCCGATATCGTCGCCGGCGCCTCGATCGGTGCCATCATCGGCGCACCCTATTGCGCCGGTATTCCGGGAAAGGATCTGCGGGAATATCTGCTGAGCCAGACCAGAGACCGTGCGCGCGCCATGGCCAGGCTGGTCGATGCGCGCGCGGCGAGCATTTTCGACATCTTCAAGGGCGAGGGCAATTTCTTCACGCTTGATGGCGAGAAGCTGCTCGACATCTACTGGCCCGACGGAATCCCCGAGACATTCGAAGAGCTTCAGACCCCATTGCTCGTCGCCACGACGGATTTCTTCCGACGGGAGGGGGTCACCTTCGAGACGGGGCCCCTGCGCCCAGCCGTTGCTGCGTCACTGGCGATTCCCGGCGTGGTGAAGCCGGTGCAATATGAGGGGCGCACGCTGATTGATGGCGGCATCGTCAACCCGCTGCCCTTCGATCTGCTCTTCGACAAGGTCGATCACGTCATCGCCGTCGATGTCGCCGGGGGGCCGACCGAGGATGTGGAGCGGATGCCGAGCGGATTCGAGCTCGGCATCGGCACGATCCAGATCATGCAGGAGGCGATCGTGCGCGCAAAACTCGCGAGCCGACGCCCCGAGGTCGTGCTGAAGCCGGAGGTCGCGCATTTTTTCGTGCTCGAATTCTTCAGCGCCGAGGACGTGCTGGCCGCCGGCGATGCCTGCAAGGACGCGATGAAGCGGCATATCGAAGCCATTCTCGACGATGTATAAAGTCCCCTTTTTCGAATAATAATATATTATATTAATTATTTTATGTTGCAATTTAATGAATATCCAGTAATCTTGAATTATTCATTTCTTTTTGGGTTTGCAGCTATGTATCAAATTGCCTCATCAAGCGCGATGGATCCGAAAGCCATCGCCACACCCCAGAGCCCCGGTCAGAACGGCATGTTCGCCGCGGCTTTCGACACCGCGTCGAATCCGTCGAAAGCCCTGACCGCCCCCGCCGACAATCAGATCGCCGCTTTCCCGCTCGCCGCGCCGGCGATCGGTGCGGGGACGGTCACGGCGGTAGCGATGGCCGCCGTGGCTTCCATCGGAGTCAGCTGGAACTCGCTCTCGAGAGATGAGCAACGCATCGTGCGCGATACGGTGTGGAATGTCCTCACCGACATGGTGCAGCGCGGCGTCATCGGCCTGGGCCATCTCGGCGACACGATCAGGAACCTTGCCCAACTCCCTGGGGAGGTGGGATCTGCGTTGCAGCGCGCGGTGATGGATGCCTTGCAGTTGAATGCCCGCGTCCCGGATCTCAATGATGTCATCGATGCAGTGCATAGCCTCCCGGTGGTGAACGAGTGCCAGCCCCGGCGTCCGGAGGATCTCATCGGCATGTGTGGTGAATGCACGGCTGATGCCTATGGCCAGCTTCGCCAGGCAGGGATCAAGCGGATCACGCAGGAGGCAGTTGCGAATGGGGCGCATTACGTCCTGGAGATCCAGACCAACCAGGGCGTCTATGTCCTCGATTGTACGATCGGCCAGTTCGGCGGCACGGGGGACCCCAACGGCCCGTGGCAGGCTAATAATCTTCTCACGAACGGCAGCAACGCGGTTCTGATGAAGAAGGAGACCTATCACGAGCTTCTGCGGACCCTGGTCGGGCGTCTGCACATGTGATCGGCCTCACCCGACCTTGCCGTAGCCGGAAAACCGCGCCGCGACGCGCTCCATCTCGGCCTCGTCGAGGATCACGGGGTCGAGCCCGGCGGCGAGGATGGTGAGATATTCGCCGGCGAGGTTTTCCACCTCCGCCGCGATGTTGTAGGCGCCCTCAATGGTCGCGCCGAGCGCCACAACGCCGTGATTGGCCAGAAGAACCGCCTTGCGATCTTCGAGCCCGCGCACCACGGATTGCGCGAGTTCCGGCGTGCCGAACGTGGCGTAATCGGCACAACGCACATCCGCGCCGCCGCAATAGGCGATCATGTAGTGGAAGGCCGGGATCGGCTTGCGCGCGCAGGCGAGTGCCGTCGCCTTGGGGCTGTGGGTGTGCACGATCGCCTGCGCATCCGCGCGCGCTTCGTAGATCGCGGCGTGGAAGGGCCATTCCGAGGAGGGCTTGCCGCTACCCGTCACAGTCCCGTCGAGGCGCATGGTGACGAGATCATCGGGCGTCATCCGCGCATAGGGCAGGCCGGAAGGCGTGATCAGCATGCCGTCATTCATGCGCGCGGAGACATTGCCGGATTTGTTGGGCGCAAACCCCGCCGTATCCATTCGCTTCGCCGCCGCGACGATCGCCTCGCGCTTATCGCTCATGCCGTGATCCCTACTCGTATTTGACCGCGACGGTCTTGAGATGCGCAAACCCGTAGAGCGCCTCGAAGCCCTTCTCACGGCCATGCCCGGATTTGCCGACGCCGCCGAAGGGCAGTTCGACACCGCCGCCGGCGCCGTAATTGTTCACGAAGACTTGCCCCGCCTTCAGCCTGCGCGCAAGCCGCATCTGCCGCCCGCCATCGCGCGTCCACACGCCGGCGACGAGGCCGTAATCCGTGCCGTTGGCGATGCGGATCGCATCCGCCTCATCCTCGAAGGGAATGAGCGCCAGAACCGGACCGAACACCTCGCGCTGGGCGAGTTCGGAATCGGGATCGACCGGGCCGAACAGGGCGGGGCGGACATAGTATCCGCCACCGGGGGAGGTAGGTTCGATCGCGCCTTCCGCCAGCAGGGGCGCGCCGGCTGCCTGCGCGGCCTCGACCATGGCGCGGATGCCGGCACGCTGCTTCTCGTTGATGATCGGGCCGATATCGGGATCGGTCAGCGCCGCGCCGACGCGCAGGGCCTTGAAGCGCTCGGCGATCAGCCCGGCGACGCGGTCGAAGATCGGGCGCTCGATCAGAACGCGCGAGCCGGCGGAGCAGGTCTGGCCGGCATTCTGGATCGCGGCGCGCACGAGGAAGGGCAGGGCGGCCTCGAGATCGGCGTCAGCGAAGACGAGCTGCGGCGATTTTCCGCCGAGTTCCAGCGTCACCGGAATGACATTGCTCCCGGCGGCCTGCTGGACCAGCGCCCCCGTCGTAACACTGCCGGTGAAGGAGATATGCGCCACGCCCGGATGCACTGCCAGCGCCGCGCCCGCTTCCGCGCCATAGCCCGTGACGATGTTGAGAACGCCTTCGGGCAGCCCCGCCTCGGTGGCGAGTTCGCCGAGGACGAGGGCGGTGAGCGAGGCATCCTCACCGGGTTTCACCACGCAGGCATTGCCCATGGCGAGCGCCGCGCCGACGCTGCGTCCGATGATCTGCATCGGATAATTCCACGGCACGATATGCCCGGTCACGCCATGCGGTTCGTACCAGGTCATCACGGCGAAGCCGTCCTGATAGGGAATGGTGTCGCCATGGACCTTGTCGGCGGCGGCGCCATAGAATTCGAAATAACGCGCACAGGCCGCCGCATCCGCCCGCGCCTGGGAGAGCGGCTTGCCGACATCGCGCGCCTCGAGATGGGCGAGCCGCTCGGCCTCGCGTTCGATCAGGGTGGAGAGCCGATGCAGGATGCGCCCGCGCTGCGTGGCGCTCATGCGCCCCCAGGGGCCCTCCATCGCCCGCTGCGCGGCGGCGACGGCGGCATCGACATCCGCCGTATCGCCACGCGCGATCTTGGCGAAGGCCTCGCCCTCGCTCGGATCGACGACCGGGATCGTCGCGCGGCCGGCGGCTTCGACCCATTGCCCGGCGATCAGCAGGCGGGGGGCGGGGAGGGCGTGCATGGATTTACTCCAGGACCGAAAGCGCTTTGGCGAAGAAATCCGGGCCGCCGAAATTGCCGGATTTCAGGACGAGGCCGAGCGGTACCGCGATGCCGCCGAGCGCATGCGTGGCCGGGACGCCTGGGGCGATTTCCGGGCCGATTAGCAGGGCTTCGATGCCGAGCGCATCGGCCACGGCGCCGGAGGTCTCGCCGCCGGCAATGACGAGGCGCCGCACGCCGGTTTCCACGAAATATTTCGCGCAGCGCGCGAGCAGCCCCTCGATCGCGTGGCCGGCGGCCTCACGACCGAAGCGCTCCTGGACACTCGCCACGACATCCGGCGGCGCGCTCGCGGCGATCAGGACGGGCGCCTCGCCATCCTGCTGCGCGATCCAGCCGATGATCGCTTTGAAGGTCGCATCGGGTTCGGCGACAATCTGCATCGGATCGAGGCGCATCGTTGCGATGCCGGCTTCCTCGGCGCGGTCGATCTGATCGAGCGTCGCCACCGAGCAGCTTCCCGAGAGAATCACCCCACGACCACCGATCGCGGGCAGCGTCTCGGATTTGCCCTGGCCGGCGCGACCCTGGCGCACGAGCGCCGCAGCGATCCCCGCGCCCAGCCCGGATCCGCCGGTGGAGAAGGGCGTGCGCGCGGCGGCTTCGCCGAGGATTTCCAGATGGCGGTCGGTCAGCGCATCGGCAATCGCCGCCACCTTGCCCTCACGGGCGAGCGCCGCGCGGGCTTCCGCAACGGCATTGGCGCCTTGCTCGACAGTGGCATAGGGGATGAGCCCGATATCGCCTGCGCTCTGGCGGGCGAGGACGCGCACGAGATCAGGGTCATGCATCGGATTGAGCGGGTGGTGGCGCAGCGGGCTCTCGCTCAGCAGGCGGTCGCCCACGAAGAGATGGCCGAGATAGACCGTGCGCGCCGCACCGGGAAAGGCCGGGCAGACGATCGGCGTATCCGCGCCCGTTGCCACGCGCAGGGCGTCGGTGACGGGACCGATATTGCCGGCATCGGTCGAATCGAAGGTCGAGCAGATCTTGAAGAGTACATGACCGCAGCCACTGGCGGAGAGCCAGTCATGAGCCGCACGCGACCTGGCCACCGCGTCTGCGGCGGGGATCGAGCGGCTCTTGAGCGCGACGACGACGGCCTCGACATCATCCGGCAAGAGGCCCTCGCGCGGAATGCCGATGGTCTGGATGGTCTTGAGGCCCTGACGTGCGAGCGAATTCGCGAGATCCGTCGCGCCCGTATAATCATCGGCAACGGCGCCGAGCGCCAGCCCTGCGGATTCATCCTGCGCCACGAGATCCTCCCTGCAATGCCGGCCCTGACCGCAGCCTGTTCTGGTGCAGGACGTTAGCCACGAAAAAGGCCTGCCGCAACGTTACGGCAGGCCGGAATAAGGCAGCACCGCTCTGGGCGCGGATGCACGTACGGATCAGTCCGTCGTGCCGTCCTCGTTGAACTGCTTCAGATAGGCCGTGAGATCGGCGATCTGTTGGTCGTTGCGCAGGCCGGCGAAGACCATGCGTGTGCCGGGGGTGACTTCGCGCGGGTTGCGGATGTAGACGGCGAAGTTCTCTTCGTCCCACACCTTGTCGATATCATCGAAGGCTCTGGAGAAATTATAGCCCTCGATCTCACCGGCGACGCGCCCGAACAGGCCGTTCAGGTGCGGGCCGACCGTGTGGCGGGCGTTTTCGCCGACCATATGGCAGGCGCGGCACTGGTTGAAGACCCGCTGGCCGGCGGCAGCATCCTGCGCAACGGCGGGGCTTGCGAAGGCGATCATCGGCAGTGCAGCGGCGGCGATGAGAAAGCGCATGATTTGCTCCAATTGTCTTTTCTAACTCGATTTTTTGCCTCGAACGGGTTTCGCCGGGGGCGCGAGCGTTCCTCTGGATCCGATGGCAGGCCGTGCGGACAATGCCGCGCTGCTGCCTTGGTTCGGACGTTTTTCAGAATGTGCAGTTTCTTTGATATAAATCAAGAGTGCTGCGCGAGCACATCGCGCACCGCTTCGACCATATCAGCCTCCGCCACGGAGAACTGCGCCGGGCGTGCGGCGCGCCATTCCTCGTTCGTTTCGATCGCGGCGGCAGCCTTTGCGCCCTCGATCAGATCCTTGATCTGCACTTCGCCACGCTCGCGTTCATCCGATCCCTGGATGATGACGCAGGGGGCGCCGCGGCGGTCGGCATATTTCATCTGCGCCTTCATGCCCGAGGAGCCGAGATAGAGCTCGGCGCGGATGCCGGCGCGACGCAATGCCGCGACGAATTTCTGGTAATCGGCGATGCGTTCGCGCTCCATCACCATCACCACGACGGGCGCGCGCAAGGCGGCCTGCTTGAGAATCGGGCTGTCGACGAGTTGCAGCGCCGCGAGCAGCCGCGAGACGCCGATTGAGAAGCCTGTGGCGGGAACCGGCTCGGAACGAAAGCGCCCGACGAGCCCGTCATAACGCCCGCCGCCGCCCACGGAGCCAAAGCGCACCGGCACGCCGTCCTCATTCGTCACCTGGAAGGTGAGCTCGGCCTCGAAGACGGGGCCGGTGTAATATTCGAGACCGCGGACGACAGAGGGGTCGATGACGACCTTGTCGGAGTAGCCCGCTGCGGCAATCAGATCTGCCAGTTCCTCAAGCTCCTCAAGGCCACGTATGAGACTTGGCATCGGCTTGAAGATACGGGCGACAGCACCAAGGCGATCAAAACTCTTGCTACGCTCCCTTCTCTTCATGGCATAGTTGAAGGAATCGAAGGCTTGGCTAACGACATCAGGAAAATTATCCCATTGATCTGATGGGAGGTAATAGGGATTTGGAACCCCAAACCCGTCACCACTAGTTTCGTCAGTCGGAGAATCGACATCAAGCAGGCGCAGGAATGCATCAATCGCGTCAGTCCCTAATTCAGCACCTGCGGTAAAGTCGCCGCTTTCGTCCTTTCTTCCGCCCCCAAGAAGCGCTTCCACTCCACGGGCTCCAAGGCGGTCAAATTTATCGATCGCCCTAAGCACAATGAGTCGGCGTGCCGCTTGATCCTCACCGCTCAGTCCAACGGCCTCCATCACCCCATCGAGAATCTTGCGGTTATTGACCTTGATGACGTATTGCCCGGAAAGGCCGAGCGCCTCCATCGTATCGGCGGCCATCATGCAAATCTCTGCATCGGCTGCGACCGAAGGCGCGCCGACGGTATCGGCATCGAACTGCATGAATTGCCGGAAGCGGCCCGGGCCGGGCTTCTCGTTACGGAAGACCCAGCCGGAGCGGTAGGAACGGTAGGGCTTGGGCAACGCGTCGAAATTCTCCGCCACATAGCGCGCGAGCGGCGCCGTCAGGTCATAGCGCAGCGAGAGCCATTGCTCGTCATCATCCTGGAAGGAGAAGACGCCCTCGTTCGGGCGGTCCTGATCGGGCAGGAACTTGCCGAGCGCATCGGTATATTCGATCAGCGGCGTCTCGACCGCCTCGAAACCGTAGAGCTCGTAGACCTCGCGGATCTTCTCCAGCATCCGGTGCGACGCTGCGAGATCCTGCGGACCGCGATCGGTGAGGCCGCGCGGCAGGCGCGCCTTGAGCTTGTCGGATTTCTTCTTGTCGGCCTTGGATTTGCCGGCGGGCTTGTTCTCGTCCGGATTGGACATTGCGTGTGATTTCCCAAAGATGCGAGACGGATAGGCGGGTGGTAGCGCGCGAACCCGGCAGCCGCAAGGCGGTTTCGCGTTCGCAATGGATATTGTTCATTGTTTGTTCGGTTTTCTCGCATAGAATGCCTGCATGAGCGAGATTGCATTCCGATTCGGCGAATTTGCCTTCACCTGGCGCGAGCTGGCGCTCGCCGGTTTCTTCCTCGTGATCCTCGTCGCCATGCGGCTTGCGCGCCCCGCCCGCGAGCGGCATCTGGCGCAGCACGTGGAGGAGATGGCGCGCGTTCAGGCCGAGATGGCCGGGCGCGTGCAGAGCTTCACCGACGTGTTCGGCGCCCGCCAGGGCGATTTCGCGCGCATGCTGGCCGAGCGGATCGATCGCGGCACGCATGTCCAGGCGGAGACGCTCGGCCGGCTGAACGAGCGGCTCGCGGTAATCGACGCGGCGCAGGCCAATCTGACGGAGCTGACCGGGCAGGTGGCGGGGTTGCAGCGGGTGCTCTCCAACAAGCAGGCGCGCGGAGCTTTCGGGCAGGGGCGGATGGAGGCGATCGTGCGCGATGCGCTGCCTGCGGATGCCTATTCCTTCCAGCCGACGCTTGGCAACGGCACCCGACCTGATTGCACGATCCGCCTGCCGGGGGACCATCGCCCGCTGGTCGTCGACGCGAAATTTCCGCTTGAGGCGTTCTCCGCCTTCCGCGAGGCGCGCGGACCGGAGGCGCGCACGCGTGCGGCGCAGAAGCTGCGCAGCGATATCGGCACGCATATCAAGGACATCGCCCAGAAATATCTGATCGCCGGCGAAACCCAGGATGTGGCGATGATGTTCGTGCCCGCAGAGTCGCTGCATGCGGATCTGCAGGAGCATTTCGAGGATCTGGTCCAGCGCGCCTATCGCGCCCGGGTGATGATCGTCTCGCCCTCGCTGCTGGTTCTCGCCATCCAGGTCATGCAGGGGCTCGCCCGTGATGCGCGGATCCGGGAAGAAGCGCAGGTGATCCAGCGCGAGGTCGGGCGTCTCGTGGCCGATGTGACGCGGCTCGGCGAGCGGGTCGAGCGGCTCGACCAGCATTTCCGGCAGGCGCAGGAGGATGTCGGGCAGATCCGGATCTCGTCGGAGAAGATCACGCGGCGGGGTCAGCGCATCGAGAATCTGGAATTTGCCGAGGAGGGCGCCGCGCAGAGCGACATGTTCAACGCGCCGGTCGAACTGTCACGGGGTCGCCGTAACGGCTAGACGGATCACACGCTCTTTTCCATATAGATGCGCGCGAAACCCTTCTCCCGGATCAGCCCGGTCTCGCGATAGCCGAGCCGCGCATAGAGCGCGCGGTTCTCGTGCATTTTCTCATGGGTGTAGAGCGTGATCGCACGGTAACCCGCCTGGCGCGCAGCATCTTCGGCGAAGGCCATCAGGGCCCGTCCGTAGCCGCGCCCGCGTGCGCGATCAGCTACGGCGACATTGTCGAGCATGAAGCGCGATTCCTCGGGGATCAGCACGGTGAAACCGGCCACGCCTTCGTCATCGCACAGGCAATGCACCCGCCCCGCCGCGATCTGCGCGGCGTAATCGTTGAGCATCGGCCCGGGCTTCTTGCCGAGCCGCTCGATATAGGGGCTGTAGGCTGCCTCGACGATCGCGCGGATGGCGGGGAGATCAGCGGGTCCGGCGGCGCGGATGATCGGGGCGCTCTCGCTCATGAGATCAGCCAAAGCGTGTGCCGAGCCGCGCAAGCTCCTGGTTGAATGCGCCGAGCTCCTCGGCGAGGGCGGCATGCATGGAGGCCGCCACTTCCGGATATTCCTCCAGCACGCGCCGGATCAGGCTGACGGAGAGCCGCAGCACGACGGAAGGCGCCCGCGCGGTCGCGGTGGCCGGGCGATGCCCGCGTATGAACAGAGCCGTCTGGCCGATCAGATCCCCGCGCTTCGCCACCAGATCGGGCTTGCCGCCGCCGGTATCGAGCCCGATCTCTCCCTCGGTGACGATGTAGCCCGCATCCGAGCGATCGCCCTTGCGAAACAGCACATCGCCCTGGCGCAGCCGGCGCTTGTCAGCCGCGAAGGCGAGCAGGCGCAGTGCGTCGCGCTCCAGCAGCCCCAGAAGCGGGGCCTGAGCCAGCATGGCGATGTCGTCGTCGAGCGACATGGGGTGTCCGATCCGCCCCTCAGGGCACCAGCTTGTAACCGCCGCCCTCGGTCACCAGCAGCGAAGCGGAGGAGGGGTCCGGCTCGATCTTCTGGCGCAGGCGATAGATATGCGTCTCCAGCGTATGCGTGGTGACGTTGGCATTGTAGCCCCAGACTTCCGCGAGCAGGGTGTCGCGCGGCACGACCTGCTGATCCGCACGGTAGAGAAAGCGCAGGATGGCGGTTTCCTTCTCCGTGAGCTTGAGCTTCGAGCCGCTTTCGGTGACCAGCAATTTGGCGCCCGGCTTGAAGCTGTAGGGACCGATCTGGAAGACTGCATCCTCGCTCGCCGCATATTGGCGCAGCTGGGCGCGAATGCGGGCGAGGAGGACGGCGAACTTGAAGGGTTTGGGGACGTAATCATTCGCGCCGGCTTCAAGCCCCAGCACCGTATCCGAATCGGAGCCCTGCGCCGTCAGCATGATGATCGGCGAGCGGAAACCGTGCTTGCGCATCAGCTTCACCGCCTCGCGCCCGTCCATGTCCGGCAGGCCGACATCCATGATGGCGAGGTCGATACGCTCGTTGCGGACCGTGCTCATCGCTGCGCTGGCATTCTCGGCAGTGGCCACGTCGAACTCCTCGTGCAGGGCGAGCTGCTCGGCAAGGGTCTCGCGCAGATCCTGATCATCATCCACGACGAGAAGGCGGTGAGCTTTCGACATCAGACACTATCCTCGACTATATGCGGGAGCGCCCCGCCTGCGACTGACAGATTCGCCGGGAATCCCGCTCAAGCGCAGAGTAACCCGGGCCGGACTTCCGGCAAGTCCCGCGCGCGGCGCGATCCGCGTCAACCACAGGGAAATGGCATGAAACGGCGATTTCTGGCAAGAATTCACGTTCTCCCCGCCCCGCATAATGGCAGGTGCGGCTGGCTCACCGCTGGCGGGCGAGTGCTCCCCTGCGCCATCGGCAAGGGCGGGATGACCCGGCGCAAACGCGAAGGTGACGGCGCCACCCCGATCGGTGACTTTCCCTTGCTCGCTCTGTTTTTCCGCCCCGATCGCCGTCCGCCGCGCCCGCACACGGGCCTGCCCGCGCGGGCCATTCGCCCGCATGACGGCTGGTGCGATGATCCCGGCGATCCGCGTTACAATCAGTTGATATGCCTGCCGTCGCGCGCCGGCCATGAGCGGATGTGGCGCGAGGATGGGCTCTATGATCTCGTCGTTGATATCGGCTGGAACCGCATGCCCCGCCCGTTGCGCGGACGCGGGAGTGCGATCTTCATGCATGCCGCGCGTCCTGGCTTCCCGCCGACGGAGGGCTGCGTCGCCCTCGCCCTTCCCGCGTTGCGGCGCCTTCTGGCGCGGATCGGGCCGCGCACGCGCCTCGTGATCGGTCGCGACGTCAGGCGACGGCGCGTTCCGCCGGCTCTGCCAGCCAGGCATCGAGGGCTGCGCGGGCCCGGTCGGTGAGGGCGTGCTTGCGCGCGATGGCTTTCGCCGATCCGCGCAGGCGTTTGCCGTTCTCGCCCATGGGCGCTTTCTCGAGCGGCGGGAACAGGCCGAAATTGATGTTCATCGGCTGGAAGGAGCGCGGCCCCTCGTCGATGCTCTCGATATGGCCGCCGGTGATGTGGTTGGCGAGCGCGCCGAGCGCTGTCTCGGCCGGCATCGGGCGCAGCGGCTGGCCCAGCCGTTCGGCGGCGCAGAAGCGCCCGGTCAGCAGGCCGATCGCGGCGCTCTCGACATAGCCCTCGCAGCCGGTGATCTGACCGGCGAAGCGCAGCCGCGGCATGGCTTCGAGCCGCAGGGTCGCGTCGAGGAGGCGCGGCGAGTTGAGATAGGTGTTGCGGTGGATGCCGCCGAGACGGGCGAATTCCGCATTCTCGAGGCCGGGAATCATGCGCAGGATCGCGGCCTGCGCCCCGTATTTCAGCTTCGTCTGGAAGCCAACCATGTTGTAGAGCGTGCCCAGCGCATTGTCCTGGCGCAGCTGCACCACGGCGTATGGCTTGACCTCCGGATCATGCGGGTTGGTCAGGCCGACGGGTTTCATCGGCCCGTGCCGCAGCGTCTCGCGCCCGCGCTCGGCCATGACCTCGATGGGCAGGCAGCCGTCGAAATAGGGGGTGTTGGCCTCCCATTCCTTGAATTCGGTCTTGTCGCCGTCCAGAAGCGCGTCGATGAAGGCCTCGTACTGCTCCCGGTCGAGGGGCAGTTGATGTAATCGGCGCCGGTGCCGCCCGGGCCCGGCTTGTCGTAGCGGCTCTGGTACCAGGCCTTCGACATGTCGATCGATTCACGATGCACGATCGGCGCGATGGCGTCGAAGAAGGCCAGCGCGGTTTCACCGGTGATCTCGCGGATCGCGTCCGCCAGAGCCGGGGAGGTGAGGGGGCCGGTGGCGATGATCACCTTGTCCCAATCCTCCGGTGGCAGGCCGGCGATCTCACCACGATCAATGGTGATCAGCGGATGGGCCTCCAGCGCCTGCGTCACCGCATCCGAGAATCCGTCGCGATCAACGGCGAGCGCTCCGCCGGCGGGAACCTGATGGGCGTCGCCCATGCGCATGATCAGCGAATCGAGCCGGCGCATCTCCTGATGCAGGAGGCCCACCGCATTGCTCTGCGCATCGTCCGAGCGGAACGAATTCGAGCAGACGAGCTCGGCGAGTCCGTGCGTCTTGTGGGCATCGGTCATGCGCTGCGGGCGCATTTCGTGCACAATCACCGGCACGCCAGCCTGGGCGATCTGCCACGCGGCTTCCGAGCCGGCCAGGCCGCCGCCGATGACGTGGACGGGAGCGATATCGCTTTGACGGGTCATGATCTGCCTCGCAGGCCCAGTTTCAAAAGGCGTCTCTCAGATGCGGAGTTAGCAGCAGCTCCTTCATGCGGCAAGGGCAGGCGGATTTCCGGACGGCGAATATCGTCGCGTTTGATGACGCGTCATGGTTGCCAGCGCCCGCAATGTCCAGCACACTGCCCATAACGCGCACATCACGATGCACGCAACGAGGGAGGGTGCCATGACGGTTCGGCAGGTTCTTTCCACCAAGGGGACGCAGGTCGTCACGATTGCGCCGCAGGAGACGCTGTCGCAAGCGGCGGCGCTGCTTGCCGGGAAAAGGATCGGCGCCGTCGTCGTCAGTGATGACGGTCGCGCGGTTGCCGGTATCCTGTCCGAGCGCGATATCATCCGCGCGCTGTCGCAGGACGGGGCGGCAGCGCTGGATGCGCCGGTTTCGAAATTCATGACACGCGATGTCGTCACCTGCGGCATCAATGCGGATGCCGATCATCTGATGCGCTTGATGACGGATGGCAAATTTCGCCACGTTCCGGTGGTCGAAGACGGCGCATTGGCCGGGATCATCTCGATCGGCGACGTCGTCAACCGCAGGCTCGCCGATATCGAGGCCGAACAGCAGGCCTTGAAGGATTACATAGCGGCCGGCTGACATTGGCGCCTGATCAGCGCATGGCCGCCGCCAGCGCCTTCGCCTCGGCCAGTAATTCGCGGATATCGGGCATGGCCCGGCGTGTGGCTTGCGCGCCGAGCGCAATGATTTCGTCGGCGCGGTGGAAATCGAAAAGGCCGATCTTCGCCAGTTTCGGCGAGATCATCAGATCCGGCGGATCGCCCGCGAGGCGCGCCCGCGAGATCCGATCCTGGGTGATGTTGAACGCGTCCAGCATCACCTTGGCCATGCCCGGCGCCACGCGCCGTGCCGGATCGCGTCCACGCAGGCTGTCGGCCACATTGTCGGCCATGTCGAGCATGGGCCCCAGAAAGCCGGGGCGCCCGTTTTCCTCCTCGGCCTCCGGAGTTTCGGCTTCCGTGTCATCGTATGCATCCTCAATCGACTGGATCGTGGTGCCGCGCAGTTTCAGATCGCCATTGAGATTCACACAAAGCACCACATCGGCGCCCAGCGCCCGCGCTGCGGAAACCGGAACAGGATTCACGAGCGTCCCGTCAACGAGCAGGCGGTTCCCGATCCGCACCGGATTGATGATGCCGGGCAAGGCATAGGAGGCCTGGACAGCCCGCAGCAGACGTCCGCGCGTCAGCCAGATCTCGTGGCCGGTCGTGATCTCGGTGGCGATTGCACCGAAGCGCATCGGCAGTTCCTCGATCCGCAACCCGCCGAGATCCTCCTGCAACAGCTGGCGCAGCTTCTCGCCCGCGATCAGGCCGGAAGCGCCGAGCGAGAAATCGAGCAGGCCGAGCACGCGCGCCCGGGTGAGCGAGCGGGCGAACTCCTCAAGATCGTCGAGCTTGCCGGCGGCGAGGCAGCCGCCCACCACCGCGCCGATCGAGGTCCCCGCGACCATGTCGGGCACGATGCCTTCCTCGGCGAGCACCCGCAGCACCCCGATATGCGACCACCCCCGCGCCGCCCCGCCGCCCAGCGCGATTCCGATTTTCAGGCCGTGATGCGATGCGTCCATGGGTTTGCTCTGAGTGTGGTCGTGCTGGCGAGAAATACGGATATCGCGTCGCAGATGCTTTAGTCGAAAAAAGTTTCAAGACGTGCCTTATTTCTGCCTGTGAGCGTGTCATAAACGCGTTTTCATATCGAGCCGATTCCCGGGAGCGGATATTGAGGCAGTTGATTCTCGTCGTGACCATGGCTGCCTTTCTCGGCGGCTGCGCCCTGTTTTCCTTCCGCGACATGTCCGGCATCACCACCGATCACAGCCATGCGAGCGCCATGGCCGAGGCGCTGACGGCGTATCGTGCGCAGAAGGGGCTCGGGCCGGTGCGTGTCGATCGCAGCCTGATGCGCGCTGCTGACGAGCAGGCGCGGGCCATCGCCGCCATGGATGATCTCGATCACCACGCCGCCGGGCGCTTCGGCAAGCGCATGACGCGTAACGGCATTAACGGCACCGCAGCGGAGAATCTCCAGGCCGGCGCGCAGACGCCCGAGCGGGTGCTGGAGCGCTGGCAGGCATCGGCCTATCACGACGAGAACCTGTTGATGCCGGAGGCGCGGCGCATCGGTTTCGTCAAGGCTCACGCGCCGGGAACCCGTTTTGGCAAGTTCTGGGTGATGGTGCTGGCCGATTGAGCCGGTTCAGGCGCCGCTGATCGAATCAGTATAGCGGTGGTGCCCGCCCTGCCAGTCGCGGATGATCATCTCGCCTTTGGCCTCGGCCTCGATCGCATCCGGGTTGAGCACGGCCTTGCCTGCGCCGCCGGGAATGTCGAGCACGTAGAAGAACTGGCACAATCCCGACAACCGCCCCCGCAACGCGCCGACCAGTGCGCGTCCCTCGGCGATCGTCGTGCGGAAATGCGCCGTGCCCGGCGCCAGATCACCGTGATTGAGATGGTAGGGTTTGATCCGCAGCTCGACGAAGCAGCGCATCAGCGCCGTCAGCGTATCGAGATCATCGTTGATCCCGCGCAGGAGCACGCTCTGCGACAGCATCGGGATCCCCGCATCGACGAGCCGCGCGATCGCCGCTCTGGCATTCGGCGTGAATTCCCTGGGATGATTGGCATGCAGCGCGACATAGACCGTCTTGCCGGCGCTCTTCAAGGCCGTGATCAGCGCCGCGTCGACATGCGCCGGCGTCACCACGGGGACGCGCGTATGCAGGCGAATGATGCGGATGTGGTCGATCTCGGCCAGCCTTTCCATGACATGGCGCATGCGGGCGGGGGAGAGGATCATCGGATCGCCGCCGGTGAGGATCACCTCCCAGATTTCAGGGTGATCGCGCAGATAGGCGATCGCGTGATCGAGCTCCGCGCGCGGCAGCGTCCCGCCATGCTGCGGCCCGACGCTCTCGCGGCGGAAGCAGAAGCGGCAATAGACCGGGCAGACCTGCACGACCTTGAGCAGCGCACGATCAGGATAGCGATGCACGATGCCGGGCACCGGGCTGTGGGCTTCGTCGCCGATCGGATCGGCAAGCTCCTCAGGCCGCGTGCGCAATTCGCGCCCATCAGGGATGAACTGCGCCGCGATCGGGTCATGCGGATCGCTCGCGTCGATCTGCGCCGCCATTTCCGGCGTGACCGCGATGGCGTAGCGTGCATTGACGGCATCGATATCCGCGCGCGCGGATTCCGGGGCGAGACCGGCTTTGATGAGCGCGTCGGGATCGCGCAGGGTACGTTGCGCCATCAGCTTTCTCCTCCGGCCTCGGAAACGGGGGTCCAGATCACCTGGTCGATGCGCTGGGCGCCGGTGGCCAGCATGATCAGGCGGTCGAAACCGAGCGCCACGCCGCTTGCCGGCGGCATCAGGGCGAGCGCTGCGAGAAAATCCGCATCGATCGGATAACGCTCGCCATAGACACGCTGTTTCTCGTCCATTTCCGCCTCGAAGCGTTCGCGTTGGATGTCAGGATCGGTGAGCTCGCCGAACCCGTTGGCGAGTTCGACGCCGCAGGCATAGATCTCGAAGCGCTCGGCCAGACGCGGATCATCCGGGCAGGGGCGCGCCAGTGCGGCTTCCGCAACGGGATAGCGATCAAGCACGGTGAGACGCCCCCGCCCGAGCTGCGGTTCGACGCGCTCGACGAGAATGCGGCTGAAGATATCCGCCCAGGTATCGTCCTGCGCGACCCTGATCCCGGCCTCGCGTGCCGATCTCGCGAGCGCCGCGCGGTTGGTGCCGCCGTCATCGCGCAGACTGGCGAGAAGATTGATGCCGGCATGATCGGCGAAGGCCTGCGCCACCGGGACGCGCTCGAACGGCGCGAACGGATCGGCTTCCACGCCGCGATGGCGAAAACGCGTCGCCCCCGTGATCTCGGCGGCGCGCGCGATCAGGGCTGCGCAATCGGCGATGATCGCGTCATAGGGCGCATGCGCGCGGTACCATTCCAGCATCACGAATTCCGGATGATGCAGCGGCCCGCGCTCGCGGTTGCGAAAGACCGGGGCGAAGGCGAAGAGCGCCGTTTCGCCGGCGGCGAGCAGCTTCTTGCAGGCGAATTCCGGCGAAGTGTGCAGGTACATCCGATGCGCCACGCCGTCATGGCCGATCATCCGCGTCGCGAAGGCATGCAGATGCGCCTCGTTACCGGGCGAGACCTGCAGGACGGCAGGCTCTGCCTCGACGAAGTCGCGCGCCTCGAACCAGGCCCGCAATCCGCTCCTGATGCGGTTGCGCGCCATGAGCGCGGGGCGCCGATCCGCGTGTACTTCCGGCCGCCACCATTGCGTCATCGCCGATCAATCCCGTCTGTTGCGCCTCGATTGCGCGTGAATGCGTATCCCGGTCTGGACCCGGACGCGTTATCGGGTTAAGCCGACGCGAAGCAAGGTTCAAGGCCGCGCGAGCGGTTGATCAGGAACGGGATTGAAAATGGCAAAGGTTCTGGCAAGCGCGCTGCGCAAGGGTAACGTCGTTGACATCAACGACAAGCTCTATGTCGTTCTCACGGCGCAGAACATCCATCCGGGCAAGGGCACGCCCGTTACCCAGCTCGATCTGCGCCGGATTTCCGACGGCACCAAGATCTCCGAGCGCTACCGCACCACCGAGCAGGTCGAGAAGGCCGTCGTCGAGGATCGCGATCATACCTTCCTCTATGATGATGGCGAGGGGTTCCACTTCATGAACCCCGACAGCTACGAGCAAGTCGTCATGACCCGTGAGGATATCGGCGAACAGGCCGCCTTCCTTCAGGAAGGCATGACGGTGAGCCTGAAGCTGCATAACGGCCTGCCGATCGCCATCGAACTGCCCCAGCGCGTCACCCTCGAAGTCGTCGAGACGGAGCCGACCGTGAAGGGCCAGACGGCCTCGTCCTCCTACAAGCCCGCCATGCTCAATAACGGCGTGCGCACCATGGTGCCGCCGCATATTGCCACGGGCACGCGCATCGTGGTGATGACGGAAGATGCGTCCTACGTCGAGCGCGCCAAGGACTGATCGCGCCAAGGACTGATCGCGCCAAGGACTGATCGCGCCAGGGACTGAGCGTCAATCCGCCTCGCGCATGACGAGCGCCCCGGCATCACCCGGGGCGTTGTCGTTTCATGCGATGATCGGGAAGGGACGACCATGGCGCGGCGGGGCAACACCGAGCCAATCGGCGATGCTCGCACCGATATCGGCAAAGCTCTCCCGCTGCCCGACTGTCGCGCCGGTGAGACCGGGGCCGAAGCCGATGATCGGGACCTGCTCACGGGTGTGATCGGTGCCGCGCCAGGTCGGATCGTTGCCGTGATCCGCAGCAAGGACGCACAGATCGCCCGGCGCGAGCGCCGCCTCGATTTCCGGCACGCGGCGATCGAAGGACTCGAGCGCGGCGGCGTAGCCGGGCAGGTCACGGCGATGGCCGTAATCGGAATCGAAATCAACGAGATTGGTGAAGATCAGCCCGCCCGGCGGCAGGCGGTCGAGCGCGGCGATGGCGGCGCTCAGGCAGGCGTCGTCGCCGGAGGGTTTGACCTCCTCGCCGGTATGGCGATGGGCGAAGATATCGCCGATCTTGCCGACACTGATGACGGCGCGCCCCGCATCGTGCAGCCGGTCGAAGATCGTCCCCTCCGGCGGCGGGATGGCGAAATCCTTGCGGTTCGCGGTGCGGCTGAAGCCGGAGCGCGGGTCGCCCTTGAAGGGGCGGGCGATGATCCGCCCGATCTTCAGCGGGTCGCACAGGCGCCGGGCGATACGGCAGGTCTCGTAGAGTCGCTCCAGGCCGAATTGCTCTTCATGGGCGGCGATCTGCAACACGCTGTCGACGGAAGTGTAGCAGATCGGCTTGCCGGTGCGCAGATGCTCAGGTCCCCATTGCTCGACGATGGCGGTGCCGGGTGAGTGGCGATTGCCGAGAATGCCGGGCAGACGGGCCTCGCTGATCAGGGCATCGGTCAGCCATTGCGGGAATGTCGGCTGCGTGTCGGGGAAATAGCCCCAGTCGAAATCGACAGGGCAGCCGGCGATCTCCCAATGTCCAGAAGGCGAATCCTTGCCGCGCGATGTCTCGACCGCGTGGCCCCGGAGCCCGGCGGGTTCGCCGTCTCGCATCAGATCCGGATACGTCTCGCCGCTGGCGCCGCGCATGGCATGGCCGAGGCCAAGACGCGCCAGATTCGGCAGGTGCAGCGGACCTGCGCGCAACCCGCAGCGATCACCGGCGCCGCCGGCGCAGCCCTGCGTGATATGGCCCAGCGTGTTCGCGCCTTCGTCGCCATAGGCCGCCGCATCCGGCGCGCCACCGATCCCCACCGAGTCGAGGACGATCAGGAGGGCGCGTTTGTGAGGAACGGACATGGCCCGATCAATCGGAAACGATGCCGGCACCCGCCGCTTCGAGATCAAAGGCTGCGGCGAACAATGCGCGGGTATAGGGGCTTTCAGGCGCGTCGAAGACACGGTCCGCGTCGCCTTGTTCCACGACACGCCCGTTCTGCATCACGATGACGTGGTTGGCGAGTGCGCGAACCACCTTGAGATCATGGCTTATGAACATGTAAGCCAGTTTGCGCTTGTCTTGCAGTTCGCGCAAGAGTTCGACGATCTGGGCCTGCACGGACATGTCGAGCGCCGAGGTCGGCTCGTCCAGAAGCACGAATTGCGGCTCCAGCGCCATGGCGCGCGCGATGGCGATACGCTGGCGCTGGCCGCCGGAGAATTCATGCGGATAGCGATCCATGGCGGAGGGGTCGAGCCCGACATCGATCAGCGCCCGCGCCACGACCTCACGCCGCTCATCGGCCGAGAGTCCGCGATTGAGCACGAGCAGGCCTTCCTCCACGATCTGCGTCACCGACATGCGCGGCGAGAGTGAGCCGTAGGGATCTTGAAAGACCACTTGCATATTCTTGCGCATGGGCCTGATCTGTTTCGATTTCAGCCCGTCGATCCGGTTGCCGAGGAACGCCACCGGGCCTTGCGACGAGATCAGGCGCAGGATGGCCAGGCCCAGAGTCGTCTTGCCCGATCCGGATTCGCCAACGACGCCAACCGTCTCCCCCTGCCGGACGCTGACGCTGACCTCGTCGACCGCCTTCACATGGTTGACGGTACGACCGAGGAAGCCTCTCTTGATCGGGAACCAGACCTTGATCGGCCCGGCTTCGACGACCACCGGCGCGCCTGCGGGCACCGGATGCGGTCGGCCCTTCGGCTCTGCCGCGAGCAGGCGCCGGGTATAATCGTGCTGTGGATTGCCAAACACCTGCTGCACGGTGCCGGCCTCGACGATCTTGCCATTGGTCATCACGCAGACCTTGTCGGCGATGCTGCGCACGATACCCAGATCATGGGTGATGAAAAGCATCGCCATGCCCAGCCGCTTCTTCAGATCAGCCAGCAATTCGAGGATCTGCGCCTGGACGGTTACGTCGAGCGCCGTGGTCGGCTCATCGGCGATCAGCAGGTCCGGTTCGTTGGCGAGCGCCATGGCAATCATCACGCGCTGGCGCTGACCGCCGGACATCTGATGTGGATAAGCGTCGAGCCGCTGGCCGGCATCGCGGATACCGACGAGTTCGAGCAGTTCCAGGGTGCGCGTGCGGGCGTCCTTTTCGCTCAGCCGCCGGTGCATCCGCAGGATCTCGCCGATCTGGCGCGAGATCGTGTGCAGCGGGTTGAGGGAGGTCATCGGCTCCTGGAAGACCATCGTAATGTCGGCGCCGCGCACCTGCATCATCTCCGGTTCGCTGGCAGGCAGCAGATCCTTGCCCTTGAACAGAATCTCGCCCGTCGGATGAGACGCGGTGGGGTAGTTCAGGAGCTTCACCACCGAAAGCGCCGTCACCGATTTGCCCGATCCGGATTCCCCCACCAGCGCGACGGTTTCACCCGGCGCGACATCGAACGAAACCCGGTCGACCGCCAGCACCGAATCCTCGCCCTGGCGAAAGGCGACGGAGAGATCACGCACGGACAGGATCGGCGAACTCATGCGCGCTCCTTCGTCGGTTGGTTGGGCATCGAACGGACGCGCCCGTCATGAAGGCCGCGACAGATGAGTGTGGGGAGCGCGGGGTGCGTCATGAGCGCCGTCACGAGAAGGTCTTGCGCGGGTCGAAGGCATCGCGCACGGCCTCGCCGATGAAGATCAGCAGGCTCAGCATCAGTGCGATGATGAAGAAGCCGGTCAGGCCGAGCCAGGGCGCCTGCAGATTGGCCTTGCCCTGCGCCAGCAATTCCCCGAGCGAGGCCGAGCCGGGGGGCAGGCCGAAGCCGAGAAAGTCCAGGGAGGTGAGCGTCGTGATCGAGCCGTTGAGAATGAAGGGCAGGAAGGTCAGCGTCGCGACCATGGCGTTGGGCAGGACATGCTTGATCATGATCTTGCCGTCAGACTGGCCGAGCGCCCGGGCGGCACGAACATATTCGAAATTGCGCGCGCGCAGGAATTCCGCGCGCACGACGCCCACCAGCGCCACCCAGCTGAACAGCAGCAGGATTCCCAACAATACCCAGAATGTCGGTGTGATGATCGAGGCGATGATGATCAGCAGATAGAGCGCCGGGATCGCTGTCCAGATCTCGATGAAACGCTGGAAGATCAGATCCGTCCAGCCGCCGAAATAGCCCTGCACCGCACCGGCGAAGACGCCGATCACCGACGAGACACCAGCGAGGATCAGGCCGAACAGTACCGAGATGCGAAAACCGTAGATCAGCCGCGCCAGCACGTCGCGGCTCTGGTCATCGGTGCCGAGCCAGTTCCATTCGAGATCCCGGCAGGTGCTGCCGCCGGTGAGCATCGCGACAGGCTCGCATTGCGCATCGTCGAGCATCCAGGTCGGCGGGGAGGGGGCCGGAACGGGAAGCGAGAGGTTGTGGGTCGTGTAATGGAAGCGGATCGGCGGCCAGATCGCCCAGCCGTGCTCGTCGATCGCATCCGCGATCAGCGGTTCCCGGTAATCCGCCAGCGGCAGAAAACCGTCATCAATGAACTTGTCCTCCGGATAATCCTCGAAGATCGGAAACAGGATCTCTCCCTTGAACGACACCATGATCGGACGGTCATTGGCGATGAATTCCGCGAACATGGTGAGCACGAACAGCACCATGAAGATCCAGAACGACCAGTAGCCACGCTTGTTCGCCTTGAAATTATCCAGACGTCGCCGGTTGATCGGCGACAGGTTCAGCCAGCCCTTCTGTTCCTGCGGCGGGGCGAGGGGTTGGGTCACGGGCGCGTTCATGACGATCCCCCCTGCTGCAGGGTCGGATTGGCGGGGAAATCGTGCCCGTCATGAAGGGTGAGCCAGGCCTCCCTCCCCAGCGGGGAGGGAATGAGGGTGGGGAGAGCGGGCGATGAAACTCCCGCACGTCGCAGCATTTGCACGCGGGTAACCCCACCCTTGATCCCTCCCCTGAGGGGAGGGAGAGCGCGCCCGTCATGAAGGGTGAGCGTCGTCATCTCATACCTCCCGTGTCTCGAAATCGATGCGTGGATCGATCCAGACATAGGTGAGATCGGAGATCAGGTTCACGACCAGCCCGAGCAGCGAGAAGATGAAGAGGGTGGCGAAGACGACCGGGTAATCGCGGTTGACGATGGATTCGAAGGAGAGCAAGCCGAGCCCGTCGAGAGAGAAGATCGTCTCGATCAGGAGCGCACCGGTAAAGAACGCGCTGATGAAGGCGCCGGGGAAACCGGCCACCACGATCAGCATGGCGTTGCGGAAAACGTGCCCGTAAAGCACCTGGCGCTCCGAGAGTCCCTTCATCCGCGCCGTCATGACGTATTGCTTGCGGATCTCGTCGAGGAAAGAGTTCTT
The DNA here is from genome assembly GCF_900094735.1 of Saliniramus fredricksonii. Lineage (NCBI taxonomy): Bacteria > Pseudomonadati > Pseudomonadota > Alphaproteobacteria > Hyphomicrobiales > Salinarimonadaceae > Saliniramus > Saliniramus fredricksonii. Next base: position 1,276,945 of record NZ_FMBM01000002.1, read on the forward strand.
GGTGAGCAATGTCGTCGTCGCAAAAGCACCGATCGCCATGGCGGTGATGGGCAGGGCGAGGTGCCAGAAATAGTCCAGGATCGCGGCGGGGCTCGTCACCCAGGCCCAGAAAGACATGTCGGCATATTGCTCCGACCAGAGGCCGCGCAGCGGGAATATCTGCCAGAACGAGCCGCCGGCGAAGAGCACGATCAGGAGAATCGCAAAGAGAAAGCCGGGGATGGCGTAGCCCACGATGACGATGGCGGAGGTCCACCAGTCGAAGGGGGTGCCGTCGCGCACGGCCTTCTTGACCCCCAGAGGGATGGAGATCGCATAGGAAATGATCGTCATCCAGAGGCCGAGCGAGATCGAGACCGGGAGCTTCTCCTTGATCAGGTCGATCACCGAAATATCGCGGAAATAGCTATCGCCGAATTCGAATCGCGAAAAATTCCAGATCATCAGCGCGAACCGTTCATGGGCAGGGCGATCGAACCCGAATTGTGCCTCGAGTTGCGCGATGAACTGCGGATCGAGCCCCTGCGCACCGCGATAGCGCGAATCGCCGCCCCCGCCGTCGCCGCCTCCGCCATCGCCGCCGCCCATCTGCCCCGCGAGGCCCCCACCATCGCCGCCGGCGCCACCGAAGCGCGCCGTGGCCCCCGCATCGGCGCCCTGGATCTGGGCCAGTATGCGCTCGACGGGTCCGCCGGGCGCGAACTGGATGATCACGAACGAGATCAGCATGATCCCGAAAATCGTCGGGATCATCAGCAGAAGACGTCGCGCAATATAAGCGGCCATGGAACCTCTGACGATGCGGGCGCAGCGAATCACTGGCCCGGTTGCGACGAATCGGCAGCTACCGTGCTAAATCACACATACAGCGTAAAGCCCGATCACGCACGTCGTGCCGCGCGCGCCCGCTCCTCGTCGATCCACCAGGTGGACAAAGCACCAACGGAAAAACGCGGCTTGGTTTCCGGTCGCCCGAATTCGTCCCAGAAGGCCAGCCAGTGCGTTCCCTTGAACCACATCGGCACCCAGTAGAAACCGGCGCGCAGCACCCGGTCGAGCGCGCGCGCGGCAACATACATCTCCTCACGCGTCCCGGCCGCGATGACCTTCTCGATCAGCGCATCGACGGCCGGATCGGCGATGCCGGCGAGATTGGGCGAGCCCGTCAGTTCGGCGGCTTCCGAGCCGAAGAGCACGCGCAATTCGCCGCCGGGCGTCAGGGAGCCGACGAAGCGGCGGGTGATGATGTCGAAGTCGAATTCGTCAATGCGTCTTTGAAACTGCGAGGCATCGACCACACGCAGCCCCGCATCGATGCCGATCCGGCTCAGATTGCGGGAGAAATGCAGGGTATGCGGTTCCAGCGCGTTGGAGAAGTCGAGAAATTCGATGGTGAAACGCTCACCGTTCGGCAGCATCAGCTCGCGCCCGCGATAACTGCAACCGGCCTCTTGCAGGAGTTCCTGCGCCCGGCGGAGATTGCCGCGATCGGTACCCGAGCCGTCTGAAGCCGGCGGCGAGATCGCTTCACCGAAGACACGCTCGGGCAGGCTGTCCCGGAAGGGTTCGAGCAGTGCCGCCTCGTCATCAGGGATGGGGCCTTCGGCGGCCATCGGGGAATTCTCGAAATACGATTTCGTGCGCATGTAGGAATCGAACATGATCGTCCGATTGACCGATTCGAAATCAAACAGATAGCCCAGCGCTTCGCGGATGCGCGGATCGGCGAATTTCCCGCGCCGCGTGTTGAACCACCAGCCCTGTCGAGCGGAGGGAGTCTCGTCGACCAGTTCCTCCCGCTGTACCCGGCCTTCATTGTGTGCGGAGAAGTCGTAGCCGGTTGCCCAATCGCGCGAGGTGAACTCCTCGCGATAGTTGAAGGCGCCGGATTTGAAGGCTTCGAACGCCACCTGGCGGTCGCGGAAATAGTCGTAGCGCACACGGTCGAAGTTGCTCTGCCCGCGATTGACCGGCAGATCCGCACCCCAGTAATCCGGAACGCGCTCGTAGATCAGAAAGCGCCCGCTCTCGAACCGCGCAACACGATAAGGGCCCGATCCGAGCGGCGGCTCGGTGGTCGAGGCGGCGAAGTCGCGGTCTTCCCAATAAGCGGCGGAGAGGATCGGCAATCCGGCAACGGAGAGCGGCAGGTCCCGCGACCGGCCCTCGACGAAGCGCACCACGACGGTCTCGTCATCCTCGGCCTCGGCTGCTTCGAGCATGCGTAGCTGCTGGCGGATACTGGGATGGCCCTCGTCCTTGAGGATCATGATCGAGAAGGCGACGTCCTCCGGCGTGATCGGGCTGCCGTCGTGGAAGCGCGCCTCCGGGCGCAGGCGGAAGCGATAGGTCAGCCCGTCCTCCGAGCGCCAGACCGATTGCGCAACCAGCCCATAGAGCGCATCCGGCTCGTCTGCGGCGCGGGTCATCAGGCTGTCGAAGGTCAGCCCCATCCCGGTCGCCGGATCACCCTGCATGATATAGGGATTGAAGGAATTGAAGGTGCCGAACATGTCGGTGCCGAAGAAGCCGCCCTTCGGTGCATCCGGATCGACATAATCGAAATGCGCGAAATCCGGCCCGTATTTCAGGTCGCCGAATATCGACATGCCGTGTGCCCATTCGGTCTCGCTCGCGCGCAGCCGCCCGGGCATCCCCGCGACGACGGCAGCGGCCGCCACACCGGTGAAGAAACTGCGTCGATCAATCGTCAGCATGCGTTCCCCTTCTCCTCGCCTGTTCGGCGTGCACCTTTGCAAGGCCAAGCATTCACGCAAGAACAGCGATTCATTATGGCGATAATGGCGCAAGCGAAAGCCCGTGTCGAACCCCGAAAATGCCATTGGGCGGGGCTGTGCGGCCAGCGTCGTGCCCGGGTCCCGGCCTGCGCAGGATCGCAGCGGCCTTTGCGTGCAAGAGCCTTATCCGGGTTGCCGTGACGCGTTATAGCTGCAGTGAAGCGGTTGCCCGGATGATCAACGGGCGGCAAAGCGCGCCGGGCCCGATCCGATGCATGGGGCCTGCGCGACGATAAGACACGCCGGGAGAGCGCCATGACCACGAACGATGATGCCGGAAAGATCGAGATCCTGATGCCGCGCCCGATGGCGCCGCGCGTGATCGAACAACTTGATGCGCGCTTCACCCTGCATCGCTTGTGGGAGGCCGATGACGCCGATGCGTTCATCGCGCAGCACGCCTCCCGGATTCGCGGCGTCGCCACCGGCGGTGGTGCAAGCGGGCGCGTCGACAAGGCGCTGATCGACGCGCTGCCGGCGCTCGAAATCGTCTCCAGCTTCGGTGTGGGTTATGATCATGTCGATGCCGCTTATGCCGGCACGAAGGGTGTCGTGGTGACCAACACGCCGGACGTCCTCACCGACGAGGTGGCCGATCTCGCCATCGGCCTGCTGCTGGCTACCTTGCGCAAACTCCCGCAGGCGGACCGCTATCTGCGCGAGGGCCGCTGGCTGGAAAAGCCGTTCCCGCTCAGCCCGACACTGCGCGAGCGCAGGATCGGCATTCTCGGCTACGGTCGCATCGGCAAGGCGATTGCCAGGCGCCTCGACGCGTTTGATGTCGAGGTCGTCTATCACGGGCGCCGCGAGCAGGCGGATGCGCCGCATCGCTATTATGCCGATCTCGAGGCGATGGCCCGGGATGTCGATACGCTCGTCGTGATCACGCCCGGCGGGACGGGGACGCAGAAGCTCGTCGATGCGCGCATTCTCGAAGCGCTCGGGCCGGAAGGCGTGCTGATCAACGTGGCGCGCGGCAGCGTCGTGGACGAGGCGGCGCTGATCGCGGCCCTGCGCGACGGCACCATCCTCTCGGCGGGGCTCGACGTTTTCGAGAAGGAGCCGCAGGTGCCGCAGGAACTGATCGAGATGGATCACGTGGTGCTGCTGCCGCATGTCGGCTCGGCTTCGGTGCATACGCGCAATGCCATGGCCCAGCTCGTCGTCGACAATCTGGTGGCGTGGTTTGACGGCAAGCCGCCGCTCACGCCCGTGCCCGAGACGCCTTCGCCGCGCTAAGCTGTGCTTCGCGGGAAAGGCGGCGCCTTGGCGCTTGAACCGGGGCGCGGCTTTGCCTATGCAATGGGGCCGAGGAGACCGCGCATGCTCGACCGCAACGATGCTTTCGGCCAGGAGGCCCAGATCGAATATCTCGACGCGCATTTTCGCGTCGTGCGCCCCGGCAAGTTCGTACGCTGCGCCGTGACCGGCGATCCCATTCCGCTTGACAGGCTGGTCTATTGGAGCGTCGAGCGGCAGGAGCCCTACAGCTCGCACCAGGCGGTGATGCAGCGGCTCGGGCTGAAGCCGAAAGGCGCGGACGGGGCCAGCGGGACGAACGGTTCCTGATCTGATTTTCCTGCCAATAGGAAAATCGTCTTGACAATCTGGAATTGTCGAGCCACCTTGCCGCCATAGGTTGTGCGGCAAGGAAGAAAATCATGAATTATGAAAATGCGGTGGTGTGTCAGGGTGATGCTGCGAGCCGCAAAAGCGGGTCTGGCAAGCGTTTGTCGAGCAAGCGCGTGTCGGGAAAACGGGGCCCGATACCGGGATCCCCGGCTGAGCCTGCTCTGTCCCGCGAGGCCTTGCGCTTGTTGCAGGGGCTGGCGGTGCAGGGAACGCGGATGCGGTCCGATCCGTTCGACCCGGACCGGATCCTTCTCAGCAAGGGTGGGGAGTTCCGCCGTGACGGCTCTGCGGTCTCGCTCGGCGGCGGCAGCTTTGCGCGCAGCGCGTTGGATTTGCTCATCCGGCATGATCTCGTGCAACAGGATCCTCTGCAGCATGATCGCGCGATTACAAGCAGGAATCGCGCGGATTCCACAGCAGCGACACTGATCTCGCAGGCCGGGAAGGGCTATCTCGCGCGGCTGGCGGCGCGTCGCGCAGGTCAGGGCGACGAGGCCTTCGCTGTGCAGCATCGCGTCGCGGTGATGGCCGACAGGCCGGATCCCGTCGATGACGGGGCGCAAGCGCGCGTGCGGGTCAATCAGGAAGAAAGTCCTCTCGCCTGGCTCGCCGCACGCAAGGGTGCGGATGGCGCGCCGCTCATCGACGCCGCGCAGTTCGAGGCCGGTGAGCGCTTCCGGCGCGATCTCACCATGGCAGGAATCATGCCCGGTGTGAGCATCGACTGGGACCGGCTCGGCTCGGGCGGGGGTGGTGGGGGCGGCAATCGCGCCGGCCGGCTCGACGCAACGGAGGCCTGCATCGCCGCGCGCCAGCGCGTGACCCGGGCCGTGCGGCATCTGGGCGCCGAGGATGGCGATCTGCTCATCGATGTCTGCGGCTTTCTCATCCGGATCAGCGAAATCGAGCGGGCGCGTGCCTGGCCGGCGCGGTCGGGCAAGATCATGATCGCACGGGCCCTGTCGCGGCTGGCTGATTATTACGGCCTCGCCGGCGAGGCCCGCGGCGCGGTGCGCAACCGCCGCATTCTGGCCTGGTGCGCCGGAGAGTCGGTTGCGCCGGGCTGAACTTCGCAATACGAGACCGGGATGAAGCGGTCGCGGCGGCCATATTTTCGACGCGAGCCGCGCCCAGATTCACCAATGCGGCGACCGGATCGCTGCGGCGCAGGGTCCCGCTTGCGGCTTGCGGTCATCCGGCCCAAACTGACACCGTGTCGGGTGTGACTCGCGCAACCCGCCACCACGCCATTGCGGCGTGCATGATCCTGCGCCGACCCGGCGCCGATGCGAAAAAGGCCTGCTGCATGCAAGAAACGTCGTCGACGCCGCAATCCCTTGACGAATCGGTGCTGCGCAACGCCGAAGCGACACTGGAAACCGTGGTCAGCGCCCGCGAGGCCGTCGAGGCTGTCATCTTCGGTCAGAAGAACGTGGTCGATCTGGCGCTGACGACGATCCTCGCCGGAGGGCACGGGCTGCTCGTCGGTGTGCCGGGCCTCGCCAAGACGAAGCTCGTCGAAACGCTCGGCACGGTGCTCGGCCTTGATGCGCGTCGGGTCCAGTTCACGCCCGATCTGATGCCCTCCGACATTACCGGCTCGGAAATCCTTGAGGAGGATGCTGATCGCCGGCGCCATTTCCGCTTCGTGCGCGGGCCGATCTTCGCGCAGCTTCTGATGGCCGACGAGATCAACCGCGCCAGTCCGCGAACCCAGTCGGCCCTGTTGCAGGCGATGCAGGAGCATCACGTTTCCGTGAGTGGCGAGCGTCACGACCTGCCGCGTCCGTTCCACGTGCTCGCCACGCAGAATCCCATCGAGCAGGAGGGCACCTATCCGCTGCCGGAGGCCCAGCTCGACCGTTTTCTGCTTCAGATCGACATCGACTACCCCGATCGCGATGCCGAGCGGCGCATCCTGCTGGAGACGACGGGGGATTCCGAAGCCCGTCCCGGTGCGGTGATGTCGGGTGAGGCGCTGATGAGCGCGCAGCGCCTCGCGCGCCGCCTGCCGGTCGGAGACAGCATCGTCGAGGCCATTCTTGATCTGGTGCGCGCCGCGCGACCGGGGGAGGGCGATCCCGCCGTGACCGAGCATCTGCTCTGGGGGCCTGGTCCGCGCGCCTCGCAGGCGCTGATTTTTGCTGCGCGCGCGCATGCGCTGATCCAGGGCCGCGTCTCGCCCTCCATTGATGATGTGGCGCTGCTCGCCGCGCCGGTGCTCAAGCACCGCATGGCCCTGACATTCGCCGCGCGCGCCGACGGCGTCACCATTCCCGATCTCGTGCAGCGTCTGACGGCGCGGCTCGGCGGGTGAGGCCCTGACATGGCGCGCGTGCGGGTCCTCAGCGAGACGCAACGGCTACCCGGGCGGACGGTCACGCTGGCGGCGCAGGATCTCGCAGCGCGGCTGCCGCGTCTGGTACTGGAGGCGCGCCGCGTCGCCGGGACCCTCGCGCACGGTATCCATGGACGTCGCCGTGCGGGCCCGGGCGAAACCTTCTGGCAGTTCCGCCCCTTCAGCAGTGGCGAGCCGGCATCGCGGATCGACTGGCGCCGTTCTGGCCGCGACGACCGTCTCTATGTGCGCGAGCGCGAATGGGAGGCGGCGCACTCGGTGCATCTGTGGATCGACCGTTCCGCCTCCATGGCCTTCGGTTCGGAGCTTGCCATGGCGCCGAAATGCGACCGGGCCGTGGTGCTCGGCCTCGCGCTCGCCGAGAGCTTCGTCGAGGCGGGCGAGCGTGTCGGCATGATGGGGCAGGCGCCGCCCCGCGCCGTGCGCCGGATCGCCGAGCGTTTCGCCGAAATCCTCGCCGATCCGCGCGGCTCCGACGCCACCGACATGCCACCGCCTACGGCGCTCGCCCCCCATGACGAAGCGGTGATCCTCAGTGACTGCCTCAGCCCCGCCGAGGAATGGGAAGCCTGCATCGCGGCGATTGCAGCGCGGGGCGCGCGCGGGCATGTCATGATGATCGTCGATCCGGTCGAGGAGAGCTTTCCCTTTGCCGGGCAGGCCATGCTGGAGGATCCCGAGGGCGGTCTGCGGCTGCGGGTCGGGGATGCGGCGAGCTGGGGCGCGCAGTATCGCACGCGCATTGCCCGCCACCGCGATGCGCTGGAGGCGGCGACGCGGCGGCGGGGATGGACGCTCACGATTCACCGCACCGACCGTCCCGCCAGCGAGGCCGCCCTGCGGCTGATGGCGCTCGTCCAGGCGGCGCGCTCGGGCATGGGAGGGCGCTGACATGTTCGGTCTGCCGCTCACCTTCGCCGTACCGCTCGTCCTTGCCGGGCTGATCGCCCTCCCTGCGATCTGGCTGCTCCTGCGGGTGACCCCGCCGCAGCCGCGCCGGATCGCGTTTCCGCCGCTCAAGATCGTCGCCGATCTGATCCCGCGTCGTGAATTGCCGGCGCGCACGCCGTGGTGGCTCCTGCTGCTGCGCCTCGTCATCGCCGCATTGCTGATCCTCGCCGCCGCTGGCCCGATCCTCAATCCGGCGCCCTCGCTGGAGGGTGACCGGCGCGCACCGGTGTTGATGATCGTCGACAATGGCGCCGGTACAGCTGCCGATTGGCGCCGGCATGCGGCGATCGCGCTGGAACAGGGCGAGGCGATTGCGCGGGACGGGCGCTCGATGGGCATTGTGGCCACGGCGACGCCGGTAGCGGAAATCGCTCTGGAGGAGCCTGCAGCCGCGCTGGAGCGCTTGCGGGCCGTCAACGCGCGTCCACATTTTCCGCAGGCCGAGAGCTGGCGCCGTCCGCTCAGTGCTTTTCTCGAAGCGCATCCCGATACCGAAATCCTCTGGATTACCGGCGGCGTCGGCATCGCCGGCGAGGATGACATGGCGATGCTGCTCGCGGAGATCGCGCAGGATCGAACCCTGACCATCTTGGGCCCGGATCCCGCACCCGCGCTGGCGCTGGGCAATGCGCGCAATTCTGCGCAGGGGCTTTCTGTCGACGTGCTGCGTGCCGAGCCGAATGCGCGTGACGAGGGGCGCGTGCGCGCCGCCGATCTGCGGGGCCTGACGCTGGCCGAGGAGACCTTCGTTTTTCTGCCGGACGAGACCGAAACTGATGTGCGTTTCGACATCCCCATTGAATTGCGCAATTCCGTGGCGCGGATCGACATCGTGGAGGAAGCATCCGCAGCCGCGACGACATTGCTTGATTCGCGCAGCCGGCGCAGCCGCGTCGGCATCGTGACGGGAACCACGCTCGATCTTGCACAGCCGCTGCTCGCGCCGACCTTCTATATCGAGCGGGCGCTTGAGCCCTATGCCGAGATCCGCGAGGGGCGCGGCGGCTCGGCTGAAGCGATCGAGGAACTGCTCGACGGGCAGGTCAATGTTCTGGTGCTCGCCGATATCGGCGTTCTGCCGCCACGCACGCAGGCGCGGATCGCGACTTTCATGGAAGAGGGCGGGCTGCTGCTGCGCTTTGCGGGATCACGGATGACCGGCAATGTCGACGACCTTCTGCCCGTGCGTTTGCGCGATGGCGGGCGCAATCTCGGTGGCGCGCTCTCCTGGGATGCACCGCGCACCCTGGCGGAATTCGCCCGGGAAAGCCCGTTCCATGGTCTCGCCGTTCCGGACGAGCTTGGTATCTCGCGCCAGATCCTCGCCGAGCCCTCCGGCGCGCTGACCGAGCGGACATGGGCGGCGCTCGAAGACGGTACCCCGATCGTCACGGCGGATCGGCGTGGCGACGGCATGAGCGTGCTCTTTCACGTGACAGCGGATGCGAGCTGGTCGAACCTGCCGCTGACCGGGCTGTTCGTCGACATGTTGCGCGAGACCCTGCAATTTGCCGCCGCACCGCCGGGCGCCGGTCTTCAGACAGGGGGGGAGCGTCAGCCCGTCGCGCCGCGCCTGGCTCTCGACGGGGCCGGCAATCTCGGTTCGCCGCCTTCGCATGCCCGCCCGGTCACCCGGACCTTTGCGGAGCGCGCCGGGTTCGATCATCCGCCCGGTTTCTACGGCCCGACGGAATCGGCGATCGCGGTGAATACGCTCAATGCCGAGGACCGGCTCGTTCCCGTCGATCTCGCCATCCTTGATGCGCGCATCCTGCCGCTCGAACCGGCGGAAACTGTGGATTTGCGCCCGCCGCTTCTCGTGGCGGCCCTCGGCCTGTTTCTGGTCGATACGATTCTCGCCATGCTGCTCTCGGGACATGCCGGCGCCTTCGCCGCGCGCTTTCGACGCGCGGCTCTCGGAACGGGTGCGCTTGCGCTCGCCTTTCTCGCGATCAGCGCGCCCGGGCCGGCACCAGCCGATACGATCGAGGATATCGAGGCCGCAATGGTGACCCGGCTCGGCTATATCCGCACCCACGACGCGCGCGTCGACGAGATCAGCGAGGCGGGGCTCGACGGGCTGTCGCGGGCGCTGGCCGCGCGCACATCCCTCGAACCCGGTGCGCCAATGGGCGTCGATATCGAGACGGACGAACTCGCTTTCTTTCCGGTTCTGTACTGGCCGATCGTGCCCGATGCGCCGATACCGTCGCGCGACGCGATGCAGCGGATCGAGGCCTATATGAAGAATGGCGGCATGCTGATCATGGATACCCGCGACGCGGCGACCAACTGGCGCCCCGGTTCAGCGCGTTCGCCCGAAGCCGCATATCTGCGCCGGCTGCTTGCGGATGTCGACGTGCCCCCGCTTGAGCCGATGCCGCCGGATCACGTCCTGACCAAGACGTTCTTCATCATGGATGAATTGCCGGGCCGGCATTCATCCGGTGTGACCTGGGTCGAGGAATTGCCCCCGGCTCCCGTCGAGGAGGGGATGCGTCCGGCACGGGCCGGTGACGCCGTGTCGCCGATCATCATCACCGCGAACGATCTCGCGGGCGCCTGGGCGATCGGGTCGCGGGGTGAGGCGATGCTGCCGGTGAGTGGCAGCGATCCGCGTCAGCGCGAGATGGCGTTCCGCGCCGGGATGAACATCGTGATGTACGCGCTGACGGGCAACTACAAGGCCGATCAGGTGCATGTGCCCGCCCTGCTGGAGCGGCTCGGCAATTGAGGAAGGCGACGCTTTGGCGAGTTTGAGCTTCACACCGCTGGTCCCCGATGCCGTGCTGATCGCGGCTGGCATTCTCGCGGCTCTGGTCGCGCTGGCCGCGATCGTCATACGCGGGCCGGTGGCCCTGTTGCGCGCGGCTGCGCTGGTCGTGCTGGTGCTTGCACTGGCCAATCCCGCCTTCGTCACGCAGGACCGCGAGCCGGTCGATGATGTCGTGGCCCTGGTGGTGGACCGGTCGACCTCTCAACGGCTGGGCGATCGGGCGCAGGTGACGCAGGCTGTCCGCGAGGAGCTGGAGCAGCGTTTTGGCGGGTTGCGCAATATCGAACTGCGCATCATCGAGGTGGGTGATGCGGCGGGTGACGCTGGAACGGAACTCTTCACCGGGCTCGCCAACGGGCTCGCCGACGTGCCGCCGGAGCGCGTGGCGGGCGCGGTGATGCTCACCGACGGCGTCGTCCATGACATTCCCGGATCAGCGGAGGATCTCGGCTTCACAGGACCCCTGCATGCCCTGATCACAGGATACCCGGACGAGGCCGACCGGCAGATTGATCTGATCCGGGCGCCGCGCTACGGCATTGTCGGGCGCACGCAACTGATCGAGGCGAAGATCGGCGAGCGCGGCGGCACGGGCTCGGCCGTGGTCACCGTGCGCCGCGACGGCGAGCGTCTCGCGCGCCGGGAAGTGCCGACGGAAGCATCATTCCGCATCCCCGTCCAGATCGACCGTGCCGGCCCCAATGTGGTCGAGATCGAGGTCGAGCCGCTGCCCGACGAGCTCACCATGGCCAATAACCGGGCCGTCGTGACGATCGAGGGGATTCGCGAGAATCTCCGCGTCCTGCTCGTCTCCGGCGAGCCCCATGCGGGCGAGCGGACCTGGCGGAACCTGTTGCGCTCGGATGCCAATGTCGATCTCGTGCATTTCACCATCCTGCGCCCGCCGGAAAAGCAGGACGGCACGCCGATCGACGAATTGTCGCTGATCGCCTTTCCCACGCGCGAACTGTTTCAGGACAAGATCGGCGAGTTCGATCTGATCATTTTCGATCGCTATGCCAATCAGAGCATCCTGCCGTCGATCTATTACGACAACATCGTGCGTTATGTGCGCGAGGGTGGCGCCGTTCTGCTCGCGGCGGGGCCGGAATTCGCCGGGCGCGCCTCGCTTGCCCGCACCCGCCTCGCGCCGATCATTCCGGGCGAGCCGACCGGCGGTGTGCTGGAGGAGCCGTTCAAGGCGATGCTCACGGATACCGGTGAGCGCCACCCGGTGACGCGCGGTCTTCCGGGATCGGAAAGCGATCCGCCGGCCTGGGGCGAGTGGTTGCGCGTGCTCGACACGCGGGTCACTGCGGGGCAGACGGTGATGTCGGGCGCGCAGGACCGTCCACTGCTGGTGCTGGAGCGCCAGGGCGAGGGGCGCGTCGCGCTGCTTCTGTCTGATCATGCCTGGCTCTGGGCGCGGGGTTATCGCGAAGGCGGCCCGCATGTGGATCTCCTGCGCCGGACCGCGCATTGGCTGATGCGCGAGCCGGCGCTGGAGGAGGAGGCGTTGCGCGCGACGACGCAGGGAGAGCGGATCTTCATCGAGCGTCAGAGCATGGCCGACGAGGTTGCCTCCGTCAGCGTCACATCGCCCTCGGGTGCCGAGTCCGGCGTCGCGCTCGAACCCCATCTGCCCGGCCTGTTCCGGGCCGAGATCGCCGGCGAGGAACGCGGGCTTTACACGCTGCGCAACGGGGATCTCGTCGCCTTTGCCAGCGTTGGTCCGGCCAACCCACGCGAACTCGTCGATGTCTTCTCCACGCGCGAGCAATTGGCGGATATCACCTTAGAGACCGGTGGATCGGTGCGGCGCCTGTCGCGCGCGGAGGGGGCCCTTGCCGTGCCGCGAATCCAGAGCGTGCGTGGCGATGCGCGCGCCTATGGCAATGACTGGATCGGCATCCGCCCGAGCGGTTCTTCCGTGGTGCTCGGCGTATCGGTGATGCCGCTCGCGCTCGGGCTGCTCGGTCTTCTGCTGCTGCTCGGCGCCGTTCTTGCCGCATGGCTCGGGGAAGGGCGCGGATCGGCCGCACGCCGTTGAGGCGCGCAAGGCGCAGCGCTTGCTTTCGATCAATGCAGCCGCTTCAATGGACGCGCTAGGAGATCGGCATGAAAGTACCGGTTTCATGCGCGAGGGAGCATGCGCCCATGACGGCGTTCAGGCAAAAATTCGGCCCGATCCTGCAACCGATGCCGGTGGCGATCACGGCGCTCGTTCTGCTGACGGCGCTGGGTTGGGGGGTGATGTTCGCCGAAGCAATCACCATGGCCTCGGGTGCCGCCGCCTTCATGGAGGCGCTGTGCGCCCCCGCCGATATTCTCGGTTCCCGTTCGACGGCGGAAATGCTCTCGCGGCTGGGTATGGCGATCGGCATGTGGATCGCCATGAGCGTCGCGATGATGCTGCCGACCGCGAGTCTGTTGATCGTCGGTTTCGCCGATCGCGTCGAGAAGGAGGTGAGCGACCGGGCCCATGCCGCATCGCCGCTGGCCGTGGCGGCGGGTTATCTCGGGATCTGGGTGATCGTGGCCGTCGTGGCGGCAACGGCGCAGGCCTTCATCTCGGCGATCCTGTCGGGCATCGCCCTGCCGCCGGCAACCGCGACGATCCTCGCCGGGGCGATTATCGGCGCCGCCGGGTTCTACCAGTTCTCGCCGCTCAAGCGCGCCTGTCTCGTCACCATCCGCCATCCCTTTAGCGAGGAGCGCGAGGCGGCGCTGACGCGCAATATGGCGGCGTTTCGGCTCGGTCTTCATCAGGGTGTGCTCTGCGTCGGCTGTTGCTGGGCGATGATGGGGCTGCTCGTGGTGCTCGGCGCCATGAACATCCTCTGGATGGCAATATTCGCAATCATCATGGCGGCGGAGAAGATGGTCGATTCGCAGCGCCTGCCCAACGCGATCGGCGTCGCGATGATCATCGCCGGTGCCGCATTGTCCGTCTCGGCGGTGGGGCTCGCTCCCTTGCGCGATGCAATCGGCCTGTGAGCAAATGCCTCTGACGACGCGATGGACGTTGCGGTAGGACTGTCCCGCATCCTATGATCCGACGCGAACGAGGGAGGAGACGGCCCATGTCAAAGACCATGGCGATCCGCATCTATGAAAATGGCGGCCCCGAGGTCATGCGTTACGAGGAAGTCGCCGTCGGCGATCCCGGCCCCGGCGAGATCCGGGTCAAGCACACGGCCATCGGCGTCAATTACATCGACACCTATTTCCGCTCCGGCCTCTACCCGGCGCCGAGCATTCCCTTCACCCCCGGCAACGAGGGTGCGGGCGTGGTCACGGCGGTGGGCGAGGGTGTGACCCGCTTCAAGGAGGGCGACCGCGTCGCCTATGCCGCGACGCTCGGCTCCTATGCCGATGAACGTCTGCTCGAGGCCGACAAGGTCGTCGCCACGCCGGCCGGCGTCGATGACGAGACCGCTGCCGCGATGATGCTGAAAGGCATGACGGCGCAATACCTTCTGCGCCGGACCTACCGCGTGAAGAAAGGCGACACCATCCTCTTCCACGCTGCCGCCGGCGGTGTCGGCCTGATCGCCTGCCAATGGGCCAGGCATCTCGGCGCCACGGTGATCGGCACGGTCGGTTCGCGCGAGAAGGGCGAACTCGCCATGCAGAACGGCTGCGATCACGTGATCTATTATCGCGACGAGGATTTCGCCAAGCGCGTCGACGAGATCACCAGGGGGGAGCGCTGCCATGTCGTCTATGACGGCGTCGGCAAGGCGACCTTCCCGGCATCGCTGGACTGCCTGCGTCCGTTCGGGATGTTTGCGAGTTTCGGCAACGCCTCCGGTGCGATCGAGGCCTTCAATCTCGGCCTGCTGGCCCAGAAGGGCTCGCTCTACGCCACCCGCCCGACGCTGTTCACGCATATCGCCAAGCGTGCCGATCTGGAGGAGGTCGCGGGCGAGCTGTTCGATGTGGTCGCTAGCGGGGCGGTGAAGATCCCCGTCCACCACCGCGCCAAACTCGCCGATGCGGTCGATGTCCACAAGGCGCTCGAGGGTCGCGAGACGACCGGGGCCACGGTGATGAGCCCCTGAGCGAGAGAGCAAACCGGTTTGTCCGCCTCATCCCCCCAAGATCCTCCTCCGGCGGGACACTCGTCGCGCTGAAGGGCATCACGAAGCATTACGGCAATCTCGTCGCCAATGACGCGATCGATTTCGCGATCGCGCCCGGCGAGGTGCACGCGCTTCTGGGGAGAACGGGGCGGGCAAATCCACGCTGGTGAAGATCCTCTACGGGGTGATCGAGCCGAGTGCCGGCGAGATATTCTGGGAGGGGAAGCAGGTCGAAATCAATTCACCCGTTGATGCAAGAAATCTTGGCATCGGCATGGTATTCCAGCATTTCTCGCTCTTCGACGAGATGACAGTGGCGGAAAATGTCGCCGTCGCGCTGACCGATCTCTCCTTCAACGTGGTGCGCAAGCGCCTCAAGCAGGTGAGCGAGGGCTACGGCCTGCCGCTCGACCCGGATCGCCGTGTCTGGACGCTCTCCGCCGGCGAGCGCCAGCGCATCGAGATCGTGCGCTGCCTGTTGCAGAATCCCAAGCTGATCGTCCTCGACGAGCCGACCTCGGTGCTCACGCCACAGGAATCGGAAGGGCTGTTCGAGACACTGGAGCAACTTGCCGGCGAGGGCAGGGCGATTCTGTATATCTCGCACAAGCTGGAGGAAGTGCGCCGGCTGTGCCGCGACGCCACGATCCTGCGCGGCGGCAAGGTCGTCGCCAGGCTCGATCCGCGCGAGAGCAGCGCCCGCGAGATCGCCGCGCTGATGGTCGGGCAGGAAGTCGGCGATGTGGCGCGCACGGCGAAGGCTCGCGGGCATGACGAGATGCTTCAGGTGCAGAACCTCTCAATGCCCGCCCGCTCCATCCACGAGCGCCCCCTGCGCGATGTCGATATCGCCGTTGCCGCCGGCGAAATCGTTGGCATTGCGGGGATCGCGGGTAACGGCCAGAGCGAACTCTTCGCAGCAATTTCCGGCGAGAGGCCGACGGATGAACCCGGCGCCGTGGTGATCGACGGGGTCGCCGTGGGATTGAAGGGGATCGATGCCCGGCGCAAGCTCGGCGGGGCCTTCGTTCCGGAAGAGCGGCTCGGCCACGCAGCCGTGCCGGGTCACGGACTTGGGGACAATACGGTTTTGTCACATCACGCGATCGGCGGCATCGTGAGCAGCGGCTTCATCGCCTTCGACAAGGCGCGGCGCATGGCGGCGAAGGTGGTGGGTGATTTCGACGTGCGCACGCCGGGCGCCGATGCGCTGGCGCGCAAGCTCTCCGGCGGCAATCTGCAGAAATTCGTGGTCGGACGCGAGATTGTGCGCGGCCCCAAACTTCTCGTCGTCGATCAGCCGACCTGGGGCGTTGATGCCGGCGCTGCGCGGGTGATCCGCCAGGCGCTGATCGATCTTGCGGCGCAAGGCGCGGCGGTGCTGGTGATCAGCCAGGACCTCGACGAGCTCTTCGCCATCGCCGACCGCATGGCAGTGATCCATGAGGGGCATGTCAGCCGGCTGCGGCCGACAGGGGAATGGACGCGTGAAGCGGTCGGTCTCGAAATGATGGGGGTCGCGCCGCAAGATGCGCATTGAACTCGTCCCGAGAGTGGAGCCGAAGGCGCGGGCGCGGGCGCTCGCGCCGGTCGCGGCGCTGATCGTCTCCTTCGCCATTGCCGGGCTGGTGATCTGGGGCATGGGTCGCTCGCCCGTGGCCGCCTTCCAGATCTATATTCTGGATCCGCTGACGGATCCGTGGTCGCTTCGCGAGATCGCCATGAAGGCGTCGCCGCTCGTCATCATCGCCATCGGCCTGTCCTACTGCTTTCGCGCCAATCTGTGGAATATCGGGGCAGAGGGACAATTCATCGTCGGCGCCATTTTCGGCTCCTGGCTCGCACTCGCCACCCACGGTACCGATGCCGGAATCTGGGTGCTGCCGGCCATGATGATCCTCGCCATGATCGGCGGCGCGCTCTATGGCGCGATTCCGGCGTTCCTGCGGGTGCGCTTCGGCGTCAACGAGATCCTGACCTCGCTCTTCCTCGTCTATGTGGCGCAATTGCTGCTTGATTATCTGGTGCGCGGCCCCTGGCGGGATCCGATGGGCTTCAACTTCCCGCAATCCGTGGTCTTCGACACGGCCGCGACGCTTCCGGCAATCGCCGGGATGGGGCGGGTGCATATCGGCGTGATCTTCGCGCTGATCGCCGCGATCGTGACCATGGTGGTGCTCGGGCGCACGCTGTTCGGCTACCGGTTGCGGGTGAGCGGCGATGCGCCGCGCGCCGCGCGTTTCGCCGGTTTCTCGCAGGCGCGCACCATCGTCACCGTGTTCTGCATCTCGGGCGGGCTGGCCGGGCTGGCCGGGATCATCGAGGTCTCGGGCGTGTTACGCCAGGTGCAGCCCTCGATCTCGCCGGGTTACGGATTCACGGCGATCATCGTGGCCTTTCTCGGGCGGCTCAATCCGATCGGCATCCTCGTCGCCGGCTTCATCATGGCGCTGATCCTGATCGGGGGCGAGAATGCGCAGATCATGCTGCGGCTGCCGCTTGATCTCGCGCTCGCCTTCCAGGGGCTGGTGTTGCTCTGCGTACTCTCGGCGGATGCTCTGGTGAGCAATCGGTTGCGGATCGTGAGGGCGCGCGCATGACCACTTTCGAAGCGATCCTGTTCACCATCGTCATGGCCTCGACGCCGCTCCTGATCGCAGCCATCGGCGAGCTTGTGGCGGAACGTGCGGGCGTGCTCAATCTCGGAGTGGAGGGCATGATGGCGATGGGGGCGGTGAGCGCCTTCGTCGGCGCCTTTCTGTTCGATTCAACCTGGATCGGCATCGGCTTCGGCATGATGGCCGGCGGGCTGATGGCGGCCCTGTTCGCGGTGGTGGTGCTCGGCTTTGCGGCGAACCAGGTCGGCGCCGGACTGGCGCTGACGATTCTCGGGCTCGGCCTGTCGGGCGTGATCGGGGCGCCCTTCGTGGGCGAGCGGCTGCCGCCCACACCGAGCCTTGCGATTCCACTGCTCTCGGATCTGCCGATCCTGGGCAGCGCTGTCTTTTCGCAAGACATTTTCGTCTATCTCTCGCTGCTGCTCGTCGCCGGGGTCGCGTGGTTCCTGATGCGGACGCGCGCGGGCCTGCGGCTGCGCTCGATCGGCGAGAACCACGGCTCGGCGCATTCGCTCGGCCTGCCGGTGCTGAAGGTGCGCTTCATGGCGGTGGTCTTCGGCGGGATCTGCGCGGGACTCGCGGGCGCCTATCTCTCGCTGGTCTATACACGTTTCTGGGCGCCGAACATGACGGCCGGGCGCGGCTGGATCGCCGTGGCGCTCGTCGTCTTCGCCGCCTGGCGACCGGGCTGGGCGCTTGTCGGCGCCTATATCTTCGGCGCCGCGACAGTGCTGCAACTGCATGCGCAGGCGGCGCAATTCGGGCTGCCCTCGCAATTCCTCTCTGCCGTGCCATATCTCGCGACGATCATCGCTCTGGTGATCCTCTCGGCGCGGCGCGGGTCGAGCGGGGTCGGGGCACCGGGTTCGCTCGGCCAGCCCTATGTGCCGGACCGGTAGCACTGCGCAGGCGCGCGGCAGGCTGCACAACGATTGTGCTGCAGATGCTGTCGTAACGTGCTGAAGCGAAGCTGTTTTCTGTGGCATTGCGCTGGTTTCGGGGGCATGCCAATCTGCTGAAACCAATAAAGAAAGGGGTCGTCATGAAGAGACGGGATTTCGTAGCAGCGGGCGCGCTTGCCGCAATGATGGCGTTCGGCGCCGCACCGGCCCAGGCCCAGAGCGATGAGCCGGTCAAGGTCGGATTCGTTTTCGTCGGGCCGGTCGGTGATTTCGGCTGGACCTATCAGCATAACCAGGGCCGCCTCGCCATCGAGGAAGCCTTTGGTGATCAGGTCGAGACGACCTTCGTCGAGAGCGTCTCCGGCGGTGATGCCGAGCGCGTGATCGAGCAACTGGCCCGCACTGGCCATGATCTGATCTTCACCACCTCCTTCGGCTATATGGAGCCGACCATCCGCGTCGCAGAACGCTTTCCGGATGTGAAGTTCGAGCATGCCACCGGCTTCCGCCGTGCGGACAATGTCGCGACCTACAATGCGCGCTTCCATGAGGGTCGCTACATCCTCGGTCAGATCGCGGCGGAGATGTCCGAGAGCGGCGTGATCGGCTATATCGGCGCCTATCCGATCCCGGAAGTCACTGCCGGGATGAACGCCTATATTCTCGGCGCGCAATCGGTAAACCCGGATATCGAACTGCGCGTCGTATACGTCAACGCCTGGTTCGATCCCGCCCGTGAAACCGACGCAGCCCGCGCATTGCTCGATCAGGGCGCCGACGTCATCGCCCAGCACGTCGACAGCCCCGCCGCCATGCAGACCGCCGCTGATCGCGGCGCCTACGGCTTCGGCCAGGCCTCTGACATGATCGACTTCGCCCCTGATACGCTGCTGACCTCGATCGTCAACAACTGGTCGGACTATTACGTCGAGCGTGTTGGCGCCGTCATTGAAGGGACCTGGGAGCCGAGCGACACCTGGGGCGGTCTGTCTGCCGACATGATCCGCATGGCGCCTTATACCAACATGCCGGATGATGTCGCCGAGCGTGCCGCTGACACGGAAGCAGCCATCCGTTCGGGCGAGCTCAATCCCTTCACCTGCCCGATCATTGCGCAGGACGGGTCGGAAGTGCCCTGCGAGGGTGATGGTGTGCTCTCCGATGAGCAGGTTCTCGGGATGGATTTCTTCGTGCAGGGCATTGCCGATCGTCTGCCTGACTGATCTGCCGGCGATCGCCGGTCGATCGAACCAGGGGCGCGCCGGTCGACGGTGCGCCCTTTTGTTCATCTCAGGGGCTTGATATCGAGAGGATCATTGCCCGTTGGATCACCATCGCGTACGGCACGGAAGCATTGGGCGGCGACATCGTCCAGCAGCGTCTGCTCCTGCTGGCTGATGCTTGGCGCCTCGAGCAAGCGCTCGAATCCGTTGCGTACGAGCGCGTCACGCGTGCATGCACAGGCGGGGGCGCAGATGGCTTCATCGGTGCCGACAGCCACGCATTCCGCGACACAAGCCTGCGTGAACGTCGCCGGGGCAGGGGCTGTCAGCATGGCGAGCGGGTAGAGCGCACCGAGCAGGATCGGCTGGTGCAGAAGGTAGATCACGAGGCTCCAGCGTCCGGCGCCGGCAAGCCAGCGCGCCGGTCGACTGCGTATCTGCCAGCGGGCGAGATGGATGATCAGACCGCGATCAAAGGCCAGCCGCCCCGCCGCGACGCCGACGAGCACGGCGGAGAACCAGGGGAAGACAGGCTCGAAATCGTTCGTCAGGGGCGGGGTTTCAAAAAAGCCGATCCAGGCGAGCCAGCGCGTATCGAAGGCGGGGGAGCCGTAGAATTGGGGCGCAGCGAAAACGGCGAGGGCCGCAGCGAGGGTCAGCAGCACCGGCGCGCGCAGGAAGGGCAGGGCCAGGATGCTGCCGGCTGCGATCATGTGCAGAATACCGAAGAAGATGAAGGCATCGGGAAAGACCATGAACGTCGCGAGCGTGATCGCGCCGGCCGCTGCCGCAATCTTCGCCACGCGCCGCACGAATTTCGACCAGCTCTGTCCCGCCTGGTGCGCGAATACGAGGCTGATTCCGACGATCACCAGAAAGCTCGTCGCAATGGCGCGCGCAAACGCGATCCAGCCGGGTTCGCGACCCACATCGGTGGCGACGAAGCCGAGAAAGCTCAGATCCCAGGCGAAATGGTAGATGACCATGGCCAGAATTGCCACACCGCGGGCAAGATCGAGCGCATCGAGGCGCAAGCGCGTCGGAATGGCCATGAGCACATGTCTCCGGATCCGGGCATCCTCATCGCGGTGACCGACGCGCCGTTCGGGCGCGAGCGATAAGGGGCAACCTCTGATTTCGCAGTGCAGCAATGAAAGGCGGGATCTGCATCCAATTCGGGCTTTCGGAATTGCACAGCGATGGTATCTTATCGTTAAGATTATATTGTCGTCGTGATTCGGTTGGTGAGTATATGTCTAACCATGATCCGTTCAAACCGGATGTCGCTCCATCCGTGCAAAACGACCCGGATCCGTCACGCGAAACGGCTGCGGCGGGGCCTGCCGGCGAACAGGGTGCCGCCGCTGACGCGCAGGCGGCGGAAGCGCAGCTCCAGCTTTTCGAGGTTACCGGTCGGATCAAGTGGTTCGACGTTGCAAAGGGGTTTGGCTTCATCGTGCCGGATAATGGCTGGCCGGATGTGCTGCTCCACGTGACCTGCTTGCAGAAGGGTGGTTATCAGACGGCGCATGAAGGCGCTACTGTCGTCGTCGAGGCCGTGCGGCGCAGCCGGGGTTTCCAGGCTTTCCGGCTTGTTTCGATGGATGAATCGACGGCGTTGCATCCCTCCGAACTGCCGATGCCGCGCACCCATGTCACCGTCGAGCCGACGAGCCCTCTGGAGCCCTGCATCGTGAAATGGTTCAACCGCCTGCGTGGCTTCGGCTTCGTGACACGCGGGGAGGGGACTCCGGATATCTTCGTGCACATGGAGACCCTGCGCCGCTACGGTATCGCCGAACTCCAGCCCGGAGAGACCGTTCTGGTGCGTTATGGCGATGGGCCCAAGGGGCTGATGGCAGCCGAGGTCCGGTTGCCGGAGGGGCGCCTGCCCGCGTCCCACTGAGGCTGGTTTCAGAATGATGATCACGATCCCGCCCCGGCGTGCCCCATGCACCGCAATGCCTTCGGGCCCCGGTTCTGCAAGCTCCTGGTGGTGCCCGATCGTGAATCGATTCGTGGTGGCGGCGTTGCTGGTCGTTGCGCTGCTCGCCCTTTCCATTTCCCTTCCCGGTTCCTATCAGGCAGCACAGGCTCAGGATGCCGATTCGCTGACGATCATCAGCGGCGACGACCGGCATGTGTTTTCGGTCGAGCTGGCCAACACGCCGGAGAGTCGTGCGCGCGGGCTGATGTATCGGCGTTCGATGCCGGACGATCATGGCATGCTGTTTGATTTCGGGCGCGTCGACATGGTCTCGATGTGGATGCGCAACACGTATATTCCGCTGGATATGCTGTTCGTGCGCGCCGATGGCTCCATCGCACGGATTGCACGCGATACCGAGCCGCTGTCGGAGCGCTCGATTTCGTCCGGCGAGCCGGTTCTCGCGGTATTCGAGATCAATGCCGGCATCAGTGATCGGTTCGGCATCACAGCCGGGGATCGCATCGAACACCCGTTATTCGCACAGTGAATCGCGTCATTCCGGCGTTCAGCAATTATAAATCGTATCGCCCTATGATATTGCGCATGTCGGGGCTGCGTGTGGCGCGGTTGAAGAGGCTTGCCATCCGTTCGCAAACCGCCTAGTTGACAACGTGTTGACCATCATCGGGGCGTAGCGCAGCCTGGTAGCGCATCTGCTTTGGGAGCAGAGGGTCGCAGGTTCAAATCCTGCCGCCCCGACCAGATGGCCAATTCCCGGTTCGCCGGGCAAGGGGACGTTTCCAAGGATCTGAGGCCAAGCATGACCGCTCGCATCTTCAAACCCGCCCGTGGCGCGACCTCTTCCGGCACAGCGCGCACCAGGAAGTGGGTTCTGGTTTTCGATCAGTCGACGCCGCGCACGGTCGAGCCCTTGATGGGCTGGACGAGTTCCTCCGACATGACGCAGCAGGTGAAGCTCTCCTTCGAGACGAGCGAGGAAGCGGTCGCCTATTGCGAACGTAACGGCATCCCCTACCGCGTCGAGCAGCCCAAGCAACCCAAGCGCCGTACGCTCGCCTATGCGGATAATTTCAAATACAACCGCGTCGGTGCCTGGACCCACTAGGCGTGGCGCAACAAGGTGGCGCCCCGGCACCGCCCTCGGCCCCGTAGCTCAGCAGGATAGAGCACCGGACTTCTAATCAGTTGGACTATATATCCTATATTATTGATATCGCTAATCTTTTAGGTTTACCGATGTGCCTCGTTAGGGATTTTTCCAGTTCAGGCCCCGTAGCTCAACCGGATAGAGCGGTGGACTTCTAATCCACAGGTTGCAGGTTCGATTCCTGCCGGGGTCGCCATCTGTTGTGGATAGTCGATGCCGGGAGGCGCCCGACTGTCTCACGGAGGCGCGAATCACTCGCGTTGATATGGCGCATCGTGGTCGCGATCGAGGCGTGACCGGCCAGCCGCTGGATATCGATCGCGTTCGCCCCGGTTTCCGCCAATGCCGTGCAGAAGGCCGCCCGGTTGTCGTGCAACCGATACCGGCCTTTGAGCCCCGCGCGCTCCAACGCCCGTCCCCAAGACTTGTGGATATCCTTGATCGGTCGCGGATCGCCCGTGCCTTTGTGCCGGTAGAGGATCACGTGATCTGCACCTTCCGGGCGCTCGGATGCGAGCCGGGTCAGCGTAGCCTGCGCCTGATTGCCCAGATACACGGCGCGACCCTTGCCGCTCTTGGTGCTGCTGTCGAGCGTGATGACGGCCCGGTCCAGATCGACCTGCTTCCATCGGAGGGGCAGGCGCTCCCGAAGCCGCAT
The DNA here is from genome assembly GCF_900094735.1 of Saliniramus fredricksonii. NCBI lineage: Bacteria > Pseudomonadati > Pseudomonadota > Alphaproteobacteria > Hyphomicrobiales > Salinarimonadaceae > Saliniramus > Saliniramus fredricksonii. Next base: position 1,300,045 of record NZ_FMBM01000002.1, read on the forward strand.
TCCCGTGCTCATGCAAAGTACGATGACGTCACGGAGGTGCGGCTCTGCCTGCGCCAGAATCGCGCGGGCGTCTTCGGGCCGCAGCGGGTTCGGGAGGTCACGCGGGACCCGCAGGCGGGGAACATCGACAACATGCCGTATGAGGCCCTGCTTCCGGGCGCGGGCCATGGCGGCAGCGAACAAGGCGAGATGATTGTTGATCGTGCTTGGCGAGCGCTTCGCCCCCGTGTCGAGGAAATCGCCGCGCCCGGCCTTCTGACCGCCCCGGTACCGCCTCACTGGTTGTTGCCGAGACCACGCGATGTAGCGCACGATGTCTTCCGGGCGGATGTCGTCGGCGGGCGTTTCGAGGCCGAAGAAATCGACCAGTTCCCGAAGCTGATACCGCATCGTCGTCCACGTCCGGCAATGCCGCGCGTGGTTTTCGGCGTAGGAGGCGATCACCTCTGCGAAGGTGACCGCAGCGACAGGCGCGGACGGCGCTTCCTTGATCGGTCCTATGCCGGCGCAGCCCTTCAGCAGCGCCTCGATCGCCTGCGCCTGACGCTTCGTCTTTACTGGCTCTCCCGATTCCGGATCGATGCAGTAGCCTTGATAGCGCTCTCCGTGGCGCTGGAAATCGTACTGCCAGCGCTCGCGCGCTTTGTTGAAGAATATGGTCGTGATGGGTCCTCTCTCGCGTGTGCGGGACCGGTATAGCGCGCCTGCGGGGAAGATGGAGCAGTCGAGTAAAAGTCCCTAACGAGGGTTGTTGAGGACGACGATTAGTCGGCGCAGCCGCCAATCAATTGTACGCGCATCATTTGCAGACACAAATAACAGTTGCTCTCCATCTGACAGGTCGTTCAAGTCGGGAATTGCCGGCAAGGCTGTTTTTATTTCAGGATAACGTTTAACCTTTTTTGAGGAACGCACGGTGGTGGTTCGGTTCTTTTCGCATGATGGCGTTATGCAGATCTGGGGCAAGGCGCAGCCTGGTGCGGGCGATGCAAGCTTGCGTCAGATCATGCCGTATCATCCACTCGCCTGGCACAGCCTCGACGTCGCAGCCACTTTCTTAAAGCTGATCCGGATCTGGCCCGAGCAGCGCGCCGGACTCGTCGCGTCATTTGACGGTGATGCGGATGAAGCGATCAACGGTCTCGCGGCGTTGGTCGCCTTGCACGATCTCGGGAAATGTGCGCGAACCTTTCAGGCCAAGGCACTGGACGTCTACCCGCACACGCTGCTCGGCCCGCCGCGTGCGGTGGCGTGCAACCATGGCGCCGTCGGATACGCGATGGTGGAAGATGCACGCTTTTGCGGAAAGGAACTCGCGCTGCTTCTCGGCCAGAACGAGTTCGAGCGCGCTTTCCTGCTCGGCCCCGTCTTCGGCCATCATGGCCGCCCGGTCCCGGTAGAGGTTGATCTCAGCGTGCATGTGGGGCGACCCGACGAGGCCGGGGCAAATGCGGCGCGCGCGCTCGTGGAACGCGTGATGACGCTTTTCGAAGGCCCGGTGCTGCCGCCGATCGCGCAAGGCGCTGAAACAGCCTTGTCCTGGCGTCTGGCAGGGCTCGTGGCGCTCGCCGACTGGATCGGCTCGGATCAGCGGTATTTTCCCTATGCCACCCCGGACATCTCCTGGCCGGAGTATTGGGGCAATCACGCAACCCCGCAAGCGAAAGCGGCGATCGCGGCGAGCGGCCTGGAGCGCGCGCAGGTGGCGCGCGGAGACAGTCTCGCCATCGTCAGCGGCGGCGCCTTCACGCCGACTCAGGCGCAGGAATGGGCGGCGCAGGTGGATTGCGAGGGCTCGGGTCTTTTCATCATCGAGGACGTCACCGGCTCTGGAAAGACCGAGGCGGCGCTGATCCTCGCCCATCGCCTGATGCAGGCAGCGCGCGCGGGCGGTATCTACGTGGCGCTGCCCACCATGGCAACGGCGAACGGCCTCTATCGCCGCCTCGGGGCGGCCTATCGCGCGCTCTACGCGCCGGGCGCGCGACCGAGCATCGTCCTCGCCCACGGCGCGCGTAATCTCGACCCGGCCTTCATCCGCTCCATTGCGCTGGCGGGGCGGCGCGAGGAGGTCGGCTATGGCGGTGCCCCAAGCGCGGATGCGGATGAGGACGAGACAGCTTCGGCGGCCTGTACGCGCTGGCTGGCGGATGACCGTCGGCGCGCCTTTCTGGCGGAGATTGGCGTCGGCACGATCGACCAGGCCCTGCTCGCGGTGCTCCCCGTCAAGCACGCGGCGATCCGCCAGCTCGGCCTGTCGCGGCAGGTGCTGATCATCGACGAGGCCCATGCCTATGACGCCTATATGCAGGCGGAGATCGAGGCGCTGGTGGTGCATCAAGCACGGCTCGATGCACCGGTGATCGTCCTCTCCGCAACGCTCCCGGCGGCCATGCGCGCACGGCTGATCCGAGCCTATGGCAAGAGTGCGCCGGCGGGTGCCGCAACACCGTATCCCTGCGCAACCGCCGTATCCGGCACACCAACAAGCGCACCCGTGATCACGCCTCTCGCGGCAAGGGCCGATCTTGCCCGCGCGATCACGGTGACGCGCGTCGACACGCCGGAGGCGGCGCAGGAGCGGATCATCCGGGCTGCGCGCGACGGTGCAGCGGTGGCCTGGATCCGCAACAGCGTCGATGATGCGATCGAGGCCGCCCGGTTTCTGCGCGGGCAGGGGCTGGCGGTCGATCTGTTTCACGCCCGCTTCGCCATGGCCGACAGGCTCGCCATCGAGGAGCGGGTGGTCACACGTTTCGGCAAGGCGTCGCGGCCGGATGAGCGGGCAGGGCGGGTGCTCGTCGCGACCCAGGTGGTCGAACAATCTCTCGATCTCGATTTCGACCTGATGCTCACGGATCTCGCGCCGATCGACCTGATGATCCAGCGCGCCGGGCGGCTGTGGCGGCATACGCGCGGCGCGCGTCCGGTTCCGGGCCCGGAACTCGCCGTCGTCGCGCCTGACCCTGTAGCGGATGCGCCGGCGGACTGGTATGGGCAGCTCTTCCCGATCGGACAATATGTCTACCGCGATCATGCCCGGCTCTGGCTTTCGGCGCGGGCCCTGTTCGCGCAGCCGGTGATGCGGGTGCCGGAGGACCTGCGCGGGCTGATCGAGGCGGTCTATGCGCCCGATGCGAGTCTGGGTGCGCCCCCATCCCTCCAGGCAAGCGCGGACGAGCAGGCCGGGCGCGATCTCGCGAGCCGGGCCTTTGCCGGCCTCAACGTGATCGACTTCGCCCCCGGTTACGCCCCTGAATCCGGCGCATGGGGGCCCGACACGGTGACGCCGACACGCGAGGGCGATGAAAGGGTGACGCTGCGCCTCGCGGTGATCGGGGAGGGCGGCGCGCTGGCGCCACTGCATGCCGACACGGTCTGCGAGGCCGGCTCCGAGACGGGCTCCGAAGCGGATCCTGACCCGCGCCGTGCCTGGTCCCTGTCGGAAGTCGCCATCCGCCAGAACCGGTTCCGCCCCCGCGCAGGCCTTGCGCCGGAGATCGAGCGGCAGGCGCATGCGCTCGAGGAACGCTTCGCAAGCCGGGGTATCCACGCCCGCATCGTCGTGCTGATGCGCGACTGCGATTCGGGCTGGCGATTCACCTGCCAAGGCAGCGGTAACGATGTCCTCGAAGGCCGCTACGACCCTCTCGACGGTTTCACGATGCCTTGATTCAACCGCAACAGACGCTTGCAATCCACCCCGGTTTCAGGGCAGATTCATGCCCAAGAACAAACCGCGAATCAGTCGGTACGCTCTTTGACATCGAAATTAAATCGTGAAATCAATAACTTCTCGGAAGAGTGTTCCCCACGCACGTGGGGATGAACCGACGTTGCGTTTCTCTGTGTATTCGAAAGAACAGTGTTCCCCACGCACGTGGGGATGAACCGCTAAAAAGATTGACCGGCGCGACCCGGATCAGGTGTTCCCCACGCACGTGGGGATGAACCGCGGGATCGTCACGAAACGCATCCAGCGCGTGCGTGTTCCCCACGCACGTGGGGATGAACCGGAACTGCCGTCTGCCCTACGCTGCGCGCTGGAGTGTTCCCCACGCACGTGGGGATGAACCGATACGCCTTCAATTCTTTTTTCTGGTGAATATGTGTTCCCCACGCACGTGGGGATGAACCGCATTTCCCTGAGGACCAGTAAGATCAAGAACAGTGTTCCCCACGCACGTGGGGATGAACCGAGTGGTTCACCCCTGCCGAGATCGCGCGGCTCGTGTTCCCCACGCACGTGGGGATGAACCGGCAATGAGGGCGTGACATGCCCCGCGCCGCGCGTGTTCCCCACGCACGTGGGGATGAACCGTTCAGCGCAAAGCAGCTTATCCAGGACAAGATGTGTTCCCCACGCACGTGGGGATGAACCGGTGTTGGGGTGTGGTCGAGATCATCTCTGGGTGTGTTCCCCACGCACGTGGGGATGAACCGTCCAGGCGCTCTTGAGATTTCCGGCTGGGCGTGTTCCCCACGCACGTGGGGATGAACCGTGGGAATCGGCGTGATGGATTGCGATCCCATCGTGTTCCCCACGCACGTGGGGATGAACCGACGACAACGCAGCGAAAGAGGCCGCACTTATTGTGTTCCCCACGCACGTGGGGATGAACCGATGAACGCGTGCGTGATGACCACGATGTGATGGTGTTCCCCACGCACGTGGGGATGAACCGCTTGCCCAAACGTCGCAACCGGCTTTCATCAAGTGTTCCCCACGCACGTGGGGATGAACCGCCGCGCGTGAGGCCGCGCCCCCGCCTTTCACAGTGTTCCCCACGCACGTGGGGATGAACCGGTCCAAAGGCCGCAACCGTCAATGTCGGCTGGGTGTTCCCCACGCACGTGGGGATGAACCGGCGAGAACGTTGAGCCGGTGTGGGGTGCTGCAGTGTTCCCCACGCACGTGGGGATGAACCGCGTTGTCCCGCAACACGTCCAGCACGGCAACAGTGTTCCCCACGCACGTGGGGATGAACCGGCCGGGGCGCTTTGCATCGGGGGCGCATTGCCGTGTTCCCCACGCACGTGGGGATGAACCGTCATCGTGCGCGATCGAGCCCTTGCCGGAATAGTGTTCCCCACGCACGTGGGGATGAACCGCAAATGGCGCGCATTTCAGCCGTGGTGCGGCCGTGTTCCCCACGCACGTGGGGATGAACCGCTGGGCGAACGGTTTGGGTTGCCGCTGCCGCTGTGTTCCCCACGCACGTGGGGATGAACCGCCGAACCGGAAACCGGACCGGAAGAAACGCCGGTGTTCCCCACGCACGTGGGGATGAACCGTCGCCGCGCAAACCGACTACGAGCGCCGCATCGTGTTCCCCACGCACGTGGGGATGAACCGTTCACCGGTCAAGTCCGGCTCAGCGGGCAATGGTGCTTCCAGCTCAACTGGGGATGAGCGCGGCTTTACGTGCTGGCGATTGGGCGTCGGGGCGCTGGTCGTGCGTGTTTCGTATCGCGCGATATGGTCGTTTCCCGATGGGAATGAACCATATCCGGGGCCGAAAGCGTCGGCGCGTCAGGGCTTCGGCAAGAGCTCCATCGCGCCGGATGTCTCGACAGGGCTGTGATGCTGCCCCTCCGGTTCGCAATAGACGGTGTCATCGTCCCCGTAAAAGGTAGGCGGGTTCATCGGCGCCCGCACCCGTACGCGCCCCACGGATTTTCCATCACGCATGATCGTCAGATAATACTCGTTCCGACCGGGAGCTTTCTCGACGCCACCGAGATCATAGCCGCGCGACCGTACAGGTTGTTTATCTGACATGACCAGAACCTCCATTTGTCGGTGCTATCATTCCAGCACCCGCGTGTACAGATCGATAAGCGGGTAGAGTGAAATCGCGAATGTTCGTCCGAGGGCGACGTGTGTACCGCGGTCGAAGGTATTGGGAACGCGGCTATCTACCGCGAGGAATCCGTGCGGCATCGTGTCTTCGATGCCCAGGAGCGCGTCGGCATCCTGCCGGATGGGCCAGACGATTGTCGAGCGATACCACAGTGACCATTTCGTGCTGTTCTGACTGTTGGGGTTGCTCTGTATGTTTTGACGGTAGTGAATGCTGGTATTTTTGTATCCATGTTCCTTTGAAAGATCGTCGCTGATAAAGTAGTTTTCGCTCGGCTGACTCGGGTCCCATAATTTCAGAAAATCAGTGTTGTTCCTCAACGCATCAATGGATTTCTGGTCCCGTATCCGATCATGCTGCTTTTCCTCTTCGAATGAAGCCGCGTCGCGCGCCAAGCTATAGAGATAAAATTCCTGAACAGCGCCAGTTTGATCGTCTGATGGACGAATAAGTTTGATGCAAAAACGACAGCGGGTGCCTGTGATCGATGAGTAGATCGTTGCATAGATCGTGAGCAGCTCTCGAAAAAGGTGCATTATCCGATCGGTATCTTTCTTCTGGGGTTTTGATTCTTCCTCGCCCTGCTCGATTAAATTTTCGAGCAGCGTATTGATCTTGCGTTGGATTTCGGCTGCCCGCGTCAGTTCACCGATATTGCGCACGAAGGTATCCGCATATGTTCGTCGGAAATTCTGGACCGCGAGGGCAATGAAAGCGATGATTGTAATCGACGACAGCGTTGCAGCCTGGACGAGTTCCCGCATGCCACCCGTGTCCCAAACCAGCAAGATGATCGTTGCAGAGCCGGATACCAGGCCGACCAGAGTGGCCACCCATGCCACCATCGCGCCCAATGGATAGCGGATTCGTGTCCAGAAAAGGCTGAGCGTGTTCAACATGGATCCAGCTGCAAATACAAACCCCGGCGCGATTCGCCGATGAAGCGCGCCTGTATGCGGATGGTTTACGCAATCCTCGATACCCTGACAACAAATTCCGTTCCATCCCGGCTGCGCGCCAACCGGCTTGCAATTCATCCCGATTTCAGGGCAGATTCATGCTCACGAACAAACCGGGAATCAGCCGGTAGGCTCTTTGACATCGAAATTGAATCGTGAAATCAATAACTTCTCGGAAGAGTGTTCCCCACGCACGTGGGGATGAACCGGCGATCGCCGACATGACCGATCAGGAGTTCATGTGTTCCCCACGCACGTGGGGATGAACCGAGGGGGCGCAGCCTGCGCGGCGATGCGGGTGTGTGTTCCCCACGCACGTGGGGATGAACCGGCAGCAGCCCGACGGGTTCGATCCGAACGACCGTGTTCCCCACGCACGTGGGGATGAACCGACTACCGTGGTAGGAGGGACACAGGGGGTCCCCGTGTTCCCCACGCACGTGGGGATGAACCGATGCGTGCGAATATCCAGATAGAGGGAGATTTGTGTTCCCCACGCACGTGGGGATGAACCGTTTTCAATATCGCCGCTGAGGTACCATTGGATGTGTTCCCCACGCACGTGGGGATGAACCGCTCAAGCTCAAGCGATTCGGCTCCGCGCCCGGGTGTTCCCCACGCACGTGGGGATGAACCGTACGTCATGGCGCAGTCGAATTACAGGTTCGAGTGTTCCCCACGCACGTGGGGATGAACCGCCGTCTTCGGATGCCATGATGCGCCAGTGCACGTGTTCCCCACGCACGTGGGGATGAACCGGCGACGGCATCGCGCTACCACTTCATGCCGATGTGTTCCCCACGCACGTGGGGATGAACCGGAGTAAAGACCGCTGCAGCGTGTCGCGAACTGGTGTTCCCCACGCACGTGGGGATGAACCGTCCGTTCCGTCGTAGCGGAGGAAATACCGCAGGTGTTCCCCACGCACGTGGGGATGAACCGGGCGTGCGCAGGACGATATGCAGGTGCGGCCAGTGTTCCCCACGCACGTGGGGATGAACCGGCAGTGGCACCCGACCGAGCAGCCCTTGAACTGTGTTCCCCACGCACGTGGGGATGAACCGTACATGTTTCAGTCGTTCTAGCAGGTCATCACGTGTTCCCCACGCACGTGGGGATGAACCGTCCATTTAGCTCACCTCGAACCGGTTGATTGCGTGTTCCCCACGCACGTGGGGATGAACCGCCGGTGTTGGTGGGGGTGAGGCTGAAATCCTGGTGTTCCCCACGCACGTGGGGATGAACCGAACGCGCGGCGGTCATAATCCGCCGGGGCGTCGTGTTCCCCACGCACGTGGGGATGAACCGTAGGGCGTGATCGAGTATGTCTGGTAGGGCGAGTGTTCCCCACGCACGTGGGGATGAACCGTTTTCAATATCGCCGCTGAGGTACCATTGAACGTGTTCCCCACGCACGTGGGGATGAACCGCCCCGGTATCCGACGCGGGCTTGCACGTCATTGTGTTCCCCACGCACGTGGGGATGAACCGGGACTGATCGCACAGGGCGAACTCGCAATGCTGTGTTCCCCACGCACGTGGGGATGAACCGCCATCGTGCATCGTCTGCAATCCGATGCGGATGTGTTCCCCACGCACGTGGGGATGAACCGTCGGCATGGGCGCGACGATCCTGCTCTGGACCGTGTTCCCCACGCACGTGGGGATGAACCAGTGCTGGAGAAATGTTTTTTGTCCTCGCCTGAGTGTTCCCCACGCACGTGGGGATGAACCGCCCAAGCCGGCCACCTCATCGCATCCACCGGAGTGTTCCCCACGCACGTGGGGATGAACCGCATAAACAAACGTCTGCTTGGGGTGTTTTCGAGTGTTCCCCACGCACGTGGGGATGAACCGGCGCCAGCGCGCGCTGGCATGTCCAGTTGGCCGTGTTCCCCACGCACGTGGGGATGAACCGTCGTCTATGAGAACGATCAGTTCGAATACGTGGTGTTCCCCACGCACGTGGGGATGAACCGAGATGATCTCGACCACGGCCCGCAAGGCCAGGGTGTTCCCCACGCACGTGGGGATGAACCGTCGATGGTCAACGTGCTTTCGCAGGGTAATGAGTGTTCCCCACGCACGTGGGGATGAACCGCGTTTAATTGTCGCGTCGGACTGCCGAAGCACCGTGTTCCCCACGCACGTGGGGATGAACCGCTCGCATAAACTTCCACGTTTCGGCAGTCTTTGTGTTCCCCACGCACGTGGGGATGAACCGATCACCGGCGCCTTGGTCGTCTCAAAGAAGGGGTGTTCCCCACGCACGTGGGGATGAACCGCAATGGATGCCGGCTATGGCGAGGCTTTGGAATCGCGCGCGTGAAACCCGCGCACGCTGCGATAATCTGGGTTGCGGACCCTGACCCGAGCGATGGGCCGTTGCCGATCGAGGTGCGGGAGATCGAACCGGCTGGCGCGCGGTGATCATAGCCCGCAGGGACTGGACCGGGGTGGGGATGTTGTGCGAAATGGAGCGGTTCCCCCGGGGATGACCCGCATGTTTCGACGACAGCGGCGTACGAGCGTTCCTCAGATTTCTGGGGTAGGGGAATTCCGGGCGCGCACACGTGGGTTGACTTGGCGCCCTAAGTTCGGTAATTGGGATCTTACGCTGCTATTATCGATACATGCTTTTTTGTATCGAATTTGATTATGGCAACGTATGGAGCAGCCGACCGCATGAAGCGGTCGGCTATGGTGGGTGCCGCGTCCCGTGCCCGGAAAGCTCAGACGCGGTTGGTGCGAAAGGAGGTGCAAAATGGAACCGCCATAGACGATTCTAATATTCTACACCAAACCTCACAAAAGTGAGGATACCAAGCTGCCCCTCACGGTGCAAGCTCTTGAAGCGCGGATGCGCGGCGATGGATCGTGAGGGGCATCTGCAATCATTTGTGTGTAATCCGTCTGATGTTCTTGCAATCCTGATCCAATACGACAAGCTTGATTGCAGCGCAGGCGCGTGATTCGCGGGGGCTCATGGCTGAAGGCGTTTTCAATCTGCTGGACGAGCGCTGGTTGCCGGTGCGGCGGCTCTCGGGCGCGCGGGAATGGGTTACGCCGGCGGGAGTCGTGTCGGGCCTCGCGGAGGATCCCGTCATCGCCTTCGATTGGGGGAGGGCGGATTTCGATGCGGCGGCGGTCGAGTTCATGATCGGGCTGCTCGCCTGCAGCTGTCAGCCGCAGGATGATCGCGCCTGGCGCGGCTGGTGGCAGGCGCCGCCCGGTTCCGAGGAACTCGCCGCGCGTTTCGCGCCCCTCGCCGCCGCCTTCGCACTGACCGGGGACGGGCCCCGCTTCATGCAGGATTGCGAGGATTTTGCAGGCGAGGCGGTTCCCGTTTCCGGCCTGATGATCGAGGCGCCCGGCGCCAATACCGAACGCAACAACGGCGATCTTTTCCAGAAGCGGGGACGGTTTCCCGCCCTGTCGCTGCCGGCCGCGGCCATGGCGCTGTTCACATTGCAGGCCTATGCGCCGAGCGGCGGGGCAGGGCACCGCACCTCCCTGCGCGGCGGCGGCCCGCTGACGACGCTGGTGCTCGCCCCGCCGGACAAGCCGGCCCTGTGGCATCTTTTGTGGCTCAATCTGGAGAATGCTGCCGCGCAAGCACCCGAAATCACGCCGCAGACCCTGCCGCGCATCTTCCCCTGGCTCGCCCCGACCCGGACCTCCGAGGGCAAGAAGCCGCCTCTGGGGGAAGACGATATCGATCCGCGCGGGGTCTATTGGGGCATGCCCCGGCGCATCCGGCTGGATGTCGCGGCCGGCGGGGAAGGCGTGACCTGTGCCAGAACCTGTGCCATCACCGGGGAGCCTGTTACCACCTGCGTGCGCACTTATCGCACGAAGCCGTGGGGCATGAATTACGGCACGCTGCGCCATCCGCTCTCGCCGATGTATCGCCAGAAGGCGACGAGCACCGAATGGCTCTATGTCCATCCCCAGCCCGGCGGGCTCACCTATCGCCACTGGATCGATCTGGCCTTGACGCCGGAAGGCAGCGATTACCTGCGCCGTCCCGCGCCGGCCGTACTGACTGCACGGCGCCGGTTGCAGGCCCTGCGCGCCGGTGGAACCCGCCTGCGGGCCGCTGGCTACGACATGGACAACATGAAGGCGCGCGGTTTCGTCGAGGCGCAGTTTCCGCTTTTCATCCTCGCCGATGACGACGCCAATACACGCCTCGGCCATGCCGCGCGCGCTCTCGTCGGGGCGGCCAATCTCGTCAACGGCAGTCTGCTGCGCAATCTGCGCCATGCACTGACCATCGCCGATGCGGGCGCCGCGCGGCTCGATGCGGTCGCGGAATCGTTTCAACACCGCACGCAGGGCGCCTTCTTCGATACGCTGGCCGGCCTTGCCGCGCGGCTGGATGCAGATCCGCATGACGCGGATGCGATTGCCGTGGCGGGTGCCGATTTCCGAAAACGGGCGCTCGAACCGGTCGCCTATGATCTGTTTGATCGCTACGCGCCATTCTCCGCGCAATCCGGCCGGCTGGCCGATATGGGCAAGGTGGTCGCGGCGCGGCGTAACCTGGTCTGGCTGCTCGCCGGCTACGGCAAGGATGGCGAGAAACTGTTCGCGCATCTCGGCCTGCCGCCGCCCGAAAGCAAGCGCGGCAAGAAGAAGACGAGCGGCAAAGCTGCCGCCTGAACATATCGCCGCCGACAGGCCGCATGAGGAGCTATGCGATGTCCGATTCCGGAACATCCGCCAAGGTCGATCAACCCGCCACTCCAGGCCAGTCCGCGCCGCGCCCCGATGATGTGGGGACGATCGCGCGCGACTGGTGGCGCTCGCTTCAGCCGGATACGCAGCTGCGCCGCCCCGGAGAGCGTGCAGCCCTTGCCCGGTTGCGTCGCGCCTCACCGCTTGAGGCGGCCATGCAGGAGGCGACGTTTCGCCTGTTTCGCCAACTGCGCAAGGTGCGCCCGGGCCTGTCGCAGCGCGATCTGCCGCGCGTGGCAACGCTTGCCACCCTGCTCGCGCATATCCGCGCGGATGATCCGCGCACACCCTTCGCCCGCGCCATCGGGCGCACCGAATTCGACAAGGGCGACAGCGCCGCGCTCAAACCGTTGCGGTTCGAGCGCCTGGTTGCCGCCGATGGCGAGGATGAGATTGCACGCGCCTTCCGCCGGGCGATCGCGATCCTCGGCGGCACGGTGAACGTCGTCGATCTGGCGCGAACCGTTTTCTATTTCGATCGCGAGGAAACACGCCGCAATCTCGCCTTCGCTTATTACGGGGCCGGTTTCGCCGCGCCGGCGCATACGGATGCGCGCCCTGGCACAAAAGACGGCCAGCCCGATCCCGCAGCTTCCTGATCGTTTCGAGGAAAACACATGCCTGCCATCGCCGACCGCTTCATTCAGCTGCATCTGCTGACATTCTACCCGCCCGCCAACCTCAACCGGGATGATACCGGGCGGCCGAAGACGGCCGTGATGGGCGGGTATCCGCGCCTGCGGGTGTCGTCGCAGGCCCTGAAGCGATCCTGGCGCGAGTCGGATGCGTTTGCGCAGGCGCTCGACGGATATCTCGGCAAGCGCACGGCGCGCATCGGCGCCCTCGTCGAGAAGCACCTTCTGGAGAAGGGCCGCGATGCCGCCAAGGCGCGCAGCGTGGCGCGCGACATCGCCTCGATCTTCGGCAAGCTGAAGAAGGAGGATGATCCCAATCCCACTTTCACCGAACAGCTCGCCTTCATCTCTCCCGGCGAGCAGGAGAAGGCGCTCGCGCTGGCCGATGCCCGCGCCGATGGCGCGGACGAGACCGATCTGGCCAAGATCGCGCCGATGGTCCTGACCGAGCGCGATACCGCGGCAGATGTCGCCATGTTCGGGCGGATGCTCGCCAGCCACCCCGATTTCAACCGCGAGGCGGCGGTCTCCGTCGCGCATGCGGTGACGACCCATCGGGTGGTGGTGGAGGATGATTATTATACTGCGGTCGACGATCTCAAGAAATCCGCCGAGGATGCCGGGGCGGGGTTCATCGGTGAGGCGGGCTTCGGTTCGGGCGTGTTCTATCTCTACCTGTGCATCGACCGGGCGCTGCTTCTGGAGAATCTCGGCGGCGATGCCGGTGTGGCGCGCAAGGCGCTGGAGGCGCTCGTGACGGCGGCTGCCACGGTCGGGCCGCGCGGCAAGGCCAAGAGTTTCGGCAGCTATGCCCGCACCTCTTACATGCTGGCCGAGCGGGGCGACGGGGCGCCGCGCACGCTTGCCGGCGCCTTCGTCGAGCCGGTCGACCGGATCGATCCCCAGCCCAACGATCTTCTCGCGGCATCGATCAGGAAGCTCGCAGAGACGAAGGACGCCTTCGATCGGGCCTATCCCGACGACGCGCCGGCATCCGCCGCATTCAGCGTCCCGGACGGCTCCGGTTCGATCAGGGAAATCAGTGATTTCGTGACGGACGGGTTGTGATGACGCGGTTTCTCGTCTTCACCCTGGCCGCACCGTTGATGGCCTTCGGTGACGTCGCGCCGGGCGAACGGCGGGTGAGCGCGGCGCGTCCGAGCCATTCGGCGCTGACCGGCATGATGGCCGCCGCGCTCGGCCTGACCCGGGACGATCCGCGTCAGGACGGGCTCGGGCGCAGTCTCGCCTTCGCCATACGCGTCGATGCGTCGGGCGCGCCGCTCGTCGATTACCACACGACGCAGACCGCGCCGGCGCGGCGCAACCGGCGCTTCGCCACGCGCCGTGAGGCGCTCACGCTGCCGAAGGAGGAGCTCAACACGATCCTGTCGCAGCGCGCATATCTCACTGATGCCGCCTTCACCGTCGCAGCCATCTTGGCTGATGCGGAAAGCGAGCTGCCTTTCGATCTGGACGAGATCGCACAGGCGCTTGCGCGCCCGCAATTCGTGCTCAGTGCGGGCCGCAAGGCCTGTCCCCTCAGCCTGCCGCCATCGGCCTGTGTCATCAATGCGCCGGATCTGCCGCAAGCTTTGGCCGCCTATGATGCGCAGGAGGATGCGGCCCCGGCGCGGTCGGAGCTGCGCCGCGCCCTCATCGGAGCTGGGGAGGGCGAAGCCACCATTGTCCTCGACGCCGCCTATCGCCGCGATGGCCTCGAAGGCACCATAAACATGCAGCGCGTCGAAACCCGGCGGGACATGCCGATCGACCGGGCGCGCTGGCGCTTCGGTCCGCGCGAGGAGCATATCGGTGTTCTGATGCGGCCCATAGCCGATGCGGCGTCAGCAGGAGTGGCGTGATGGCGGCGCATTTCCTCTCACGTGCCCGTCTGCGGCAGGATGCGAGCGTCGCGGCAATCGCCCCGCAATTGCTGCCCGATGAAGACAGCGCCCGAGCAAATGCCGCACATCGGCTGATCTGGTCTCTGTTTGCCGGCGACGCGCAGGCCGAGCGCTGCTTTCTCTTTCGCGAGACGCAGGCGCCGGGCCGGCTCGGCGAGCGCGCGACCTTCATGGTCCTCTCGGACAGGCCGCCCGATGCGAACCATCCGGTGATGGAAGTCGAGACGAAGCCCTTCGCGCCGGTGCTCGCCCCGGGCGATCGCCTGCAGTTTTCCCTGCGCGCCAATGCCACCGTAACCCGCAACGATACCAACGGGCGCCTCAAGCGCCATGATGTCGTGATGGATGCGCTCACCCGAGCCGGCATCCCTGCGGGCGCGCGCGCGGAAAAGCGTCGGGCGGTCATCTACGAGGCGGGTCTGGACTGGCTCACCCGCCAGGGCGAGAAGGCGGGGTTCAGGCCGGTCATCTCCACGTTCGCGGATGCGGATGACGATGACGACGATTTGGGCAGCCCGATGCGTATCGACGGCTATAATCGCTGGTCGTTCGCGCGGCTCGGCCCGAAGGGCAGCATCTCCGTGCTGGATTTCGATGGCCTCCTCGAAGTCACCGATCCGCAGCTATTCCTCGCGCAACTCGGCAAGGGTTTTGGCCGCGCCAAGGCCTATGGCTGCGGGCTGATGCTGATCCGTCGGGCGTAAGGGATGAGCGGTGCTTCCCCACTTCCGGGACTTGCTCCGCCACGCCCGATCCCGCTGAAGGAGCGCGCTTCGATCCTGTTCGTCGAGCGTGCGCAGATCGACGTGATCGACGGGGCCTTTGTTGCACTCGATGCGCAGGGCGTGCGCACGCATATACCGCTCGGTGGCTTTGCTTGCCTGATGCTCGAACCTGGTACACGCGTCAGCCATGCGGCGATCGCGCTGGCCGGGCGGGCAGGGACGCTGCTGGTCTGGGTCGGTGAAGCCGGGGTGCGGCTCTACGCTGCCGGACAGCCCGGCGGCGCGCGCTCGGACAAGCTGCTCTACCAGGCACAGCTCGCTCTCGATCCGGAGAGCCGGCTGCGCGTGGTCAGGGCCATGTTCGAAAAGCGCTTCGGCGAGCCTGCACCGGAAAAGCGCTCCGTCGATCAGCTGCGCGGGATCGAGGGTGCGCGGGTGCGTGCGCTCTACGACAATCTGGCAAAGCGACATGGTGTCGACTGGCAGCGCCGGCGCTATGATGCCGGCGATTGGGAGGCCTCCGACATTCCCAATCGCTGCCTTTCCGCTGCAACAGCCTGCCTTCACGGGCTGAGCGAGGCTGCCGTGCTCGCGGCGGGGTATGCACCCGCGATCGGCTTCCTGCATGCAGGCCGCCCGCTCTCCTTCGTCTACGACATCGCCGATTTGTTCAAATTCGAGACCGTTGTGCCGGTCGCGTTCGAGGTTGCGGGCAAGGCCGCCAGGGGCCAACTGCGTGAAGCGCCCGATCGGGCAGTGCGCCTTGCCTGTCGCGATGCGTTCCGGCGCACGAAATTGCTCGAGCGCATCATCCCGACGATCGAGGAAATTCTCGATGCGGGCGGGCTCGCGAAGCCGCAGGCGCCAGAGGATTCGCAGCCGCCCGCCTTGTCGGACGGGGAGGGTAGCGGGAATGATGGTCATCGTGGTTGAAAACGCCCCGCCACGTCTGCGCGGGCGTCTCGCCGTGTGGCTGCTCGAGATCCGCGCCGGGGTTTATGTCGGACGCTATGGCAAACGCACGCGCGAGCGGATCTGGGAACAGGTTGTCACGGGCATCGGCGACGGCAATGGCGTGATCGCCTGGAGTGCGTCCAACGATGCGGGCTTCGCCTTCGAGACCTGCGGAACCAATCGCCGCATCCCCTCCGATTTCGACGGCTTCACACTGGTCTCATTTCTGCCGCAGACGCCGCGCGAATCGGGTTGACAACCGGCGGGAACAAAACAAGAATTAGTTGGTAGGCTCTTTGACATCGAAATTGATTCGTGAAATCAACAGCTTCTCGGAAGAGTGTTCCCCACGCACGTGGGGATGAACCGGCGAGTACAACACCCGCTCCGATGCGCAGATAGTGTTCCCCACGCACGTGGGGATGAACCGTTGCCAGTGAGTGCATTTTTTTGTTCGGCCCTGTGTTCCCCACGCACGTGGGGATGAACCGGCCGTATCGAGCCCGCCGGCAATCTCATACTCGTGTTCCCCACGCACGTGGGGATGAACCGCGTGTGCGCGGTATCAGAACGGGGCAGCATCTGTGTTCCCCACGCACGTGGGGATGAACCGCGCTGCCCCAGTTCGTGACCCGCAAACACGCCGTGTTCCCCACGCACGTGGGGATGAACCGGTCATGGGAGCAATCAACCGGTTCGAGGTGACGTGTTCCCCACGCACGTGGGGATGAACCGTGGTCAGAGGATGACGGGCTGCGAGTGATCCGCGTGTTCCCCACGCACGTGGGGATGAACCGTCTACGGCAAATGGCGCGGGCGCGCGTACGCCGTGTTCCCCACGCACGTGGGGATGAACCGAATTCGTCTACGTGCCAGAGGTGCTGGACACCGTGTTCCCCACGCACGTGGGGATGAACCGACCATGAAGGCCATCATCAACGGAATCCGCTAGTGTTCCCCACGCACGTGGGGATGAACCGCTCAACGACCGGCGCCAGCGCCAGATGAACGCGTGTTCCCCACGCACGTGGGGATGAACCGCCCAACCCAATCAACCGACCCCACCGCGCACTGTGTTCCCCACGCACGTGGGGATGAACCGTTTCGCCGCGCCCGTCGGCGTTATTCGACCAAGTGTTCCCCACGCACGTGGGGATGAACCGCCAACCCGCCAGATGCAACGGAGGCGCGGCAAGTGTTCCCCACGCACGTGGGGATGAACCGATCCGCGACATGAGCATAGAGCATAGCCCCCGGTGTTCCCCACGCACGTGGGGATGAACCGCCTCGTGCGCCATAGCGCGGCGCCGCTCCGCTGTGTTCCCCACGCACGTGGGGATGAACCGCCACGTCCAGTCTCACCGCACCCGCGACAATGGTGTTCCCCACGCACGTGGGGATGAACCGGGCTCACCCGTATCGACATCGGCGCGCACGCTGTGTTCCCCACGCACGTGGGGATGAACCGGTTTTCGTCAGCCCCGACGATCGATGACGACAGTGTTCCCCACGCACGTGGGGATGAACCGAACTGGAGGCCCGCATGCGCCGCCGACTGCCGGTGTTCCCCACGCACGTGGGGATGAACCGGCGCGAATTGGATGACGCGGGGCATGTCATGCGTGTTCCCCACGCACGTGGGGATGAACCGCATTTCTACTATCGTCCGCAGCGCTGGTTCGAGTGTTCCCCACGCACGTGGGGAGGTCGTGTCTTATATCTGGTGGAAATTCCCTGGCGACGAGTTCCGGGCATGTGAAGGTTCCGCTTCTCAGGCGGCGAGGTCAAGCGTGATCGGCTCGATCGGTTGAGAAAGCGTCTCCCATCCATCGACCTTGCGCATCTGGATCTGACCGGAGGCGAGCAGTGCCCAGAGCAGCATCGGCACGGTTTCGGCGCAGGGCAGCACGGTCTGCGTCTTGATGCGGCGGCGGAATTCCTCGTTGAGCCGCTCGATTGCATTTGTTGTTCGTGCCGACTTCCACTGGGACGGATCGAGGCAGGTGAAGGCAAAGAGCCTATCCCCGGCCTCCTCCAGGCTGTCGGCGACCGCACGGCATTTCAGGCGCCATTTGCGCAGGAACGCCTTGCGCCGGATTTCGATATCGGCGGCGGTGTCGGCGTAGATCATGTCGCGGTAGTCCTCGGTCAGCTCGTCGTGCATGAGCTTCGGGGCATGGCCGAGAAGGTTGCGGTGCTTGTGCACCGTGCACCGCTGGATCGGCAGCTCTTCGCCCCAGAGCGCAATGAGGGCGGCTTCCAGCCCGGGAGCGCCATCGACAATGACGAAGTCCGGTCGCTTCAGGCCACGCGCATCGAGATCGGCGAGGAACCCGCCCGAGGAACCCGCCCTATGCCGCCTTGCTTTCGCCGCCCATGTTCTTGATGGCGAGCAACACCTTCTGCCCGTCGCGGCGCACGCCGATTGCCGCCAGCACCGAGATGTTCGTGGCCTTGCGGTCCAGACGGGTCTTGATGACGGTGCCGTCCAGGATCAGACGGACGATGTCCTCATCGGCGAGGCTGCGTGCGCACCACGCGTCCCAGTCGACCTTCACCTTGCGCCAGGCCCGGCTGACGACATCCTTGCCGACCGCCCCCTGAAACAGGCCGAACAGCGCGCGCTTGACCCGCCGCGTGTTCGTGCCGGCCAGATAGACCGAGGCGATCAGGGCCTCGGCCTTCTTCGTCAGACGCTGATAACGCGGCAGCGCCCGTGATCGCCATTCCGTGATCTTGCCCTCTTCGTTCTCGATCCGCGCGCGCGGCACGCTGACCGTTTCGGTTCCGAAGGTGCCGACGAGCTGGCGGTCGCGATGGCCGTGCCGATAGCCCTTCTTCAAGCCGCCGCCGCGGTCATAGCGGCAGCGCCCGATGACGGCTGCAAGCTCTTCCTCGAACAGCGCCTCGATCGTAGCGCGGATGTTCTGCCGAAGCCGATCCTCGATGGGATCGTAGCCGGCGTCGCTGCACAGTAGCGCTGGCGTGGTCGTGTCTGTAGTCTGGTCCATGGCGTGATCTCCCTGGCGGTTGCTGCCGCCGGTTGGGTGGGTTGAATCACCCGGAGATTACGCCGCCTTCAAATTTCCACCACCTTCGCGACACGACCCTATGTCGTTGAAGTATATATTCAGAATCAGGCTACTGACATATTGTCCCGCTCATCCTTTCTTCTCTGCCGGTCGGAGCAGGGGCAGGTGCCCTGTGCGGCTCACGGGAAGTGAGGTGGCCCCCGGATTTCGGACAGGGAGATAAGCTGGTATCGATCTGACGAGAGGACGATATCGATGGCGAACACGAGGAAGCGGTATTCGGCGGATTTCAAGGCGAAGGTGGCCCTTGAAGCGTTGAAGGGGGAGCTGACGCTGGCGCAGCTGGCGGCCAGGCACGGGGTTCATCAGACGATGATCTCGACCTGGTGGGCTCTCCACTTCGCGCAAGCAGGCAATGGACGGGATGGCATCGGTGTTCTCCGGCAAGGCCGAAGCTGCGGAGGCGAGCCGGGAGGCCGACGTGGAGAAGCTCCACGCCAAGATCGGCCAGCTCGTGGTGGAACGCGATTTTTTTGGCGAAAGCCTTCGGTCGATGAGCCTGGACCGGAGGCGGGCGATGATCGAACCAGACCATCCCCGGCTGTCGATCGTGGCGCAATGCAAACTGCTCTCGATCAGCCGCTCCGGGCTGTATCACAAGCCAGCGCCCCAAGCTGCGGAGAAGGCGGCGGCGAACCTTGATCTGATGCGTCTGATCGACGAGCAGTTCATGGCGACGCCGTGGTACGGCTCGCGTCAGATGGTCCGTCATCTGCGCCGGGCAGGCCATGCGGTGGGTCGCAAACGGGTCCGTCGGCTGATGGCGAAGATCGGCCTGACGCCGATCTACCAGGAGCCGAGGACCACGATTGAGCACCCGGAACATAGGAAATACAAGTACCTTTTGAAGGATCTGGTCATCACCCGGCCCAACCATGTGTGGTGTTGCGACATCACCTATATTCCGATGCGACGCGGGTTCCTGTATCTGGTCGCGGTGATGGACTGGGTGACACGCAAGGTCCTGTCCTGGAAGCTGTCGAACACCATGGAGGCCGACTTCTGCATCGAGGCGCTGGAGGAAGCGATGGCCTGCTATGGCAAGCCGGAGATCTTCAACACCGATCAAGGCAGCCAGTTCACCAGCCCCCGTTTCGTCGACGTACTGCTCGATGCCGGGGTCCGGATCTCGATGGACGGCAAGGGGCGTTGGACGGACAACGTGTTCATCGAGCGGCTCTGGCGGCCACTGAAATACGAGTGCGTTTACATCCATGCGCTCAAAGCCGGCACCGCATTGCGGGCGGGGCTCGGAAACTGGATCAGCTACTACAATGCCGATCGACCGCACTCGGCCCTTGGCGGGGCGACCCCCGATGAGGCATATGGTCAAAACGGCGCCCAGCCTGATCCGGAGTTAACCCCGGATCAGGCCGAACCCCATCTCCAACTTGCGGCTTGAAAACCAAAGCACGATACCAGCTTATCTGAGCCGCGAACCTGTCCGACGAATGGGGGGCACCTCACTCCTATCCATGGCTGCGCCACGTCTTCGCCGACGGGGGTTATGCCGGCCCCAAACTGCGCAAGACGCGGTCGCGTCCGTCAAGCTGGTGTAATTTTCTGGATGGCCTGAGGTCATGATCAGGCGGCTTTTGTGGTTATGCTGAGGATGGGATCGATCTCCTCCTTGTCGATCTGTGCGAATGCCTCGACCATCATGTAGCGGCTTGATGTCTGCCATTCGTCATTCTGCTCGAAGAGCACGGCGCCGATCAAACGCATGATGGATGCTTCATTGGGGAAGATCCCGACGACGTCGGCGCGTCGCTTGACCTCCTTGTTCAGACGTTCAATTGGGTTCGTGCTGTGCAGTTTGGTGCGATGCTGGCGCGGGAATGACATGTAGGCCAGCACGTCGTGCTCGCTGGCATCCATGAGATCGGCCAGTTTTGGCCAGCGCGGGCGCAGTTGCTCTGCGACCTTGCGCCAGGTTTCGCCGGCATGGGTGCGGTCGGGTTGATCGAAGGCCTGTCGGATGGCAGCGGCGACGACAGTATGCTGACCACGCGAGACATGGGCCAGGGCGTTGCGCATCCAGTGGACGCGACAGCGTTGCCAGGTTGCTTCGAAGACCCGGGCGATGGCGGCTTTGAGGCCTGTATGCGCGTCGCTGATGACCAGTCTGACGCCCCCAGGCCGCGAACGCGCAGGGATCGAAGGAACTCGGTCCAGAATGTCTCGGCCTCGGACGGGCCGATACCGAGGCCGATGATCTCACGGCGTCCCTCGGTGTTGGCGGCCACGGCGATTATTGCGGCGACTGGTACGATCCGTCCGCCCTGGCGCACCTTCAGATAGGTGGCGTCGAGCCAGAGATAGGGCCATTCGCCGGTGAGCGGGCGGTTCAGGAACTCGCCGACACGTTCGTCGATGTCCTTGCACAGCTTCGACACCGTGCTCTTCGAAATGCCGCTCAGCCCCATGGCCTGCACCAGCTCATCGACGCGACGGGTCGAGACACCACTGATCCACGCCTCCTGGATGACGGCCACCAGCGCCTGTTCCGAGGTCTTGCGCGCTTCGAGAAAGCCCGGGAAGTAACTGCCTTGACGCAGCTTGGGAACCCGCAGGTTCAGCGTGCCCAGACGGGTATCGAGAGCGCGCTCTCGATACCCGTTACGCCACGTCGTGCGTTCGCCGCTGCGCTCGTGCTTGCCAGCGCCGATCAGGCCTTCGACATCCGCCTCCATGATCAGCTGCAGGACGGCCTCGGCAACGCTGCGCAGAAAGTCTCCCTGATCGTGCTTGGCCAGAAGTTCGGACAGGTCCATGTTCGTCTTGGTCATCGGGGTCTCCATGTGGTCCGGGGTTGAAGTCAGCAAACTCCACCTCGACCATACACCTCGATGGCCACCCAGGATCACACCGTTGACGGCACTGAAATTACACCAGCTCCTTGGACGCTACCCAAGACGCTTGCCGGAATGGGCAAATGGAACATCGATATCGTCAAACGATCCGATACGGCGCAGGGCTTCGAGGTCTTGCCCCGCAGATGGGTCGTCGAGCGAACATTCGCCTGGCTCGGTCGATGCCGCCGCCTCGCAAAGGACTGGGAGAAAACCATCGAGAGCACCACTGCATGGCTGACCGTCGCCCACATCCGCATCGTTACGCGACGGCTCGCAAGATACTGCTAAACGGACTGAAATTATGAGTCAGACACTAAGACGTTACCGTTTTTACGCAGATTGTTCAGGCTGTGGAAGCCGAAAATCGACGGCTTGCGGGTCAGATTACGTTTCGTTAAGGGTTTGCGGGCTGAATACATTCTGCAGCGGAAAATACTTTCTGCTGCCTGGGGTAGGAATGCCGGGGGCGGTCGTTCCTGCCGTAACGTCCACGACACAGCTTCGCTGGAAATTACGGAGAGGATTCATCTTAATGACTGCTTTTGGTACGGTATCTCACCGTCGGCGTAGCCTTGTGCCTTGCGCAGGATCCTTCAGGCCATCACGCGCCTGCCTCGCCCTTCTGGGCTGCGTGTTGCTGGCATCGGTGCCCGTATTCACCGGCACGGCCTCCGCCAATGACCGGGTCTCCGCGACAACCATGCAGCAGGCCGAGCGCAACACGGCGGCGCCGTTCGACACGCGGGAGCGCGCGCGCACGCGATCAGGTATCGGGCGTCGTCCCCTTGGACGTGCGCCTTATGTATGCACGCCGAGCGGCTTCGGTCGTACGGCGTCCTGTCAGTTGCGCGGGCGCAGCAGTTCCGCATTCAACTGATCCGCTCGCGCTTGCGACAATGCCAGGACCAGGCGCTTTCGACGATGCGTAACGGGTCGCTGTAACGTGCGCTCCAGCCGAGCAGAGTGTGCGCGCGCTGCGCATCGGCGATGAGCTCCGGCGGATCGCCAGGGCGGCGCGGGCCGTAACGCAGTTCGACCTGGCGCCCGGTTACAGCCTCGACCATGGTGATGATCTCGCGCACGGACATGCCGCGACCGGCGCCGAGATTGAGCGGCTGCGAGGCGATGCCGGAATCGAGCGCCGCGAGCGCGCGCAGATGCGCATCGGCCAGATCGGCCACGTGGATATAGTCGCGAATGCAGGTGCCGTCGTGGGTTGGATAGTCGATGCCGAAAACCGTCAGCGGCTCCCCGCCCGAAGCGGCTTCGAGGGCGAGCGGTACGAGCCTCGTTTCCGGTGCGTGATCCTCACCGATCTCGCCATCAAAATCGTCGCCGGCGGCGTTGAAATAGCGCAAAGCCAGCCAGCGCAGGCCGTGGGCGCGCTCGAAATCGGCGAGCATGTGCTCGACCATCAGCTTAGAGGCGCCGTACGGATTGATCGGTCGCGTCGGCGTGCTCTCGGTGATCGGAAGCTGCGACGGCTCACCATAGACGGCACAGGTGCTCGACAGAACGACCTTGCCAACACCCCCGTCGCGCAGCGCCTCCAGCAGCGTCAGGGAACCGGCGAGGTTATTGCGGTAGTACTTGCCGGGATCCGCGATCGATTCTCCAACATAGGCATGCGCCGCGAAATGAATGGCCGCCTGCGGTCGGTATTGCCGGATCGCGGCATCGAGGGTGGCGCGATCGGTGATGTCACCATGGACGAGCGGACCCCAGCGCACAGCCGCGCGATGCCCCGAAACGAGATTGTCATAAACGACAGGGTGATAGCCGGCACTCGCGAGGGCCTTGCAGGTCTGTGCACCGATATAGCCGGCGCCGCCGGTGATGAGAACCGTGCTCATGCCGCCCTCATATGTTTTGTATTGTGACTGTGCCGTTTCGATGCACGACTTAGCGGTGGATAAATATCACACTTGCGCGTTTTCATTTCATTCAGGTTTCGTTGCCAGTGTTCATGAGCTGGTTTTGTGGCAGATCTCACCTGATGGTGAAAGAAAACGGTGGCCCCATGTCCGATGTCATCCGGCCATGCTTGCGACGCATGGGAATGAGCAATCTGGTCGCGCGTCTTCTGCTCACAGGCCTGATGGTGATGTTCGCGCCCTTCAATGGATCCGGGGAGGGTTCCGGGCCCGCCGAGGCCTCGCCCCTCGATCACGTCGCTTTCGGCGTCTATGACCCGCATGGCAGCTTTGCCGGTGCTCGCGAGCCGGCGATCGAGCATATCTTCGTCTTCTGGCAGGCGCTCGATCTGCGTGATTTCCGCCATCGCCTCGACCAGGCGCGGGCGAGCGGGCGGATCATGATGGTGACCGTGGAGCCGTTTACGCGGGCGCCGAACTGGCGCGATGGCGGGGACCAGCTGTTTCAGGAGATCCTGCGGGGCGGTTATCGTGATGAGATTTCGACAATCTGCGGCACGCTCGGCGATTTCGGCGGGCGCGTTCTCGTGCGCTGGGGGCACGAGATGGAGAAGCCCACTGGCCGATATCCCTGGGCACGCCGGGATGCGCGCGGCTATCAGGCGGCGTTCCGCCATTTCGTCGATCAGTGCCGCCGCATGGCACCCGAAACGCGGTATGTCTGGAGCCCGGTCGGCGAGCGCAATATGGGCGCCTATTACCCGGGCCCCGCCCATGTCGATTTCGTGGGCGTCTCGTTGTGGGGCCTGCAGAGCTATGACGAGCGCTTCCATCGCGGCGTGCGCGACTTTCCCGCAAGCTTCCGCGAAAAGTATGACCGCGCGGCGCGTTTCGGCAAATCGGTGATCATCGCCGAGCTCGGCGTATCCGGTGACCGCAACTATCGCGAAAACTGGTTGCGCTCGCTGTTCGAGACGCTGGCGCGTTCCGAGAGCTTCCGCGCCCTGCGCGCAGTGGTCTATTTCAACGACAAGGAACCGCATTACTGGCCCTTCGGTCTGGGTTCGCCGGACTGGCGGGTGACGCCGGATCAATGGCGCGCCGTCCAGACATCGGCGTTGCAGCGTCTTGCTGCCCGCTGATGCCTGACCGTTGCCTCTGAACGCCGCGCGAGCGGCGCAGCGTCAGGAGCCGCTCCGGCGTGCGACTTCGGCCTTGTTGCGATCGTAACGCGAGAACACTGCATCGCCCGGACGAAGCTTGTTGATCTCGTCACCCGGACGAATCGGGCTGTCGGCGAAGACATACCATTCGCCATCCGGTTGCCGGCGCTGGAATATCCGCGCGCCGTCGGTACGGTGCTCGAAGCAGGTCGCGGCGACACCTTCACCGCCCACCGATGCCCAGTTTGCGCGAAAGCACAGATTGCCAGTCTGCGTCATGAACCAGTTGCCATCGGCATAGGAGGCGTCCGCCCCGCTTCCCGTCCAGGCGACGAAGGTCCGGTCGCGAGCGTTCAGAAAGCCTGCGCCGTCATCCCATATCCAGGTGCGGTTGCCATAGATGCGTTGCATCGACGCGATGTTCAGCGGCTCTGCGGCCATCGCTTCACGGGCGATTTCGCTGGTTCCCTGCACCGCGCCGGGGCCCGTATCCTGACATCCCGCAAGCAGCAGGCCGGCAAGCGCCGCTGCCGGAATTGCCGTTTTCTTCAGCTGCGTTCCCAACATGACACGCTCCTCAGCGGCGAACGGGGTAGATCGGGCGGTCACGCATGACGCGCCAGTTCGGTAGCCCGAGATCGTAAGGCCAGGGATGGACTTCCTGATCGTTGAAGTAGATGACCTCGCGCAGTTCCGTGAATGCGTCGAAGGGGCGGGTGACGTCGTCAGCCCACGAGGCGAGATAGGGCTCCGCGCCTTCGTATCCGAGTTCCGCGACCCAGATCGGTTTGCCGTAGCCGACGGTCAGATCGTAGCCCTGCTGCAGGCTCTCGGCGAAGCTGCGCGGGCCTCCATATTCGATTTCGTCGTATTCATCGAGGCCGAAGACGGAGAGGCCGACGATGTCGACGACATCGTCACCCGGGTAGTAGTCAACCAGTGCAGGCTCGCCCTTGGGCGACCACATCAGCTGCGCCTCGGGCAACATCTCGCGGGTAATCGCGGCCATGCGCCGATAGGCCTCGATGTAATCAGCCGGCGCCCAGTTCTGCCAGGAGAAACGGCCCGTGGTGCTCTCCATTTCCTGAGCCCAGCGAATGATCAGCGGACTGCGGAAGCCGGCGACCGCGCGCAGGATCGAACGCATGTTCTCGTCGCGGAAGCCGCCGAGAACGAGTTCGCGCAGCTCGGCTTCGCTCACGTTCCAGTCGAGCGCCCAGGACCATGGCTCGATTGTGATCAGGATCTTGCGCCCCCGCTCGCGGGCATACTCATCGGCGACGCCCAGCCCGCCAAGCTCGATGTCTTCCCAAGGCAGGAAGAGGTGCTCGGTGGCCAGCCTGTCGTCCTCGGAGAAGTCGCCATACGGATCGTAGGCGCCGAACAGCGTGCCGGCCTCATGCAGGACGGGGCGCTTGTCGCGCAGCAAGTCACGTCCTGCGAGAGAGGCCGGTTGCGCCATGGCCGGGCGCGTGCCGACCGCCATGGGAGCAAGAGCAGCAGCCATCGCTGCCGTTGCGGTACCACACAGTATTCCCCTGCGGGTGATCCGATTGGATACGCTGCACATCACGCTTTCTCCTTGGATGCCCCCAAAGGCGTTCAGGATATTTGCGCCACCATTTGTGATATTATCTGATTTTTTCGAGGTATTCATCTGAATTCTCCTTCCATTTGCTGCGTAGGAATGCTTATTCGCCCCCGAATCCACGCCAGCGTGGATTGAAATGAATGCTGGGTTCGGTCCCGTGTCCGGCGCCTGATGGCGTGAAGCGTATTTCGGTGAGGGTGAAGGCAGTGATGCCGAGCGAGATCGCATGCAGGCCTTTCGCGCCGTTGCGCTCGGCCGCGGCATAGAGGCCGGAGAGCATCGCGACGAGGCAGGTGGCGATCACGACGCCCGCATAACCGCGGGGCAGGAAGCCCAGTTCGTTCTCGCGCGCATGGCGCCACAGCACGAGCAGGGTGAGGCCTGCATAGATCGCGCCTGTGACGAGTGCGAAGACGTAGAACCCCGCAGCGCTGCCCGGATCCGTTACGGCATAGGCCGTCCAACCCGATGCCAGCGCGATGACGCAATAGGGCATGACAACCCGCAGGGGCAGATGATCGGCGCTGTCCGAGCCCTTCGGCGTCACCCGGAAATCGGCCGGGCGCCCGCGCAGATGATCATGCAAAGCCGCAAGTGATCCCATAAGGGCCCAGGGCCAGCGCAGGAAGAGAAAGGCCAGCCCCTCCCAGGAGAAGATCGGCGCGCGCGCGGGACGAAACAGCCCGGTCGCGCGCCACCAGAAGGCGAGCAGGATCAGTACCAGCGCCAGCGGCAGCATGTGCAGGAAGTAATCGGCATAGGTGACGTTGACAAAATGCTCGCCGGTCACGGGGGCGAAGATCGGCAGAAAGATCGTCAGTCCCATGATCACCGAGAACATCGGATACCAGAGCTGGGAAAAGCCGAACTGGAAACGACGGCGCGCATCGAGACGGGGAATGAGCCCGGGCGACCAGCCGAGCAGGATGGTCACGAGGCTGCGCGACCACTGGAATTCCTGCACCACGAGATCAGCGAAGCTCTCCGGCCCCGCACCATTGGCGATGGCATCAACCGCATGCACGCCACGCCAGCCATGGGCGTTGAACATCAACGTGGTGGAGTGATCCTCCGCGAGTTCGGGACCGAGTCCGCCGATCTCGCGCAAGGCTGCGGTGCGCACTGTGTAATGAGAGCCGATGCAAAGCGGCGCGTAGCCGTCATTATATCCGGTCTGCAGCGCACCGTGCATGCTGGCCTCGACATGCAGGCGCCCGCGCGCCGACCAACTCGCGCCGGCATTGGTGTCGCAGATGCTCGGTGCCGAGACATAGCCCACCGCCGGATCCGTGAACGGTGCGAGCGTATTGCCCAGATACTGGGGCTGCGGCACGTGGTCCGCGTCGAATTGAGCGACGAAGTCGTAGTGATCGTAGCCGTAAGTGTCGTAGAAATAGGCGAGGTTGCCCTCCTTGCAGCGCGTGCGACGTGGCCATTGCGTGCGATGATATGCGGGGATGCCCTTGCGGCAGGACACCTTCACGCCATGCGTGGCGCACCAGGCGAGAGTCTGCTCGTCCGGATCTTCGTCGGCGAGCCAGACGTCGTACCGAAAGCGGTGATCGGGAAGGCGCTGGGCGAGCGCGCCTTCGAGCGTGCGGCGCACGATCGCGAAAGGTTCCGACGGCGCCTTCGTCACCACCATCGCGGTACGCGGCTCGCCAGGCAAATCGCGGGCATCGGCCACGCACAGGCGGGCACGGGCAAACAACGCGATATAATAGAACGGGATCAGCGTGATCCAGGCCAGGATGAAGGTGACCAGCAGCCAGCGTCCCGGCGTATGGATGTGGCCCGGCTGAAACCACCAGATCCAGAAAGATGCCAGAGCGGCGATCCACAAGGCGATTCCGGCGAGATTGACCGCCTTGCGCCAGCCGGTGAAGACGGGGACGAAATATGGCTTGTCCGCGCGTGCAGGCGCCGCGTGAGAGCGCAGCTGGCGCGCACCCTGCAATGGACCCGATATGCCCGATACCGCCATGACACGCCACCTCTCTCCCGCGCTCCGCTTTCGCCCCGCCCCGGAGCCAGCTTCTCGGCAATTCACTCCGCCGGCTTCATCGCCGCGTGATGGACGAGGGGCTCTCCGACCGATGACGCGGGATGACGAAAGCTCTGTCGCGCAACAGATCCGAGCGGCGCGTGATCGCGGCGTGGCTCATCCGCCGTGAAGGCGATTGAAACCGGTGGGTGCGCTTCACCGATGCGGTGCAGATCGAAACCGGCGGCGCGCCAGGCAGCAGGCGCGAGGATGTTGCGCAGATCGAAGACCTTGCGCCCGCGCATCAGACCGGCGACGGCGCGCGGATCCAGCGCCGCATATTCGCGCCAGCCCGTGGCGATCACGAGGATATCGGCATTGCGCAGGCAGGCCGCCGGATCCTCGGCGAAGCTCACACCTTCAATCAGATCGCGGGCCGCCTCCATGCCGCGCGGATCGTGGGCGCGGATCTGCGCGCCTTCGCGCCGCAAGGCCTTGATAATGGCGAGCGCCGGGGATTCACGCATATCATCGGTCTCGGCCTTGAAGGTGAGACCCATCACCGCGATCCGGCATGCACTGACATCGCCACGGATGGCCGCACGAATGCGGCGCCCCATCGCCCATTTGCGTGCCTCGTTGACGGCGCTGGCCGTCTCGACCATGCGCAGCCCCACCGCACGCTCGCGGGCGCTGTGCAGCAGCGCGCGCAGGTCCTTGGGAAAGCACGAACCTCCGTATCCGGGGCCGGGCTGCAGGAAGTCGGTGCCGATGCGGCGATCAAGGCCGATTCCGGTGGCGACATCGCCGATATCGGCATCCCAGGCTTCACAGAAATCGGCGATCTCGTTGATGAAGGAGAGCTTGACCGAGAGGAAGGCGTTGGCGGCGTATTTGATCGCCTCCGCCGAGCGGCGTCGGGTGCGCAGAATTCGCACGCCTTTTTGCGCCAGCGGGGCGTAAATCGAAGCGACGATATTGCCGGCACGGGCTGTCTGGGCCCCGATGACGATGCGGTCAGGCTCCATGAAATCGGCGATCGCCGCGCCCTCCTTCAGGAATTCCGGATTGGAAACCACGCCGAATTCGAGTTGCGGTCGCATACGCCGGATCAGGCCTTCGATCATGTCGCCGGTGCCGACGGGAACGGTCGATTTCATCACGACGATGATCTCGTCGCGCGCATAACGGGCGATGTCGCGGGCCGCCGTGACGACGCAGCCGAGATCGGCTTCGCCGTCCTCCGGGCGCGGGGGTGTGCCGACACAGATGAACGCCGTTTCCGCCCTTGCAAGCGCGCGGGCAGGATCCGTGTCGAAGCGCAGATGGCCGTTCGAAGCCGTGCGTGCAACAATCGCCGCGAGACCGGGTTCGTAAATCGGGATGTCTCCCCGGAGCAGCGCGGCAATCCGGCTCTCGTTCGGATCGATACAGGTAACGTGGTGCCCCAGATCCGCAAGGCATGCCGCACTGACGAGGCCGACATAGCCCGCACCGAGAATGGTGATTTCCATGATACTCTCCCCCGGATTACGCTTGAACTGCCGCGATGCCATGCATCAGATGGCGGCTGCGAAGGGTGGTGCGACTGCCGCCGCGACACGCTTGCGCGGGCGCGTCTGTTCCTCGGCAAGGCGCCGATCGAAATACCGGATTGTTGCGGCGAGCCCCTCCTCAAGAGGCACGCGCGGCTTCCAGCCGAGGATGTTCTTCGCGCGGCTGATATCGGGCCGGCGGCGCTGCGGATCATCGACGGGCAGGGGCAGGCGCAGGATGCGCGAGCGCCCGCCCACCATGTCGAGCACCATCTCGGCGAGCTCGACCACGGTGATTTCGTGCGGGTTGCCGAGATTGACCGGTTCCGCCGTGGCCCCGGGCGCGTGCATCAGCGCATCGAAACCGGCGATGAGATCATCCATGAAGCAGAATGAACGCGTTTGCCGACCCGAGCCATAGATCGTCAGATCGCGCCCCAGCAGGGCCTGGACGATGAAGTTGGAGACGACGCGCCCGTCTTCCGGATGCATGCGCGGGCCGTAGGTGTTGAAGATGCGCGCGATCCGCACCGGCAGGCCGGTGGAGCGGGTGAAATCGCTCAGGATCGTCTCGGCGAACCGCTTGCCTTCGTCGTAGCAGGCGCGCGGCCCGATGGGATTGACGTTGCCGTGATAGGATTCCGGCTGCGGGTGCACCGTGGGATCGCCATAGACCTCCGAGGTAGAGGCGTGGAAGATCCGCGCATTGTCGCGGCGCGCCCGAGCCATCACGTTCCAGACCCCGCCTGCGGAGGTCAGCGCCGTCTTCAGTGGATCGAGCTGGTAA
Organism: Saliniramus fredricksonii; assembly: GCF_900094735.1. NCBI lineage: Bacteria > Pseudomonadati > Pseudomonadota > Alphaproteobacteria > Hyphomicrobiales > Salinarimonadaceae > Saliniramus > Saliniramus fredricksonii. The sequence goes on from NZ_FMBM01000002.1 coordinate 1,330,710, forward strand.
TGAACCGGTGATGCCGGACAGGCAAGGTTATAGATCTCGTCAAAACGCGGCAGCTCCTCCGGGATCGGCAGGATGATGTCGTGTTCGATTGCACGAAAACGCGCGCTTTCAAAGGCATCACCGAGATTGGTGACTGAACCGGTAAAATAATTGTCCAGGCTGATGACTTCGTGACCCTGTTTCAGCAGCAGGTCGCACAAATGTGAGCCGAGAAACCCGGCTCCGCCCGTCACCAGAATGCTTCGCGCCGCACGCTTGCTGCCTGCGCGCAGATCGATGCCGTTTTCGGTTATCGACGCCATGTCCAGCCTCCACGATCAGGCATTTACAGGCCAATACACGCCTTTTTCGCCTCTGATTTCGTGGATGGAGCCTGCGGGGGTAACTAAATTTTAACAATCTACCAGAATCGGTGTGCGCGGTTTTACGCGTGAGCGGCGCCGAGGCGTCAGATTACGCTCGATTGCAACGTATAAACACCTAGTTTTCAGCCAGACAGCTTTTGTCATCAGGCGTGTATTCGTTGGTTTGCTTGTTCGGAAACCGTCACCGGATGCTGATTCGATTGGTGATTTTGCAATCGTCAAGCAATCTTGTAAATATACGTACTGACGGTTTGGCTCCAATTTGCGGCGCACACTACCGGATTCGGTAGATTGATCGTTAACCCTGTTAGCGGGACACTTCCCCTGCATTCAGCTCGGGAAGACTGAATGCGCAAGTGACCAATCGTGAACTGCAGGCTCACCGCCCCCTCGACCGCCGAAGTCGCTTCGGTGCTCGAACGAGCTCGTCTGTTTGCCGGTCACTGCCGGACCAGGTACCGGGCGCCACCCCCGGTCCTGGTCCGGCTTATTCGCAGCAACGGCCTCATGTCTTCTTGTGCGAACGCCATGCGTTCGTGCAACCCGGCTCCTTGGGCTGACGTGAGCATAACCGAAAGGGAATGAACGTCATGAGCAATCATCCGCACGGCATTGACGACTCCTTCAACGCGAGCGCTGAAGATTCCTTCAATGCGACAAACGCGAACAACGCGTACGACAACCAGTCCGAAAACGAGTATTACAACGACAGTTTCAACGATAACTCGACGGACACCGATATCGATCAGACCCAGAACGTCGATCAATCGCAAAATGCTGATCTCGATGTCGATATCGATGACAGCCTGAACGATCAGTCGACGACGAATAATGCGAATGGCTCCTTCAATGCGACGGACAATTCGGATAATTCGGACAACACGAACAATGCCGACAATTCGCAGTATTTTGCGCTCGGCTTCGATCTCGATCACGAGGATATCGACGACTCGTTCAACAGCACCGATGTCTCCAGCGAGGATAACTCGGTTGATGACTCGTTCAACGACGAGTCCGACAACAGCACCACAACGGAGCTGGAGGATTCCTACAACGACAATTCCGACAACAGCACGAGCACCGTGTTGCAGGATGCCCAGAACGACAAGAGCGTGACGGATTCCTTCAACGACCAGTCGGATAATTCCGTCGATGTGGCGATGGAGGATATGGGGAACGACAAGTCGAGCACGGCGAACAATTCCTTCAACGAGATCGACCAGTCCAGCAATGCCGACGACTCGTTCAACACCGATGTCGGCATTGATGTCGGGATCAGCGACAGCCTGAATGAATCGACGGACAGCTCGGTTGACGGCATGATCGCGGTGGAGGGATCGACCTTCGACGCGATCAGCGCCATCAAGGACGCGCTCAAGGGCGACGGCATGAATCTCGCTTTCTCGTCAAACCAGATCAGCGAGATCATGGACAACGATACCCTCCACCATCCGACGTTGAACAGCAACAGCGAATGGGGCCAGCACGCGCACGCCAATGGCGGCGAGGCGACCGGTATCTATGCGAAGGACGGCTTCGGGGTCGATTCCGCCGAGGACATGGCCTTCCAGGCCGTCGGCGATGCCGATGCCATGGTCGGCCAGGAGGCCTTCAACCTCTCCATCGCGATGGGCAACAACATCCAGTTCAACGCTCTGGATGCCTCGGTCGTGGGCGGCAATTCCGCGATGACCGCCGGCGACGATCTGGCCGCGTGATCCGCGCCTGATACTGATCTGCATCCCCGCGCGCGCCGCGCGTGCGGGGATGCGTCCCGGACCGGGAGGCCGCCATGAGCATGATCGTCACCACCGAACTCATCTGGCATTTCGCAGGCTATCTGCAGATCTTCAAGACCATCAATGCCGAACGTGCGGATTTCGCGGGCGAGACGCCGCCACTGCCGGCACTCGCTTTCGACGAGGACCCTGCGGAATGGATCGAGGCGCCTCCGGGCGATCCCGCCGATGATCTCGCGGCGATCCGCATCAACCTTTTCCAGGCCGGCCCCGGCGCGCCTTTCAAGAGCGACTGGTTCGAAGGACGCGACTTCGCTTCCTTTCTGCCGTTACCCGCTTTCTTCGGCCCGCTGATGCCCTTCGTGATGAGCGTTCAAGGTGCCGCGACCGGTGCGTTCATGCTCATGAGCCGCGATACCGGCCCGCTCTACAAGATCAGCTTCGGCTCCGGCGGCGACAGCCGTCTCGTCGAGCTCGCGCAATCGAATGCGCTCACCGATATCGACACGCTGCTTGCCATCGATCTCCTCACTGACACGCGCATCGCTCAGGAGAGCGCATTCGTGCTGACGGAGATGATGAGCGAAGCGCGCGACGCGATGCCCGTCTGGGCGAGCGATCTGCCGGGGCAGGGCATATCCTTTCCCGCCTTCCTCGTCGGTGAGGCCGAGACGGCTTTCGCGGCGCAGAATGCTGGTGATACGGACGAAACCGCCGCACCGGCCCCGCGCGACGGCGTCTTTCGCGACGGCGCGCGCATCGAGGCCGATGACGCGCCGGAATCGCCGCTGACCACACTTTCGCTCTCCGGCGCGCTCGATCCGGACGCCGAGACCGGCGCGGAGATCCAGTTGATGGCGCGCCCGGCCCCCGATGCTTTCGGCACGGCGGCGGCGAGCGGCGGCAATGCGCTCGTCAACGAAGCCGCGTTGATCGACGCGCTCATCCCCGCGCGCACGCTCGCCGTGATGGGCGATGTCTTCCAGCGCGATGCCATCATGCAGATCAACGTGCATTCCAATACCGACATCGTGGCGATGAACGGCGCGATCCAGTCCGCGATGAAGGATCAGGGACATGACGACACGATCACCAATCTGGCGATCGTGTCGCACAATCCGGTGACGCTGCCTGCCGCCACCGGGCTCAATCCGAACGGGCTCACCGTCAATGTCGATATCGCCGATCAGGACATTTTCGACGTCAGGACGCTGTTCCAGCAAAACCTCGCCGATGACGGCGACCGGATATCCTGGGGCGGCACCGATGCCTGGTCGATGATGGGCTTCGGCGGCAATCTCCAGGCCAATGCGGCGCGGCTCGCCGATCTCGGCAAGAGCTATGATCTCGTTGTGGTGATGGGCAGTTATTACGCGCTGAATTTTATCGGCCAGATCAACATCCTCGCCGACGACGACCTCACCGCCCTGTTCGGTCCGCCCGGCGAAGCCGCGCTCGATTACCGCTCCGAGCCGAATACCGTCTTCAACGAGGCACGCATCGACAAGCGCGGCGAACAGGACTGGACGGGGGTGGACCCGGATGCAGCCGATCTCTTCGCGAAACTCGCCGCCGGCGCGGATCCGGGCATGGAGGCTTTTGCCGGGATCTCAGGCGCCGCGACGGGGCAGCTCGATATCCTCGTGGTGACGGGCGATTGGTACGACGTCTCGGTGCTCTGGCAGGTCAACATGCTGTCGGATCGGGATTTCATCGCAATGACCGGCGAGGAAGAGGGCGAGGTCGTCACCGGCGGCAACATGCTCGTCAACAATGCCACCATCGTCGATTTCGGCGCCTTCCACGCCCAACATGCGGGCGGCGAGGTCTATCAGGACCTGATGCTGTTTCAGGCCAACATCGCCTATGACAGCGGCGAGCCAATGATCGCGCAAGGGAATGGCGCGGGCGACACGCAGATGCTCGCCACCGAGTTCATCGCATTTCTGGATCAGGAACTGGTCCAGGAGGACTCTGTCGCGCCGGCACCGTCGGTGGCGCTCCAGCATGAGGACGCGTTCGGGTCGGTGATGGCCTGAGCGCGCGACTGATCAGGGGAGACGAAACCAGGAAAGCGGGGGAGGGGCATCATGAACAAGCTCGGCGACAGTTTCGCGCCGGATCCGGCGCAGGGATCCGACAGCCAGGAGGCGGTGATGAATGCGCTTGAGCAGGATATCCGGCTACGCGTGGCCGAGATCCGCGCGCTCGCTGCGGGAAAGGCGCCGGCTGCCCCTGTACCGAATGCACCTGAAGAGATGCGCCGCAAGCAAATGCGTGGCGAAGCCCCCCTTCCGCCTGATCGCCATCACGACAATATCCGCGAATTGCCGCTCAAGCGCGACGCTTCGGGTGGCGACAAGCCGCCTCCGCCCAAGGAAACCGGCGGCGGTGGCGGAGGAGGCGGCACGCCCCGGCTTGAGAGCCGGCGCGAAGGCGGTGACTTTCGCGACATTCTCGGGCGCGGCCTTGCAGGCGTGCGCCGCAATCTCTGGGTCGTCGTCGTTTTCTCCTTCTTCGTGAACATCCTCGTCCTGTCGATTCCAATCTATCTCTTTCAGATTTCCGACCGGGTTCTGTCGAGCCGCAGCATCGACACTTTGATCATGCTCACAGCGATCGTCGTCGCCGCGCTGCTGGCCCATGTGGTGCTCGACATGATCCGCCGCTTCATGCTGATGCGGGTGGCGGTGGATTTCGAGAGCCGGCTCGGCTCGCCGGTTCTCGCCTCGGCGGCGAAGGCGGCGCAGGGCGGCTCGATTCGCGAGTTCCAGGTGCTGCCCGATCTCCAGCAGATCCGCTCCTTCCTCACCGGCGGCGTGCTGCTCAACATCCTCGATGCCCCGGTCGCACCAATCTATCTGCTGGTGATCTTCCTGATCCACCCCGATCTCGGCATGATCGTCGCCGCGACCGGCATTGCGCTGCTCGCTGTGGCCGGACTCAACCAGAGACTGACGGCGATGAGCTTCGCGCGCGCCAATGCCTTTGCCGGGCGCGCCAATCTCCAGGCGGACTCGATGGCGCGCAATGCGCAGGTGATCAATGCCATGGGCATGATCCCCGAAGGCGTGGGGTTGTGGGGGCGCGATACCGCCGAATCCCTGCGCTCGCAGGTCTCGGCGCAGGATCGCAACATCGCCATGACGGGCCTGTCGAAATTCGTGCGGCTTTGCACCCAGGTCGCGATCCTCGGCTGGGGGGCGTTTCTTGCGCTGCAGGATCAGCTCACCGGCGGCATGGTGATCGCCGCCTCGATCATCGCCTCGCGCGCGCTCTCGCCGGTGGAGGGGACGATCGAGGGCTGGCGCCATCTGGTGCAGGCCCGCTCGGCCTTCCAGCGCATCCGCTCGCTCCTGCACACCACGCCGCTGAACCAGCCGCGCCTGCGCCTTCCCGATCCGAAGGGCCGGCTCGATGTCGAGCGGGTGCTTTATGTGCCGCCGCCCAACAAGCAGGTGATCCTCAACGGCGTGAGCTTCTCGCTGGAGCCCGGCGAGACGCTCGCGGTGGTGGGATCGTCCGGTGCTGGAAAGTCGACACTGGGGCGCATGCTCGTCGGCGCGATCACCCCGACGGCGGGCTCGGTGCGGCTCGATGCGATGGATCTGCGCAACTGGGATCCGCGCCAGTTCGGCGAGAGCGTCGGCTATCTGCCGCAGGACGTGCAGCTGTTTCCCGCCACCATCAAGGCCAATATCGCGCGCATGCGCACTGATGCCGATGATGCCGCGATCTTCGCCGCCGCCGAGCTCGCCGACGTGCACGAGATGATTTCCGGCTTTGCGCAGGGCTACGAAACGCTCGTCTCGATCGACGGATCGCCGCTCTCGGGCGGGCAGAAGCAGCGGATCGGCCTCGCGCGGGCCTTCTTCGGCAACCCGCGCCTCGTCATCCTCGACGAGCCCAATTCCAACCTCGACACGCCCGGCGAGATGGCGCTCGCGCGGGCTCTCGGGCGTGCCAAGGAGCGCGGCATCACCGTCATCGCCATCACCCAGCGCCCCGCGCTCCTGCGCAGCGTCGACAAGATCCTCGTCCTGCGCAACGGCGCCGTCGAGGCACTCGGGCCGCGTGACGAGATCCTGCGCCGGCTCTCCACCACGAAACCCGTCGCGCCGCGTCCCGATCAGGGTGGCAAGCCGCAGGATCAGGGCAGGAACGACAAACGGCCCGATAGCGGCCCGCAACCGGGAGAATGAGCCATGATGGACGATTGGAGCGCCGACATTCCCCGCAGCACGCGCGGCGCCATCTTCTACGGGATTGCGGTGATTGCGGTCTTCGTCTCCGTCTTCGGCGTCTGGGGCATCGCCGCACCGATCTCCGGCGCTGTCGTCTCCACCGGTTATTTCGTCGCCTCGGGCCAGAACAAGATCATGCAGCATCTCGAAGGGGGCGTGATCGCCGGGATTCTGGTGTCCGAGGGCGATCTCGTGCGCAAGGGGCAGGAGATCATCACCCTCGACCAGACCGCCGCCGCAGCAGAGCTGCGCCGGCTCGATTTGCGCGCGGCGCGCCTCGCGGCCATCAAGGCGCGGCTGGATGCCGAGATCGCCGGTGCGACACGCATCAGCTTCTCCGAGGCACTGCTCGCCGAAGCGCAGGCGGATCCGGATATCGCCGAGATCATCGCGGCGCAGACGGAGACCTTCGAGGCCCGCCGGCGGCATGTGGGGAGCGAGATATCCACGCTCTCTGCCGGCATCGACGGGCTCAACGAGCGCATCATGGGTGCCGAGGCGCAGCGCGCGGCGATCGAGCGGCAGATCGCCATCATTGCCGAAGAGCTGGAAGGCAAGGAGAAGCTCCTCAGCGACGGCTTCGTGCGCCGCCCGGAAGTGCTCGCCCTGCGTCGCGCACAGGCCGGCCTTGATGGCGAGGTCGGGCGGCTGGTGGGTGACATGGGTGACTCGCGCGAGCGCATCGCCCGCATCAACGAGCAGATCCTCTCCGTGCGCAACGCTGCGGCCAAGGTCGCGGTGGAGCAATCGCAGGAGGTCGAGGCCGAGTTGAAGGACGTGCGCGAGCGCCGCCGGGCCGCTGCGGACATGGTCGAGCGCAGCGCGATCATCGCCCCGGAGGACGGCATCATCGTCAAGATGCGCTATCACACGCCGGGTGGTGTCATCGAAGCCGGGAGCCCGGTCGCGGAGATCGTGCCGCTTGATGCTGATCTCGTCATCCAGGCACGCGTGCGCCCGCAGGATATCGACAGCGTCCGCATCGGGCAAAGCGCCTCGGTGCGCCTCACTGCGCTCAACAAGCGCACGACGCCGATGGTGGAAGGGCGCGTGACTTATGTCTCGGCGGATGCGCTGCCGGCGGAACTGGGACGCGAGGCGAGCGGGCAGGATGGCTTCGTGGCCCGGATAAGGCTCGACGCGCGCTCTCTCGCCAAAGTGAGCGATTTCGCACCGACGCCGGGCATGCCGGCGGAAGTGTATATCAAGACGCGCGAGCGCAGTTTCGCCGAATATCTGCTGCAACCGGTCAAGGACAGCATGGCGAGGGCATTCAGGGAGGAGTGATGATCATGGATGAGGCTATTGCGGCGCAAAACAATCTGAGATTTTCTTTCCTGTCCAAATATCCTTGAAATCGAATTGTATCAAGAAATTTGAATTTCATCATACATTTTGATTCTGTGTTTAATCAAAACCAGTGTAGGGTAGTCGACATGCGCTCGTTGATCGTCAAATGGGTTTTCTAAAACACATCGTCAACAGAATTTGGGTAGTCAGATGCGTGATCTGAAACTGAGTGCAATAAGCGGACGACAGACCGGGTTCGGGGGGCGCCTCATCATTGTGAGTGCGCTTCAGCTCGTGCGGGAATGCATCCAGGCCGAAATACTGCGCAAGTATGCGCTCACACAGATTTTGCATGCCGCAACGGTCGAGGCTGCCAACGCCTTCGAGCCGGCAGGTGAAGACATTCTGATCGTCGATGCCAGTCACTCGGATGCGCATAACAGCCTGCAGTTCCTGAGTGCAGCTTTCCCCGGAACCCGCATCGTCATGCTCATGCTCGACGGCGTGGCCAATATCGGCATTGCGGACACGGTGAAACTGCCACCCTCACTCGATGCCCTGCTCTTCATGATCGGAGCGGCCTGTGGCTTGCGGGTGGAGACCCGGGAAGAATCTGCGCATCCGATCACGCCGCCGGCGGAAGGTTGGGCCAGGCTCACGCCACGCGAGCGTGAGGTGGCGTCCGGTGTGCTCGAAGGCAATGCCAACAAGGTGATCGCAGCGGAACTCGGCCTGTCGGACAACACGGTGAAGATGCACCTGACGCAGATCATGCGCAAGCTGAAGGTGACCAATCGCACGCAAGTGGTTCTGCTTCTCGGCGGAAGCAGGCCTGAAAAGAAGACACGCGACACGGCACTGCAGCATCTTGAGGTGCACTCTTAGAGTGCTTTCCGCCATCCTGGCATGATGACAATCAACCTCGCGCAACCCCGCGCAACCCCGCAGCGAAGGCCCGGCTTGAGCCGAATGCTCCATATTGCGCATCGTCAGGCATGCCGTTCATGCTCCCGACAGTATCATCAGGCCCGGAGCCTGTGACGCGCGTCCGGCGTCGCTGCCGCTCGGAACTGGAACCAAGTTCAACGGAGACACTTACCCGGTTTCGGTTCCAACTGCCAGTGCAGGCGTCACATCCATCGCATGTTCTTCCCGGAAAGCGCCGGCAAGGCCTGTATGGGAGAAACCGGGTTCGGTTGATCGGCGCCAGGAGGCCGCATGACCGAGTCGATTCAGTCCGTCTCTTTCCTGATCTTTCTGATTGGTGCGCTCGTTGCCACGGCTCTTGTCGCGAAGGCATTGCTTGATCGAACGCGCGTCCCTGCGCTGATCGGCTTCATGGCGCTCGGCTTCGCCCTGCGCCTGGCGGATGACAGGTGGAGCATTCTGTCAGAGCGTGCTGATTTCACCTTCGAGGTTCTGGCCGAGCTCGGGATCATCGTGCTGCTGTTCCGCGTCGGGCTGGAGAGCGATCTGCAGGGGCTTCGTCGACAATTGCGCAGTGCGAGCGTGATCTGGATCGGCAACGTCGCGCTCAGCGCGGGGCTGGGCTACCTCGTGATGATCTATCTGCTTGGTTTTGCGCAGATTCCGAGCCTGATCGCCGCCGTCGCTCTGACGGCGACGAGCATCGGTGTCTCTCTGGCCATGTGGCGTCAGCACGAGGCGCTCGGGACGCGCAAGGGGCAGATCCTGACCGATGTCGCCGAGATGGATGATCTGTCAGGGGTGGCGCTGATGGTCCTGCTTTTTGCCATTCTTCCGGTGTTGCGCGAGACGGAGGGCGCTGTTTCGGCAAACGGCGAAATTTTCCGGGCATTGCTTGGTACGGGTGGTGCCTTCTTTCTGAACTTCGTCCTCTTTGCCGGCCTGTGCATCGCCTTCGCCCGCTACGGCGAGGAGCGCCTGACGACGGCGTTCAAGCGATTTGCCTCACAGCCGGAACTGATGGTCTTCGTGGCCGGAATCGCGATCCTGATTGCCGGTGTGGCCGCATGGCTCGAATTTTCCGCAGCGCTCGGCGCGCTTTTCGCCGGGCTGGCATTCAGCCGTGATCCTGAAGCCGTCAATATTGATGCCGGTTTCAGCGGTGTCTATCATCTCCTCGCGCCTTTCTTCTTCATCGGCATCGGGCTCGCCGTCGAGGTTGACGCGATCGGGGCGGCGCTCTGGATCGGCCTCGTACTGACGCTGGTCGCGATCGCGGGCAAGGTTCTCGGCGCTGCCATCCCCAGCCTGCTCACCACCGGTTCGGTCGGGTCGACCCTGATTGGCGTGAGCCTCGTGCCGCGCGCGGAAATCACCATGATCATCATGGAACGTGGGCGACAGCTCGGCGACTGGGCCGTCCCTGCAGAGTTGTTTGCCGCTTTCGTGCTGGTATCAGTGCTTACCTGCCTCGTGGCGCCGATCGTGCTTGAGCTTCTGTTTCGGCGCTGGCCCGAAGATGTGCGCTCGTGAAGGCTTGCGCGGCTCCGGTGATATTCAGCCCTTGACCGATGGGTCCGGGGCATAGGGATTGCGACATTGCGCGAGCATTTGACCGCAAGGGGGCGATCTTGTCGCGAAGGTGGTGGCAATCTGATGGCGGCGTAATCTCCAGGTGTTCCAACCCATCCAACCGGCGTCGGCAACCGCCAGGGAGATAATGCCATGAACCAGACTACAGACACGACCAAGCGTGCTACTGTGCAGCAACGCCTGTTACGACTCCATCGAGGAACGGCTTCGGCAGAACACTCGCGCTACGATTGAGGCGCTGTTCGAAGAAGAGCTTGCGGCCGTGATCGGACGCTGACGCGACGACTGCGGCGAAAACTTTTCGATGCTGCTCTCGGCGCTGCTGCTTGCCTCCGCTCGGATCCAGATGCGCAAGGTTGATGGATCGAATACCCTCTCTCAACCGATCAATCCGATCACGCTTGACCTCGCCGCCCGAGCGGCGAAACCTTCACATGCCTGGAGCACATCGCCAGGGAATTTCCACCAGATCCGAGACAGGACCCGAGGCCCGTATTGATAGCGCCACTTATCTGGGTAGCCGCATGGAATATGCTGTCAGGAGTGGCAACACGACACTGCTGGTCTCGCGACCGATCGACGAGCCGCGCTTCGCACCCGGTGACCCTGTCGGCATCGCCGTGGACCCTGCCGGCATTACGCGTCTCGACTGAAGCAAAAAGAATGAACGAAGCCATCGCAGATCGCCAAAATTATGCCTGTGACCTCGCGAGGCACGCAGGTGCCCCAGCGCTCGACTTCTTCGAACGGCGCGAGACACTCGCGGTCGAGACCAAGGCGACAGCGCAGGACGTGGTCAGCCATGCCGACCGAGCGATCGAGGCGCTGATCCGCTAACAGATCACTGCGGCCTTCCCCGATGACGCGATCCTCGGCGAGGAGGGCGCGCCCAGACCGGGGACGAGCGGCTTCACCTGGGTGATCGACCCGATCGACGGAACCATGCCGGTCGCGTTCCGGCCCATGCCGTGACGCCGGTTCACCCGGCACAAGTCCATCTGGCGCAGGTGGCACATGCGAAACGCGGAAAAAATCCGGCACGTTCGTGTGCGCCCCGGGCCGGGCAACTCCATTGAGAGCGACCGGTCCGGGTGCGTGTCAGGCTGAGGCGGGCTCTATTGGACGATCCGCCCGTCGAGACCGGGAGCAAAGTCCGGCCTTTCAGCCAGATACGCGGCTAACACATCCGCAATGTCGATCGCCGTGTCGTAGCCGTTTCTCCCCGCGCTTTCGAGCATGGCGTAGCCGTCACCTCCGCGTGCCATGAAATTGTTGGTGGCGATCGTGTAGGTCGCGCCCGGATCGATCGGGGTCCAGCCGTCGGGCGTCGCGACTTCCACGTTGGAAACGCGCCCCGAATTTGCGGGGATGGTGGGATCGAGCCTGAAACGCAGCCCGGAGACCTGCGGGAACCGACCGGCGCCTTCTTCGATGCCGTTGACCCCATGCTCCAGGGCCGCGAGGATCGCCTCACCCGAGACATCCAGGGTATAGAGCGTGTTCTGGAACGGGAGGACCGTCAGAACGTCGCCGACCGTAACCATTCCAGGTTCGAGTGAGGCGCGAAGCCCGCCGCCATTCGTGATCGCCATGGTCACGCCGGCTGCAGCCATGCGCGCAACCATGGCATCGGCCACCGTATTGCCCATCTCGCACTCACCGGCGCGACAACTCTCTCGGCTGCCATCAATCCCCGCACCGAGTTCGGCAACGGGCGTGCGGCGCAGTTCGTCGATCGGCCCGGCCAGTGCAGCGACGCGGGCCGCGACGTCTCCGGCTTCGTCATAGGCGACCATCGTCAATTCGATCGTATCACCGGATGCCGCGATGACGGCACCATCCTCGTCGAACTCGACTGCGAGATCGCCAAGGTACCGCGAGAAGGCATAAGCCTGAACGATCGGCACGGCGCGGCCCGACGGGCTGGCCACCATCGTGGCATAGGCAGGTGCGTCCGCCACGGCATTCGACAGCAGGGTATGGCTGTGCCCGCCGACGATCAGGGAAATGCCGTCGACCGACGCGGCCAGGGCCTGATCCTGCACGAAACCCAGATGCGAGAGAACGATGATGTTGTCGACACCCATGCGCTTCAGCCGGGCTGCGGCTTCGCGCAAATGTTCGACCGGGTCTGCAAACGACACCACTTCCCCGGGCGAGGACAGGAATACGGTATCCGGCGTCGTGACGCCGAGGATGCCGATGCGCACGCCCGCGCGCTCGATCACGAGATGGTCGCGCACCAGTTCGGCCAGCGGGTGCCCGGCTTCGACATGCGTATTGCCCGAGACGATCGGGAATTGCGCCGTGGCCAGCATTTCCGCCAGCGAATCAGGACCGCGATTGAACTCGTGGTTGCCCAGCGTCATCGCGTCGAAACCGATCATGTTCATCATTTCCACTTCGGCCTTGCCGCCGAACGTGGTGTAGAACAACGTCCCTTGACTCTGGTCGCCGGCGTCGAGCGTGAGGACCGGCACACCCGTCTCCGCGATCGCCTCGCGCCGTTTCCGAATTGCGCTGGCAAGCCGTGCGGCACCGCCGAAACAATTGCCCTCTTCAAGCGCGCTCCCGCCACAGGCGCCGGTGCTGGCCGCGACAGGTTCCAGCCGGCTGTGCATGTCGTTGATATGCAGGATATGCACCTGCTGCCCGTTTCCTGCGCGCGGGGAACGCATTGTGAATACGCCGGCACTGGCAACCGCCATGGTCGCACCGGCAATTTGCAGTAGCCGTCGACGGTTGATCGCAGGCATGGCTGCTCCTGTGACAAGTTTGCGATTCATACTTGCGCCCCTCCAGATGATTGAGCCAGCTAATGGAATTATTTGTCCTGGAAACTTGCTTATGAATCAGTTGAGCATCAATTTTGTGACGATGGATACTTTAAATAAGATTTCTGACACTTAATAGACGCAATAATGTTTCGAGCTCACCTTGGGAAAGGCAAGCCTGAAATCCGCGTTTCCCCGGCATGATCCTCACCCAAGCCCGGACATCGCATTGACGCGCCCGTCGCGATGGAAGGCGCGTGCGGCGGCGAAGAAGGCGGTGACGAGAATGTCGGCGGGACCGCTCAGTCGAAACACCGATTCGGCGCAGGGCGGAGCGATGCCGATCACGCCGATGCGCCGGATGGCATCGGTCCGACCGGTCCCGTGGCGCCACATGAAACCGACGCCCATGCGGTTGACGACTGCCTCATAGACGGCGTCACGCGTATCGAGGACGAGACGTGGCCTGGGTGACAATCCGGCCTTGCGGAATGCACTGTCGACGAGCCTTTGCGTCGAAGAGCCGCTGCTGCGGAAAAGCAGCGGCAGCCGGGCCAGCTGCTGGCAATCGACATTGTCGAACCGCGCGATCGGATCGCCCGGATGCGCGATGGCGACGACTTCCTGCTCGATCAGGGTCTCGCGCTCGAAGCGCTGATCCGGCGGCAGATTGGGCAGGATGCCGATATCGACCCGCCGTTCCACCACCGCATCGATGATGCCGGCATAATCGTGCGAGATCACCTCGATCTGCACGCCGGGATAACCACGCTGAAAGGCGCCGATCAGGGCCATGCCGGGCATGGCGTTGCCCAGACCGATGCGCAACAGGCCCGACGAGGTGGCACGCCGGCGCGCGAGAACCTGCTCCGCCCGGGCCTCGAGATGCTCGATTTCCTCGAACAGGCCGACCAGTTCCGAGCAGAACGGTGTCGGTATCAGGCGCCCGTCACAGCGCTCGAACAGGATGGCGCCGCTCTGTCGCTCCAGCTCGCGGATCTGTTGCGTGATCGCAGGCTGCGAAACGCCGACACTGCGTGCAGCGGCTGCATAGGAGCCCTTCAGGGCGACGGCCTGCAAGGCCCGCCGCGCAGCCGGTGAGGGTTTCATGGCGCGATTCCCAACAAGTTCTTAACGCGGATGAAAGTCTAGCTTTCGTCTGTAACAGGAATGTCAAAGCCGCAGCCCATCGTCTCCGTATCGAGAGGGACGAGGCATGAAGCGACCGCACGACGATTTTCCCGACACATCCCGCATCGCCACGGCGAAGGCGATCCTGTGCGATCTCGACGGATGCCTGATCTGTGGGGACCGCGTGCTGCCGGGAATCCCCGCCTTCATCGCGCAGCACCGTGACCGGCTCTGGATCGTGTCGAACAATTCCACCGACACGCCCGAGAGCCTGTCGCTGCGGCTGGAGCGTCTCGGCATCGCGGTATCGGCGCAGCGGATCATCCTCGCCGGCGCCGAGACGCTGCGGCGTCTCGCGCATGTGGAGCCGGCGCCGGCGATCGCCCTGCATGCCGCGCCGGTCATGGCGGCATTCGCGGAAGGGATCGGCCTGCGGCTGACGAACGCGAATCCGGACACGGTCGTGCTCTGTCGTGATACCGGAATGACCTATGCAAGCCTCGCCCGGGCGCTGCGCCAGCTACAGGCTGGCGCGCGGCTCGTCGTCGCCAATCCCGACACCTGTCACCCATCTGCGGAAGGCGACGCCGTTCCCGAGACCGGCGCCCTGCTCGCCGCCATTCATGCCGTGCTGCCCGATCACCCGTTCGAGAGCCTCGGCAAACCGGCACCCACCCTGTTCGACATCGCCCTTGCCCGGGCCGGATTGCGCGCGTCGGAAGCCGTCATGATCGGCGACAACGACGCGACTGACGGGCATGGCGCCCGCGCGCTCGGCATCCCCTTCATCCTCGTTGATCCCGCAAGAGGCGCCGCGGCGATCATGGAGCGGGCGGCGACCGCCACGGAGAGAACCTCATGCTGATCTTTCTCCTGCGTGCCCTCGCCAAGATGGCCGTGACGCTCTTCGTGATCGTCACCATCGTCTTCTTCGCCACCCGTCTGTCCGGCGATGCGATCGATTTCATCGGCGGTGACGCGCTCGACGCCCAGAGCCGGGCCGAGCTGATCGTCTATTATGGCCTGCGCGAGGACATGGTCACCCAGTACTGGCGCTTCCTGCGCGGCATGATCGAGGGCGAATTCGGCCTCTCCCTGATCGAGCGCCGCCCGGTCACCACGATCTTCCTGGAGCGGGTCGGACCGACCCTGCAACTGGTCGGGACGGCCATCCTCGTTACCCTCGTGATCGCCATCCCCGCCGGCATCTATGCCGCGATCCGGCGCCGGTCGAACGGAGCGAAGGCGGTGATGACCGGCGCCTTCATCGGTTACGCCACGCCCAATTTCGTGATGGCGACGCTGCTGCTGCTGGTCTTCTCCTACTGGCTGCGCCTTCTCCCGAGCGCGGGCAACGGCAGCGGGGCGCATTTCATCATGCCGGTCACGGCCCTCTCGCTGACCTATATCGCGGCGCTGATCCGTTACACCCGCAACGCCACCCTTGACGTGCTCGGCCAGGACTACCTGCGCACGGCGCGGGCCAAGGGGCTGCCCGAGCGCACGGTGATCACGCGTCACGCCATGCGCAACACCCTGATCACGGTGCTCTCCGTCTTCGGCCTGATGGTGACGGCCCTGGTCTCTGCGGGTGCCGTGGTGATCGAAACCGTCTTCTCCTGGCGGGGAATCGGCGATCTCCTCGTCACGGCAGCGATCCGGCGCGATTACCCGGTCCTGCAATTCGGTGTCCTCGCCGTGGCGAGCGCCGTCATCGTCATCAACATCCTCACCGATATCGCCTACGCGCTGGTGGATCCGCGCGTGCGGCTGGGAGCGCGGACATCATGACGACACCGATTGCACTCTCTTCCCGGGCCGGGTCCGGCGGCCCGCTCGCCCTGTGGCACGATGCCGGCCTGCTCGAACGCGGCGCCTTCATCCTGGGGCTCACCCTGCTCGCAGCGGCCTTGTTCGCCCCGTATATCGCGCCGGTCGATCCGAATGCGCAGAGCCTGCTGGCGCGCCTGCGCCCGCCCCTGGGTTTCGACCGTGCCGTTTCCGGCTACTGGCTGGGCACGGATGAGCTGGGTCGCGACATCCTCTCGCGTTCACTGCATGCCCTGCGCCTGACCATCGGCCTCGCCCTTGCCGGCGCGACGCTCGGCATGCTGCTCGGCCTCACGCTCGGCCTGATCGCCGGTCTCGTCGGCGGCATCGTGGATGACCTGATCGCGGGATTGATCGACATCCAGATCGCGGTGCCCTTCACCCTGATCGCGCTGCTCGCGGTCGCGCTGTTCGGGGGTGATCTGATCGTGCTGGTGCTGGTGCTCGGCATTGCCGGCTGGGAGACCTTCGGGCGCGTGGTGCGCGGCGAGGTGATCAAGCTGCGCGACCAGCCCTTCATGGAAGCGGCCCGCGCGGCCGGCGCCTCTCCCTGGCGGCTGGCGGTCAAGCATCTCCTGCCCAACCTGGTTTCCCCGCTCGTGGTGATGTTCGCGCTGAGCTTCGCCACCATCGTTCTTCTGGAGAGCACCCTGTCGTTTCTCGGTCTCGGCGTGCGACCGCCGACAGCGACACTCGGCTCCATGGTCGGCCATGGCCGCGCCTACATGCCGAATGCGCCTTGGCTGGTGATCACGCCGGCTCTCCTGATCCTCCTCGTCACCCTGGTCGTGCAGATCCTCGGCGATTTCCTGCGGGATCGCGCCGATGTCCGCCTGCGCGACCGGTAGTGCGAAACGGCGGCACGGTGCCGCCCCACTGACCTGCAACACGGCTATTCGGAGCAAGACCATGAAACGCTTTTTTACAGGGACGGCCCTCGCGCTCAGCCTCGCCGCTCTCTCAGGCCTCTCGCCGGCACTCGCCCAGGAGCTGCGCGTCGGCGCGCAGAACGTCTCGAACTATCTCGATCCCGGCGAGGATCACTCGAATGTCGGCTCGCAATTCTACTACAACGCCTTCGACACGCTGATCGCGCGTGATCATGCCGGCGACGGCGGCTTCGTGCCCGGGCTTGCGACCGAATGGGAGCAGATCTCGCCGCAGGTGATCGAATTCACCATCCGTGAGGACGTCGTCTTTCATGACGGCACGCCGATGACGGCGCATGACGTCGTCTTCTCCCTCAACCGCATGTTTTCCCCGACTTACCCGCCCTACATGGTGCGCAAGCGCGACCGTCTGGGCAATTTCACCCGTGCCGAGCTGCGCCCGGACGGCAAGGTGCGCGTCTATACCGCCCAGCCCGAGCCGCTCTTCGAGACCCTGCTCTCGATGCAGCAGACCATGATCGTGCCCCAGGCCTATCTGATGGGCCTCGCCGGACATCCGCAAGCCGACGAGATCGCGGCCTACGAGGCTTTCGGCCTCGCCCCTGTCGGCACGGGCCCCTACCGCATCGCCGAGTTCATTCCCGGCGAGCGCATCGTCTATGAGCGCCACGCGGAATTCTGGGGCGAGCCGGCCCCCTATGAGCGCGTCATCGTCACCCGCATCCCCGAGACCGTGAGCCGCGTCACGGCCCTGCGCTCGGGCGAGGTCGACATCATCACCAATATCGCCCCCGACCAGATCGAACTGATCGAGAGTGATCCGGCCTTCAAGACTGAAGGATCGGTGACGCCCTTGTTCCATGTCATGATCATGAACGCGAACCATCCCGAAATCGCCGATCCGCGCATCCGCCAGGCACTCAGCCTCGCCATTGATCGCGATCTTCTCAACGAAGCGCTCTGGCTCGGCATGGCCGAGGTGCCGTCGTCCCACACGATGGAGGAATTCGGCGATCTCTACATGCCCGAGCTCGAAACCTTCCGCCACGATCCCGAGGAAGCGCGTCGCCTTCTCGAAGAAGCCGGCTATGACGGTGCCGAGATCACCTACGACATCCATTCGCCCTCTTATTACACCAATGATCTGCTTGCCGCCCAGGCGATCATGGAAATGTGGGACGCTGTGGGCATCAACGGCGTGATCAACCCGCGCGAGAGCTGGACCGGCTGCTCGTCCGAGATGATGACCCGCACCTGGTCGAACCCGATGTATTTCGCCGATCCCTTCGGCTCCTTCGGCGTCATGTGGGCGCCGGGCGGACCCTCGGAGAGCTGCGAGCGGTTCAATACGGATGCGGCCTATGCCGAGACCTGGGAGCGATTCCGCTTCTCGGAAGATACCGCCACCCGCCGCGAGGCCTATGCGGAACTGATGGACCGCATCGCCGCCGATCCGCCCGTGCTGCCGCTCTACCGCCCGTTCGAGGCCTGGGGCATGCGCGCCGAGATCGACTGGGCTCCCGCTGCCACGCATATCCCTTACGTGCTCGATTTCCGCGCCGGGCGCATCAGCGAGAACGAGTCCTGACACGACGATCGCGCCGCCCCGCCCCGGGGCGGCGCGATCCCATCTCCCGTCATTCCAGACCGAAGAGACAGATCATGACCCTTCGCCTCGCCGTCATCACCGATATCCATCACGGCCCGCCGACACAGACCAAGCGCGGCGATGCCGCCCTCGCGCTGACGGCGGATTTCGTGCGTTTCGCCAACGAACAGGGCGTCGATGCCGTGCTCGAGCTGGGCGACCGGATTTCCGACGTCGATCCGGCCACCGATCATGCCAGTATGGCAGAGGTCGCGCGGCTGCTCGACGGCCTCGCCATGCCGCGCCACCATCTCGACGGCAATCACGACCTGATCCATCTCGACCGCGCCGACAACGCCCGGATCCTGGGGCGTGAGGCCGGGCATCGCATCGTTCCGCTCGGCGCCTGGGATCTCGTGCTCTGGCAGGCCGATCCGGCGACGCGCAATGACGGGATCCGCAGTCTGGAACTCAAGGACGATGACTTCACCTGGCTCGCCGATGTCGCGAAACAGGCGACCCGTCCGCTCCTGATCGCGAGCCATACGCCGGTCTCGCCACATCCGATGACCGGCAACTTCTATTTCGAGAACATACCGCAATGCGGGGCCTTCCCGCAGGCAGCCGCGATGCGCCGCGCTCTGGGCGAGGCGCGCGTGCCCGTCGCCGCGATCTCCGGCCATGTCCACTGGAATACACTCGCTGCGGATAACGGCATCACCTATCTCACCCAGCAATCCCTCACCGAGAGCTTCACCACATCCGGCGAACCGGCAGGCGCCTGGGGAGTGATCACGCTGGGCGACGATATCCGCTGGCAGGTCTTCGGGCGCGATCCGTTCGAGGCGCGCTTTGCCCCGGCCGCAACGCGCTGGAAGCCCGTGATGCAATGGCCGCGTGAAACCCATGCCGCCGCAGGCGAGAGGGTCGCATCATGACGTCATCCCTCCTGAGCATCGACAATCTCCATATCGCGTTCGGCGCGACGCAGGCCGTGCGCGGTATCAGTTTCGAGATCGGGCATCATGAAACCTTTGCGCTGGTGGGGGAATCGGGCTCGGGAAAATCGGCCACGGCGCTCGCCATCCTGCGTCTGATCGAGCGCGAGGGCGGGCGCATCACGCATGGGCGCATCGTCTTCCGCAAGGAGGCGCCGGTCTGTCTCACGGAGCTTTCCGACGAGCAGATGCAGACGGTACGTGGACGCGATATCGCCATGGTCTTCCAGGAGCCGCTGACGGCGCTCAATCCGGTCCTGACCATCGGGCGGCAACTGACCGAGACCATTCTGCGGCATGAGCCCGTCAGCCAGGCGCAGGCGCAACACAAGGCCATTGAACAGCTCGAACGGGTGCGGATTCCCCAGGCAGCGGCGCGGCTGTCGCAATATCCGCACGAGCTCTCCGGCGGCCAGCGCCAGCGTGTGATGATCGCCATGGCGCTCGCCTGCAATCCGCGTCTCCTGATCGCCGACGAGCCGAGCACCGCCCTCGACGTGACGACGCAGGCCGAGATCCTCGCCCTGATCCGCGATTTGCAGGCCGAACGGGGCATGAGCGTGCTCTTCATCACCCACGACATGGGTGTCGTCGCCGAAATGGCCCACCGCGTCGGCGTCCTGCGCCACGGGCGTCTCGTCGAGACCGGCCCCGCGCGCCGTATTCTCACCGCCCCGCAGGAATCCTATGCGCGCATGCTCGTCGATGCCGCGCCCCGGCTTGGTGCCGGTGGCCCCGCACTGCTGCCGGAAACCGGGCGATCTCCGGCACTCGCGCTCGACAATCTCGTCGTCGATTATGCCGGACGCCGGCCGCATCCGCTGGCGGCGCGAACACGAACCCGGGCCGTCGATGGCGTCTCGCTCCATGTCGCGCAGGGGGAGAGCGTCGGGCTGGTCGGCGAATCGGGCTGCGGCAAATCCTCGATCGCGCGGGCGATCCTGCGCCTGACGCCCGTGGCATCGGGCAGGATCGCGATTGACGGCCAGGATATCACCCGCCTCTCCGAGCGCCGGCTTTTTCCGGTCAGGCGCAAGGTGCAGATGGTCTTCCAGGATCCGTTCGCCTCGCTCAATCCGCGCCTGCCGACCTGGGATCTGATTACCGAACCGGCCTGCATCCACGCCACTGTCGCACGAGACGACCGGCGCGACATGGCGGCGGCTTTGCTCGAGCAGGTCGGCCTCGGAGCCGAACATCTCGACCGCTATCCGCACCAGTATTCCGGCGGCCAGCGCCAGCGGCTGTGCATCGCACGCGCATTATCGGTCCAGCCGAAACTGATCATCGCCGACGAACCGGTCGCTGCGCTCGACGTCTCCATTGCCCGGCAGATCACCGAGCTGATGCAGGCGCTGCAGCAGCGGCTTGGACTTTCGTTCCTCTTCATCAGCCATGATCTCGCCGTGGTCGAGCGCCTGTGCCACCGCATCGCCGTGATGCGCGCCGGGAGGATCGTCGAGACCGGGCCCACGGATGCGATCATCGGCGACCCGCAGGAGGAGTATACGAAGACCCTGATCGCAGCAGTCCCGGGCCGGATCACGCCGGCTGTTGCGGCCGTGCACGAGAGGCAAAGTCTGGTGGGTTGAGGGTCAGTCCGCCCGCCATTGAAGCTCCACAAGGTGGCGATTGGTGTCTTCACCGTTTCCAGGTCGTTGATCGCGCGCGGGTAGCCCTGCTGTGAACGCTGCCGGGGAGTTTCAGCCCAGAAAGAGATGGGCCTCGCAAATCATCTCATCGATGGGCACGCCAACCGGAACTGAAACCGAGACCACCCGCGCAGGGGCATCGAGCGCTATCCGGTGGGCAGCGAGGCCCTCTGCAATGATGTTCGGCGACTTGAAAGCGCCCAAAAGCCCATTTCGCATGGTGGCGACCATATTCCGGTGCATCATGTTTCGAAGCGGGTGCGCCATCATTGGCCTCGTCTGATTCACGAGTAATGGCTCGTCTTCGGTGTCTGGCTGCCAGATCGCCGAACGAATCATGCGCCGGCCGAGGTCCACACTCACCATGTCGGCGAGCATGCGTGAAGGAAAGGTGCCCGCGACTTGCGAACGTTCCCGGGATAAGCCTCAAGGCTTGATCATCACGTTCCGATGCAGGAGCCTGAGGATCTCACATCACCCTTTAGGCGCAGCCTTCTCCCCGGCACTGTGCTCGACCGTGCCCAACGCATCGGCGAGGCGCATCTTTGCGGAACCGGGGCGCAGCGGCTTCTGCTGGTTCTCGTGCGGCGACCAGCCGGAGAGCCAGATCAGCTCGAAGGTCGCGGGAATGCGACCATCGGAATCGGCGAAGCGTTCGGCATAGATCTGCGCGGCGCGCAGCATCAGCGCGCGTGTCACGGGCGTGCGGCGGCGGGCCAGCAGCGTGTTCGTCATGCCCATGCGCCGCAGGTCCTGCATCAGCGCGAAGGCGTTGTCATAGCGCACGCGCAGGGTCTCGAGATCGGTGACGGGTAGCGCGAAACCGGCGCGCTGCATCAGGCCGCCGAGATCGCGCACATCAGCGAAGGGAGCGACGCGGGGGCTGAGCCCGCCCGTGAGTTCGCTCTCGGCATCGGTCAGGGCGGCGCGCAATTCATGCAGCGTCGCACCGCCGAGGAGACAGCCGATGAACAGCCCGTCGGGCTTCAGGGCGCGCCTGATCTGGATCAGCGCACCGGGCAGATCGTTCACCGCATGCAGGGCGAGCAGCGACACGGTGAGATCGAAGCGCTCATGCGCGAAAGGTAGCGCCTCGGCATCGCCGATCACCGTATCGCCGTTACCCGTCTGCTCTCGCGGATGGTCTGCCGCTGCCACCCGGAAAACCGTCTGCGCATGCCCACGCGCGCGCAGATGCCGCGCGACGCCGGCATCCGGGCTCTCGATATCGAGGGCGAGGGCGAAATCACGCATTACCGGCATCAGCCGCAGATCGAGATCGTCCAGGGCGTGGCGCAGAAGGAAATCCTCATAACCCTGTGCATGCGCCCGGGCGAGACGACGGCGCACCAGATTGCGATCAAAGACGAGCAGTGAATTCATGCCGACGATATGGCGCGAAAACGGCGCGGCGTGAAGGGGGGGCGAAGGCATCTGCAACGGGGGCGTTTCGGGCGCTGTCCGATGGCTGCAGAGGAGATAACCCCGTGATCATAGATATTCGGGCTTCGGCCCGGACGAGGAAAGCGCTGAATCGTTGAAGACGATATATCCAGGCCAACGGAGCTTGCAAAAGCTGTGTGGTATCTCAAGACCCTGGTATCCAGCATTGCGTCGCGATGCTCAGGCCTCACGGCATTTTTCAGACCCAATCGGCGATCGCAGCCATGTCCCCTTCGTCGCCCGCCCGTTCCCTCTTTCAGCGCCCGGCGATGCGCGGAGCATACGTTCATTCTTTCAAGGTTGCAGGGCGCTATGTGCACAACTGTTCTCCTTGCGAATCTCTTCGAGTCCGAACAACCTGATCATTCATAAAAATTCGCGCATTAGTTGCTGTAGCGAACGACAAGGGAATCATGGGGGCTGATTCGATCCGGCGCATTCTGGCGCTTTCGCCGCGCGGGCAAACGAGCGATCAGCTGATCTGGCGCCTGAAAGCCGGGGGTATCCGCGTTTCGGGCGACCAACTCCTCGCTGGTCTGCAGGCGCTCCAGCATAGCGGTGAAGTCGTGCTGGATCGCAATGGTCGCTGGACCATGTGCCACCTTTCGGGAAAGGATACGGGCGCTGCAAGTGCGAATCTGCGCGCCGGCGGCGCGGGAGCTTCCCCGCAAGCGCCGGAAGCGGTCCTCACGGCGATGCCGTTAAGCAGCATGCCGGCGCAGGCGTCACGGGATATGTCGGACGATGTTGCAGGCGCTGATGCGGCCGAAGCGCCGGATCCTGCTTCCCCCGCGCCGGCGCCGCCCTGGCAGGCTTTGCTTTCCTATTACGAATCAACCCTGCGGCTCGATCCGCGTGGCAGCATTGAGCAATTTGCCGATCGCCACGGCACGCAGTTCCAGCTTTTCCGGGCTGCCGGCAACTGGTGGCACGAGGCCGCCCTCGAAATAGCCGAAGACGCCTTGCCTGCGACCCTGCGTGAAGCCCTCGCCCGCCGCAATGACCGGGTCCTGGCGCTGGGATATCCGCTATCCGTCTTCGAGGAAGACAGTGTCACCACGCTCTTGCCCGCCCTGCTGATCCCCGCGCGCTGGGCTTTTGCGGATGGCCAGTGGCGCGTGAGCGTCGCAGACGACGCGCCCAGTCTCAACCCGAGATGGCTGAAACTCATGGCGCGCCGCAGCCGTCAGCGCCAGGAGGTGCTCGCGCAACGCATTCTGGGTGACGACCCCGCGCCTGCGCTCACGACCCTCGTCGACAATCTATCGCGCGCGCTGGCGACGCATCTGGCGCAGCCGTTGCGACCCGGAGAGCTCGCAGGGCATTGCTCGACGGCGCAGGAGGGCATCCACAATGCCGCGGCACTCTTCCTCCCGGACGAGAGCAGCTTCACCCGCGCCGCTGCCGACGACGTTGCGCGCATGGCCGGTTGGGAAGAGGAGGCACGGCGCGCCTGTGCGCTGGGCGCCATGCTCGATGAGGCGCCTGCTGCGGGCGGGCGCCAGGATACCGATCCGGCAGGGCCTGCAGCGCGCGTCGTTCTGAACGTCGATGCGCTGTCGACCTCGCAACGCGACGCCGCGACGACGGCGCTCAATAATCCGCTAACGGTGATTCAGGGGCCACCCGGCACGGGCAAGAGCCAGGTGATCGTCTCGCTGATCGCAACGCTTGCCATGACCGGGCATTCCGTGCTGTTCGCCTCGCGCAATCACCAGCCCCTTGACGAGGTCGGCGAGCGCCTTGTCCGCCTCGCTCCCGACCGGCCTTTCGTGGTCCGTACGCGTGATCAAGGGGGCGAGCAGGATACCGGCTTCGTCGATATCCTGCAGCGCCTCGCCGACGCACCGCAGCAGATGCCAGCCCTGGATGATGACGGGTTCGGCGTCGAGGAGCGATTCGCGGATCTGCACAGGCTCGCGCAGGAACGCGAGACGATCCGCCGGGCCGAGCGTGAGCGAGAAGCGATCGATCTGCGCTTGTCCGAGCATGTCGAGCGCGCCCGGCGCATCCGCGATCGGCTGCCGCCCGAGGTGGAGTCAAGATCACCGGAGTCTGCTCCCGGTGGTCTGGCGGGGCTGATCACGAGGATTTGGGTGCTACTGCGCAGGCTGTTCGGGCGCAGCGCATTGGACGCTTCTGATGAAACGACCCTCTCACCGGATGCCGGGCTTCCCGATCTCGATGCCGTGATCGCCCGGGATCGGGCCCGGCTGGCGCAACTCGGACCGGCGCGCACATTCCCCGAACCCGACGATCAGCGCTTGTGCGAAGCGGCACGGGCGCTGCTTCCGGCGATGATGCGAAAGCGCCTCGATATTGGCCCGGACGGCCATACGCTCTTTGCGGAGCGGCTTGCCGCACTCGCCTTCGGCGGCAAGGTCGAGAGTGCGCGGCTCGATCGCGACGATGCACAGAGTATCCTTGCGTGCTACCCGGTCTGGATCACGCCGGCTCTGTCGGATATCGTCACTGGCCATCCGGCAGCTGCACCACGCCTCGGGACATGATCCGCATTCCACCCAATGAAGATGTCAAAGATGGCGGAAAACCGCCTGCGACGATCTATCGGCAGCGCATCGCTCAGAACCAACACTATCAGAAGATGCAAAGAGGAGCCTAAATCACGCCGGACCCTGTCCAACGGATATGGAGCAGCTCAAAGGGACTCAGCCATTGCCGTCGCGGTTCACCACACCAGCCCCTTCATCAGTGATCAGCTTCACCCGCAACGCATTCTCACTGTGTCGGCATCAGGAAAATCTCGTTCACGCCACAGCGCGGATCGGAGTCGAGGGCAAAGAGCGCGGCCCGGGCCACGTCCTCGGGCTTCAACTTGTCCGGCTTGGGCTCGTCGAAGAATGGCGTATCAACCATGCCCGGCGCGATAATCGTGCACCGTCCCCCGAAAAGTTTCATCTCCTCGGAAAGATTGCCGCCATATCCGTGCACGAACCATTTCGAGGCGCCATAAACCGATCCCGGGATATGGCGCCGTCCCGCAGCTGATCCGGTCAGCAGGAGGTGTCCCACCCGCTGCTTCAGATGCGGCATCGCCGCCTTCACGGTCCAGAGAACTCCCAGAACGTTCACCCGGACCATTCGCTCCCATTCTTCCGGATCGCCCGCATCGGTCCCGGGCGCCGACAGCCCCATGCCGGCTTTGGCGAAAACCGCATCGATTCCACCGGCCCTGCCCGCGAATTCTGCCATCATTGCTTCCTGGCTCTTCAGATCCGTCACGTCCCCCGGCAGGATGACGGCCTGTTCGCCGAGTTCGTCGACGAGAGCCTTCAGCTTGCCTTCGGATCGCGCAGAGCTATACGCGAATCTGGGTGACGCAGTTTGAGGAGGTGGCGTATCGTGGCGGGTGCTGAAGCCTGCCAGAACTTCCAAAAGGAACGATACGCCTATGAAAGATGATATCACGATTACCCCGCTGTACCAGCCCGGATCTGTTGCGGATCCTCTGACAGAAATTGCCCGTGACGGCGCCCGCAGGATGCTTGCGGCGGCACTTCGGGCCGAAGCCGATACCTTTGTGGAGCAATATGCCGAGGAGGCTTTGCCGGATGGCCGGCAACGGATCGTCCGGCATGGTTATGGGCCACAGCGCAGCATTCAGACCGGCATCGGTCCGCTCGACGTGCGCCGCCCGAAAGTCCGCGACCGGGCCACCGATATGCCCGCGGAGAAGAAGGTCCGCTTCACCTCAAGCATCCTGCCGAAATGGGCCCGGCGGTCGAAAAGCCTCGATGCCCTGCTGCCGGTGCTCTATCTGCGCGGGATCTCCACCGGCGATTTCCAGGAAGCGCTGTCAGCGTTGCTCGGGGTAGATGCACCGAACCTGTCGCCTGGTGTCATCTCCCGTCTGACGGGCGATTGGCAGCAGGAATACGATCGCTGGCAGGGCCGTGATCTCTCGGCCCGGCGGTATGTCTATATCTGGGCCGACGGTGTCTATCTGCAGGCCCGCATGGAACCGCAGGCCGAGTGCATACTGGTCATTCTCGGCGCCACGCCGGAGGGGAAGAAGGAGCTCGTCGGCTTCCAGGTCGGCATGCGCGAGAGCGCGCAGAGCTGGCGCGAACTGTTGGTCGACATCAAGGCCCGCGGCCTCAAGGTGCCGCCCGAGATCGCCGTGGGCGATGGCGGCATGGGGTTCTGGAAGGCCCTCGACGAGGTCTTCCCGGGAACGCATCATCAGCGCTGTTGATGGATTGGATGCCCCCTCCCAACGGCATCGCAATGTGCCAACGTGGTGATCTGCAGGTCATTCACGAGAGGAGGAAGCATCCATGGACAACATTAGCATCATCGGCCTTGACCTCGCAAAGCGGGTCTTCCAGGCGCACGGCGCGCGAGCGGACGGTAGCGTCGGCTTCCGCAAGAAGCTGGGTCGCTCGCAGGTTCTCGGCTTCTTTGCCAAGCAGCCGCGCTGCATCGTTGCTATGGAAGCGTGTGCGACGGCCCACGAGTGGGGCCGCGCGATCGGCGAGCTCGGTCACGAGGTCCGCCTGATCCCGCCGATCTACGTCAAGCCGTTCGTCAAGCGGCAGAAGAACGACGCGGCCGACGCAGAGGCGATAGCCGAGGCGGCGGGTCGCCCGACCATGCGCTTCGTCGCGGTCAAATCCGAGGCGCAGCAGGCGAAGGCGATGGCTTTCCGGACGCGGGACCTCCTCGTCAAGCAGCGCACGCAGCTCATCAACGCACTGCGGGGCCACCTCGCCGAGCACGGCCTCATAGCGCCGCAGGGGCCGGCTCATGTCAAGGTGCTGGCGGACGCGCTGGAGGCAGCCGGCTCGCGTCTCGAGACGCTCGTGATCGAGCTGGGGCGCCTCTATCTCGAGCAGATCGAACTGCTCTCCGGCAGGATCGCGGATCTCGACAAGGTGCTGAAGCGCGAAGCGGCGCGGGAAGAAGACACCGCACGACTGATGACCATGCCTGGCGTGGGCCCGCTGACTGCGATGGCGGTCCAGACCTTCGCCCCGCCGATGGAGACGTTCAGGCGTGGACGCGACTTCGCAGCCTGGACGGGGCTCGTCCCTGTCCAGCGATCGACCGGTGGGAAGCAGATCCTCGGACGAACGTCCAAGATGGGGCAGCGCGACATACGGCGTCTCCTGATCATCGGCGCGATGTCGGTGGTCCGCTGGGCCGTCAGGAAGGGCGCGCCGGAAGGCAGTTGGCTCGCACGCATGCTGGCCCGCAAGCCACGCATGGTCGTCGCCATCGCGCTGGCCAATAAGATGGCGCGCGGGATCTGGGCGATGTCGACGCGGGGAGAGAACTTCAGGGGTCCGGTCGCCGCGGTCTGATGACGACATCAGCCGAGGCAGCCGGGCCGTTGGGCGTGTGAGGAAGTCGACAGCAAGGTAAGGGCAAACGATCGGTCAGATCGGGATCGAGAAAAGCATTTGAACCCAAAGAGCCTCGAGCTCGCGCTGTTGATGTGCACTCGATCCGCGTATCTCCATACTGGCCCGCGGTCCGTTCAGAGCCGCATCTCAAGGCCTGATACATGACCGCACCCGATCACGCGCTTGAGCCGAGCAGAAACCTCTTGCACGAACGGGGGCATCCATACATGGGTTCACAAGACGGCTAACGTCCTGAACAAGTTCCCGAAATCCATGCAGCCGGCGGTGAAGGCCGATCTGCGCGAGATCTGGCAGGCCGAAACCCGCGCCGCGGCGGAAACCGCCATCGACACCTTCGCCGAGAAATACGGCGCCAAATACGAGAAGGCCGTGACCTGTCTCACCAAAGACCGCGAAGCCTTGCTGGCATTCTACGGTTTCCCCGCCGATCACTGGGATCACCTGCGCACCGGCAATCCGATCGAGAGCGTGTTCGCCACCGTCAGGCATCGAACCGTGCGGACCAAGGGAGCATTGTCGCAGAAGACCGCGAAGCTCATGGTCTTCAAGCTCGTTCAGGCCGCCGCAAAGACATGGCGCCGCCTGAAGGGCGCGAAGCAGTTGCCAATGGTCATCGAAGGTGTCAGATTCACCAACGGTGTCGCCGTAAACGGTACCGAAAACCGCGCCGCCTGATCAGGCCGTATCACCCAAAATCCCGCATAGCTCGATCGCGCAAACAAACCGACATGCCAGCCTTGTGCGACTGCCGCACGCGCCGTCGCCGCTCCGATACCGCTCGAAGCGCCGGTAATGAAAAGTGCCTTGCTCATGTCGGGTCCTTGTTCCGCAAAACGCTGATGGGCGGACAATGATTTCGCGGCGGTTTGGTTGCGTACCGTCGTCCTCGGCAGGTCCGTTGCGAGGATGCGCGCGCCGGTGCGCCTGCCTGGTGAAACGGTCCTGCCCGGCGCATTTCACCTCAACACTCACGCGGGGAGGGAATGCTTGGCCCTCGCGCTTGCCCGCAAGCACTTCGACATGGGCATGATCCACATCAACTCTTTCGGTGCCGCCGATCCGAATATGCCGTTCGGCGGGGTCAAGGATTTCGGATGCGGCCGTGAACACGGCGACTTTGGCATGAAGGAATTCGTCAGCGCAAAATCGATCTTCCTGCCCTGAGGCTCGACCCCGGAATCCTGCTGATGCGTTTCCAGAAAAGCTATCAAAAGATGTAAAAGTGGCATGCTCCGCCGCTGCGGAACAGGCACCGGCCTTGCGGATCAGAATAAACCGGGGCCGGAACCACACCAAAATTCCGCTGCGACATTCTGCATGAATTGACATCAATCGACCGTCAGTGGTCCGTTTGGGCTCTGCCCCACAACCTGATCGATGAGCCATATTTTGGAACCGTGACGTTATCGCGTGCATTTGCGTCGTGTCGTAGGGAAACGCGCAGCAGGAAGAGGAGTCGCTTGAAGATGAACAGCACCAAAGCCGCCGCCATCGCCCCCGATGAGGCCATCGCATTCTTCGCCGACACACGCGCACAGACCGAGGCGCTTGTCGCGCCTCTCGTGCCGGAAGACCTGATGCTGCAGTCGATGGAGGATGCCAGCCCCGCCAAGTGGCATCTCGCGCACACGACATGGTTCTTCGAAGAGTTCGTCGTGAGAAAGTATCTTCCGGATTATCGCGCGATCGACGATCGCTTCGCCTTTCTTTTCAATTCGTATTACGTGCAAGCCGGCCCACGACACGCCCGTGACAAGCGGGGGATGATTTCCCGTCCGGACAATGCGGCGGTCATGGCCTATCGCGCCCATGTCGACGAGGCGCTCGGGAGCTTGCTCGGCGGCGACCGCGATGACGGCGACGAGATCGCGGAACTGGTGGAACTCGGCTGCCATCACGAGATGCAGCATCAGGAACTGCTCGTGACCGACCTGCTCCACGGTCTTTCCCATAACCCGCTCCTGCCGGCTTATCGCGCCCCCGAACCGATGCCGGTCACCGGCGAGGTGCCGCTGGAATTCACCCGGCGCGAGGGTGGGCTCGTCGAGATCGGCCATGACGGAAACGGCTTCGCCTATGATTGCGAGGGGCCGCGCCACAAGACCTGGCTTGAGCCATTCGCGATTGCGCAAAGACCGGTGACGAATCGGGACTGGATCCGGTTCATGGAGGATGGCGGCTATGAGAACCAGGCGCTCTGGCTGAGCGACGGCTGGGCCTGCTGCCAGCGCGAGGGCTGGGACACGCCGCTCTACTGGTGGCATCAGGACGATGCCTGGTGGAACTACACCCTGCGCGGCCCCCAGCCCATCAATCCGGATGCGCCTGTATGCCATGTCAGCTATTATGAGGCCGATGCCTTCGCGCGCTGGGCCGGCGCGCGGCTACCCACGGAGGCGGAGTGGGAGGTCTCGTTCCGTGATCAGCCCATAACCGGTAATTTCCTCGAGAAATCGCAGTTCCGGCCGCTCCCCGGCAACGGGCCCTGGGGCGATGTCTGGGAGTGGACGCAGAGTCCGTTCACCCCCTATCCGGGCTTTCGCCCGCCGGAAGGCGCGATCGGCGAGTACAATGGCAAGTTCATGGTGAACCAGCTGGTCTTGCGCGGCGGCTCCTGCGCCACGCCCGCCGCACAGATGCGTCCGACCTACAGGACGTTCTTCTATCCGCACCAGCGCTGGCAGATGATGGGCCTGCGGCTGGCGAGGGACCTTTGAGATGGACAGGATATCGGGCATGAACGAGACGGTGACGCAAAATACCGAACTCCTGAGGGAGGCCCTCGCGGGACTGCGCGCCACCCCGAAGGAACTGCAGCCGAAATGGTTCTACGACAGCCGGGGCAGCACCCTGTTCGAGGAGATTACCGCGCTTCCGGAATATTACGTGACCCGGACGGAGCGCGCCGTCCTGCGCGACAATGTGGGAATGATCGCGGATTATGTGCCGGAGGGTACGGCGCTGGTCGAACTCGGCAGCGGCGCCAGCACGAAGACCCGCATCCTGCTTGATGCGCTGGACGCCGTCGGCACCTATGTCCCGGTCGATATCTCGGAGGACTTCCTCAGATCCGTGGCGCAGGATATCGATCGCAGCTATCCGGGCCTCGAAGTCGTGCCGCTCGCCGGCGACTTGATGGAAGATCTGACCCTGCCCGGCATCGTGGCCGGGCGGCCCATCGTCGGCTTCTTTCCCGGCTCGACCCTGGGCAATCTGGAGCCACCCGAAGCACGCGCCCTGCTGCGCCGGGTACGCGGCTGGCCCGGTATTGCCGGGCTCATACTCGGCATCGATCTCGTGAAGGATTCGCGGGTCCTCGAACGCGCCTATGACGACGCGCAGGGGGTAACCGCCGCGTTCAACCGCAACATCCTCGCCCGGCTCAACCGGGAGGCGGGAGGAGCCTTCGATCCGGACAGTTTCGGGCATGAGGCACGCTGGAATGCGGAAAAGTCACGCATCGAGATGCATCTCGTGAGCAGAACCGATCAGGATGTGCCGCTCGGCCCGGAGACTGTGTCGTTCAAGGCCGGAGAGAGCATCCATACCGAGAACAGCCACAAATACACCCGTGAGAGCCTGACGGAGATGGCGGCGGCGAGCGGCTGGACGGTCGCCGAGTTCCTGACTGACGACGACGGATGGTTCGCCGTGGCCGTGCTGAGGCCGGATGATGTGTCGATAACGGGTTAGAACTCCCGGCCCGACAGAGTCGGGCCGCAAAGGGCTCTGAGCCGCGACGATGTGATTGCGACATTGATCACGCCCGGCAGCATCACAATGCGCCGGGCGAGATCCGACTGCTTCAGTTCTCGACGCCGAGCTCGGCGGCGATGCGCTCGATCTCGGATTCGTAGAAGGCCAGCGCCGCCTCACCATCGACACCGCGCTCATTGGCAGCCTCGACCCATTCGTCACGGATGAAGGCCAGGGCCTCGCCGACTTCTTCCTGCAATTCCGGCGGCAGATCATAGAATACGGTCCCGCCCTCTTCGAGCTTGCCGATGGCTTCCTCTTCCTCCGATTGCCACATCTCGGCGAAACGGCGCACCAGCGCCTCGCCGCTGAGCGCATCCAGCGCCGCCTTGTCGGCATCGGAAAGGCGCTCATAAGCCGCTTCGCTCATCACCACATATTGGCTCGAATGGGCAAAGCCGCCGGGAATGATCGAGACATGGGTAAGGTATTCGGTGAGGTTGAAGTTGTAGACCGTCTCCAGCTGCTGGAACATTCCGTCGATGACACCGCGCGAGATCTGCTCGTAGGCATCGGTCACGGAGGATGAGATCGGCACCATGCCGAGCGTATTGGTCACCTGCTCGACCACGGGACCCGGCACGCGGATGCGCTTGCCTTCGACGGCATCCATGCTGGTGAGCAGGTCCCCGTTCATGGTCAGCTGGTAGGGGCCGTTGGTCCACAGGCCGAGCAGGCGCGTGCCCTCGTGCTCGTTCGCATCCATGAAGTAACGCTCATAGGTGTTCCAGTAGGCCAGCGAATTGACCACGGCATGGTTGTGCGTGAGCGGCAATTCGCCGAGCTGGGTCAGCACGAACCGCCCCGGCGTGTAGCCGTGAACCGAAAAGGCGAGATCGGCCACCTCGTTGGCGACGAGATCGAAATGGCCGGGAGGCGGCCCGAGCGCGGGCATGACCTCGACGCTGACGCGGCCCTCCGTCGCCTCGCTGAGCTCCTGCCCCCAGGGCTCGATCACCCGCGTGATGATCGGATGGGTGGCGGGCACCCAGTTGGAGTAGCGCAGGACGATGTCCTCCGCCTGGACCGAGGCGCCCGCGCCGAATACGGCAAGAGCGAGTCCGGCTGCGGAGCCTGTCAGGAATTGTCTGATATGCATGTCTTTTTCCCCTCTGTTGATGGTTTTGTTCGGCTACGTCATTCCGCCGCTCACATCAGCGAGGGCAGGAACAGGACGATCCCCGGAAACGCGATGACGAGGATCAGTTTGAGGATGTCGGGCACGAGAAAGATCAGCACCCCGGCGAAAAGCGTGCGCAAACCGATATGCGGCAGAACCGAGCGGAGCATGTAGACGTTGAGCCCGATCGGCGGCGAGATCAACGCGATCTCGACCACCATCACGATCAGGATCCCGAACCAGACCGGATCGATCCCCAGCGAGACGATGACAGGGAAGATGATCGGAATGGTGAGCAGGATCATCGACATGCTCTCCAGCACCATGCCGAGCAGGATATAGATCCCGCAGATGATCATCAGGATCCAGAAGGGTGAAAGGTCGAGCCCGCGCACGAAACCACCCAGCATGCGCGGCAGGCCCGCCATGTTGAGGAAGTTGCCCAGCACCAGCGCGCCCATGATCACGAAAAAGATCATCGCCGAGGTCACCGCAGTTTCCACCAGCGTCTCGACCAGCCCGTTCCAGCTCAGCGCCCCGCGCGCCAGGGCGAACAGGAATGCCCCGAAGGCGCCGATTCCGGCCGCCTCCGTCGGTGTGAAGATGCCGCCATAGATGCCCCCCATGACGATGACGAACAGCGCGATCACCGGCCAGACCTTCGCCAGCGCGCGCCCCCGCTCGCCCCATGAAGCCCGCTCCCCGGGCGGGCCCCAGGCGGGTCTGATCCGGGTGACCACGAGGATGGTGAGCATGTAGAGCCCCACCGCGATCAGCCCGGGCACGATCCCGGCGATGAAGAGCTTGCTGATCGAGGTCTCGGTGAGGATACCGTAGACGAGCAGCACCACGCTCGGCGGGATCAGAATGCCCAGCGTGCCCCCGGCGGCGATCGAGCCGGCGGAGAGGATATCCGCGTAGCCGTAGCGGCGCATCGAGGGATAGGCCACCCGCGCCATGGACGCCGTGGTGGCCATGCTGGATCCCGAGATCGCGGCAAAGCCGCCACAGGCGA
Source organism: Saliniramus fredricksonii (assembly GCF_900094735.1). Taxonomy (NCBI): domain Bacteria; kingdom Pseudomonadati; phylum Pseudomonadota; class Alphaproteobacteria; order Hyphomicrobiales; family Salinarimonadaceae; genus Saliniramus; species Saliniramus fredricksonii. The sequence continues at coordinate 1,364,452 of NZ_FMBM01000002.1, forward strand.
GGATCGTGGCCTGGGCCAGGCCACCGCGGACATGGCCGACCATCGTATGGGCCGCATCATAGAGCTCGTTGCCGATGCGCGCGCGATTGATGAAATTGCCCATCAGCAGGAACAGCGGGATCACCGACAGCCCGTAATTGTTGACCAGTGCATAGGCCGTCTGCGCCGTCATGAAGGCTGCCGGGCGCCAGCTCGTCAGCATGGCGAAGCCACCGATCCCGACCGCCAGCATGGCGACACCCACCGGCACGCGCAGCATGATCAGGGTGAAGACGATGATCAGTCCGAATCCCGCCTCCATCGCCTGACCTCACTCGACAGCCGGGCCGTCACCCGGCTTGCGGATCACCATGGCGATGAGGGCTGCGATGGCGGCGACGCCAAACAGCACCGCCATGAAGGTCGCAAACGGCGCATGGGGAATGCCGCCGAACAGCGATTGTGCGTTCTGCCGGTCCAGTTGCGCGGCATAGTTCCAAAGCAGCATGGCAAGGAGGGCGAACAATCCCGCAGCCATGAGTCCGGCGAGCCAGTGCAGCAGCGTGGCCGCGCGTGGGACCAGATCCGCGACCAGCGACGCCTCGACGTGCCGCCCCTGCAGGCTGACCAGTGGCAGCGCTGACAGGATCATCAGGCACATGAGGAATTCGATGATCTCGTAGGCACCCCGTATCGGCGCATTGAACAGATAGCGCCCCGCCACATCAGCGACCATCAGGGCCATGATCACAAACATCATCAACGCCGCCACCGGTGCGAGCACCCGACGGATCAGGCTCGCCGTGACACCCAGAGCTTGACGGAGCGGGGCAGGTCTCATCGGCCCCTCTCAGTTCCGACCAGGCTGCGCGGCATGGACCGGCGCATCGGGGCGGGTGTTGAGATCGTATTTCATGATCCGCCCGTGCCGTCCCTGACGATCGCCCTCGAGCCCGTAGACTGGCCCGTTCGGCCCACGCGCCTGCGCCAGCACGGCTGCGATCGCTGCGCGATCAGCATCGTCGAGGGAGAAGCGGAAGATCTGCAGGGTCTTGTCGAGATGGCGGGCATAGCGCGCGCCCACGATGACTGCGGCCACCTGCGGCTGGTCGAGCACATGCCGCGATGCCACGGCTGAGAGCGAGACGCCATGTTTCTCACCAATCCGCGCCAGTGTCGCCAGCAATTCCTGGAACAGCTCCCAGGGGCCGAATTCGTCGATGATCAGACGATATTTCACCAGCGAACGATTCTCGAAGGCGAAGCCCGGATCGGCCCGACCGAGCCAGGATTCGGTTAGGAACCCGCCGGCAAGCGTACCATAGCACAGGAGATGCACGTCGTTTGCACCCGCCCAGGGCACGAGGGTACCTTCCGGGCGCCGGTCGAGCAGCGAATATTGCACCTGCGCGGACACGATATCGACACCGGCGGCGCGGAACCGTTCGATCGGCGCATGATCCCAGTTGGTCACCCCGACATGACGCAGCTTGCCCTTGTCCTGCGCCCGCTTGAGCGCTTCGAGGGCACGCATCACGTCGCCGGTGGCGAGGTCCCACCAGAAGAACTGCACGAGGTGTAGCTGCTCGAGCCGCAGCCGCTTCAGAGAGCGGTCGATGATCGCCTCGATGTCCTGCGGCCCGATCTCGGACAGCCGGCCCAGATCCGGCACGAGCTTGGTATGCACGCAGACCCGGTCAGCCACCGCGCGCCCGCGCCGCTGGCGCAGATCAGCGATGAAGGCGCCGATCATCTCCTCGACGCCGGTATAGATATCGGCGCAGTCGAAAGTGGTGATGCCCGCATCCAGAAAGGCTTCCATATCCGCGATCGCCGCTGCGCGATCCACCGGGCCGTGATCCCCGGCGAGTTGCCAGCAGCCCTTGATCACGCGGGAGATCGGATGATCGGGGCGCAGATGCGTGGTCTCGACGCTCATGGGCTGGTATCCTCGTCTGTTTCACCGGCCCAATAGGGCGTGCCACGCTTGTCTGGCAGGCCGGTCGTCTCGCTGTGGCGGAAGAAGCGCCGACCGGTGCGGGTTATGCGAAAGCGTCCGCCGCAATGCGGATCCGGGCAGGCAATCTCGGCATCAGTCGTCATCCAGTCCTGCGCGCTGGTCTCGCGCTGCTTGGCCGGCAGCAGCGGCAGCAGCGCGGCGAGCGCATACATGGAAACCTTCTGCCCCGGTTCGAAGACGAGGTTCTCGCCCTCGACGCGAAAGCTCTCGCCGGCAATGTGGCGACAGACCGGCGGGCGATCGCCGATCACCGTCTCGACCTTGAGGTCGTACAGCCAGAAACCCTCCGCGTCGGTATCTGCACCTCGTTGCGTCATCACGGCTTCGTCCCTCGGCGACCGGGTCCTGCGCATCGGCATGGCCCGGTTCGTTATTTGTGATATGTGATCACACTAGACGCTGCGTTAACGAAGCGTCAATATGGACGCGTCTCGGCAATTGTGGGGAGAGCGGGATGAGCGGGCCGGTTTTCGGGCGCATCGACCAGATGACCATGCGCGAGAGCGTCTATGCGCAATTGCATGACGCCTTCACGCGCGGACAGTTCGCCCCCGGCGACAGCCTGAACCTGCGCGGGCTGGCCGAGCGGCTCGGCACCTCGATGACCCCCGTGCGCGAGGCCGTGCGCCGGCTGGTGGCTGAGGGGGCGCTGATCGACGCGCCGTCACGGTCCCTGCGGGTTCCCGATTTCGATCTGCGCCAGATGGAGGATCTGAAACTGGCGCGGATCGCGCTGGAGCCGCTCGTCACCGGACGCGCGGTGGAGCGCATGGACGATGGGACGCTGGAGGTGCTTGCAGCCATCCTCGCCGAGGAAGCCGAGGATGGCGCAGGGCGGGATACGCCCGATCTTTCGCAGAATTACCGTTTTCACTTCACCTTGTATCAAAAGGCGGATTCGCCCGTGCTGCTGCCCCTGATCGCGGGCCTGTGGCTGCGCTACGGCCCCTATCTCAATCTGATCATGCGCCGCGCGGGGCCGGATATCGGCAAGGGCAACGACATCCACGAGATCATCCTCGACGCAGCCCGGCGCGGCGATGCAAGAACCGCCCAGGCCGCTATCGTGGACGATATCGAACGCTCTTTTTCTCTCCTCGCCGAGGCAGCTGATGCGCATATTCCGATCCGCCAGTCCAACGGGCGCGCGCTGCCTTGACGTTCGGGTAATTCAATGCGGCTGTCATGGCTAGCTGCAGGGCCCACTACAGAACCTGGACAGTGATCCGCGAGAAATTGCTCACCCTTCCTCCGATTTCGTCAGGTTATATCGAAACATTTGCCGTCCACAAGCGTTGGGCCTGACTGAAAACCCTGACAGGAAAGGAAGCTGCCATGAATCCGCTGGTAAATCGTAATCGTCTCCTCGATCAGCTCTTCCGTGATTTCCCGTCCAGTTATTCAATACAGCCATTGCATGGAGACCCTCTGCCGGCACCGGAGCAGATCAAGATTGATGTGAAGAACAATGCCAGGAGCTTCACGGTTCATGCAGAAATGCCCGGTCTGAAAAAAGACGACATTCACGTGACGGTCGACGGGAATGTCGTCACGATCCAGGCCGAGGTAAAACAGCATGACGCTGAGACCGACGATGAGAGACTGGTGCACTCCGAACGCTATTATGGTTCGGTTCAGCGCAGTTTCGCGCTCCCGGCAGCAGTGTCCGAAGCGAAGGTCAAGGCAAAATACGAAGATGGAATCCTGACATTGAACTTGCCCAAGGAGGCACCGAACGGCTCGAAGAAAATCGCGGTCTCATGAGATCCGGGCTCGCGACGTGCATGACGGGCGTCAACAGACGGCGCGTCGACAAGGGCACCAATCCGCTGCCGGCGCGCCGTCGTTGCGGTCTTTTGAGGCGGGTCGTACTGGTCGGACAGGTTTACGGCCTTGACAAGTCGGTATCGGGTTTTGCTTTTCAGGCCGCAAGTCGCAATTGGGTGCTCAGCCTCATCCGATGGCGCTCGGCACATTGAGGGGGCGCGTGACGTGAGCCACGGGTAGCAGCCCTGGCCGCGAGAATGATGGTTCTCGTCGAGGACGCGCGGGGTCGTCATCTATAGGGGGTAAAGCCGCGTTCGATGTTGCGTGGGATCAGGACCGCGTCGATGGCGTGGATGATGCCTTTTGAATGGGCGAGGTCGCGTTTCATGATTCTTGCCCGCCCGCCTTCGTGATCCGTGATCTCCAGCGTGCCCCCGACAATCCGGACACTCAGCGGCGCGCCGGAAATCGTGCGCAGGGTCGCACGCCCCCTCCCGTCGCGAACGGCTTGCTCCAGTTCTTCCGCCGTGATCCGGCCCGGCACCAGATGATAGGCCAGAACGGTCTTCAGCCGTTCCCGGTTCTCGGGAAGAAGGAGCATGTCTCTGCGCTCCGCCGGCATCACTTCGAAGGCCTGATCCGTCGGCGCGAACAACGTCAGGGGACGATCGACGGAGAGATCACGCCAGACAGCCGTTGCATCAAGGGCGGATGAAAGCGTGTCATGATTGCCCATGGACCCGAGCCTGTCAGCCGGGCTCGCCATCGGCGCAGGATCTGAAAGTGCTCGGTCCCGGGCGAGGCTTGCCGATGCGACCGCTGCTGTCAGGCTCAGGACAATCGCCCCCAACCCCAGCATGCGAAAACAAGAATTCATGAAAACTCCTCAGGTAAAGTGACACGCATCCGGATCAGGTTGATTGCACGCGGCCCGGAGCATCGACGGTCGCCAGTCCTTCGAACGGCCCCGCGCACTTCGGTGAGGCGGGCGCATGCGCCACGTCATCGACCGCGTAAGTCGCGACGCTCTTCTGCATTCTGGATATCCTTGCTTCCGAGGGAGCGCAGCCTCGGCGCATCACCATATCCGCCGCAAACCCAATCATACCACAAACGCCTAGAATCGGCGCGGCCTGATTTCCCGAGGCATGGCGTCAAGATCAGCCCCGACGACTGCTCCGGTTCCAAACCTGGTACATGACAGGCGGTGACGCGAGGGCGGGCAGCGGCGCCGGGTGGAGCGATCCGGTTCGAGAGCCCGGCGGGGTAGGGGTCCGCGGAGCGAACCCGGAGCGCTGCTTCATTGGTGATCGCCGCGTCTTAGGTTTTCGCCATAAGTCAAAACCAGGCTGATATCGTCTTGCCTGCGGGCCTTCTCAACGAGATCAAGAAATCCTAGTTCGACCAGTTCATGCCGAATTGGAACGTACCGTTTGCGGGCATTTTCTTTGATGCGGCGTGAATTTGCGTTCGTGATATTAAAACACAGGATATCCGGATCATCTGGGTTTGGCCCCACGGTGTCCGGACCCAGTTGCAAAATTTCGGAAGAGCTCATCCCGTGGAGACAGGCGATCAGCGGAAGCCAGAACTGAACCTCGGCACAGGCTTTTGCACGCTTGTGTCGGAAGCCCGCCGTGAAAATTCGATTGCCGAAAATTCGGCCGATAACCTCGTCGGGGTAGGGGTCTCGCTTGCCTTGCGTATCCGGGACGGTCAGATAGATATTGTCGGCAAAGCGATGCTCGATCCAGCCCGCGTGATTCGCGGTGTTGATCAGTGCGGTGATGTAGCCGACTTTCTTGTTGACGGTTGCCACCGCCATCGAGCCGGCTGCGAGGTTATCACGGAAATCGACGATGTCGCGTCGGGTCACCTGAGCGATATCCCTGATATTGTAGCGACGCGAGAACAGCTTCACGGTCTTTCGCATTTCCTCCAGGTATCGCTCGTTCTCCGGTTTGCCAGCAGCTTTTCGCAGGGCTCGCCACTTATCGATGCAGTCATCGAATGTGTAACCCGATGCCGCGAGGGAACGTGTCGGAGCGGCCGTCACCGGCGCAGTTTGACCGGTGGTCGGCTCTGATGGTGCAGCAACTCGCCAAGGCCCCTGGATGGTGTTCGGATGAGGATTTCCGATGCCGCCCCGATGCTGGTTGCGCAGCAGGTATGTCTCGAAAAATCTCAGTTCAGCACGATGGCATTCGAGCATGAAATGCCCGTAAAGACCGCTCTTCGGGTCGAGATGAACACCAAGGGTCCTGACCAGTCTTGCGATGAATGCGCGCCGCTCCGCGATGTACGTCTCAGCCGTGAATTCCTTCAACGCTCGAAGGCGTTTGAGATTCCTCGAAAAGGTCTCGTCATCATCGACGGGGATGTCTCTTGGGTTGGGGTCGGAAACGAGCAGGGCACCTGGTGCCCGCCCAACACGGGCAATCCAGTCTTCCTCGATGAGAGTCAATTCGACCCATTTTGCGAGATTCGTCCAATCCTCGCGGCTCCACTTTACCGTCGAGAGCCATGTCCCGGTATCACCGTCCCTCGACACATTTCCGATCGCGAGGCGGGCTTCATCGAAGCGGCGGTCCCATGCCTGGTCGAGTTCGAATGCCCGCTCCCGGGCGATACGCATGTCATGCGTTTTCAAAGATGTCTGAATGCGTGTGCGACCGATATGACCGGCCACATCGTCAGGGACGCGACGCACGTATTGGTAGATGCCGTTGCGTTTCGTGACGTGGGTAGGGAGTGCCATGTTATGCGCCATGTTATGCAGAATGTTATGCATTTCGCGGCGTTTCAAGCCGCAGACATGGCGAAAAGCGTTTATTCTTAACGGTTTCTTGGAAAAATGGCGCGCCCTACGGGACTCGAACCCGTGTTTTCGCCGTGAAAGGGCGACGTCCTAGACCGCTAGACGAAGGGCGCGGGTCGCGGCTCGGCGCGACGGGGGGTGTATAGAAGGGATTCGGGTGGGGGGCAAGCCTCTCTCGCACGCTTCATTCAAAATTTTTCACCCCGGTCGCGCGGCGTCAATGAGACGCATCTCGACCCGCTCGCGACCACCCCACGCGTTGCGTGAAAGCGTCCCGCAGACGTGCAGCGGCGTGCCGACCGCACCCTGGATCATGTTGCCCAGATCCGTCCCCGCCGCGCGAAAGGCGATCGCATCAATGGTCGCGCCGCCACCATCGGCGAGGCGTGCGCGCAGATGCCCGTTGCTGCCGACCTCCCTGACACTCACGATGCGATGCTCGGTAAGCGCGAAGACCGGTTCCGGACAGCCCGCACCATAGGGGCCCGCCTGGTCGAGGGCGTCCATCAGCGCGACCTGCGCGCCGGCTGCCGTGAGTGGTGCATCGAGCATCAGGCGATCGTTATCCGCCGCATCGGCGACATCAGTGGCGAGTCGTTCGGTGATGAACGCCGCGAAAGCACCAAGGGCATCGGCGGAGACCGTCGCGCCCGCTGCCATGGCATGGCCGCCGCCCTTGCGGGCGATGCCGGCATCCACGGCTGCGCGGACTGCACGGCCGAGATCGGCGCCGATGATCGAGCGCCCGGAGCCCGTTGCGATGCCCGCTTCATCGATCGCGAAGGCGAAAGCAGGGCGTCGGAAGCGCTCCTTCAGGCGTGATGCGGCGAGGCCGACGATTCCGGGATGCCATTCCGGTGAGGACGTCACGAGGAGTGCCGCCTGCGTATCCTGGTGAAGCGCCGCCTCCGCCTGCGCCACCGCCTCGGCGACGGCATCCTGCTCGATGGCCTGGCGGGCGCGGTTGAGCTGATCCAGCTCGCCGGCGATGCGTTGCGCCTCACCGGGATCGTGCGTCATCAGCAGCTTCGCGCCGAGCGCCGCATCGCCGATGCGCCCGCCGGCATTGATACGTGGTCCGACCAGAAATCCGAGATGCCAGGCCTGCGGTGCCGTCTCAAGCCCTGCAACATCGAGCAGCGCCGTAAGGCCGACGCGTCCGCGTTGGCGCATCACCGTGAGGCCCTGGCGGACGAAGGCACGGTTGAGCCCGATCAGCGGCACCACGTCGGCGACGGTCGCCAGCGCCACGAGATCAAGCGCGCCCATCAGCGCAAAAGCTTCTTCCGCAGGTGCGTGGCCGGTGTTGCGCAGGGCGCGATTAAGGCCGACAAGAGTGATGAAGACGACGCCCGCCGCGCAGAGATGACCGAGGCCGGAGAGATCGTCCTGGCGGTTGGGATTGACCAGAGCCATGACCTCGGGCAGCGCCTCCGGGGCCTGATGGTGGTCGAGCACCACCACGTCGAGGCCGAGCCGGCGCGCCTCGGCGAACGGCTCGTGGCTCGCCGTGCCGCAATCGACGCTGACCAGCAACCGCGCGCCGTCCTCGGCCAGTGCCCGGATCGCCTGGGCATTGGGGCCGTAGCCTTCGGTGATACGGTCGGGAATATGGATGCGCACGGCCACGCCGCAGGCTTCCAGGAAGCTCGCCAGCAAGGCGCTGGAACAGGCCCCGTCGACGTCATAATCACCAAAGATCGCCACGGGTTCGCGGCTGTGCACGGCCTGGACGAGCCGATCCACGGCGGGCTGCATGTCGCGCAGGGTGTCCGGGTCGGGCAGCAGATCGCGCAGACGTGGCGTCATGAAGCCCTCGACCGCGTCCAAGGTGACCCCGCGTCCCGCCAGCACCCGCGCCACGAGATCGGGCAGCCCATGCGCCTGCGCCAACGCGCTCGCAAGCATCTCGCCACGCTCATCCAGCCGGTAAGCCCAACTGCGCCCGGAAGCGGTGCGGCTTGTACCGGGAAAGGGTCGCCCGGGGGAGGCGGTGGCGAAGGGACGTGATGACAGGTCATTCATCGGGGTGCGTGGTGCTCAGAAGATCTTGCGATATTGAATGAAGCCCGGCAGGTCCGCGACCTGGTCGTAGAGAATCCGCGCCTCGTAGTTCTTTTCCTGCGTGAGCCAGTAGACACGCGCCGCGCCGGCTTCCCGCGCACGTGCATAGACTGCCTCGATCAGCCTGCGCCCGGCTCCCTTGCCGCGCGCCTGCGGCACGGTGAAGAGATCCTGCAGATAGCAGTAGTCGCCGATCGTCCAGGTCGAACGATGGAAGATGTAGTGCACGATGCCGACCAGTTCCTCGCCCAGAAAGGCGCCGAGGGCGTACATGGGTTCGTTGGGATCATGCAGGCGATCCCATGTCGTCTGCGTCACCTGATCCGAGACCGATGTCTTGTAGAAGGTGAGATAGCCCTGCCAAAGCGGCTCCCATGCTTCGCGGTCATCGCGGTGCAGCTTCCTGATTTCGATTCCGGCCATCGCGACACTCCTTCCGATCATCCCGTCCGCGAAGATGCGTAGCAGATATCCGGTTCCGACGCATCCCGCCGGCCTGGTGCGACATCCTGTCTTCAGCAACCGGACGCAAGCTGTTTTCGCTTGCGCCGCCTTATTGGAGTGGGTATGAAAAAGACAGTGATATCAATAGTTTAGAGAGCTTCTAAACTGGAGTGCGCGATGATTGTCTGTTCCTGCAACGTCCTCTCGGACCGCGATGTGCGCGGCTGTCTCAACCCGGGCGCGGATTGCCCGCGCACCCCTGCCCAGGTTTATCGCTGTCTCGGGTGCTCTGCCCAGTGCGGGCGTTGCGCCCGGACGATTCGCAAGATCATGGATGCGACCCTGCCCGGAATCGACCCGTGCGCAGGCTGTCCCGCCGCCTGCGAAACGCATCATGACGAAGCCATGGAGCATGCCGGCTGACATGTGTCGTGACCCGGCATTCCGTGGCGCGAGCGAGGCTATTGACGAACGCCCCAGCGCAGCGTACTAGAATTTTTAGAACGATTCTAAATTTGGAGTGCTTTAATGAAGGGCGACAAGAAGGTCATCGAGTATCTCAACCGCGGGCTGCGCAGCGAACTGACGGCGGTCAGCCAGTACTGGCTGCATTATCGCATCCTCGATGACTGGGGCTACAAGGACCTCGCGCAGTTCTGGCGCAAGGAATCGATCGAGGAAATGCACCACGCGGACAAGTTCGTCGAGCGGATCCTGTTCCTTGAAGGCTTCCCCAATCTGCAAGAGCTCGACCCGCTGCGCATTGGCCAGTCGATCGAGGAAATTCTTGATTGCGACCTCGCAGCCGAAGTCGAGGCGCGCGCGTTCTATCTGGAAGCGGCCAATTACTGCGACAGCGTCTCGGATCGGGTCTCGAAGAACCTGTTCGAGGAACTCGCGGCAGATGAGGAAGGCCATATCGACTTCCTCGAAACGCAGAAGGAACTGATCAAGCAGGTTGGCGTGCAGCTCTACGCCCAGAAGCATATCGGCGGTCTGGAATGAGGGCACTGGCTGCCGGTCTCGCCGGTGGCCTCACCTGATCAGTTGCGAGAGCGCGCGGAAAGTCTCGGTGCCTGCGCGCTCCATCCATTCGAACACCACCATCTCGCTGTTGACGACGACGCATCCCGCCTGTCGCGCACGATCAATGGCGCATTCGCGGCTTTCCGGCACACGGCTGCCGACCGCGTCGGCCACAAGAAAAATCTGATAGCCTGCCGCCTGCAGATCGAGCGCCGTCTGCAGCACGCAGACATGCGCTTCGGCGCCGGCGACGACGATCTGGTCGCGCCCGACTTCCCGCAGGGCCGCGAAATGCGCGGCGAAGGCAGGGTCGCGCTGCGCAGAGAAGGTGATCTTCTCGTGGATGAACGCAGTCGCGGGCAGGAGTTCGCGGATCGGCGCGATGGTTGGCCCCAGCCCGCGCGGATATTGCTCGGTCACCGCGACCGGGATTGCGAGGGCGTCGGCGGAGCGGATCAGGATCCCGGCCCGTTCGGCAACAGCGGCACCCGCATGAATCGCCGGCATCAGGCGCTCCTGGAAATCGACGATCAGCAGGATCGAACGATGGGCCTCGATGAGCATGGGGCTCTCTCCTGAACCATGATGTGACATCTGCAAGTCAATCGTTGGGGTTCATTCCCTCTATCCGCAACATTGCGCCACCCAGTGCGGTGAAGGCGCGGTCGCGGCAGGTGAGGATGATGACCTGCTGGTGCCGGGCGGCGCGCGTGAGGGCGTCGAACATGGCCTCGATGCGTCCGTCATCGGAGAAGACGAGGGCGTCATCGAGGATGATCGGAGCGGGTCGGCCCTTCTCGGCGAGCATGGTGCCGAGCGCCAGGCGGACCAGCACGGCGATCTGCTCACGGGTGCCGTGCGACAGCTGATCGTATCCCTCCGGCGTCCCCGCGCGCGCGAGGCCGGTCGGGGCGAAATCGTCGTTCAGATCGATCTCGGCGCCGGGAAAGAGCGTGGCGAGATAGGGCGTGAGATGCTGCTTCACCGGCGCGAGAAAACGCTCGCGCCCGGCCTCGAGCGTCCCGGTGATGGTTTCCTGCAGGAGCTGCAGCGCCTGTGTATTCTGCTGCTCGCGGGCCTCCGCGCGCGCGGCAAGAGCGGTTTCCTCGCGTGCACTGGCAAGCTCTTCCTCAAGCCCGTCCGCCCCGAGCCGGCGGATGGCTTCCTCGTGGCGCGCCGCGTCACGCTCCAGGCCGGCGAGATGGGCGCGGTGATTGTCGCGCGCCTCCTCGGTACGCTGCACCCGCTCCTGCGCGATCAGCAATTGATCCTCATCCGGCGTCGCGGCTGCGAGCGCTTCGACCTCCGCCTGCTGGCGGGCCTGCGCCGCCTGCGCCTCCGCGAGCGCCGATTGGAGTTGTTCAATACGCTCCGGCGCGGCCTGCTCGGCGGCCTTGAGAGCGAGCGCATCGCGGGCCGCCACCGCGTCGTCGCGCTGGCGTGCGGTGCCGGATTTGCGCGTGCGTGCCTCGATCAGCCGCTCGCGCTTCGCCTGCTCCGCACGTTGCGCAGTTTCGAGCGCCGTGCGCGCTTCGTCCATCGCCTCGCGGCACGCGCGCGTCGCCGCACGTAATGCCGCCGGATCTTCCGCCGGCGCGGGACCGTCTTCATCTTCCTGCGCAATCAGCGCTTGCGCCTCGTTGATCCGCTCGATCAGCCCGGCGCGGGCAGCATCGACATCTGCGTCATCACCGCCGGCCTGCCGGGCGAGCATGGCGAGGCGCTCCTCCAGCGCCTTGATCTCGCGGATGAGCGCACGGGCATCGTCAAGTTGCGCCTCGGCCTGGCCGAGATCGGCCACGTTCATTGCGCCTATCGCCTTGGTATATTCCGCGCGCGCGTCCTCCAGCGCGTTCCGGTCGTGCGCGCCGCCGGCGGGGATGATGCGCAGGGAACCGATGCCTTCGACCGCGATGGCGGTCTCACCGGTGAGCGGCCGCTCGTGGCCATCGGGGAGGGGGGTGCCGTCGATGCTCATGCGCCCGGCGCCCTCGGGCGTGAGCGAGACGGCGAGGCGCGGGGCCTGCGCTTCAAGCCGCGCGCTGATCTGCACGACCATGTCATGCGCTGCCCGCGCGGTGTCGAGCCGCTCGCGGGTGACCGTGATGGCCTTGCGCGCCGCGCGTTTGTCATGCAGTTCCGTGCGCAGACGATCGATCTCGGCGAGGCTCTCACGCAGGTTCGCGATCACGCCCCGCGCCTCGGCCCGGGCCTGCGCGGCTTCCGCCAGGCTCTGCGCCGTCTCTGCTGCGGCGAGGGCCCGTTGCGCAGCGTCCCGATCATCGATCCGGGCTTGAACGGCCTCTGCCGCCTTTGTGCAATCGGTCTGCGCCTGCTCTTCCGCCTGCACCTGCGCGGCGAGATCGTCTTCGAGCGTCGCCAGCCGGGTCTCGGCTTCCGCGAGACGGTCCTGGTAGCCCTTGGCATCAGCGAGGCGGGAGGCGGCGATCTCGCGCTGGCTGGTGAGGGCAGCGAGTTGCGATTGCGCTGTTTCCAGCTTCGCCCGCGCCGCGCGCGCGGTTTCGAGATCACGGATCGCGGCCTCGCGCCTTGCGCGCAGATCGGCTTCGCGGGTTGGATCGCGGGCGCGGGCGAGGTCTGCGCGCAGGCGCGCGAGCGCAGCGAATTCCTCTTCGAGCGCCTGATGTCTGGCGGCGAGATCCTGCTCGCGCGCCCGCGCCGCCTGCGCCGCATCGATCGCGTGCTTCAAAGGCCCGCCAGCCCTGGGGCCGCGCGATGTCATGCGTGCATCGAGATCGGCTTCGACCCGCTCCAAGACATGCCGCGCCCGGTCACCGCCGACCAGCGCGCCGACTTCCGCCGTCACCAGATCGGCCAGCGTGTTGCGCGCGGTTGCCGAGGCCTGATGGGCTTCGAAGGAGTCCCCCTGCTCGACCCAGATCAGGCCGAGCGCACCGATATCCGGCTCGCCACGACCGCTCCCCGGCGTGATCCCGAGCAGCCTCCAGACCGCCTCGTCGGCCTCAGCCCCGCGCGCGATGACCGCGCCGTCGCGGCTGAGTTCTGCCTTGTCGCTACGCATGAATTTCTTTGTGAGGCAGTAATCATGCTCATCAATGCGGAAATCGACCGTGATCTCCACCGGCAAGGCTGCATGTTCTGTTGCAATTTTTTTTATCGGTTCCCGTTTGCTATTGTGCCGGTGAAACAACGCCACGCGCAAAGCCCGAAACAGCGTCGATTTCCCCGCCTCATTCGGCGCGCTGAGGATATTGAGACCGGGCGAGAAGCCCGTCAGCCGGGTCTCGCGGGTGAAGCGCCCGACGCCGTTGACGCTGATTCCGGTGATGATCACGCCCGTTCCCCCGTCGTCACGAGGGTGTAGAGCCGCGTCAGCGCCGCCTCGGCCACCGCCCGCGCCTGCGGGTCGGCGCTCGCATCGTCGATCCGCCGCCCGAGTTCCTCGGCCACCTGCCGCAAGGCCCCGTCGAAATCGATCGCCTCGATATCGGCGCGGCTCGGGCGAAGATGCAGGCCGGCCAGATCGTATTCGAGATGCGCACAGGCCGCCTCGAGCCGCTCAAGTGTCGTCTCCAGTTCCTGCCGCGTGGCAAGCGACAGCGTGCCGGTGAGATCGAGACGCAACACCGCCTGCGGCAAAGCTTCGATGGCGCGCCAGCGCGCGGCTTCATCGGCCACCGCCTCATCCGCCTGCAGGTCCGCCCGCAGGCGCTGCCAGCAATAGCGCCCGGTGATCTCCTCGCGCACCTCCGGCTCAGCGCCACCGCGCAGGGTGACGACGAGCGCCTTGCCCGCGATCTGGCTGTCGAACCGGTCGGGCTCCGGCGTGCCGGCATAATGCACGCGTGGCGTGATCTTCAGCGTGCGATGCCAGTCCCCGAGGGCGAGATAGGCGAGCCCGGCGCGCTCGGGGCGCTGCGGGTCGATCAGATTCGCGGCCTCGCCGGCACTGTCGAAACCCTGCACCGAGCCATGGGCGAGACCGATGCGGACGGCGCCGGGCGGTGTCGGCGCCCGGTCCATCCAGGTGGTGAGATCGTCGACCGCGCTCTTGCGGGTGAGCGGGGCGGGCAGGAGCCAGACGCCATCGGCGATGGCGGTCGGCTCGGGGCTCAGATGAAGACGGATATTCACTGGCGGATCATCGGCTGCGATCTGGTCCCACAGCCCGTTGGGCCGGTGCGGATCGTGATTGCCGGGGAGCAGATGCCAGGTCACATGCGGGAAGCGGCGCATGCGCTCCAGCGGCGCACGGCGCGTGGCGGGGAGGGGGGTCTCCATGTCGTAGACGTCGCCTGCGACGAGCACATGCGCGGCCCCCTCGCGCATCGCAAGCGCGCCGAGCGCGTCGATCGCATCGAGCCGCGCCTGCCGAAACAGCGCCTCGCGCTCGCCGAAACGGCGAAACACCTTCCCGATCTGCCAATCTGCCGTATGGATGAAACGCATGCCGAATCCGTTGGAACCGCAGCGAAGATGCCCCGTCCGCGCGACGCTGTCGAGGCAAAGCATGTGCCGCAAAGGGTTTTCGTCACGACATTGAAAAAATCGGGAGGGCTTGAAAAAACGGGCTTGCATCACAAAACACGTCCAGCTATACGCTCCCCAGCGATCCCCGATAGCTCAGTTGGTAGAGCAAGCGGCTGTTAACCGCTCGGTCGCAGGTTCGAGTCCTGCTCGGGGAGCCACTCTTCTCATCACCTTTTACCCGCGACATTGGTGACTTTTCAGCGCCGTATCCTCGATGCGCAGTGATACTGGCGCGACGTTACAGCGTGACAGCCGATATTCGCGTGTCCTGCGCTCCGAACTGGCGGATCTGACATGACCGCGCGTATCTTTCTCCCGTTTGCGATGGCCTTTCTGGCCAATTTCATTCTCGGCGCCTCGTCGATCTACTGGCATCTGTTTGTCGGGCTATCGCCCGTCGTTCTCGTGATCTGGCGGATCGCGTTCTCACTGATCCTGCTCGGTCTGCTCGTCGGCTGGTTCGTCATGCGTGGGAACGATTCGCTGCGGCGGTTGTCGGGGCGCGTCGTGGGGCTCCACGTGGCGGCGGCCATCCTTGTGGCGATCAACTGGGGTACCTTCATCCAGGCATCGCTGCAGGGGGCGGTGATCGAGAGCGGCCTCGGCTATCTTCTCGCGCCGGTCTTCGTGATGCTGACGGGGCTGTTCTTTCTCGCCGAGCCGCGAACCGGCCCACGGATCGCCTGCATCGCGATCATCCTGCTCGCTCTCGTCACCCTGGTGATGACGGCGGGCAGGCTGGAGCACTGGGTCTACTGGACCATCGGGGCCAGCTGGGGCGGATATACGCTCTTGAAGAAGCGCACGCCCCTGTCGCCGATCGAGGGCCTCTTCGTCGAGACCGCCGTTCTCGCGATGCTGCTGGCTCTGGCCTCGATCTGGATTGATTTCGGCGCGCACGCCCCGGCTGCCTCGCAGTTGCTCGCCTATCCCTGGCTGGTGACGGCCGGAATCGTCTCGCTCGCACCGCTCGTCATGTTCGCATTTGCTGCGCGCAGGCTCGGCGCCTTCAATATGGGCGCATTGCAGTTCGTCCTCCCGACGACGCAGCTGGTGGTATCGTATGTTTATTACGGGCAGGTCGCGACGCCAGCGACGTATCTCTGTTTCGGGGTGATCTGGCTGGCGCTCGTGACGCTCACGCTCCGGGAAGGCGGCGCCTTCGGGGGGAGGCGCGCTCCGGGATGAGCCTTCCTGCCGTTTTCGAGGCGTTGCCCATGATGCGCCGCCTAGGATGAGCGACGATCAGCGCCGCTTGCGTCAAAATCCGACAATTCGAATCGACGACGTTTGATTTTTGTTCACGAAATTAAAAATTGCTGAATTGTCTCATTCAATTTTTGGTGGAGACTTGATGAATTGAGACAATTTATATCATTTTTATAAATAGTTTAATTTGCGGGCGAATCTGTTGTTGGATAAATATTTATTCAATTTTTGCATTCTCTGGCAACAATTTGAAACGATTCTCTGTTTCTGCACTTGCGTGATGCCTTGGAAGTTATCTCTACGACATCACTCTGATATTTTGTTCGTAATTTGTTTCAGCAATGTCGGGCCGACAGGCACCACCCTCATCCACATGGAATTCTGCCAGGGGCACATTCATGATGTGAACGCACTTGCTCCGAATCAACGAACCGGAAACACTATGAGCATCCCACGGCTGCCGCGCTTTCAGGCAACGCGATTCGCTAAGCTGTCTGCGCGGGGGCATGTGGGCAGGTCCTCCAGCCAGCGTGAAGACATGAAGACAATAGCGATCATTTCCCAGAAAGGCGGCGCCGGCAAGACGACGCTCGCTGTTCATCTCGCGGTCTGCGCGCATCTCGCCGGCCATCGGTCAGCGGTGATCGATCTCGACCCGCAGGCGACGGCGCGCAAATGGGCCGACAAGCGCCGGGACGAGCCCGAGGTCGTCGGTGATCATGCCGAGCGGTTGCCGTTCCTCACGGAGGCGGCGAAGAACAACGGCGCCGATCTGCTCGTCATCGACACCGCGCCGAATGCCGACAGGGCATCGCTGATGGCGGCGCGGGCTGCGGACCTGATCCTGATCCCGTGCCGGCCCGCCGCCTTTGATCTCGATGCGATCGCTGCGACCTGCGATCTCGCGGATCTCGCACGCCGTCCGGCCTGGGTGCTGCTCTCCTCCGCGCCGGTGCGCTCGCCGCTGGTCGAGGAATCGCGGCTTGGCCTTGAGGCGGATGGTCGTCGGGTCGCGCCGTTCGTGCTGCATCAGCGCGTCGCTTTCTCGCACAGCGTGATCGACGGGCGCACCGCGATGGAGTTCGAGCCCTTCGGCAAGGCTGCAGGCGAGCTGCGCGACATCTACGCATGGGCCTGCAAGGAAATCGAGCTGGATTCGCGCCTTCCGGGCTCGAAAATGCGCAAAAGCGCGTAACGCGCGGCGACCGGATCGAAAGGGAGACTGAACCATGAGCAAGCGCGCCAGTCTGTTCGGGGCCCGCGGGCCGAAACTCGTCGAAGACGATGATACCGCAGCAGTCACCGGAGAGGTCTCTGCTACGTCGGCGACCGCCTCGCCTGCTTCCCCGGCTCCCGCAGCAGAGCCGGAACCGAAGCGCAAATATCCCGTGGCGAAGACCCGTGAGGGCAAGCGCGTCGCCACCGTCTATCTTGAGCCGGAAGCGCTCAGGCAACTCAAGCGCATCGGCTTCGATGAGGAGACGACCGTACAGGAATTGCTGGTCGAGGGAATCAATGCCGTCTTCGAGAAGCGTGGATTGAGCCGGATCGCCTGATTCTGATTGCCGCATCGGCATTCCGGCAAAACGGACCTTGCGCCGGCCTGCCTCTGTCGTCGCGCGCATCGTGTTATGAATGCGCAGGCAACAAGATCAGGGAAGGAAGCCACGCATGATCGATCTCTACACATGGACGACGCCGAACGGGCGTAAAGTCTCGATCCTGCTCGAAGAGCTGGGCATGCCTTATACGGCACACGCCATCAATATCGGCAATGACGACCAGTTCGCGCCGGAATTTCTGAAGATCAGCCCCAACAACAAGATCCCGGCCATTGTCGATCATGATAACGGTATGGCGCTGATGGAATCGGGGGCGATCATGATCTATCTCGCGGACAAGGCAGGCCAATTCCTGCCGCGCGAGGGCGAGGCGCGCTACCGCGTGATCGAATGGCTGATGTGGCAGATGGGCGGTGTCGGGCCGATGCTCGGCCAGGTGCACCATTTCCTCAAATTCAATCCCGGCAAGGCCCCCTATGCCGAGGAGCGCTATGCGAAGGAAGCGGCGCGGCTTTACGGCGTGCTCGACGAGCGCCTTGCCGGCAGCGCCTATCTCGCCGGTGATTATTCGATTGCGGATATGGCCACCTGGCCGTGGATCTCGCGCTATGAGTGGCAGCAGATCGATCTCGCGCAATTTCCGAACGTGAAGCGCTGGTACACCGAGATTGCGAACCGCCCGGCGGTACAAAAGGGCTATCACGTCCCCAAGGCGGTGGGCGAAATCCCGATGCCGTGATCGCAAAGGCGGGGCCGGGCTGCGCACGTTCTCCGGCCTGCACCGCTGGCATGCGCGTGTCGTTGTTGTTCGACCACAACGGATGATGCGCTGAGAACGGCGCAGAGCGACATTTCGCGGAACGTCGGCGGTTGACCATGCAACTATAAATCATTTTTGTTTAATTTTAATTGACAGGGGGTTGAGAAATCCGCCTCCGTCGTCTATCCGACCCTGAGAATGCGAGCTCTGATTGTGCTGCTTGTATGGGTCGATTTTTCAGATGAAGGCATATGCGCTTTTTCTCCGCAGGGTTGAACACGGGCTCGGTATCGCGCGCACGCCGACTGATGGCGGCGCCGCGCGCACGCTTGCACGGTGTACGGCGACCCGCGTCGCTTTGGCGTTGCCCCTGTTTTGCTTCGCATTCGCCCTCGCCTTTACGCCTGACCCGGCGCAGGCTGCGGTCGAGACGCAGCGCTTTGATGATTGGGAGCTGGTGTGCCGGTCGGCCGAGGCGCAGGATGCCGGCGCTGATGCCGATGAAGCCGCGCAGGCAAAGGGGGGCTCTCGGGATTGCCGCATCAGCCAGCGCCTTGCCGTTGCAGAGAGCGGCCAGACAGTTTTCCTCCTGACCGGATTGCCGGGTGATGCGCCCGGCAGCCATGTGGCGATCGTTTCGGTACCGTTGCGCGGCTATCTCGCACCGGGGATCGAGCTGCGCATCGATGAGCGCGCGCCAGTCGGTATCCTCTACGAGACCTGCGATCCATCCGGTTGCCATGCCGGCTTTCCCCTCGAAGGCGAAATTCTTCAAGCATTTCGCGCCGGGCTGAGGGCGCGGTTCCGGGTCTGGACCGCGCGCGACGAACCCGTGGATCTGGACATCTCCCTGATCGGATTCACCGCCGCCTTCGAGGCCCTGCGGGAGCGCGGCCCATGAACGGCGATTTCCGGCGCGCCCTCGGCTTCGGCCTTCTGATGATCGCTGCATCTGCGGCATTGCCTGCATCTGCGCAGGTCGTGCCCGATGGCGGTACCGCCACGACCGTGACCGTCGATGGCAGCGGGCGCACCACGGTCGGGATCGCCCCTGCCGGGGCGGGCGATATCAGCCGCAACAGCTTCACGGATTTCTCGGTGGGGACCGCCGGCGTCGATCTCGACAACCGCCTCGTCGGTGCGCGGACCATCCTCTCCGAGGTGACCTCGGCCAACCGCTCCGTGATCAGCGGGCCGCTGCAAGTGCTCGGCACGCGCGCGCATTTCATCCTGGCCAATCCGAACGGAATCACCGTCGATGGCGGCCGTTTCATCAATACCGGCGGTGTGACCCTGAATGCCGGCACGGCGCGCCTCGAAGTCTCGGGCGGGCAGACGAACGTGGTGACGCGCACTGACCCGGATTCCGGCATCCTGATCGGGCCCGAAGGGCTTTCAGGGGCGATGACGAGCCTGCAGCTTGCGGCCGGACGGTTGCGCATCGACGGGCCGGTGCTCAACGAGAATACCAGCCCCTTCGCCGATATCGCGCTCGTTGCCGGCAATGCCGAGCTGACCCATGATTCGAACGTCATTCCCGGCACGACGACGTCAGCCTTTGCCACCCGCACGGATTTGCCAGGCGCAGACAGCACCGTGCTGGTCGACGTCACCCCGCGCGGTTCGCTGACGGCGAGCCGGGTGTCGGTTGCCGTCTCGGCCGCAGGTGCCGGTGTATCTTTCGCCGGGACCGGGTTTGCCTCGATCGGCGAATTCGCCATCGACAGCCAGGGGCAGGTGCGGCTCGATGGGGGCACCGCACGCGCCGAGCGCGATCTCGCCATCCGCGCGCGCGACATCGCCATCCTCAATGCCCCGGAGCGCGAGGCGCGGGTCGAATCGCTGTCAGGTGCCGTCACCCTGCGGGCGGATCTGGGGGATATCGCGATCACGGGCCGGGTAACCGGGGTGAGCCGGTCCGGGGCCGATCCGGATTCGCGGGGTGGCGTCACGCTGCTGGCATCCGATGCGATCAATCTTATCGGCGAGAGCGCCGACCGTCTCACCATTGTCTTCGCCTCTGATGGTGACCTCCATGCGCGGGCTGATCGGATTCACAACGACAATGCCCGGCTTCTGGCCAATGCGACCATTGATCTGGAGGCCTCAAGCCGGATCGACAACGTCACCCGCGTCATTGCACCGGGCCGCCCGCGCGTCGAAATCCTGCACCGTCCGCGGGGGCTGTTCTCCTTTTTCTTCGGGCGACCGCGAACCGTCCGGACGAGCCGGGATTTCGGGCGCGCCGCCATCCCTGGCGAAATCGCGAGTATCGCCGGCGAGAGCATTCGCATCAGCGCCCCGGATATCTTCAACAGCGGCAATATCTTCGCGCTAGACGGCCCTGCGATCATCAATGCCGCGCGGGTGCACAATCTGGCTGCACCATCGGGGGCGTTTTCGCTGGTCAAACGCTGCCGCATCGTCTGCTGGTCGCGCGGCTTTTCCACAGCGGACGTTCTGGGTGGCGCGATAAGCGCGGCATCCGGGCTCGAAATCACCGCCAGCGAGTCGATCCGCAATGATTCCGGCTCGCTCCTCGCCCTCGGCAATATGGAGCTCGATGCGCCGTTCATTTCCACCGAGGCGCGCTTCCTGCCCTCGATGATGAACCTGCCCATCGGCCTGCACAACCTGTTCGCCGGACCGCGTGCGGTCTTCGCGCAGGATCCGAAAGGTGGGACGATCGTGAGCTCGGGTGGCGAAGTGCTGCTTCGAAGCACGCTGCCCGTACGCGTCATTGCCGGAGAAATCGATGGTTCCGTCGGCGTCACGGCCACAGCCGGGATCATTCGTCCCGAAAACCGCGTGCCGAGAGGTGGCGTGGCGGCGCAGCGCATCGGCCTGTTTGCGGATTGGTTGCCATGAAGAATGCGCGCCAGAGAGATGCGTTGCGCCGTCCGCGTTCCGCCTTGCGTCTCGCCGCCTGCCTGGCGCTGCTCGCGATGCCGAAAGCTGCGCTTGCGGAGGTCGCGGCAAAGGCGGCTGTTGATGCGCCGATCGTGATCACCGCGCAATCACGCGACAGCCCCGATGCGGGGCAGTGCTTTCCGGTCGCGACGATCGTGATCGCCGGCGAATTCCTGATCCCGCGTGAGACGATCCGCAATGCGGTTGCGCCTCACGCGGCCGACTGTGTGGGTATGAAGGTCGCACAGGGCGTGGTCGGGGCGATCAACGAAGCGCATGCGGAAGCCGGGTTGATCACCACGCAGGGCTATCTGCCGGAGCAGGATATTCGCGCCAGCGGCAGCCTGCGTATCGACGTGATACCCGGTCGCATCGCCGCGATCGACTATCGCGAGGATCACGGCATTGCCGGGCGTGGGCTTGGCGCACGCTTCGACCATGCGCGCGAGGCGATCGCGGCTTCGCAGGGGCCCTGGGATTTCCTCGGCAACATCTCGGCCCTGTTCGCCATCATCGACGATCCGCTCGACCGCTTCCAGGCAATCGACGGCGCGCGCCGGCCCGGGGCAAAGACCCGTGCGAGCTTTTCGGCTGCGCCGGGCGACGTTCTCGATATCGAGGATGTCCAGCAGGGTATCGAGCGCATCAACGCCGTCGCCTCCGGGCGCGCCCGGGCGCGTCTCGAGCCCGGCGATGAGCCAGCGACTTCCGTCATCGTCGTCGACAACACGCCGGAAGACGCTTTTCGCCTCGATCTTGGCTATGAGCGCAACGCCGCGGCGCTGGCCGGGTCGGGACGCACGATCAGCCAGCGACTGCGCTTCGATCTGGCCAAGGACAATCTCGTCGGTATCAACGATGCCTGGCGGTTCACGCTGGCGGGGGGCGAGAATTCCAATGAAATGTCGGCGGGAATCGTGGTGCCGTGGCGGCTCTCGCGCTTCAGCATCGACGGCAGCTACTCCGAATCGTACCAGCAGATCACGCCCTTTGCCGGGCTGTTCACGCAAAACAGCATCCTGTCCCTGCGATACGACCGCGAAGTCCTGCGTGACGCGCAGCGCAGCCTGAGCTTCGACACGCGTCTCGACATTCGTCGGGGTGACCGTTTCGTCAATGAAGCGCGGCTGACGCCGCAGCAATTCACCGTCGCCCGCCTCGGACTGACCCGCAGCGCGACGCCGGGCGAGCGCCAGCAATTCACCACGGGCTTCGGTATCAGTCGGGGGCTCACCTTCTTCAATGCGACCCGCGATCCGGCGATCCTGATGCCGGATACGCCGCGCGCGCAATTCTGGAAGTTCGATGGTTTCGCGCAATATGTGCGCGGTTTTGAAGATCTCGGTATCTGGCAGACCACGGTATCAGGGCAGTTTACCACTACGCCGCTTTATGCCGACGACCAGCTCGTCCTTGGATCGGCGGCGAGCATTCGCGGTTTCGGCGCACGCACCACGCGTGCCGATCGCGGAGGGTTCATGCGCAATGAATTCACCCTGGCCCTGCCGTCGAAACGCGTTCTCGGTGAGCGTGCGCAAGACTGGGCTTTCGCGTCTGACGTGATTGATGCCACGCGCCCCTACGCCTTTCTCGATCTGGGGCACGGCGAGAACATCGCCGAGCAGCGCACCGTGTCGCGGATCGGCGCCGGGATCGGCATCCGTTTCGCGCTCGGGCGCTCGCGCCTGGATGCCAGTGTCGCCTATCCGCTCCTCGACGAAACGCGCCGGCCCGAGGCGGTGATTCGCCGTCCCGCCGGCGGCAGCCCGGATTTCGGACTGAACTTCACATTCAAGATATTCTAAAGGAAATGCAATGCGTTACCTCGAAGCTCTCACTGGTCTATGCGATGTCTTTTCATCCCGCGTAACGGGCGGTGCCCTGATCCTTCCCGCCGCCTTCGCGCTTGCGCTCAGCGCAGCGGAGGCGGTCCATGCAAGCGTCCTCGATGAGGGGCTCGCGGCGTTGGAAGAAGAGCGCTTCGAAGATGCCTTGAGCCATTTCAATGCGGGTTTCGAGAGCGGCGAAGCCGATGCCGGGTTCTATCTGGCGCGCATGGCGGAACTCGGGCTCGGTGTGTCGCCGGATCCCGAAGCCGCGCGAGTTCTCTTCCTCGCCGCAGCCGATGCCGGCAGCGCCCGAGCGCTCAATCGTGTCGGGCTGATGCATTTTCGCGGGGAGGGGGTGTTGCAGGATTTCGAGATGGCGCGCGCAATGATCTGCGAGGCGGCCGAGGCCGGTGATCGCGATGCGCTGTTCAATTGCGCCGGCATGCTCGCCGAAGGCCTCGGCCTCGCGGATGACGAAGATCCGCAAGAGGCTGCGGGTCGCGCCTTCGAGCATTACCGCGCAGCGGCGCAAGCCGGGCATATCGGCGCCATGAACGCACTCGCCTACGCCCATCTCGATGGTGCGATCCCGGACGCCTCGCTGGATGCCGCGACGGCGCATTTCGAGCAGGCGGCTGCCCTGGGCAATCCCGTCGCGCTCTTCGAATTGGGGGCTCTGTACGAGGCCGGGGCACTGGGAGAGATCGATCTCGTCACGGCGCACAAGCACTACAACCTCGCCGCAGCACGCCGCCATCCCGATGCCGGTGCGGCGCTCGCCCGGGTCACGGATCAACTCTCCTCGGAGCAACTGCGCACGGCACAGCGCGCGGCGCGGGATTGGGCGCCCGAAAACGATGTGAGCGAGGACGCTGGGGACCTATCCGACGAGGTGTCGAGGATTGAATGAAAATTGATGCCTTGTCGGTCGAAAAACATCAGGAGTGACGTCGGAATCACGACAATCTCCTATTGATTGCCGTGCTGTTTGTGATGCATCACAGAGTTGCTGACGCGTGAGCGAGCATCGTCACATCATCGAAATCCGTCTCTGACCCGAAATCCGTCTCTAGCCCGAAATCTGCCTTGGGTGCATCTTCAAAAGCAATCTTTGATAATGACAAGCAAGTATAAAGCATCTCAGGATAATGCGCACGCGTTGCGGCCCGGCGTCACGCGCTTGGCGGCATCACGGCTCGGGCGAGGAGCGGCGATTGTCGCGGCTATCTGGCTCGGCCTGCAGCCGATCACCCTGAATCTGGCCCAGGCGCAGGTGATCTCCGATCCGACGGCACCGATCGCGTTCCGCCCGGCCGTGAGCAGCGCGCCGAACGGCGTTCCCGTCGTCGATATCACGGCCCCATCCTTCGGTGGTCTCTCGCATAACCGCTTCGAGAGCTACAATGTCGATACGAATGGCCTGATTCTCAACAATTCCGGATTGAGCGGGGACTCGATCCTCGGCGGCGCAATCCCCGCGAATCCCAATCTCGTCGGTCGCCAGCCGGCCCGAACCATCCTCAACGAGGTGACCGGCACCGGCGCGAGTACGCTCGCGGGACCGACGGAGGTATTCGGTCGGCGCGCGGATGTGATCGTGGCCAATCCCAACGGGATCGGCTGCGTCGGCTGCAGCTTCATCAATGCCGGCCGCGTCACGCTGTCGACGGGTGTGCCGATTCCGGACTACCGCGCCGGCACTGTCGCCTTCGACGTGCGCCACGGCGCGATCGATATCGCAGGCAGGGGCGTGTCAGCCGTCCCGGGCCAGCGCGCCATCGATCAGATTGATCTGATCGGACGCCAGATCGCCATCGAGGCGCCTGTCGTTGCACAAGATCGCATCCGGCTGCGCGCGGGGGCGATGCATTACGATCCCGGCCGCGATCTGGCCGATGATATTGCCGGCGCTCCGGCGCTCGCCGGCGATGCGATTGTCTCGACGCCGGATGGTGTCATCGCCGCCGGCGCGATTTCGATCCTGTCGCGCGATGTCGATCTCGGTGTCGCGCTGGACGGTCGGCTGACCAGCACCCGCGAAGCCATCGTCATCGCATCAATGGGCGATCTGCAGACCGAAGCCGCGACGAGCGCTGCGGATCTGCGCCTCGACGCCGAAGGCAATCTGGCGCTCGGCGGCACCTTCGATGTCGCGGGCCGGCTGCGCGGTGACGCGCAGACCATCACGATCCGCGACGGTAACCTCGCCGCAGCCGATGCCGTCGTGCTTGAAGCGCGGGGTGATCTCGATGCGGATGCGCAAATCCTCGCCGGTTCCGCGATCAGCCTGGTCGCCGAAGCGGCGCTGACGGCACGCGGGCGGCTGCTCGCAGGCGGGCGCGTGGCGCTCGAGGGCGACCGGCTCCTTGCCGAGGCGATCGAGATCGGCGGCGAGACCGCCGACATCGTGGCCGAGCACGACCTGATCATTCGCGATGCGGCCCTCGCCGCCCTGCGCGGCCTCTCGATCACCGGTGAGGACGTGACTCTGGGCGAAGGAACCGGCTATGCGGCGGGCGATCGCTTCCTCGTCACGGCACGGCGCGATTTCACCAACGCCACCATCCTCGATCACGACAATCTCTCCCTCTCGATCGGCGGCTCCTTCATCAATGCCGCGAGCGGTGCCTTTCTGCGCGATGCCCACGCGCTGATCGTGCCGGGCGACATCGTCAATCACGGGCTGATCCAGAGCCGTGCCGGCGCCTCCATGCTCGCGCGCAGCCTGATCAACACGGCGGACGGTGTTCTTGATGCGCCGGGACTGAGCCTCTCGCTCAGTGAGGCCTTCGACAACAGCGGCACCGTCTTTGTCGATGGCGATCTCACCGTCGCCGCCGGAAGCATGACGAGCAGCGCCGATGGCGTGATCTATGCCGCTGGCAGCGCCGGCTTCACGCTCTCGGGTGATGCCGCCAATGCCGGTCTGCTGATCGGCGATGCAGGCCTCACGATCAGTGGGCGCGATCTCGTCAACGCCGTCGATGCGGTGCTCTATGGCCCCGGCCTCACCCTGACGGCGAGCCGCAATCTGGGTATTGACGGAACGCTCCTCGCGGATGGCGGCATGAGGCTCACCGCCAGCGGGCATGCGAGCGGCGCAGGCAGCCTGCGGGCCGGGAGCGTGATCACCCTCGATCTGGGCAGCCTCGCTTTCGGAGCCGATGGCGAGATGCTGGCGCCCAATATCGATCTCACTGTCGCCGGCGATGGCGGGAGCGCCGGCGAGATCGCGGCGACGGAACTCTTCATCGGCGAGATCGGCGGGGCGTTCGATCAGGGCGGTGCGCTGCGCGCCGTGGCGGAGGAGGGCGCGCTGGCGCCGGCCGATTTCGGCCTCTCGGTCGGCGGTGCGCTGACCAATAGCGGCGAGATCCGTAGCGACGGTGCCTTCCATATTGCGGCAGGCGCGCTCACCAGCACGAGCGCCGGGCGCATCATCGCGCCGCAGGTGAATCTCGCGGTTACCGGCACGCTCGCCAATCACGGCCTGATCCGCAGTGACCGACTGCTCGCGATCGAGGCGGGTGCGCTGATTAACAGCGGGGCGAACTCCGGTGCGCAGGCCTGGATGAGCGGCGAGGATCTGCTCCTGCGCATAGGCGGAGCGATCAGTCTGGGCAGTCATGCGGTGCTCGAAGCGCGCAGGCAGACGAATATCGCGGCAAGGAGCAGCAACCTCGATCTGACGAATTCGAACAGCATCGCCCAGGGTCGCTTCAGCTTCGGCGAGCAGCTCGCGCTGGAAATGACCGGGCAGGCCCTGCATCTGGCCGATGGCGCGCGGATCATGGCCTATGGCGATCTCAGCCTGAATTTCCACCAGGGCATCAGCGTGCATGGCGGCATCGCCGCCGGCGGCGATCTGGTGCTCGCGGCGCCGGGCGGTTCGATCAGCGTTGGTGCCAGCGGTACCACCCATCCGCAGAATGCGTGGCTGTTCACGCTCGGTGATGCCCATTTCACCGCCGGCGGCAACATGCTGGTCTATTCCTCCGCTGTCGAGGTTCTGGGCAGCGCCACTGTCGATCTCGGCGGTACGCTCCTGCTGAACCGCGCACGGGGCCCGACATACAGCTACAGCCACGAGCAATATATTCAGGGCAGCCAGCTCTGGCTGCACCGTTACTACCGTGAATACGAACGCGCCGATCCGGCGATCTTCAACGTGGCCGGCGATCTCGCGATCAATTCCGGCGCGGTGTCCGTCACCGCCTCGACGCTGGCGGCCGGCGGCGATCTGAGCATCACCACCGGCACGCTGAGCAACAATGCACGCCAGCTGCGTCAGTACTACGATTACTGGAAGCTCACGGGCGCCAAGACCGGCTATCGCGGCCGCGTGCACCAGGGCACCTGGTCCGCCACCCCCTCGCTGATCCGCGCCGGCGGCAATCTCGCGCTGAACGCCTCGGGCGCCACCAGCAATTCCGGCTCCATCATCGGCAATCAGGTCAGCGTCATCGCGCCGAGCATCAGCGTCGGCGTGACGGATGCGAATGTCTACACCGCGCCGCCCTCGGTCCCGGATCCGGTGATCGACCTGGCCCGCTACGCCATCTCCCTGCCCGGATCCGCCGCCCGTCCCGTGCCGACGGCGATCAGCCCGGACGGGCCGCGCTATCTCATCACCGCGCCGCTCGCCGGGCGTCCGCGCTACGATGCCGAGGGCCTGCCGGTCTCCGAGCGTGAACCCTCCTGGATCCTGCGCCAGGTCGGTGATGCGCGCGGCAATGACGGGTCCGCCATCACCTTCCTGGCCGATCCGCTGACCGAGCGCATGCTGATCCAGCGCGCCCTGGTCGAGCAGACCGGGCGCACCATGCTCGCCCCGGAATTCGACAGCGCCGAGGCCCAGCAGGAGGCGCTCTATCAGGGCACTGTCGATTTCCTCCTCGCCAATCCCGAGATCCGCCTCGGCGACCAGCTGACCGCCGCCCAGCGTGCCGCCGCCGAAGTGCCGATGCTCTGGTATTCGACCCGCATGGTCGACGGCGTGCGCGTGCTCGCCCCCGAGCTCATCCTCCCGCAGGACCAGCTCCGCGCCTATGCCTACCGTCCGGGCGGCTCGATCGAGGCGCGCGAGAGCCTGATGATCCAGGGCGACCGCGTCTACAATGCCGGCTCGCTGGTCGCGCGCGCCGGGCTGAGCATCGTCGCCGACGAATTCATCAACGAGCGCCGCGTTGCCGGATACACGATGTATGGCACCCAGCGCCGCTATGCGGCCCAGGCTGGCGGCAATGTCATTGCCGGCGATCTCACGATCCTCACCGAGGGTGATCTGATCAATCGCGGCGGCACCTTCTGGGGCGATGACGCCGTCACCCTGATGGCCGGCGACGATATCCGCTTCGAGGCCCAGCGCGTCGCCAACGACATCATCACCGCCGTCAATCGCCGCAACATCACCCGCACCCGTTCCGTGATCCACACCGCCGCCTCGGCGGGCAGCGGCGGCGACATGACCATCGTCGCCGATGGCGGCTTCACCCTGCGCGGCTCGGAACTGACGGCCCGGGGCGATATCGCCGTCCAGGCGCGCGACGGCATCACCATCGCCTCCGTGGTCGATGACGTCGAGACCGTGCATATGCGCTCCTCGCGCGGCTTGCTGCGCTCGTCGCGCACCACCACCGGCAGCCGCCAGATCACCAACCGCGCCTCGCTGATCGGCGCCGGTGGCGATGTCACCCTCGCCACCGGTGGCGACATCGCCGTCCATGCCAGCGAACTCGCCGCCGGGGAGCGCCTGCGTCTCGCCGCCGGTGTCGGCGAGGGCGCCCGCACCGATGCCGGCATCGCCATCACCGCCGGGCGGGACGTCGCGACCAGCTTCTTCGAGCACCGCAGCAGCGGCTTCGGCCTGTTTACGGGCGGCGGTCGCCTCGATTTCTACCGCTCCACCCGCACCCGTGAAGACAATCTGCGCGGCGACAACGCGCCCTCCAGCCTGATCGCGGGCGGGGACATTCTCGTCACCGCGCCGGGCGATATCGCACTGCAGGGCTCCGTGGTCGGGGCCGGCGGTGTCGCCGAGATCCTCGCGGGCCGCGATCTCGCACTGACGCCCGGCGGGGAAGCCCAGGCGCGGCGTTTCGAGCAGCGTACCAGCGGCTTCGGCTTCGGCTTCTCCTCCGGGGGCGGCGGCGCTTCCGTCTCCCTCGGCCTCGCCCGTGAGCGCCTGCTCGATGAGCGCCGGCGCGACAGCGATGTCGGTTCGCTCATCGGGGGCGGGGAGGGCGTTCTGCTGGAGGCCGGGCGCGATCTCGCCGTCATCGCCGCCGAGATCACCTCTCCCGCCGATATCGCCCTGATTGCGGGGCGCGATCTCGATATTCTGCCCGGCGCGATCGTCGAGCGGCATCGGCGGGTGGAGAGCCAGAGCTTTGCCGGGATCACGGCGAGCGTGGGCACCAATGTGGTGGGCGCGGCGCAGCGTCTGGGTGATGCGGTCGATGTCTTTGGCTCCGGCCATGGCGATGCGCGTTACGAGGCGCTCGGCATGGTCTCGGGCGTGCTCCAGGGCGTCGATGCGGTGCGGGATCTGTCCAATCCCGGCGTCTCGGCGAGCCTGTCGATCGGGTATTCCGCCTCGCGTTTCGAACAGCAATCGCGTTTCGACGGGGTGGCGCCCGCGCGTATCGATGCGGGTGGGGATCTCGCCCTGGCCGCCGGGCGCGACCTCGCCGTGGCGGCGCTGCAGGCCCGCGCCGGGGGCGATCTCGATCTTTATGCGGGCCGTGATCTTGCCATCGAATCGGCGCTTGCGACGCAATCGCAGAGCCTGCGCCATTCCGCCACCTCCGCCGCGCTCGGGCTTGATCTCGGCTGGTCGGTAGCCGGTGGTCAGAGCCTGGGGCTCTCGCTCAGCGCGAATCACGCCCGGGGCAACCAGTCCGGCACGGCGGCAAGCCAGGTCGATTCGGATCTGCGGGCGGGCGAGCGGCTCGCGCTCCTCACCGGCAATGACGCGCTGATCGCCGGTGCGCAGCTGCGCGGACGCGATATCCTGCTCGATATCGGCGGTGACCTGCATGTCGCCTCGCGGGCGGACACGGCGCGGTTGCGTGGCTCCTCCCTCAATGCCGGGTTCGGCCTGACGATCGGCCTCATGCCGGGCGCCGGTTCGAGCCTCGATCTGAGCCTCGGCGGCGGGCGCGAGCGGGCTGATTCGACGCTGATCAACCAGCAGACCGCCATCATCGCCGATGAGCGCCTTGAGGCTTACGTCGAAGGCCACACCCAGCTCGACGGCGGCCTGATCGCTTCGCTCAACGGCGATCTGTCGCTCGATACGGGCACGCTCGGCTTCTCGGATATCACCGAGCGCGCCCGCAGCGACAGCCGCCGCGCCACGGTGAGCCTCGGCCTCGGCGGCAACGCTCCCAGCATCGGCGTCGAAGGCGAACTCGCCCACGAAGCCACCGACGCCATCACCCGCGCCACGATCGGCGAGGGCGCCATCACCATCCGCGACGAAGACGCACAACGCGCACGCGAAGAAGCGGGTGAGACCGAGAACATCGCCGCGCTGAACCGCGACCTCGATGCGGCGCGCGAGACCCTGCGCGACGAGCGGGCCGGGGTGCGGTTCTATGCGAGTGATTCATCGGTACGCGAACTCGCCTCCGGGTTTGCTCAGACGCGGCAAAACATCGCCGCCGCCGCCGAAATCCTCTCACAGGCGCTCGAAGCGCTCTCGCCGGAGGACCGCGCCCGCGCGGAGGAGATCGCGGAAAATCTCGATCCCGAGGCGGATGCGGCAGATCACGCCGAGAAGATCGCCGATGACATCAAGGAGGAGAATGAGCTCGCCGACGAAGACCGGGATGCGATCACAGCGCTGGTTGCGGAAGTCCTCCTTGAAGCCGCGAGTGATCCGGAAGTCGCCGCACAACTCAACGCCTGCATTGCGCCGGGCCGTCGCGGGTTCAACCTGCATGATCTGATCTTCTCGCGCGCCCATGCGGAGGCGGCTGCGATCTGTCCGCAGCAGCTCGCGGAGATCGGGGCACGCTACGGGGCAAACGTCCTGCGCGGAGCCGCGCTCGGCGCGACCAGCGCGGCCGCCTTCCTGACGGCACTGCTTTATCCCTCCGGCAGCTTCGGCGACATGACGGTCGAGCGCATCGAGGGCGTCGACGGCTCTGTCATCGAGATCCGCAACCAGCCGGGCGAATCAAGCGCGGTGATGACGGCGACGGATGCCGGCGGCAACGAATTCGCCTTCGATATGGTGCGCACCAGCGACGGCTACGTCGTGGTCGGTGGCTATCAGAAGGACGGCCTGGGCGGCCTCGTGCCGATCAGCCCGAGGCAGGCGATCGACATTGCGGGCACGCTGTTCGGGCAAGGCAACGAGGGCTTCACCGAGCACCGCAATGACGGCATGACGGTGATCACGCCTGCCGCCGACCAGCTCCCGCTGATCTTCGTCACGCCGCCAGTGCAGCAGGAGGGCGTCACCCTCGCCACGCCCGCCAACCCGCAACGCCCGCTCGATCTGATTACGACGGCGCCGGATCTGGGGTGGGTGACGGCGTGGGAGAATCGGAGATTGTCTTCAAATGAGGTCCGACAGCTGCTAGAAACGAGCAGCCAACCGGATCCATCAGATCGCGGCGGGCAGCTGACGAAAGCAGGGCGCGCGCTCCAGAAGCATGGAGGTAGGCAGGGCAGCGTCTTTCCTGAAATTAGTGGCGGTCCTGCACAAATCAATATCGAGGGCAAGAAAATTGTGAGAGAAATCCTCAACAATCCAAATTCTTCGATTAAGGAACGCTTAACTGGAAGGTTCGGACCCGTTCTTGAAGTTCGTGCACCTGATAATCGTGGCCTTCGCTTTTCAACGAATGGTGAGTTTATTGGTTTTCTCGAGCCATGATTTACAATCGATTCGAAATAATCGTTACTAGTAGAATGGATTATAATCATCCATATTGCGAAGTATCAATCGATGGATACACTATAGCGGAAGTATATAATGATAACGAATATGGAAATAAGGTTATTCTTTATGAATCAAATAAATGCGATATTGAACTGGGTGATTTTACTGCGGTGCTTGATTTCTGTTCGTATTATATTAAAAAATCAATCCCAAAGAATTATCTTGTAAGGTATATAGAAATAATGCATAATAAAAAGCAATTTATATTCAGTTTGTATAATAGCGCTATATCAGCAAGTTTATTATACATAGCAAGCTTAAATGAATGCTTGATGGTTGACGAAAATACTTTATTTGACGATTTTATTGACATGGAATATTTGTTTAAAAATTTTATTTCTCTGTTGGACTCGGGGCATTTGGAGAATGTGCCGATTGAAGTTATTCACGAGCTCGTGCACGAAATTGAAATCGCGGATCTGCCACTAACTAAACAGCAACGCGCCATCCTTGAGCGTCACGCCTCCCCATCCCCACCCCCAAATTTTTCGCCCTGACCCCTTGGCGATCACCCCGCATGGTGTTAGCTTCCCGACACAGGTTTTGATTGAGAGGGTGCAGCCATGCAGTTCCGGCAATTTGAGATCCTTGCCTTTCGCAGCCCCGAACACGATCCGCCCTATTGCGACATCTTCCATCGTGGCGAGCGTGTCGTGCGTGTCTTCCTGCAGGCCGATGTCGCGCAGGGGACGGTTTTCTCCGCCGATAGCCCGCGCGGTTACAATGAGGCCGATCTGGATATCCTCATGACCTTCGCCAGATATTATGTCGCGCGCGAAATCCCGCGTGTTTATCTGGAGGTATTCGCCATAAGCGAATTCTGCAATCCGGATTATTTCCTCGGCCTCTGCAACACCGCCATCGCCGCCAGCACGCTGTATATCCTGAGCACCAACAAACATGTCTTCGATCCGGACACCGAGATCGGTCCAGAACCCATCGACATGGAATATCTCTTCGACCGCCTGATTCAGCTGCTCGATGAGGACGCCTTGCTCAATATCCCCAAGGACGTGCTCGCCGAATTCGTCCGTGAGATCGACCGCGCCGATTTCCCCCTGATCCCCGAACACCGGGCCGTGATTGAACGCATCGCCACGAATCGGCGCTTGCGCCAGTTCTTCCCCCTGTTGGAACAGGCCGAAACCGCAATCAGCGCCTGACCACCTTCCCCCGGCTGCCCCGGTCCATTCCCCTCTCCCTCTCCCTGTCTCTCGTGACCCCCGGCAGCCACCCCGCTCTTTGATCTGTTGAACTGTGATACGCCCCGGCGCAGCTGCGCGGGCGCGATCTCGATATTCTGCCGGGATCACGGCGAGTGTCGGCACCAATGTGGTGGGGGCCGCGCAGCGTCTGGGTGATGCGGTCGATGTCTTTGGCTCCGGCCATGGCGATGCGCGTTACGAGGCGCTCGGCATGGTCTCGGGCGTGCTCCAGGGCGTCGATGCGGTGCGGGATCTGTCCAATCCCGGCATCTCGGCGAGCCTGTCGATCGGGTATTCCGCCTCGCGTTTCGAACAGCAATCGCGTTTCGACGGGGTGGTGCCCGCGCGTATCGATGCGGGTGGGGATCTCGCCCTGGCCGCCGGGCGCGACCTCGCCGTGGCGGCGCTGCAGGCCCGCGCCGGGGGCGATCTCGATCTTTATGCGGGCCGTGATCTTGCCATCGAATCGGCGCTTGCGACGCAATCGCAGAGCCTGCGCCATTCCGCCACCTCCGCCGCGCTCGGGCTTGATCTCGGCTGGTCGGTAGCCGGTGGTCAGAGCCTGGGGCTCTCGCTCAGCGCGAATCACGCCCGGGGCAACCAGTCCGGCACGGCGGCAAGCCAGGTCGATTCGGATCTGCGGGCGGGCGAGCGGCTCGCGCTCCTCACCGGCAATGACGCGCTGATCGCCGGTGCGCAGCTGCGCGGACGCGATATCCTGCTCGATATCGGCGGTGACCTGCATGTCGCCTCGCGGGCGGACACGTCGCGGTTGCGTGGCTCTTCCTTCAATGCCGGGTTCGGCCTGACGATCGGCCTGATGCCCGGCGCCGGTTCGAGCCTCGATCTGAGCCTTGGCGGCGGGCGCGAGCGGGCCGATTCGTCGCTGATCAACCAGCAGACCGCCATCATCGCCGATCAGCGCCTTGAGGCTTACGTCGAAGGCCACACCCAGCTCGATGGCGGCCTGATCGCTTCGCTCAACGGCGATCTGTCGCTCGATACGGGCACGCTCGGCTTCTCGGATATCGACGAGCGCGCCCGCAGCGACAGCCGCCGCGCCACGGTGAGCCTCGGCCTCGGCGACGGCGGCTCCCCCAGCATCGGCGTCGAAGGCGAACTCGCCCACGAAGCCACCGACGCCATCACCCGCGCCACGATCGGCGAGGGCACCATCACCATCCGCGACGAAGACGCACAACGCGCACGCGAAGAAGCGGGTGAGACGCGCGAGGTAGCGGCGCTGAACCGCGACCTCGACATGGCCCGCGAGACCCTGCGCGACGAGCGGGCCGGGGTGCGGTTCTATGCGAGTGATTCGTCGGTGCGCGCGGCGGTGGAGGCGGTCGACTTTATCGGTCGTACGCTCTCGGAGATCACGCAGGAAGCCTTCCGCAACATGGATTCGGAGGGCTTCGATCAGATCGCGGATGCGCTCGAGCGGGACGCTCTCACCGACGAGGCAATCATCGCGCAGCTGGGCGCGTGCCGCCCGCAGCACGGCTTCAACCTGTTGCACTGGCTGATTTCGCCCGCACATGCGGCAGTCACCTGCCGGATCGAAACGAATGACGGCCAGGTCATTCATTTCACGCGCGAGGAAACCGAGCAGTGTCTGGAGCTCTACCTCGCCATCGGCGAGCGCAAGCCGAGCGAGTTGCAGCGCTGGGTCGAAGGCCTGACAATCACGAACGCCTTCGCCGAGCCGATCGGCAACCTCCACGCCATGCAGGGCGGCCCGGTGATTCTCGGCGAGAACGAGGAGGGCGAGGCCTTCACGGCCATGGATGCGCAGGGCCGCTTCCTCTACCGCAACGCCGTCACCGGGATCTATTTCTACGCGAACCCGCGCGATTCGCGTGACACCGTCACCGTCGGCACCGCCACCGAACTCGCCGGCATCTTCACAGGTGTCAGTGCCGCGTCACGCGTGATTGCGCGTGGGGCAGGGGTGGTGAGGAGTGGTGTTTCGGCTGAAACGCAATTTACCACAAGTTCCGGTGCAGTTGTACGTCCAAATGCAAGCCCTCAGTATACAACTGCGTTTGAGGTACAATTGCCTATGTCGGCATTTCCCGGAGTTTCTAGACAGCGTCATAATCAGCTATCCAATCAGGCACTTGATGAGGCGTTTCGAGCAAATCCTGACTTTGCAAGACAGATGGAAGCGCTCTATCCTGGCATCTTACAGGGTGTCCGCCCCGGCCAACGCGGCGCGTATCCGAGGTCGTCACCTACCCCAGAACTTACTTGGCACCACGGTACGGCACCCGGACAGATGCAGTTGGTGCCACGGAGTCATCACCAGGCGCCAGGTCCAGTGCAGGATAGTTTGCATCCCGGAGGGACTGGTGG
The DNA here is from genome assembly GCF_900094735.1 of Saliniramus fredricksonii. Classification (NCBI taxonomy): domain Bacteria; kingdom Pseudomonadati; phylum Pseudomonadota; class Alphaproteobacteria; order Hyphomicrobiales; family Salinarimonadaceae; genus Saliniramus; species Saliniramus fredricksonii. The sequence continues at coordinate 1,399,865 of NZ_FMBM01000002.1, forward strand.
TTTCTCTGGTTGGGGAACGGAGTAAGGAAAATGAACTTCCAGAATATCATTGAACGACTGGATTCGTTTGAATGGAATGACTGGGTTTATCTTAATGTAGATCGCGATATCAATCTCGACTCCGAGTGCGCCGTTCTAAATCCGGATATTGCGGAGCTATCAGATGATGGCTTCACTCCCAAAATTGCCAAGGAGAGGAATATTTCAGAGTTTTTGCAGATAAGCGATATTAGGTCAGTGATTGAAAACATCTCACATCAAGGAGTCGAGATTGATAATATTAAAATCGTAAACGCATGCAAATTCTATTTCAAATATGATGCATTTCTGTCTTTTCAAAAAGAATGATATTGTTACTGAATAAATATATTATAAAAATCCTAAAATTTTTTGCTCATAGTTTGACCCAAGTTGAACAGTTGAATTGGACGAAGCGGGAACATTTTTCCGTAAGCCATTGATGTTATTGAGGTGGGGTCGGTGGGCGTCAGTTTGTGTGGTGCTAAATAATGTAAGAATAGGCGTTTCATTGCTTGACGAATGGAGGTTTCTGAGATGCTAATTCGGCATGTTCGTGCGCGAGAAGACCATCAATGGCTACACCTACATCTACCTTGTGGAGAATGTCCGCGAGGGTGGCCGCACGAAGCAGCGCATCATCCGCAATCTCGGACGCAAGGAAACGGTTCTCGCCAGCAAGGATCTCGATCGCCTGGCCGCCTCGGTCGGACGGTTCACGGAACGGGCCATGGTCCTGGATGCCATCAACAACGGTGATGTGGCGCGATACGAAGCTCGTCGCATCGGCGGGCCGCTGCTCTTCGGGCGCCTGTGGCAGCAACTCGGCATCGATCAGGTGATCGCTGATCAGCTTGGCCCAACTTAAACACCTGATTTCCGATAATTATGAATTTTCAATGGGATAGGGGGCGCCTTCGCGCTTTTAGCACCACGGTCGGAGGGTCGTGCGGTCAAGCAGCTTCGGTTTCGGCGATGTTCGGCGGCAGCGCCACGCCGACGGCGCGGAATACCGGCCCGACCTGACCGCTTACCGGGGTACGGATGGCAATGCTGCGTCCGTCCTTTTCGATTTTGCCGCTCTGCAGGCGGTCGAGATCACGCAGGAGCGGGCGCCACTCGGGTTTGATCCCGGCTTCGGTGCAGCGGTCGAACAGCTCCTTGTGCAGCATCAGGGCGAGGAAGGAGCAGAAGACGTGGCCGCGGATGGCGGCATCGGATGAATGGAAGATCGGACGTGTCGAGAGCGTCGCCTTGGCGACACGAAACAGCGTCTCGACGGTGAGCAGGTCCCGGTAGCGCAGCATCGCCTGAAGCGGAGAAATCCTCGCGTTGGTGCGCAGGACGAAGATCCCGTCATAGCGGGCTTCCTCGGCGATCTTGCCGGCATCGATCTCGAAGGCATCACGCGTCGTGGTGTTGAGATAACGCCTGTAGGCGGAGTTGCCGACGAGGGCCTTGTCGCCCTTCTTCAACTGCGTATCGAGGGCAGCGATGATGGCCTGGCGGTCCTCGCGGTCCTTCTCGGCCTGCGCCTCGTTGCGGCAGACGATGTAGCGGACCCCGTCGACGACGACCTCCTTGGCGAAGAGCTGCGTCTCGCCCTGGCTGCGCTCGACGAGGAGCGGCGTGAGGGGTTGCGGATCGTCGAGAACCCGGCGCATGCGTGCGTCGGTGCGCTCGCGCACACCCAACACATATTCCAGACCCTGTTCCTCTAGCGCCGTGATCGTGGCCTGCGAGATCATGCCCCGATCCGCCACGATGCAGGCTCGGGTGATACCGAAACGGCTGCGCAGCCGCTGCACGATCGGCAGCAGGATGGCGACATCGGCGGTGTTACCTGGCATCATCTCGGTGCAGACCGGGCGGCCATCGGCATCGACGATGACGGCGAGGATCATCTGGTTGAGATCAGGGCGATGGTCCTTGGAATAGCCCCGTGCCCCCAGCGTCTCGCCGCCTTCGCCGTGGAAGGACAGGGAGGTCGTGTCCATGAAGACGATGGAGAGATCGGTAAACAGGTCGCGCCGGCGCGCAAACAGCGCCTCCTCGATCACGTCCTTGACGGTACGCGGCGAAAAGGGCGTCGCATCCTTCTGCTCGTCCTTTGGCAGATCTTCTCCGAGCCAGGCCATGGCCCGATAGAAATGGTGCAGCGACAGATCGTCGGCACCGGGAATGTCGTAATCCTGCATCCAGGACGCGCAGTCGCGATCCGAGCCGGAGACGAACAGACGGTGCAGCGTCGCGGTGAACACGGCCCGCTCCACCGGGAATTCGAAGCCGCGTTCCCCAAGCTGATCAGCGATCACCTGATCGATGCCGAGTTGCTGCCACAGGCGCCCGAAGAGCAGCGGCCCGCCGATGCGACGAGCTTCGTATCGCGCCACATCACCGTTGTTGATGGCATCCAGGACCATGGCCCGTTCCGTGAACCGTCCGACCGAGGCGGCCAGGCGATCGAGATCCTTGCTGGCGAGAACCGTTTCCTTGCGTCCGAGATTGCGGATGATGCGCTGCTTCGTGCGGCCACCCTCGCGGACATTCTCCACAAGGTAGATGTAGGTGTAGCCATTGATGGTCTTCTCGCGCACGAACATGCCGAATTAGCATCTCAGAAACCTCCATTCGTCAAGCAATGAAACGCCTATTCTTACATTATTTAGCACCACACAAACTGACGCCCACCGACCCCACCTCAATAACATCAATGGCTTACGGAAAAATGTTCCCGCTTCGTCCAATTCAACTGTTCAACTTGGGCTTGGGGAACGCGGCTTCGAATTCCCGGTGGAGCGGGCCGTGTTCACCGCGACGCTGCACCGTCTGTTCGTCTCCGGCTCGGATCGCGACTGCGCGTCCTGGATGCAGGATTACGACATTCCCGGTGCCGACGATCTGTCGCTGCACCATTTCTATCGGGCCATGGCCTGGCTCGGAGAAGATCTGCCAAAGGACGAGCAGAAGGATGCGACGCCCTTTTCGCCGCGTACCGTCAAGGACGTGATCGAGGAGGCGCTGTTTGCGCGCCGGCGCGACCTGTTTACCGATCTCTCCATCGTCTTCATGGACACGACCTCCCTGTCCTTCCACGGCGAAGGCGGCGAGACGCTGGGGGCACGGGGCTATTCCAAGGACCATCGCCCTGATCTCAACCAGATGATCCTCGCCGTCATCGTCGATGCCGATGGCCGCCCGGTCTGCACCGAGATGATGCCAGGTAACACCGCCGATGTCGCCATCCTGCTGCCGATCGTGCAGCGGCTGCGCAGCCGTTTCGGTATCACCCGAGCCTGCATCGTGGCGGATCGGGGCATGATCTCGCAGGCCACGATCACGGCGCTAGAGGAACAGGGTCTGGAATATGTGTTGGGTGTGCGCGAGCGCACCGACGCACGCATGCGCCGGGTTCTCGACGATCCGCAACCCCTCACGCCGCTCCTCGTCGAGCGCAGCCAGGGCGAGACGCAGCTCTTCGCCAAGGAGGTCGTCGTCGACGGGGTCCGCTACATCGTCTGCCGCAACGAGGCGCAGGCCGAGAAGGACCGCAAGGACCGCCAGGCCATCATCGCTGCCCTCGATACGCAGTTGAAGAAGGGCGACAAGGCGCTCGTCGGCAACTCCGCCTACAGGCGTTATCTCAACACCACGACGCGTGATGCCTTCGAGATCGATGCCGGCAAGATCGCCGAGGAAGCCCGCTATGACGGGATCTTCGTCCTGCGCACCAACGCGAGGATTTCTCCGCTTCAGGCGATGCTGCGCTACCGGGACCTGCTCACCGTCGAGACGCTGTTTCGTGTCGCCAAGGCGACGCTCTCGACACGTCCGATCTTCCATTCATCCGATGCCGCCATCCGCGGCCACGTCTTCTGCTCCTTCCTAGCCCTGATGCTGCACAAGGAGCTGTTCGACCGCTGCACCGAAGCCGGGATCAAACCCGAGTGGCGCCCGCTCCTGCGTGATCTCGACCGCCTGCAGAGCGGCAAAATCGAAAAGGACGGACGCAGCATTGCCATCCGTACCCCGGTAAGCGGTCAGGTCGGGCCGGTATTCCGCGCCGTCGGCGTGGCGCTGCCGCCGAACATCGCCGAAACCGAAGCTGCTTGACCGCACGACCCTCCGACCGTGGTGCTAAAAGCGCGAAGGCGCCCCCTATCCCATTGAAAATTCATAATTATCGGAAATCAGGTGTTTAAGTTGGGTTTGAGTTGTAGCTATTCAATTTTGTCTTCTTGGTACGGGCACTGCAAGCGGAGAGTTCGAAGCGGATACCGTCCAGTAGCGCGGCTCGTTCTACGAGGCTGGCGGCAGCCTGAACATCGGCCTCATCGGCCCGTCGAGCATCGATTGGCGCAGGTGATGATGCAAGGTTCTTCAATGCAATCGAAAATTTTTTCTTGCGAAACGATTCATTTAAGATTGCATATGACTGTCTGCTGATCTAATATCCTCGATATAGCGTGTTACACGCGCACCCGCTCTTTGAGCATCTGAATCTCTCCTGCGGCTGAGGCTGGTAACCGCCCGCTCAGCAACTCAACGCCTGCATTGCGCCGGGCCGTCGCGGGTTCAACCTGCATGATCTGATCTTCTCGCGCGCCCATGCGGAGGCGGCTGCGATCTGTCCGCAGCAGCTTGCGGAGATCGGGGCACGCTACGGGGCAACGGTCCTGCGCGGAGCCGCGCTCGGCGCGACCAGCGCAGCCGCCTTCCTGACGGCACTGCTTTATCCCTCTGGCAGCTTCGGCGACATGACGGTCGAGCGCATCGAGGGCGTCGACGGCTCTGTCATCGAGATCCGCAACCAGCCGGGCGAATCAAGCGCGGTGATGACGGCGACGGATGCCGGCGGCAACGAATTCGCCTTCGATATGGTGCGCACCAGCGACGGCTACGTCGTGGTCGGTGGCTATCAGAAGGACGGCCTGGGCGGCATCGTGCCCATCGGCCCGAGACAGGCAATCGATCTTGCGGACGCACTGTTCGGGCAAGGCAACGAGGGCTTCACCGAGCACCGCAACGACGGCATGACGGTGATCACGCCTGCCGCCGACCAGCTCCCGCTGATCTTCGTCACGCCGGAGGTGCGGCAGGAGGGCGTCACCCTCGCCACGCCGGCAAACCCGCAACAGCCGCTCGATCTGATCACAACGGCGCCGGATCTGGGGTGGGTGACGATTTTCGAGAATCGGAGGCTAGCCCAGAAAATTCATGGTGGCCGGGCGGATGTAGCGCAAGCCGTTGAAATAGCGTAAGATTTGGGTGCTAACGCCGAATCTTGCAGTTTCACGGAGGCCACATCCGCCATGAATGATCCTACGCTGCCGCTGGAGGGTTTGTCACCCGTGAATGGCAAGGCCATCGTCGCCCGGTTTGACGGCGGCAGCCTGTCATCGGATAGCGGCCTGATCGCTCTGGCGGAGGTGGACAAGCGCTTGCGTGTTGCCGCGACGCTGGCTGCATGTATCGATGATCCGCGGCGCCCCGATATGATCTCCCACAGGCTCGACGAGATGATCGGCTTCCGGATGGGCATGATCGCAGCCGGCTATGAAGATGCCAATGACGCCTCCCGCCTGCGGACCGATCCCCTCTTCAAGATGGCAGGCGGCAGACTTCCCTGCGATGAGGATCTTGCTTCCCAATCAACAATCTGCCGCCTGGAGAACCTGCCCGACCGGCGCATGCTTCTGGCCATGGGTCATGCCATGATCGGCCTGTATTGCCGCTCGTTCCGGACAGTGCCGTCGCAGATCGTGCTCGATATCGACGACACCTTCGATACCGTTCACGGGGAGCAGCAATTGCGGCTGTTCAACGCACATCACGATGAATACGGCTTCCAACCGATCGTGGTGTTCGACGACGAGGGTCGTTTCGTGGCCGCTGTCCTGCGCCCGGCCAAACGCCCGCGTGGCCGCGAGATCCGTGCTCATCTGCGCCGTCTCGTCCGGTCGATCCGCCGACACTGGCCCCATACCCGGATCCTGATCAGGGGTGACAGTCACTATTGATGGAGTGGATGCCCCCACCCGACGGCATCGCAATGTGCCAAAATGGTGATGCTGAAGTCATCACAGAAGGAGGAGGCATCCATGGGTGAGATTAGCATCGTTGGCGTCGACCTGGCAAAGCAGGTTCTCCAGGTTCATGGGGCAACGGCCGATGGACAGGTGCTGTTCCGCAAGAAGCTGTCACGGGCGCAGTTTGCGAAGTTCATGGCGTCGCTGCCGCCTTGTGTGGTGGCGATGGAGGCATGCGCAACGGCGCACTATTGGGGTCGTGAGCTCTCCCGTCTGGGTCATGAAGTGCGGCTGATCCCGCCCATTTACGTGAAGCCCTTCGTCAAGCGGCAAAAAAACGATGCCGCTGATGCTGAGGCCGTGGCGGAAGCAGCACAGCGTCCGACCATGCGTACCGTTGCGGTGAAGACCGCGGACCAACAAGCCCGGGCGATGCTGTTCCGCACCCGGGACCTGCTGGTTGGCCAGCGAACCCGTCTGGTGAATGCACTACGCGGGCATCTTGCTGAGCACGGCATCATCATCGGTCAAGGCGTTGGGAATATCGCTCGCTTTGCTGCCTGTCTCGATCAGGACACGCTTCCGGACCTGGTTCGCGATCTCGGGCGGCTTTACCTCGATCAGATTGCTCAGATCAGCGACGAGATCGGCAAGCTGGACAAGCGGATCACAACTGCAGCCAGGGAAAACAGCACAGCACGCCGGCTGCAGACCATGCCGGGAATCGGCCCGGTCTGCGCCATGGCGATTGCATCCTTTGCACCGGAGATGCGGGAATTCCGCCGTAGTCGCGATTTTGCAGCGTGGCTTGGCCTCGTTCCACGACAGCACTCCTCCGGTGGCAAGCAGAAGCTTGGCCGCACTTCCAAGATGGGTCAGCGCGATATTCGACGCCTGCTGATCATCGGCGCCATGTCTGTCGTGCATTGGAGGGGCCGGCACGGTGGCCGTCCGGGATCGTGGTTATCGCGCATGCTCGCACGCAAACCACGCAAACTGGTCGCCATCGCACTGGCGAACAAAATGGCGCGTATGATCTGGGCCATGCTCGCCGGCGAGACTGATTACAGGGATCCGACCGGCGCGATCTGCTGAACGCGGCTGTCGGAGCCTCGGGGATGTGAGGAGGGCAATGACCTGAATGGGCAAATGATCGATCAGATCCGGGTCGGGTAAACCAGTGGAGTGCAACGAGCCTCGAGCTCGCCCTATTGATTTGGTACCTGATCCGCGTATCACCATCCCGGCCCGCGGCGTGCGAAAGCCGCACTTGTGAGGCCTGAAACATGACCGCACCCGATCACGCGCTCAGACAGGCAAAAAAATCCTTGCATCAAAGGGGGCATCCAAACATGCGCTCCCGAGGTGCTCGACTGGTGCCGGGCGAACGGCATTGCCTTCATCTTCGGCGTGGCGACCACCAGCACGCTGCGCAAACGCGTGGCAACCGTCGAGGCCAGCACGACCCGGCGCTTCGAGAGGGCGAAGACGAAGACCAGGGTCCGGCGCTTCAAGGAATTCCATGACGGGGCGGCGAGCTGGAGCCGTACCGAGCGGATCATCGCCCGTGTCGAGGTGGGGTCGCAGGGTTGCGACACGCGCTTCATCGTGACCAATCTCCCGGGTGGACGCGCCAGGACATTGTATGAGCGTGTCTATTGCCGCCGGGGCATGGCCGAGAACCACATCAAGTCCTGGAAGACCCATCTCGCCGCCGACCGGACCTCGTGCAGCAAGGCGACGGCAAACCAGTTCCGGCTGTTCCTGCATGCGGGGGCCTACTGGCTCATGTGGGGGCTGCGTGCGGCGATGCCGAAACGTGCGGCCTTGCGCCTGGCGCAGTTCGACACCTTGCGTGTGCGCCTCATCAAGATCGCCGCCCGCGTGGTCGAAATGAAGACGCGGATCTGCCTGCATCTGCCGACATCATGTCCCGACCATGCGATCCTGCGCATCGTGCTGAGCCGGATACCACGTCTCGCCATGTAGCCACCGGGGACGTTGGCGCCCCTTTTGAACCCCGCGACCGCAACCTGCAAACCCCGCCCCTTACACCATCTCCGCCACCGAAAAGCGGCGGGGCGGATCACCCTGCGCCGGCTTCTCGAAAAATCCAACCATCCGGCGAAACGCGCCCATGATCAGGCCGCGATGCATAAAGGCGGTTAGGTCCGCAAAGCCCGTTTCGCTTCATCGGGAAGTGTAACGCCAATCATGAGAATGGAATTTCATTTGGCACCGATACTCGCGGAGCCAAACCCACTTCCTGCTCAGGAAAGCCCCCGATGAGGGCACTCCGGTGGGGATAAAGGTGGGTTGCCTCCAGGTAGAATAAAAATATCTATTAATTTCCAATGCGTTAATTCTGAGAATTGGCGGAAGGGGTGGGATTCGAACCCACGGTACGGTTGCCCGCACGGCGGTTTTCAAGACCGCTGCCTTAAACCACTCGGCCACCCTTCCGTTGTGATCCGGTCATAGCGAAAAGCGGCGGCGGTGGGAAGAGTGTGCGGGCTGCGCTGACGGGTTTTTCATCTTTCATGCTGTGACGCTGTCGCCATGGCCTCGCGGTCGTCCCGGGATCGACGGATCACAGGATTACAGGATCCTGCTCACCCGGGCTCCGGCCGATCCGGCGATTCGCCGCACCGGCGCAAGGCAAAGGGCGCCATCCGCCCGGAAATCATCCGATCCTGTGATCGCATGCCATGTTCTCGCGCGCTGACAGGTGCCCTTGTCCGGACCGGAAGAGGCTGAAAAAACTTGAATATTTTCTCAGGGAGCCCGGCACATATCATTGCCGCTGGCCAGTGATCACAGGATGGCAGGATCACCCGATCCAGCGATTAACCAGCCGTTAACCATAATCGCGCAGCTTGCATCACAGGCATCCCGGTATCGGCTGATCACAGGATCGGTGGATACGGGGAGGGGCGCAAAATTCTTCCCGCAAGACCGCCCCCGGCCTTCACGCAAACAAGGGATATCATCATGAAAGCTATCGCTTTCGTTACGCAAAAAGGTGGAAGCGGCAAGAGTACGCTGTGCATCAACCTCGCCATCGCCGCCATGGAAGCCGGCAGCTCGGTCTGCATCCTGGAGATGGATCGTCAGGCCACAATCACCGATTGGGCGGAACACCGCGACGGTGAGGGGCCCGAGGTCGCCCAGATCGATGCGACGCAGCTCGATGACGTCGTCGATCGCCTGCGCGATTATGATTACGACTACGTCTTCATCGACACACCCGGCGTCGACAGCCCCGGCACGCTCTCGGCTATCCGGGCTGCCGATCTGTGTGTCATTCCGTGTCGACCGACACCGGCTGATCTGCGCGCTTTCAAGCCCACCCTGGCCGCGATCTACCGGCTTGAGAAGCGCTTCGCCTTCGTACTCAACCAGACGCCGCCGCGCAGCTATCGCAACCGCGACGCCGCCGACGGTCTCGCCGTGCTCGGCGTTCTGCCCGATGTTAACATCGTGATGCGCAACGACCATCAGGATGCGATCGGCATGGGCCAGGGCGTCACCGAATTCAATCCGCAGGGGCAGGCCGCGCGCGAAGTGCGCAAGCTCTGGGGATGGATCGAGAAGCGCACCAACTTCAATAATCAGAACAAGGGTCAGGCCTTAACGAATGTCAAAGTTGCATAAAGTGAGTCTCAGGTCGATCGTCGCCGCATCTGCGCCGGCGCCGGTTGCTCTCGAGCACAGAACGCCCCCACGCGTCATCGCCAATGAACCGGAACCTGCAGCAAGGACGCTGAAACAGCGCGCGAAGCAGATGTCGGTTTATCTCGAACCACCGGTCTATGACCAATTGCGGGATATCGCCCATGTCGAGCGCACGAAGATCCATCCGCTGATGCTCGAAGCCCTCGACATGCTGTTTCGGCAGCGGGGCGCCCGGTCGATCCGCCAGCTCATGGAGGATCAGGGCCGGCACGACGGTCCATACGGCTGAGAGAAGCCGCGCAGGCCCTCCGGGGCTTTGCCCTGCGAACCCGCTGGCGCATCGCGCCGGCGGTCGTTTTGATCTCTGCCGGATCACTTCAAGTGCTTTTCGCGCTGCATGCGGTTTTTCTACCACAGCCCTGGCATCATGGCAAAAACCCGGCAGGCGTGCTGCGCGCCTGTGATCCTTTAACGATTTCGTAAGAAATTCCCGACGCTTGACCGCTACGGCGAAAGACGCTTTGTCTGCGGGCTGCCCCAATTTCGACCCATTTGGCGTCGAAGCGGTATGGCTTTCGCGGGCTGCCCGAGGGCTGACTTCACCCGGCGCTGCGGGTTAACTTCGTATTCGTATCCCTGCCGCATGCTGGCACGGGATGGGACGGGAAAGGTCGACATGCCAGATGCAGTTGCTTTCGGAATGCGCCGCGACGCCGAACCGGTGACGGGTTTGCGCGGGGGCGCTTTCAGGGTGGTTCTGGTCGTGGGGCTCGGTCTGGCGCTCGCCAACTGCTCTGGCCAAACGCCGACTGCGAAAGTCGATCCGAAATACGGGGTCGCGGCCAGCCCGCTCGTCGTCAGCGACGGCAGCGAGATACCGCGTGGCGGCGGTCGCGAGATGGTCGGTCGCTCCTACACGATCGCCGGGCGCACCTACACGCCGCGTCGCGACGAAAATTACAGCAATCGCGGGCTCGCCTCGTGGTACGGACCCGGCTTCCATGGGCGCCAGACGGCCAATGGCGAGGTGTTCGACCAATACGCGATCTCGGCGGCACATACCACGATGCCACTGCCAAGCTATGCCCGCGTCACCAATCTCGAGAACAATCGCTCACTGATCGTGCGCGTCAACGATCGCGGGCCTTTCCACGGCAACCGCATCATTGATGTGTCCAAGACCGTCGCCGAGGCGCTCGATTTCCGCCAGGACGGCGTCGGGCGGGTGCAGGTGGATTATGTCGGGCCGGCGCATGTCGACGGCAGCGACGACCAGATTCTGGTCTCGACGCTGCGGACCGACGGGCAGATGGCGCAGTTGCCGGATCATGATACCCGCCCGGGGGGAACAATGTTGGCCGAGTCCGGGCCGCAGCAGCAGAGCGAGCCGCCGGTCACGCATGCGAGCTTTGCGCAGGCGGAGCCGGAAAGTGCGGCATCGCGGCAATCCCGGCCTTCGACAGGGAATGGCGGCGGATCGGTTCTTGCAGGCCTTTTCTTCGCCGATCCTGAGGTCGAAACGCAGGCGCTTTCGCGCGACAGCGCCTTCGGTGGCCTCGCCACAGCCAATCAGCGCAGCCTGCGCCGCACGCAATGATGCGATTTCGCGGACACTAGTTTCGCGCGGGCGCGGCACCAGACGCCGAAAAGCGTTGATTAATCGGTCGTCAAGCCGCACATTGTCGCCTGGATGCGTGCTCAGACGACGGGTCGGAATTCGTGCACAAATTGCGGGTCTTGCTCATTCTCGTTTGTCTCTGGCTCGTGCCGGGCATGCTCGTCGGTGTGCCGGATGCGGCAGCGCAGAATTTCGAGACGCGCGCCGCGCAGGCCTTCCTGATGGATGCCGAAACCGGCGCCGTTCTCTTTGCCAAGAACGCGGACGATCTCATGGTTCCGGCCAGCATGGCCAAGATCATGACGGTCGAGGTCATCGCCGAGGAGATCCGACGTGGGCGGATCGACGAGAACACGGAATTCGTCATTTCAGAAGATGCCTGGCGGCGCGGCGGTGCGCCGTCGCGCGGCTCGACCATGTTTGCCGAAATCGGCAGCGCCATCAAACTTTGGGACCTCCTGCGCGGCATCATCATCCATTCGGGAAATGATGCCGCCATCGCCGCCGCAGAGACGATTGCCGGGTCCGAGGGCGCTTTCGGGCGAATGATGACGCAGCGCGCCCGCGAACTCGGGCTGACACAGAGCTTCTTCACGAACGCGACCGGCTACCACGATCCCGATCAGGTGACGACCGCCCGCGAACTCGCCTTGCTGACGCGGCATTTCATCGAAACATCGCCGGAGATCTACGCACTCTACGGCGAAGAGGAATTCGTCTGGAACGACATTCGCCAGCGCAACCGCAACCCTTTGCTCACCATGGGAATCGGCGCGGATGGCGTAAAGACCGGATTTCTCTCCGAATCGGGCTATGGGCTGGTCGGTTCCGCCATGCAACTCGACCAGCGGCTGATTGTCGTCGTGAACGGCCTGGAGAACGCCCGTGACCGCGCGCTGGCGGCGCGGCGTCTGCTGGAATGGGGCTTTCGCGCCTTCGAGCCGCGCACCCTGTTCGAAGCGGGTGACGAAGTCGGCAGTGCGCGCGTCTATGGTGGGGAGATCAACTATGTCCCTCTCATCGCCAGCCGGGACGTGCGCGTGCTGCTGCCGCGCGGCACGGATGAGCGCCTTTCGGCGCAGATCGTCTATCGCGGGCCGCTGGCAGTGCCGGTGCGCGCTGGAGACGAGGTCGCGATGCTGCGCGTGATGCGCGGTGATGCGCTCGCCCTCGAAATGCCCCTGCAGGCAGCACAGGATGTAGGGTTGGGAACGCTCTCGCAGCGGGCGCTCGATGCGCTGTGGGAGCTCGGCTCCGGGGCCGTGCGACGGGCGATCTTCGGAAGCGAGAGCGGATGAGCGGACTGTTCATCACGCTGGAAGGCGGGGAGGGGGCCGGCAAGTCGACGCAGATCAGGCGCCTTGCCGCACGGCTGGAGGCACTCGGTCACCGTGTGGTGGTTACCCGCGAGCCAGGGGGATCGCCCTATGCCGAGCGGATCCGCGAGGCGATCCTGGCGGGGGAGGGCAAGCCTTACGGGCCCTTCGCCGAGGCGCTGATGTTCTCCGCCGCGCGTCTCGATCATCTCGCACAGACAATCCGTCCGGCGCTCGCACGTGGCGATATCGTGCTGTGTGACCGCTTTTCCGATTCCACCCGCGCCTACCAGGGGGCGCTCGGCGAGATCGACGATGGCGAACTCGCCGCGCTGGAGCGGGTCGTGATCGGCGAAACGCGGCCCGACCTGACGCTCATCCTCGATCTGCCGGCAGAGACCGGGCTGGCGCGTGCCAATGCGCGGCGCGGCAGCCCGGATCAGAAAGCGGATCGCTTCGAAGCCGAGAATCTGAACTTTCACAAACGCTTACGCGAGGCTTTTCAGGCGCTTGCCAAGGCGGACCCGCAGCGCTATCGGGTGATCGCCGCCGATCGCGACGCCGAAGAGGTGGAATTCGCCATCTGGCAATGCGTCAAGGGAAAATTCGCAAGGGAATTGAATATCGCCATGCAAGCCACTGAAAAATAGAGATTATGCCGCAAGCCACAGACCCTGATCAACTCTCCGGCGCCCCGCATCCGCGCCACCGTTCCGTGCTGTTCGGCCAGGAGGCCGCAGAGCGTGCCTTTCTCACTGGATTTCGCAGCGGGCGCCTGCATCACGCCTGGCTGGTCGGCGGTATGCAGGGGATCGGCAAGGCTACGCTCGCCTATCGGATCGCGCGTTTCGTGCTCGCTTATGGCCATGCGCCCGAGCGCGCTCCCGATGATCTTGCCATTAGTCCGGACCATCCGGCGGCGCGTCAGGTCGCGGCCCTGTCGCATCCCGATCTCTTCATCCTGCGGCGGCTCGCCGCCACGGAGAAGAAGGCCGCAACGACGACGATCCCGGTCGAACAGGTGCGCAAGGCGCTGCATCTGTTCGGCTCCACCGCCGCGGCTGCCGGCTATCGTATCTGCATCGTCGACAGTGCCGAGGATCTGACCCCACCCAGCGCCAATGCACTTCTGAAGATGGTGGAGGAGCCACCCCCGCGCTCGCTCTTCCTGATCCTCGCTCATGAGCCGCGCCGGGTTCTGCCGACGATCCGCTCGCGCTGCCGCCGGCTCGATCTGGCGCCACTGTCACCGGCGGATCTGACCCGTGTGCTCGGATCGATCGATACGGTGACGGACGGGCCCGAGGCGATCGCTGCCGCCGTGACCCGGGCGGAGGGATCCGCGCGGCGCGCCTTCGAGCTCCTCGATCCGGCCAAGCGCGAGACTGTCGAGACGATGGAGCAATTGCTGGCGGCCCTGCCGCGCGAGGATACCGGGCGTGTGCTCGCCTTCGCGGAAAAAATGGCCCGCAAGGGGGCCGAAGAAGAGTTCGCACTGGCGCTGGAAACGCTGCAGAGCTGGGTCTCGGAGCTTCTTCATCGCCATGCGCATGCCGGTGCGCGGCGGCTTGCGCCGCTGGTCGAGGTATGTGACAAGATCGCCCGCGCGGCGCGGGAGGCGGATATCTACAATCTCGATCGACGCCCGCTCGTGCTCACCATGTTCGGCGATCTCGCCGGCGCCGTCACGGCGCTTGATTGAGATCGTTTTGCCAGTCTCTTCAGAAGGTTGCGCCGGATGGCTGCGAAGACGTACTATATCACCACCGCGATTTCCTATCCCAATGGCGCGCCCCATATCGGCCATGCCTACGAGGTTGTCGCGGCCGATGCGATCGCACGCTTCAAGCGTATCGATGGCTACGACGTCTTCTTCATGACGGGCACAGACGAGCACGGCCTCAAGGTGCAGCAGACGGCGCGCAAGAACGGCGTCTCACCAAAGGAATTCGTGGACGGGCTCGCCCCGCAATTCGAGGCGATGGGCGAGCGTTTGAATTGCTCCTTCGACCGTTTCATCCGCACCACGGATCCCGATCACCTGCCCTCCACGCACGAGTTGTGGAAGCGGATGCAGGATTCCGGCGACATCTATCTCTCGAAATACGAGGGCTGGTACTCGGTACGTGACGAGGCCTATTTCGACGAGGGCGAACTCACGCTGCAGCCCGACGGCAGCCGCCTCGCGCCGACCGGCGCGCCGGTGGAGTGGGTGGCGGAGGAGAGCTACTTCTTCCGCCTTTCCGCCTATCAGGATCGCCTGCTGGCGCATTACGCGGAGCATCCGGAATTCATCGGCCCCGATACGCGCCGCAACGAGGTCGTCTCCTTCGTCAGGCGCGGGCTACAGGATCTCTCGATCAGCCGCACCACCTTCGACTGGGGGCTGCCGGTACCGGGTGATCCCAAGCATGTGATGTATGTCTGGGTCGATGCGCTCAACAATTACGTCACCGGCTGCGGCTTCCCCGACGAGCACAGCCCGAAATGGCGTTACTGGCCGGCGGATGTGCACATCATCGGCAAGGATATCGTGCGCTTCCATACGATCTACTGGCCAGCTTTCCTGATGTCCGCCGGACTGCCCCTGCCCAAACGCGTCTATGGCCACGGTTTTCTCTTCAATCGCGGGGAAAAGATGTCGAAATCGGTCGGCAATGTCATCGATCCCTTCGCCCTGACCGACACCTACGGCGTCGATCCGCTGCGCTACTTCTTCATGCGCGAAGTGCCCTTCGGCCAGGACGGCAACTATTCGCACGAGGCCATCGTCAATCGCATCAATGCCGATCTCGCCAATGATCTCGGCAATCTGGCGCAGCGCTCGCTCTCGATGATAGGCAAGCATTGCGCAGCGGCTGTGCCCGAGCCCGGCGCCTTCAGCGAGGCCGACCGCGCCATGCTCGACCAGGCGGAGGCCTTGCCGGAGAAGGTGAGGGGGGCGATGGAGGATTTCGCCCTGCACCAGGCGCTCGCCGAGATCTGGGCCGTGGTCGGCGAAGCCAATCGCTATTTCGCCTCGCAGGAGCCCTGGGCCCTGCGCAAGAGCGACCCGGCGCGCATGGCCACCGTGCTCTATGTCACGGCGGAAGTGCTGCGGATCGTTGGTATCCTGGTTCAACCCTTCATTCCGGATTCGGCGTCCAAGCTCCTGGATTTGCTCGCCGTTTCCCCTGATCAACGCCGCATCGCAGCGATCGGGGAGGACGGTCGTCTCGCGCCTGGCGCAGCGCTCCCGGCGCCGCAACCGGTCTTCCCCCGATTCATCGAGCCGGAAGCCTCGTGAGCCGCCCATGATCGTCGACAGCCATTGCCATCTCGATTTTCCGGAATTCGCCGAGGACCTGCCCGGCGTGCTCGCCCGCGCGGAGGAGGCGGGTGTGGGGCGCATGGTCACGATCTCGACGCGGGTGGCCAAATACGACACTTACCGCGCCCTCGCCGAGAGCGACCGGCGTATCTTCTTCAGCGTCGGCACCCATCCCCACAATGCCGGCGAGGAGCCGGATGTGCCGGTTGCCGATCTCGTGCGCCTGTCGGCGCACCCGCGCTGCGTCGCGATCGGGGAGGCGGGGCTCGATTATTATTACGATAAAAGCCCGCGCGAGGTGCAGCGCGGCGTTTTTCGCACCCATATCGCCGCCGCGCGCGAAACTGGCCTCCCCCTCGTCATCCATGCGCGCGATGCGGATGAGGAGATGATCGAGATCCTGAGGAATGAGTTCAGCAAGGGGCCCTACAAGGCTGTTCTACATTGCTTTTCATCCGGCGAAAAGCTCGCTTTGACAGGTATCGAGCTCGGCTTCGCCATCTCGTTCTCCGGCATCGTCACCTTCAAGCGCTCGGAGGAACTGCGCGCCATTGCCCGCAAGATCCCGCGCGAGCGTCTTCTCGTGGAGACGGATGCGCCCTATCTCGCTCCTCAGCCGGTGCGTGGCAAGACCAACGAGCCGGCCTACACGGCGCACACCCTGCGCATCCTGGCCGAAACCCTCGACATGCCGCCGGCGGAGCTCGAAGCGATGACGACGGAGAATTTCTACAACCTGTTCGCCAAGGCGGCGCAGGCCGATGGCAGGGCAGGCGCCTGATCATGGCGCTGGTCGCGACCATTCTCGGATGCGGCTCATCGGGCGGCGTGCCGCGAGTCGGCACCGGCTGGGGCGCCTGTGATCCGGCCGAGCCGCGTAACCGGCGCCGGCGCTGCTCGCTCTTCGTCAGCCGCAGCCATTCCGCCGGCGAAACCGCTATCCTGTTCGACACCTCGCCGGATCTGCGTGAACAGTTGCTCGACGCCGAAATCCGCCATCTTGATGCGGTGGTCTTCACCCACGAACATGCCGATCACACCCATGGCATCGATGACCTGCGCCCGCTCGTGATCCATATGCGTCGCCGGATTCCCGTCTATATGGATCAGAAGACGACGGAGATCCTCGAAGAGCGCTTCGACTATTGTTTCAAAACGCCTGACGGCAGCAATTATCCGCCGATCCTCGATTCCCGCCTGATCGCCGAAGACATGCCCGTCGAGGTCACAGGGGAGGGCGGCGTGATCCGCGCTTGGCCCTTCCGCATGATCCATGGCGGCACGGATGCGCTGGGCTTTCGCATCCATGATTTTGCCTATGCCCCGGATGTCAGCACCATGCCCGAGGCCGCCGAGGCGCAGCTGCACGGGCTCGAGACACTGGTGATCGATGCACTTCGCTACAACCCGCACCCGACTCATTTCAATGTCGCCGACGCCCTCGATCTGATCGAGCGCGTACGACCGCGCCATGCCGTTCTGACCAACCTGCATACCGATCTCGACTATCGCGAACTCGCCCGGCAACTGCCCGATCACGTCGAGCCGGCCTTCGACGGCATGCGCATCGCGATTTCCGATTGAGCCTTTGATCTGTCGCGCGCAGCCGCGCAAACCCGCATGGGTGTCACGGGCCTTGGCCTGTGGGCTGCAAGGTCCGACGATACATCGGCGCCATCAGCGCGGGCAGGGGGCTCGCTCCGGGTTGCCAGGATTGATGTCAAAGGGAATCAAGGCCATGATGGGCGCAACGATGCAGGCAGCTTACGTCGGCGAGGACGGGCTCGAAATCGGCGACGTGCCACGCCCGGAACCGAAACCGCAAGAGATCCTCGTGCGGGTGCGCACGGCAGCGCTCAACCGGGCCGATCTCGCCGTCGCTTCAGGCGCCGCCCATGGGGCGATGGGCGGGCGCGGAACCGTTCCGGGCCTGGAATTCGCCGGTGAGGTCGCGGCCCTGGGCAGCCACGTAACCGGCTGGAAGGTCGGCGACCGCGTCATGTGCAGTGGCGCTGGCGGCTATGCCGAATATGCCGTCACCGATCATCTGCGGGCGCTGCCGATCCCCGAGGGATTCGCTTTCGACCGCGCGGCGACCCTGCCACTGGCGCTCCAGACCATGCATAATGCGCTCGTCGAGAATGGCGGCATGAGCGCCGGCGACAGCGTCCTGATCCTCGGCGCGAGCAGCGGCGTCGGGCTGATGGGCCAGCAGATCGCGCGCCATCTGGGCGCCCGCGTCGTGATCGGCTCGTCGACCGACGATGCGCGCCGGGCGAAACTGACGGAATTCGGCGCACATCACGCCATCGACACAAGCGAGGCCGACTGGCCCGAACAGGTGCGCGCGCTGACTGATGGCGGCGTCGATCTGATCATCGACCAGATTTCCGGGCCGCTGGTAACACCGGCCATGCAGGCCGCTGCCGTGCGCGGACGTATCGTCAATGTCGGGCGCCTCGGCGGCAGCACGACCGAATTCGATTGCGACCTGCATGCGCTCAAGCGCATCCGCTATATCGGCGTCACATTCCGCACGCGCTCGATCGAGGAGATCCGCGCCATCGTCGCCGGCGTGAAGCGCGATCTCTGGCCGGTTATCTGTGACGGCACGCTGCATCTGCCGATCGATCGCAGCTTCGCGCTCGCGGAGGCCGGCGCGGCTTTGGAGCACATGCGCGCGAACCGCCATTTTGGCAAGATCCTGCTGCATCCTTGACGCTGCGCCTGAAGCGTATGGAGAGCGATGCCGGTCGGGCGGCGCGCACCAACGCGTGTGCGCCGCAAGCCCGGGCACCAGGCGCTCGACGCAAGCCATTGTCTTGAAAAGGCTTTCCCTGCATCTTTTTGGTTCCATAATATATCTTATGCGAAAACCAATAGCGTGTCAGCGGTGCCGCCCATGGCAGCCCGGATCAGTTCAGGCCGGATCGATCGAACCGGGGCCGCACTCCCCGCAATTGCCGGCACACTGCACGCTTGCCTGAGCAGATCAGGCTGAACGGTTGCGCGGGTGCGGATTTCGATCCAAGTAGTGATCCAAGTAGTGATCCAAGTGGCGGTCCAAGTGGCGGTCAGCGCGCGGAATCCGGCATGGCGACCGGGCAGGCTGCTTGCGGAGGATAGCCTTTCCAGTGGTGCATTCAGTTCGTCATCGCCGGGCGCGATATCCATTGCGGATATCAGGCACCGGGCGCCCTCCCCGCATGCGGTGCTCTACCCGCGGCACCGGCGCCGAAATTCGAACTGTTTTGCTTCTCCATGCTGGCGCGAATCCGATTGCCGGATTACACTCTCAATTGATGGAGGGCATTTATGATCGGTAGCATTGTTGTCTTGATGGCCGTTGTCAGTCTGTGGCTTGGACTGCGCGCGCCGCGCGGTCTGGCGCGCAATCTGCTCCTGATTGGCCCCGGTATCGTGATCATCAGTGTCGTGCCGTTGCTGGCCGGCATCTTTTTCGATCCCGAGGGACGTATCGTCGGCAATGCGCAAGGTTTGGGGTTCATTGCGTTTTTCGGGTTGGCCGCTGGCGGAATCGTGATGATTGCCGGTTTCGTCGCCAGGGCGTTACGCGGCTGATCCGGGCTGCTGCGAGATATGTGCGGATGCATTGCCCAACCGGCATGCAAGCGGTATCAAGAGCCATGACCAAACGAACACCGAACGGACGAGACCCGTTCCGGCACCTGCCATGAGGTCGAGATGCTTCAGCCCCTGCCTTTCGTCACGCCGGTGACGCGCCGCATATCAGGCCTTGCCGCCATCATCCTGGCCATTGGCGCAGCCCCTGCCCTCGCCGAGGATCCGATCGGCGAGATCACCGGCGAGATCGGTGATCAGGCCTTTGTCTGGGATACGCTCGAAGTGCCCTCGGAAGGGACCGCGACTGCGGAATTTTCGGATTTCGGGCCGATGACCATGGTTTCGATCCAGGGTCATGAACGGGGCGGCGACAGCCTCATGAGCAATGTTCTGTCCATGGATATTTCGCTCATGGGCAACGATATCATGGATGCCGATGTCAGCTTCTTCCCCGATGGTCTGTCAGGGCCCTTCTTCGTCAGTACCGATGCGCCGCGTGATGCGGATATCCGCTTCGACGATCTTGATCTCGAAGATGCCTCGGCCATGGCAGAAGGCAGCTTCGACGCCCTGCTCTGCCGCCAGGACGATTTCATGAGCCCGCCGGATACCGATGACTGCATTGAGGCACGTGGACGCTTCGCCACGCCCTTAAGACCGGGCTTATGAGCGAAACGCGCGGCCCTACCCTCTTCATCGATGCCGATGCCTGCCCGGTGAAGGACGAATGCTACCGCGTGGCTGCGCGCCATGGTTCGCAGGTTTATCTGGTTTCCAATCGCCGCATCGGCGTGCCGCGTGATCCGCAGATTGCCTTGATCATCGTCGATGAGGGACTCGACAAGGCCGATGACTGGATCGCCGAGCGCGCTGTGCCGCGCAGTGTCGTCGTCACCGCCGATATCCCGCTCGCGGCCCGCTGCGTCGGCTCCGGCGGTCAGGCCGTGACGCCGAAGGGCGAGATCCTCGACGAGAGCCGCATCGGCATGGCGCTGGCTTCGCGCAATCTGATGACCGATCTGCGCAGCGCCGGTCATGAAACCGGCGGCCCGGCGCCTTTCACGAGCGCAGACCGCTCACGCTTTCTGCAGGGCCTGGAAAGCGCCATGCGTCGCGCTGCCCGCGCCCCGGCATAGAACGCTGCGGATCCCGGGATCACCGCGTGCTCTTCGCATCATGCCCCTGCGGCAGATGCCGGAACACGCCCCATGCGGACCAGATCAGGATGATGCCCAGCCCGATCTTCAGGGCTTGTGCGGGAACATAGGCGACCGTCAAGGCGCCGATCACGGCGCCGAGCACGGAGCCGAGCCCCAGCGGCAGGATGGTGGCCCGCCAGACCGGCCCCTCACGCAGCACCGCTCCCGTGCCGAAATGACGTGTGAGGCCGATACCGATGCCGCAGGCCGCCGCGACGGCGATTGTCACCATCGCCCCCTCCCCGACCAGCCGGGTCGGCTCCGCCACGAATACCCCCTCGGCGATGAGCACCAGCCCCAATCCGACCAGCAGGATCAGGATCAGCCGCCCGAGCAGGCGCTCCGAGACCCGCCGCAGCCAGCCGGCGCCGATCCAGGCCGCCGTCATCGAACCCGCCAGCATGCCGAGCACCGCCGGCAGATGCAGTCCGATCTCGTTCAACGGGACGGCTGCGGCGCGAAACGGAAAGGCCGCGGCGAGCACGATGAAGCTCGCCACCAGATTCACCGCGACGGCCTCGCGGGCGTTGAAACGCAGCAACCGGACCAGCGCCGGAAGCCGGAACTCCGCGCCGCCCAGCCCGATCAGCCCGCCGGCGGTTCCCACGAGCGCACCGATCCCGAAAGAGAGCCCGGGGCGGCGAGGCCGAGTCATGAATTCACCTGCCGTGCCGCGCCAGTCCCCACATCCTGCGGGGCGATGGCGACGCTCTTGATCACGGCATGGCAGGTCTGGCCTGGCGCAAGCCCCATGGCCGCCACCGCCCGGCGCGTCACCCGTGCGATCAGCCGCTCTTCACCCATGGCGAGGGTCACCAGCGCGCCGGGGCCCTGGCCGGAATGGATCTCGGCAATGGTGCCGGTGAGAATGTTGAGCGCGGAAAGGCCTTCCGGTCGGGCGCGCGAGAGGAGCACGTCCTGCGCCGCGATGCGCACACGGATCACCGCGCCCGGCGCATGGGAAACGCGCGGCAGCCACATCCTGCCACCGGCGCCATCGAGCGCGCTCAGCCCGTCCGCGTGATGCGCGATGACACGGACGGTGAGGATCGACGCAGCGCCGCGCGCACCCATCGCGGCAACATCGCCCAGAACCTGCTGAGGCGATCCCGTGGCCGCGACCTTGCCGTCGCGCAGGGCGACGACGGTGGTGGCGAGCCGGGCCACCTCCGCCGAGGAATGGCTGACATAGAGGATCGGGATATCCACCGCATCGCGCAGGCGCTCGAAATAGGGCAGGATCTCGGCCTTGCGCGCCTCGTCGAGCGCCGCGAGCGGCTCGTCGGCGAGGATCAGCTTCGGCGCGGCGAGCAGCGCACGCCCGATCGCCACACGCTGCTTCTCACCACCCGAGAGCGCAGCCGGGCGGCGCTCGAGGAGATGGCCGATGCCGAGCAGATCGACGACCTGCCCGAAATCCTCGCGCTTTGCGTCACGCGGCGCGAACCAGCGCCCGTAGAGCAGGTTCTGCCGCACGCTCATATGCGGGAACAGTCGCCCCTCCTGGAAGATATAGCCCAGACGCCGGCGATGCGGCGGCAGAAAGCGGCGGCTGGCGGTATCGACCAGCACCCAGTCGCCAGCGGCGATACGCCCCGTATCCGGGCGCAGGAGTCCGGCCACCGCATTGATCAGGGTGGTCTTGCCCGACCCCGAAGGACCAAACAGCACCGTCACGCCGGGCGGCGCCTCAAAGGCGACATCGAGATCGAATCCCGGGAAGGCATGGCGGAGCGCGACGGAGAGGATCATGAACCGGACACCCTCTTCACAACGCGCCGTGCGACGAATTCCGACAGAATCAGCGCGGCCATGGCGATGACGATCGCCACGATGACGAGCCGCCCCGCCGCCGCCTCGCCCCCCGGCGCCTGCAGGAAGGCGTAGATCGCCGACGGAATCGTGCGGGTCTCGCCGGGAATGCTGGAAACGAAGGTGATGGTCGCGCCAAACTCGCCGATCGCCTTGGCGAAAGCGAGGATTGCACCGGCGACGACGCCGGGCAGGATCAGGGGCAGCGTTACCGTGGCGAACACCCAGGGCTTCGATGCGCCGAGCGTGCCCGCCGCCGCTTCAAGCTTCGGATCGACCGCCTCGATGGCCAGCCGGATGGCGCGCACCATCAGCGGAAAGGCCATCACCCCGGCGGCAATGGCCGCTCCCGTCCAGCGAAACGAGACGACGACGCCGAGCCATTGATCGAGAAACTGCCCCACCGGTCCGCGCCGGCCGAGGGTGATCAGGAGCAGATAGCCCGTCACCACCGGCGGCAGAATCAACGGCATATGCACGAGCCCGTTCAGGACCTGCTTGCCGGGAAACTCCCAGCGCGCCAGCGCATAGGCCACGAAAATGCCAAATGGAAGGCTGACCAGCGTCGCCCAGAAGGCGACCCGCAGGCTCAGCCGCACCGCCTGCCATTCATCCGGCCCGAGCCATGTGGTGATCGCCTCCAGCATCAACCGGCAACGCTGAAGCCGTATTCGCGCCAGATCGGGGCGGCGATATCGGAAGAGAGGAAATCGAGGAAGTCCTGCGCGCGCGGATGCTCGCTTTGTGCCGTGATCGCGGCGGGCAAAGTGATCGGCGTGTGGCTGCCCTCCGGAAAGGTCGCGATCACGCTTACGCTATCCTCCACCCGGGCATCTGATGCATAGACGATTCCCAAAGGCGCCTCCCCCAGCGCGACGAAGGCGAGCGCCGAGCGGACATTGTCCGATTGCGCCACATGCGGCGCGACATCGCCCCACAGCCCGAGCGTGGTGAGCGCCTCGCGCCCGTACATGCCGGCAGGAACGGAATCGACCAGCGCCATCGACAGTCGCCCGCCATCGAGCATGCTGACGAGATCGGGATTTTCGTCGATCGTGACCGGTGACGCATCGCCCCCATGGGCGATCAGGACGAGGCTGTTGCCCAGAATGGCGCGCCGCGACCCCTCGCGCAGCTCACCCGCAGCGGCAAGCGCGTCCATCCAGTCGGTATTCGCCGAAATGAAGATATCCGCCGGCGCGCCCGCCTCGATCTGCCGCGCGAGGGCGGAGGAGCCGGCAAAGGAGATCACGACACGGCTGCCGGTCTCGTCCATCCAGCGCGCGGCAACGGCCTCCAGGGCGTTGGTCAGGCTGGCAGCCGCGAAAACGACGAGGTCATCGGCCTGCGCCGGCGCTGCGATGAACAGCGCCGATGCAAGAAGGGCAGCTGTGGCGCGGCGGCAAATCCGGCGAAACATCATTCCCCCTTGATATGTACGCCCAAACATATCGATGATCCGGGCCGAAGATCAAGCGCTATTTCCCGCCGGAAATATCGACGAGCAACCCCTGTAACTCCGCAAGATGCGCCTCGCCCCTGCATGCCGCTTCCGCCTCGAAGGCGCGATAGGCGGCGACGACCTTGTGCCCGGTATCCGTCAGGCGCGCCCCGCCACCCTGCGCCCCGCCGCGCGTGCTCTCGACCACCGGCTCGCGAAACATGGCATTCATGGTCTCGATCAGCATCCAGGCGCGCTTGTAGCTCATGCCCATGGCGCGGCCCGCCGCTGCGATCGACCCGGCCGAATCGATCCGCTCCAGCAGTTCCGCCTTGCCGGGCCCGATCATGCCGCGCTCACCGAAAACGATGCGAATCCGCAGGCGGGGATTTTCGCGATGTTCACTCATCCGCACAGGATTGCCCCGGTTCATGCAGAAGGCAATGCTCTGCGTGAGCCCGGGCACCATGACTTGCGGAACAAGCATGCGACCCGAGGGCGCGCTCCAGAGCGCATGCCGACCTGACGGAGTCAGGCCGGGCGCTTCAAGTTACTGCTCAACGCATCATTTTCTCCGTCAGCCGGTCTCCACCGGACGGAATGATGCCCTAATGCCTCAATGCTCCGTCACAGATGGAGATATCCGACTCGGGCGTGATATCACCGAAGCGCCTGGTCAGCCGCCGTTCGTGCCTCTCGATCCTCGAATGAAACTCGGGCACCGCCATTCCGGTACGGCGTATCGCAGCGTATAGAACATTGATGGTGAGCACGCCATCGCCCGCATGATCTTGTTCCCACATCCGGCTCAGGAACGCTTCCGCCTCAGGCAGGGCCGCATGCCCGACACGGCAAATTCCCGCGATTTTCGCTTGATCCTGCCTCCACGATTCTTCCGGTGCACGCAAGATCACCGGTAACGCACTTTCGCCGATGGCGCCGATCGCCCCAAGCAATGCAGTCTGCTGCCAGATCAGATCGTTTTCATCGGCATCTTCGTAGAGCGCGAGGATAAGCGCGCCGCGTTCGGCCAGTTTTTCCGTCGGTGTGTGTGCAAGAACCTGTGATAGAATCTGGATGTTCTTGCTGGAATTTCCCTTTCCACTTCGATGGTGCTCCAGATTTCTCAGAATGCCCAGAGAGAACCGTTCAGCTCCCAACGCAATAAACTCAGGCGATGCAGTCAGAATACGTAAGTCAGGATCGTCAATACTCTTGTCAGGATTGATTATGGCTTCTGAAAGTTTCGAAAATTCGTTTACAAGAATGGCACCCGCCACCATATGCATTTCTTGCATCAACCGGCGTGTATCAGCAATCTCCCGATCATGGATTGATACCGGTTCAAGCTGCAGGTGATCGGCAAGGATGCGCCATTGCGGCTCCTCGGTTTCAAACCGGGTTTCGAACGGATCACCCTGGAAACGGGCGAATTCGAAGCGACAACCCAGCCAGCTCGGCTGCGGCTCCTGCGGCTCCTGCGGCTCCTGCGGCATGCAATTTACCAGAGGAATCGGGAACGGAAACAATGTCGGCGAGGTGCCGGCGAAAATCCTGTACTCATTATCTCCCCAATCACGGATAATGAAATCAATTTTCTTCAAATTTACAAATATATTACGGATCGGATTCACCTCGCGGGAGACATGTATTGTTCGACCTTGTGGTTTTTCGGAGTTCGATACGAGGCAATAATCTTCGCTCTTCGCGCCGTCTTGATACAATTGCCTCAAAAACAACCCTTCTATAATTTTATGTAGATTCCGATCTCGAATATCATCACATTGCTCAATTGGAACTATTCTGTGTGCAAGATAGCCATCTCGTCCTAAAGCCGTCTCTTCGAAAGTGACTGGCAAATCATAGTTAACCAAGAACCAGTGCTGAATGCCCTTGGTAACCAATCTAACTCTGCTCCAATCAAGAACAAGCCGATTTTGTCGATTTTGATATTCACCAGATGATTCGATTGTAGATTTGACAGTAAATTCGTATATAAGCATGGTATAAAAAAAGCCAAAGTATAATATTGGCAATACAAGCCATCTTTTAGATAAATTTAAGAATAGAGACTCCAGTATCAAAAGTATTATAAATGCTGTAAAATATAATGAGATTGACGTTACAGTAAAAATAGCCGCCATATTATTGAATATATAATCAACTGATGAACCCACACCACTGTCGTATGTGGGTGCAAGCAACTCATCTGGACTGGGTGTATATAAAATCTGATATAGGATAAGACCTGAAAATACCGGCACCAATATCAGGGAATATGGTAGGCTGCGCCGCATCATAACCTCCTGGGGCCCTCAAGATCGTGCACCAACGCTATCCGATCTGTCGATGCAAGATCGAGCGCTCAGGTCCGATCTCCCGGACGTGTTGAATTGCTTTGTTGGCGTCGATATCACAATACTGGAGTGCTTCTTGCAATTTTTGTCATAAATGATTGTTAATTATTAACGCATGGGTGCATGGGTGCATGGGCGTATGGCGCTGCCGGGTTCAGCAGGAAACGCAACTTCTCAAGCCCTCGCCTCCCTCAACACGTGCTCGCAAACACCACCGGAAACAGCGTGAACAGCGTCGCGCCCAGCCCGATCCAGGCGCCGGCGCGCGGGAGATAGGCTTCGCGCCCCTCCCCGGCAGGTCGCACGGCCAGAAGCACGCCGCAGGCGCCGAGGCCCGCGCTCCAGGCCAAAGTCAGAACGAGCCGGTGCATCGAGCCGAGCGGGGCCTCGACATGCTGCCAGCCGAGCGCGCAGCCGGCCCCGTGCAGCGCATAGACGAGGCTGAAGACCACGGCCCAGATGGCCGGGCCGGCCAAAGTCCAGGCGAGCAGCCTCATGCCGTACCTCCCTGCCAGAGCACCACGGCTGCCACGAGTAGCGTCGTCGCTGCGGTATAATCCTGCCACAGCCGTCATCCGGGAAGGCTCCCGGGGCGCGTGCGCGCGATCTCGCCCCGCCGTGCCTGATCGAAGGCGAAGCCTGCAAACCCGGACACGATGAAGGCATGCAGGCCGACATAGCCGGCCAGCACGCCGTGCAGGGCGTCGCGCGCGTGCGCGGTCGGATCGTCGAGCGCCGTCGCGGCGAGCCAGCCGACGAGGGCGAGCGCGACGAGATTGGCGGTGAGCCCCGCCCCCGCCCCGGCAAAGACCGGCTTTGCGCGCCTGCGGGCCGCATCCGCGAAGCGTGCCGCGAGCATACCGATCGCGAGCGCGAGCACGATCGCGCCGATCAGCAGCGCTTCCGGCATGCCACCCTGACCCGGCGAGGGAGCCGGCCAGCCCGGGGCGACCACGGAGAGGAAGCCGACGCCGAAGAGCAGCGAGGCGAACAACGTCCCGTTCGCCACCAGCAGGCAGACCGCGCCCGTATGCGCAAGCGTCATCCGTTTGTGGCACTGGACCGGCAGATCGAGCCCCGGCGCCACGGGCACGGGATCATGATCACGCGCGAAGGCCATCCCCCTGCCCCAGCGCCAGACCAGCACCGTGACCAGCGCAAGTGCGGGAAGCGTCATCCAGTAGAGGCCGGCGAGCATCATCAGCACGAACAGGCCGATCGCTGCGGCAAGTCCGAGCGGCAAGGCGGAATTGCCCGGCAGGACCGCAACGTGATCGGGCCGGGCGGATCCTGCCTCCGTCACGAGGAGTTCGCGCAGGCCACGCGGCGCCCCGGGCAACGCCCCCTCCCCGCGCGCGAGTACGAGACGGGCATCGGCATGCTGCTGCGCCGGGAGCGGAAGCGAGGCGAAGGTATAGCTCGGCGTGGGCAGCGCCATCGCCCATTCCAGGGTCGGCGCTTGCCAGGGATTGCGCGACCTGCGCCGCCCCATCAGCGCCTGCAGGATCAGATCGAGCGCAAACAGCGCGAAACCGATCGTCATCACGAAGCCGAAGATCGACGAAGTCAGATTGAGCCAAGTCCATTCCGGATTGCCGGGATAGACGTCGATACGGCGCGGCATGCCCATGAGACCGGTCAGATGCATGATGAAGAAGGTGCCATGAAAACCGATCAGGATCACGCAGAAAGCGGCGGCGCCGAGCCCCTTGATCGGCGCACGCCCGGTGATCTGCGGCATCCAGTAAGTGGCCGCTGCCATCATCGGAAAGACGAAGCCGCCGATCAGCACATAATGCAGATGCGCCGTGACGAAGGCGGTGTCATGCACCTGCCAGTTGAACGGCACGATCGCGAGCATCACGCCCGTCAGCCCGCCCATGACGAAGGTCAGGAAGAAGCCGATCACATGCAGCATCGGCAGGCGCAGCTGCGGCTGCCCCTTCCACATCGTCCCGATCCAGGCGAAGACCTGCACTGCCGTCGGCACCGCGACCAGAACCGAGGCGGCGGAGAAGAAAGCCAGCGCCATATGCGGGATCCCCACGGTGAACATGTGGTGCACCCAGAGCCCGAAGGAGAGGAAGACCAGTGCCACGATCGCCGCCACGATCGCGCCATAGCCGAGAATCGGGGTGCGCGACAGTACCGGTATGATCGTCGACAGCACCCCCGCTGCCGGAAGGAAGATGATGTAGACCTCGGGATGGCCAAACAGCCAGAACAGGTGCTGCCACAAGAGCGGATCGCCCCCGCGCGCCACATCGAAGAACGGCCAGTCGAAGGCGCGTTCGATCTCGAGCAGGATCGAGCCGAGGATCAGCGGCGGGAAGCCGACCAGCATCATCACCGAAGTGCCCAGAAGATACCAGGCGAGCAGTGGCATCTGCGTGAGTTTCATGCCCGGCGCGCGCTGGCGCAGAATGGTCACGGTGATCTCCGCCGCCGCGCAGATCGCCGAGATTTCCACGAAGGTGATGCCGAGCAGCCAGATATCGGCGTTGATGCCGGGCGAGTAGGTTGCGCCCGAGAGTGGCGTATACATGAACCAGCCGCCATCCGGCGCAACGCCGGCAAGCAAGGCGAAGAGCAGGATCAGCCCGCCGAACAGATAGCACCAGTAACCCAGCGCCGTGAGGCGCGGAAACGCCATGTCGCGGGTGCCGAGGATCTTGGGCAGCATGTAGATCGCCAATCCTTCCAGCATGGGGATGGCGAAGAGGAACATCATGATGCTGCCATGCATCGTGAAGATCTGGTTATAGCGCTCCGAATCGAGGAACGCGCCCTGCGGCGTCGCGAGTTGCGCGCGGATCAGCATCGCCAGAATGCCGCCGATGGCGAAACAGACCAGCGCCGTCCCCATGAAGCGCAGACCCAGCGTCGTATGGTTGACGGCGGTAATCTGCCCCCACAGCCCCCGGTCGTTGCGCCAGACCCGGTCAAGCCCGCGATGCAGGGCGAGCGCGCGTTGCGGGGCATTGGGCGTGATGTCGGGCATGGTTTTCGCCTCACTCATCGGAATCACTCGCGCTTGCGGGAAGCGCGTCCGGCCAATTCTCGCCGGCATGGACGATCACCTCGAAACGCATGCCCGCATGCCCGATGCCGCAGAACTCGGCACAGATCCCCGACAATGCACCCGGCGTATCAGCTTCCAGCCGTAACCTGTTGGTGCGCCCCGGTATTGCGTCGATCTTGCCCGCAAGCCGCGGCACCCAGAATGCGTGGATGACATCCTCCGTGGTGACCAGAACATCGACCGGACGGTTCGCCGGAATATGCAGCACGCCCTCGGTCTCGACCGGGCCATCCGCCCCCGGCTGGGTGAAGCGCCAGCCCCATTGATAGGCGTGGGCATGCACTTCGATCGCGCCATCATCGCGCGGCAGGATACGCTCACCCACCCACAGGCCGGTGGCGAGCACGGCTGTCAGCACGCCGAGCGATAATCCCAGGCCCAGCCCGTGCGTCCAGCGCCGCTCGGAAACCGCGCGCGGCGGGCCGAATGCCATCAGCAGGAGCGCCAGAACGAAGAGCGTCAGAAGCGTGGCGCCGGCGAGCAGAGCCCACCACAGCCAGGCGATCTCGGCGGCGTTCGGCCCCGCCGGGGCGAGCGCGGAGAGGCCGCCATCGCATCCCGCGAGCCCGAGCGGAACCGTGAGCGGGGCCAAACGCTTGACCGGATGAGGCAGCACATCAAGGAGCATACGCATATGGCTGAAGAGCATGGCGAAACCGCACATCAGATGCTGGTCGATCCAATCGAGGAGCGGCGCGCGCTCTACGACACGGAATCCCGGATCGCCATAGCCGGCCACCCGCTCCATGCTATGCTCGTCGCCTTCCCGATCGCCCTGACCATGTGCGTTCTGGGCGCGGATCTCATCTATTGGTGGACGGCGGACGTGTTCTGGACACGGGTCGCCGGCTGGGCCGCTTTCGGCGCCTTCCTGATGGGGGTGATCGCCGGCGTGACCGGGACGGTCGAACTGCTGATCGTCCCCGCCATCCGCAACCGCTCCGCGAGCTGGACGCATTTCATCCTCGCGGTGATGCTGCTTTCGATCCTCGCCGCCAACTGGTTGCTGCGCATCGGCGATCCCGAGGGCGCGGTGCTGCCCTGGGGGCTTTTGTTGTCGCTCGTCGCAGCAGGAATGACGGGAATTACCGGTTGGCATGGCGGAAAACTCGTTTTTGATTATCAGATCGGCGTCAGGATTCCGGGCAAGTCGCGGCCCTGAGGTTCGCGCAGAAAACCTGGTAGCAGGGCGGTCAGACCGGTCAGATCGGGCTTTGCGAGAACCAGCCAGAGCACCGTCAGCATCAGCGGTGCGCCGATCATGAGGGCAATCAGGGGCGGTGGCATGCGATAATCGCCCGCGCCCTCCCCGCTCCGCACGATCAGATGCCCGAGCCAGGCGTGGACGAGTACCATCCCGCATACGGCGACGAGCTTGGCCAGCAGCCACGGCGCGACCAGATCGATCACCAGAATGAGCGTAGTTCCGGCCACGACGGCGATGATGGCGGCGGGGGTGATCACCATCGTGTAGCCGAAATGGCTGATCCGCCGGAACTGCGTGTAGCCTTCCTGGTGGCGAACCGCTTCGCCGCGGCCGTTGAACTGCATCAGAACGGGGAGCAGAACGAGCCCCGCGCACCAGATCGACAAAGCCGCGATATGGAACGCCTTGAGAAACGCGATCATGCGGCGAATCCCCGGCTCCAGCCGCGCCGCAGCAGGAAGGCCGTCAGCACCGCCATCGGCAGCATGCCCGGCACCCACATGATCAGCCCGGCGAGTTGCTGATCGGCCAGCGGCGTCAGGCCGAACGGGGCGGTGAGCGGAAGATGTTCGGGATAGAGGACTTGCGGCGCGAAGGTCAGCACCGCGCCGATCAGCCCCATCTGCCCCGCGAGACCGGCCACTGCGGCGCTTGCGGAAAGCGTCTCCAGTGCATCATCACGGGTGTCGAAGACGGCACTCCAGAAGGCCCATGCGGTTGCGATCAACGCAATCTGCATGAGCCAGTAGAACGCATCATGGCGAGCTATGCGGGATTTTGGGTGATACGGCCTGATCAGGCGGCGCGGTTTTCGGTACCGTTTACGGCGACACCATTGGTGAATCTGACACCTTCGATGACCATTGGCAACTGCTTCGCGCCCTTCAGGCGGCGCCATGTCTTTGCGGCGGCCTGAACGAGCTTGAAGACCATGAGCTTCGCGGTCTTCTGCGACAATGCTCCCTTGGTCCGCACGGTTCGATGCCTGACGGTGGCGAACACGCTCTCGATCGGATTGCCGGTGCGCAGGTGATCCCAGTGATCGGCGGGGAAACCGTAGAATGCCAGCAAGGCTTCGCGGTCTTTGGTGAGACAGGTCACGGCCTTCTCGTATTTGGCGCCGTATTTCTCGGCGAAGGTGTCGATGGCGGTTTCCGCCGCGGCGCGGGTTTCGGCCTGCCAGATCTCGCGCAGATCGGCCTTCACCGCCGGCTGCATGGATTTCGGGAACTTGTTCAGGACGTTAGCCGTCTTGTGAACCCATGTATGGATGCCCCCGTTCGTGCAAGAGGTTTCTGCTCGGCTCAAGCGCGTGATCGGGTGCGGTCATGTATCAGGCCTTGAGATGCGGCTCTGAACGGACCGCGGGCCAGTATGGAGATACGCGGATCGAGTGCACATCAACAGCGCGAGCTCGAGGCTCTTTGGGTTCAAATGCTTTTCTCGATCCCGATCTGACCGATCGTTTGCCCTTACCTTGCTGTCGACTTCCTCACACGCCCAACGGCCCGGCTGCCTCGGCTGATGTCGTCATCAGACCGCGGCGACCGGACCCCTGAAGTTCTCTCCCCGCGTCGACATCGCCCAGATCCCGCGCGCCATCTTATTGGCCAGCGCGATGGCGACGACCATGCGTGGCTTGCGGGCCAGCATGCGTGCGAGCCAACTGCCTTCCGGCGCGCCCTTCCTGACGGCCCAGCGGACCACCGACATCGCGCCGATGATCAGGAGACGCCGTATGTCGCGCTGCCCCATCTTGGACGTTCGTCCGAGGATCTGCTTCCCACCGGTCGATCGCTGGACAGGGACGAGCCCCGTCCAGGCTGCGAAGTCGCGTCCACGCCTGAACGTCTCCATCGGCGGGGCGAAGGTCTGGACCGCCATCGCAGTCAGCGGGCCCACGCCAGGCATGGTCATCAGTCGTGCGGTGTCTTCTTCCCGCGCCGCTTCGCGCTTCAGCACCTTGTCGAGATCCGCGATCCTGCCGGAGAGCAGTTCGATCTGCTCGAGATAGAGGCGCCCCAGCTCGATCACGAGCGTCTCGAGACGCGAGCCGGCTGCCTCCAGC
Source organism: Saliniramus fredricksonii (assembly GCF_900094735.1). Taxonomy (NCBI): domain Bacteria; kingdom Pseudomonadati; phylum Pseudomonadota; class Alphaproteobacteria; order Hyphomicrobiales; family Salinarimonadaceae; genus Saliniramus; species Saliniramus fredricksonii. The sequence continues at coordinate 1,432,582 of NZ_FMBM01000002.1, forward strand.
GCGTCCGCCAGCACCTTGACATGAGCCGGCCCCTGCGGCGCTATGAGGCCGTGCTCGGCGAGGTGGCCCCGCAGTGCGTTGATGAGCTGCGTGCGCTGCTTGACGAGGAGGTCCCGCGTCCGGAAAGCCATCGCCTTCGCCTGCTGCGCCTCGGATTTGACCGCGACGAAGCGCATGGTCGGGCGACCCGCCGCCTCGGCTATCGCCTCTGCGTCGGCCGCGTCGTTCTTCTGCCGCTTGACGAACGGCTTGACGTAGATCGGCGGGATCAGGCGGACCTCGTGACCGAGCTCGCCGATCGCGCGGCCCCACTCGTGGGCCGTCGCACACGCTTCCATAGCAACGATGCAGCGCGGCTGCTTGGCAAAGAAGCCGAGAACCTGCGAGCGACCCAGCTTCTTGCGGAAGCCGACGCTACCGTCCGCTCGCGCGCCGTGCGCCTGGAAGACCCGCTTTGCGAGGTCAAGGCCGATGATGCTAATGTTGTCCATGGATGCTTCCTCCTCTCGTGAATGACCTGCAGATCACCACGTTGGCACATTGCGATGCCGTTGGGAGGGGGCATCCAATCCATCAACAGCGCTGATGATGCGTTCCCGGGAAGACCTCGTCGAGGGCCTTCCAGAACCCCATGCCGCCATCGCCCACGGCGATCTCGGGCGGCACCTTGAGGCCGCGGGCCTTGATGTCGACCAACAGTTCGCGCCAGCTCTGCGCGCTCTCGCGCATGCCGACCTGGAAGCCGACGAGCTCCTTCTTCCCCTCCGGCGTGGCGCCGAGAATGACCAGTATGCACTCGGCCTGCGGTTCCATGCGGGCCTGCAGATAGACACCGTCGGCCCAGATATAGACATACCGCCGGGCCGAGAGATCACGGCCCTGCCAGCGATCGTATTCCTGCTGCCAATCGCCCGTCAGACGGGAGATGACACCAGGCGACAGGTTCGGTGCATCTACCCCGAGCAACGCTGACAGCGCTTCCTGGAAATCGCCGGTGGAGATCCCGCGCAGATAGAGCACCGGCAGCAGGGCATCGAGGCTTTTCGACCGCCGGGCCCATTTCGGCAGGATGCTTGAGGTGAAGCGGACCTTCTTCTCCGCGGGCATATCGGTGGCCCGGTCGCGGACTTTCGGGCGGCGCACGTCGAGCGGACCGATGCCGGTCTGAATGCTGCGCTGTGGCCCATAACCATGCCGGACGATCCGTTGCCGGCCATCCGGCAAAGCCTCCTCGGCATATTGCTCCACAAAGGTATCGGCTTCGGCCCGAAGTGCCGCCGCAAGCATCCTGCGGGCGCCGTCACGGGCAATTTCTGTCAGAGGATCCGCAACAGATCCGGGCTGGTACAGCGGGGTAATCGTGATATCATCTTTCATAGGCGTATCGTTCCTTTTGGAAGTTCTGGCAGGCTTCAGCACCCGCCACGATACGCCACCTCCTCAAACTGCGTCACCCAGATTCGCGTATAGCTCAACCCATGGCATCACGACCTTGAAGACCATGCGCCCTGCATGTCTGCGCGCCGGCATATGTGCATGTCTGCATGACTTCATTTGCCGGGCTTCATGCGTCTTCAGGCCCGGGCGAAAGACCCGAGCGCGCCGAAGATGCGCCGAAACGGCCTGACGGAAATCGTGCGCGTTGAACGAACGGCGCGCAATTGGCCCTCCGGCATGGTTGCGCCAGTACGGCTGGGACCAGGCGGCGGACCCGTCATTGCGGAGTGCGCCACGAACGCAGCGCCGGTTATCGCTGGTGCCGGCAAGCACTGCGCCCCCCGAGACGCGAGACCCGGTTCCGGCGCCGGCAAAGAAAATCCGCCAAGATGTCCTTGGATATGGCTGTAAAGACACTGCGCGTATTTCGCCGCAATACGTGAATGGAAACGCAGTCGGTGGCTGCAATAAGCGAAAACAGCCCCGGGTCGCGTCCGTCAAGCTGGTGTAATTTTCTGGATGGCCTGAGGTCATGATCAGGCGGCTTTTGTGGTTATGCTGAGGATGGGATCGATCTCTTCCTTGTCGATCTGTGCGAATGCCTCGACCATCATGTAGCGGCTTGATGTCTGCCATTCGTCATTCTGCTCGAAGAGCACGGCGCCGATCAAACGCATGATGGATGCTTCATTGGGGAAGATCCCGACGACGTCGGCGCGTCGCTTGACCTCCTTGTTCAGACGTTCAATTGGGTTCGTGCTGTGCAGTTTGGTGCGATGCTGGCGCGGGAATGACATGTAGGCCAGCACGTCGTGCTCGCTGGCATCCATGAGATCGGCCAGTTTTGGCCAGCGCGGGCGCAGTTGCTCTGCGACCTTGCGCCAGGTTTCGCCGGCATGGGTGCGGTCGGGTTGATCGAAGGCCTGTCGGATGGCAGCGGCGACGACAGTATGCTGACCACGCGAGACATGGGCCAGGGCGTTGCGCATCCAGTGGACGCGACAGCGTTGCCAGGTTGCTTCGAAGACCCGGGCGATGGCGGCTTTGAGGCCTGTATGCGCGTCGCTGATGACCAGTCTGACGCCCCCCAGGCCGCGAACGCGCAGGGATCGAAGGAACTCGGTCCAGAATGTCTCGGCCTCGGACGGGCCGATACCGAGGCCGATGATCTCACGGCGTCCCTCGGTGTTGGCGGCCACGGCGATTATTGCGGCGACTGGTACGATCCGTCCGCCCTGGCGCACCTTCAGATAGGTGGCGTCGAGCCAGAGATAGGGCCATTCGCCGGTGAGCGGGCGGTTCAGGAACTCGCCGACACGTTCGTCGATGTCCTTGCACAGCTTCGACACCGTGCTCTTCGAAATGCCGCTCAGCCCCATGGCCTGCACCAGCTCATCGACGCGACGGGTCGAGACACCACTGATCCACGCCTCCTGGATGACGGCCACCAGCGCCTGTTCCGAGGTCTTGCGCGCTTCGAGAAAGCCCGGGAAGTAACTGCCTTGACGCAGCTTGGGAACCCGCAGGTTCAGCGTGCCCAGACGGGTATCGAGAGCGCGCTCTCGATACCCGTTACGCCACGTCGTGCGTTCGCCGCTGCGCTCGTGCTTGCCAGCGCCGATCAGGCCTTCGACATCCGCCTCCATGATCAGCTGCAGGACGGCCTCGGCAACGCTGCGCAGAAAGTCTCCCTGATCGTGCTTGGCCAGAAGTTCGGACAGGTCCATGTTCGTCTTGGTCATCGGGGTCTCCATGTGGTCCGGGGTTGAAGTCAGCAAACTCCACCTCGACCATACACCTCGATGGCCACCCAGGATCACACCGTTGACGGCACTGAAATTACACCAGCTCCTTGGACGCTACCCAGCCCCGCGCCCCCTATACCCGCGGGAGGCCCATGTGCGGGAACGCTCATCACGGTGCAGTCCGATGATCAGATTTCTTCATCCCGACACGTCCGCAAGCCTTCATGCCGGCATGCCGGCATGCCGGCAAGCCTTCGTGCCAGCGCGCCCGCATGGCGACGCGCCCTCTTGCCGGCGCGGTTTTTTGCCAATCCGAAAGCACGGGAGTGTCGCGGTCCGCCCGGTCTTCTCGTCTGCGGCACGCGACATCAACCCGGCGGGCTCTCGGGCAGGCCATCTGCCCTGACGATATCGCCCCACCCTCTCGATCGTTCTGGGAACGTCGCGGGCGGACGCGCATGCCGATATGCGCGCAACCGGCGTTTCTGGCGTATCATTCGTTCAGCCGGGTGCCGGCCAACGTATTGATTGATGCGCCAGAACACGGTCATGGAGCCCGCGATCCGGCTTCGCCAGATTCATCGACGTGCCAAATCATGCAGCTCAGGGGCTTCAGCCAATGGCAACAATCCGGGGAAGCGCCGCTTCGGGATTGACCGGATTCCGACGCAATCATTGATACCCAGACAAGGCTATATGTCCACACGCCCTCATGCCGACACGCCCTCATGCCAACACGCAGTCGTGCCGGTATGCAGGCATGCTTGCGTGACCTGCTTTTGAAAATAACCCAACGACTTCCAGCAAAGCAGGCCGAGGCTACTGCTTTCGAGGTGGATCAGCATTCCAAGGTTTCATTGCCGGGAATGGATGAACTTCAATCGCGACCTTGCGTTATCATGTCAGAGTGCAAGCCGCCCCGGCAACGCGGGAGCGGGCGCTTCGGAGTGATCGTTGGGCACATCATCCTGACCGTAGAGTGGTGTCCGGCTGCCGCGACGACCCTCCCAACACATTGTCGCACCATCATGAGGCGCAGGGCGCGCCCGACACGGAGGCATCAGACTGATCATGGCACCGAACAGCCCCGACGAAAAACGCGACCGGAACACCCATTCGGCACAGGATGTGAGCCAGGGAGAAATCATCCTGCGCACGCCGCTGCGCAAGGCGGTTTTTCTTGGTGCACTCGTGCTCATGGTCTTGCTGATTGTCATTCTGGGGATCATGGCCGTCGCTTTCTGATGTCCGGGTCCGGGCCCGGCGGAAGGGAAATCGATCCCGCGCATGCAGGCATGGCGGCGCGCCGACGTGCCGACTTGTGGGCGCGTATACGGATATGCAGCGTTTACACGTGCAGACATGTGGGCTTGCAGGCCTGAAGGCTCGCGGCTTGGAGGTTCGCGGCTTGGAGATTTGGAACTTTGGATGCTTGCGCTCTCGAATGCAAGCCCACATGCTGGCCTGCCCACATGTGGGCGTGTTTGGATGCGTATTGATCTCGCCATGCTGTTCGTCCCCCATCAGGAAACGTATCCCCTGCCCCGGCTTGACCAAGGCGACGATTCCAAAGCCTTTCCGGGGCTGGGCAGCCGGCGACGCAGTCCCGCTTCAGGCGGTCGATGGCTCCCGGAAGAGCGGCGCTGTGCCCGCCGAATGCGCGCGCCGATCGAATCCGGGCACAGACATTGGCATCTGCACAATTCCTATGAAGGCTGAGCCGGCGGACCCGATGTCATCTCCGTCGGCCAAATCCGGCCAGATCCGGCCCACGCGGCCTGCCTGCTCATCGGGGCCATCCGGTTCGATCAAGCCAGAATGCCGACAGGCCGCCACGCTGTCGCGCACTCACGCCGTCATGCCTTCAAGCTGCCATGCCTTCAAGCTGCCATGCCTTCACGCAGGCAGGCCCTCATGTGGGCAAGCCCTTATGCAGGCAAGCCCTCACACGTGTACCTGCGGACGCGCCACCATGCGGGCATGACGGCATGACCACGTATCCCATGCCGCCCCGCATCCGCCCGGTCATCAAAGATGGCTGGACAAACGGCTGGTCTTGCGTGTGAATCGGACGCTCATTCCCCAAGGGGAGCCAGCTGGTGACATAGAGTGGCAACCCTGTGCGGCAGTTCGCGGGCGCCCGAAGGAAACGACGATGCAAAACGACGCTCTGCCGCTTGACGGCATCACCGTGGTCGATCTCTCGACGCTGCTGCCCGGCCCGCTGGCATCGCTGATGCTCGCCGAGGCCGGCGCGCGCGTGATCAAGGTCGAGCGGCCCGGCGGCGAGGATATGCGTCATTTTCCGCCCAAGCTCGGGCCCTGGTCCGCGCCCTTCGCCGTCCTCAATGCGGGCAAGGAATGCATCACCCTCGACCTGAAACAGGAGCCCGATCGCGACCGCCTCGCGGCCTTGATCGCGCAGGCCGATATCGTGATCGAGCAGTTCCGCCCCGGCGTGATGGCGCGCCTCGGCCTCGATCCGGCGGCGCTGACCGAACGCCATCCGGGTCTGATCTATTGTGCTGTGACCGGTTATGGCCAGGACGGGCCGCGCAGCGCCGAGGCGGGGCATGATCTGAATTACCAGGCGCTGACCGGACTTCTCTCGCTTTCGCCGGGAATGCCTGAGGCGCCCACAATCCCGCCCGCCCTGACGGCCGATATCGCCGGCGGGGCCATGCCGGCAGTGATCAATATCCTGCTTGCCCTGCGCCGGCGCGATCTGACCGGGCGCGGCTGCCGCATCGATATCGCCATGGCCGACGCGATGTTCACCTTCGCCTGGCTCGCCCTCGCGCAGGGGCATGCGCATGCCGCAGGCGCTGTCGAGGAAGGCGGCGAAGCACAGGATCACGGCTTCCCCGGATCACGCGATACCATGCTCACGGGCGCGAGCCCGCGCTACCAGCTCTATCCAACGGCGGATGATGCCTTCCTCGCCGTCGGCGCGCTGGAGCAGAAATTCTGGGATTCATTCTGCGACGCCATCGCCCTGCCCGCCCCCCTGCGCAGCGATGCGGAGGACCCGGTGGCCACCCGCCTCGCGGTTCACAGGATCATCCGATCCCGTGATGCGGCGCATTGGCGCGCGCTACTGGAGCCGCGCGATTGCTGCTGTACGATCGTGCGCTCGCTGGCCGAGGCGCGCGCGGATCCGCATTTCGTCGCGCGCGGTCTGTTCGACGTGGCGGCGCAGATGCCGGAAGCGGGCACGGGGCGCACGATACCCATTGCGACCCTGCCGATCGCCCCCGGATTGCGCCGCGCGAAAGATCTCCCGCGCCGGGTCATGCGACCGGGAGAGGCCAACGACGAGCCCGGATAATTACGGCTTCGACGGAACCGCGACGCTTGCCTTACGTTTGGTGCGTGTGCACATCGCGAACCGGCATGCGAAGCTGGCTGCGACGTCACGCAGGCAAGCAAACCGCATCGACCGCACCACGCTGCTGATGACAGGCGCGTTCGTCGAGGGGGAAGCGGGACGGATGCGGCGATCGAGGGAGTGATCGCCATGGAAACGATCCTGTCCAGATGTCTCGACCGGCTCATCTGCAAGGGCCGCCTCACCCTGACCATGCCATCGGGAACGGTTCACGGTTTCGGCGATGGCGGCGCGCCGGAGGTCGCAGCACGGCTCACCGATGCCGAGGCCGTGCGCCAGCTCCTCACGAGGCCGGCGCTGCGGCTGGGAGAATTGTATATGGACGGGCGCTTCGTCATCGAAAGCGGCTCGATCTACGATATGCTGGCGCTTGTGATGGACAGCGCGCCGGGCCAGCGCAACCTGCTCGGACCGGCCATCGGTCGCAGGGTGCGCGCCTTTCTGGAGCGTATCAGCGGGCGTAATGACATTCTGCGATCGCGTGACAACGTCGCCCACCATTATGATCTCGATGGGCGGCTCTACGATCTCTTCCTGGATGCCGACAAGCAATATTCCTGCGCCTATTTCACCGATTCCGAGCGCGATCTGGATAGCGCCCAGCGCGCCAAGAAGCGCCATATCGCGGCGAAGCTGGCGATTAACGGAGAGCACAGCGTGCTCGATATCGGCTGCGGCTGGGGCGGCATGGCACTCTATCTCGCCGAATACGCACAGGCGCGGCGCGTCACCGGGATTACGCTCTCCCGCGAGCAACTCGGTATCGCCCGCGCCCGCGCCGAGGCGGCGGGTCTGGAGGAGCGGCTCGCCTTCGCGCTCGAAGATTATCGCGAGACGCAGGGCCCCTATGACAGGATCGTATCGGTGGGCATGTTCGAGCATGTGGGCTTGCGCGACTACGCCACCTTCTTCGAGCAATGCGCGCGGCTGCTCGGCGATGACGGCGTCGCGCTCATCCATACGATCGGCAAGACGACGACGCCGGGGCCGGTCAATCCCTGGATCGCGAAATACATCTTCCCCGGCGGCCGGCTGCCGTCGCTCTCCGAGATCATGCCGGCAATCGAGGCGTCCGGCCTGCGGGTGACGGATGTCGAGATCCTGCGTTTGCACTATGCCGAGACGCTGCGACTTTGGCGCGAAGGCTTCATGGCGCGACACGACGAGGCCGAAGCGCTCTACGATGATCGCTTCTGCCGGATGTGGGAATTCTACCTCGCGGCCTCCGAGGCGGCGTTCCGCTTCGAGCACCTGGTCGTCTTTCAGATCCAGCTGGCCAAGCGGGTTGATACGCTGCCAATGACGCGTGATTACATCACACGCAACGAGGCCACTCTGCGCGAGCGCGAGGAGGCAGCGCACAGCCTGCGCGCGCCGCGCCGGATGACGGGTTGAGGCCGCTTACAACGGGGCCGGCACGGAAGACGCTTCACGGCGCATCAGTTGCGGCGTGGCAAGGCGCGGACTGACGCCCTCGCGCATCATCATCCGGCGCAGCGGCGTGATGGCGGCGAGCGCGCGCAGGCCCGTGCCGCGCAGGAAATCGGCGGGAAGCAGGCCCGACAGCAGAGTGCGGTTGAGCATGTCGACGCCGAGCGTGCGGCTGCGCACGTCGAAGCGGCGACCGCGATCATAACGCGCCAGCGCCGCGGCGCTTCCGGGGTCAGCCCCGCCGTCGGTGCCCACCACCGCATCACGCAGGGCGGCGACGTCGCGCAGGCCCAGATTGAGGCCCTGTGCGCCGATCGGCGGGAAAGCATGCGCGGCCTCACCGATGAGCGCGAGGCGATCGGCGCGGAAGCGATCAACCGCGAGCCCGCTCATCGGCACCACCCCGCGCGGCCCGTCGATGACCATCTTGCCGAGGATCGCATGCGCCTGCCGCTCGATCACGCGCGCCAGCGCCGCATCCTCGTAATGGCGCAGATGCGCGGCCTTGTCGGGCTCCGTCACCCAGACGAGACTGGAGCGGCGCCCGGGAAGCGGCACCAGCGTGAACGGGCCGTGGCGGGTGTGGAATTCCGTCGAAATGTCGCGATGCTCGCGCTCATGGGTGAGGATCGTGGTCAGCGCCGCCTGCGGATAGGCCCAGCTGCGCGCCCGGATACCGGCGGCGCGGCGCATCGGCGAGTTGCGCCCGTCTGCGGCGATGACGAGCGAAGCAGCGATGCGGCTCCCGTCATCCAGGGAGATCGTGATCCGCTGATCATGCGATCCGGGGGTCACGGTATCCTGTGATCCGATGCCCGTCGCCATGCTGGAAAAGCTGGCAATTTCGCTCTGCGCCTGCACGGCATCGGCCAGAACCTGGACCAGAGTGGCGTTTTCGACGTTCCAGCCGAAGGCGTCGAGCCCGATCTCGCGGCATTTGAAATCGACGACCGGTGCGCGAAACAGGCTGTCGGTATCATCGATCAGCCGCATGATTTCGAGCGGCGCGGCATGGGGCGCGAGCGCCTCCCAGATGCCGAGGCGCTCCATCAGATGTACGGAGCCGTCAAGCAGGGCCACGGTCCGCCCGTCACGTGGAGCATGCGCATGCCCGATCACGGCCACGCAATAGCCCTCGCGGGCAAAGGTCAGGGCCGCCGCGAGTCCCGCCGCGCCGGCGCCGACGACACAGATATCGTAATGACGGTCGCTCATGTTCACTACATAGTGGTTTTCGTTGCGAAATGGCAGCGACGAAGCGTCGCTTTCCACCGGGCGCCACCCCTCAATCCATCACGGCGGCCTTGAGAATACAGACCATGGTCGCGCGGCCGGGCCTGTCGCCGACGCAGCGCACCACATGCGGACGGTCGCAACGATAGCGCAGCGTCTCCCCGGTGCGCGCGGTTTGCACAACGCCGGCCACCTCGACTTCGAAATCGCCTTCCAGCACGGAGAGCGTCTCGACGGAGCCGCGCTGATGCGCATCCGATTCGAGCACCCCGCCGGGATCGGCTGAGATATCGTACCATTGCAGCCATTCGACGGTCTTGATCCAGCCGATGATGGCCAGCCGCATCTTGCCGTCTTCCGAGACGAGGATCGGCGTGTCGCGGCGGTTGGATTTCTCCAGGAACGGCTCGTCCTCGGCGCTCGCGAGCACCCGCTCGATCGAGACATCGAGCGCCTGCGACAGGCGCCAGATCGTGGCGAGGGTGGGGTTCGTCTCGTTGCGCTCGATCTGGCTGATGATCGACTTGGCGACGCCGGATTGTTCGGCGAGCTCGGAAAGCGACAGGTTGTAGGCCTTGCGCAGACGCTGGATCGTCTTGCCCAGCTGCCCCGATAATTGCTGCGCTCCCGATTCGAGCTCCCGGGTCCGCTCTCGGCCTTCAACACCCATGATCACCAATCCACCGGCCCGTTCGTAACAAGGAACGAGCGTTTGAAGCTACGAACGCACCATGCCCAATGCAAGGGCGTGGATCAAGCGGGAATGGTGGGAAATCAACGCCATACGCCAAACGATACAAGCGCTGCCGCTAGGGAAAGCGGCTGATCAGGCACGCCCTTTCGCCGGCTCACGGATCGCTCCAGACCGCCATCAGCGTGCCACCGGGCTCCCTGAACGCGAACCGCCGCCCGCCGGGAAAAGCAAAAATCTCCTTCGTGATCTCGCCGCCCGCCTGCCGCACCGTTTCAAGCGCCTGCTCAAGATCCTCGGCCTTCAGCACGACAAGCGGCGCCACCTGCGCCTCGCTGCGCGCAATCCCCCCGCCCAGCCCGGCCTCCCGGATATCGCGATAATCCGGCCCGTATTCCACGAAGCTCCAGCCGAAAGCCTGCGCAAAGAAGCTTTCCGTGGCCGCCATATCCGGCGAGCTGAACTCGACATAATCGATTTTCAGAGTGTCGCTGCTCATGATGTTTATCCTTTGTTCTTGTGTTTAAAGCGGCGCCGGGGGTGGGTCAAGAGGGTTGATGGGATGCTTCAGTCGCGTCGCTTCGCATCATCGATGATTTTCTGCGCTTGAAGAAGTACATATTCCGCCCAAGCGAGCGCGGAATGCCCCCATGTCGGCGCGATGGCGAGAATGGCCTGGCTTTGTGCGACAAGGAATTGCGCCGCCGCTATGGTTTGGCCACCAAGGACATGCCCGACTACAGCATCGAGTGACCTTTCGGCGATAAGTACCATAAGGAGTATTGTATTCTTCGTAAAACCACGTCGCGTCTCGGCAACTCGGCCGGTCGTGCCCGCAGAGGCTGTCATTCGAGCAACGTGCTGCGTGCGCTCCGTCGCCAGCGCGCTGTCGCTGAGAGCGCCGACAATCTTGCGCTCGTGCTCGGCAACGCCCTCGCCAACGCGGCTGCGCTCATAATCCCGCAATCGCTTCTCGAGCGCCTCGATATCGGGATGGCCCATCGTGATACCCGGCCCTATGCGCAAGACGGCGTCCAGCGCAGCAAGGCAGTCAGGATCAAGCTTTTCGTCATCGGGCCTGTTGTACTGGCTTTGGCGCAGATCCGTCAGTGCATTGATATCCAGATGTATCATCAGGAAATCTGCGTCTTCGAAAGCCGCCTCGCTCATGTATTTCAGAGATCGAACCGGACCGTCGATTTCCGGATAGCGATTGACCGCTTTCAGAAGATTATCGAGCGCGCGCGGCAGGCGCTCGTACAACCGCCGGCGAACCGGATCATCGAGTTCTGCTTCGCCCGGAAGGATCGGTGCGATGTCGATTCGGTCGTCAGTGGTTAGGAGCAGACGAGGCTGCGCATCCGCCTCGGGCGCCTCAGGCGCGCTCCCGATCGGCTGCGGCGGGCTGCCATCCGGGGTGTATGCCGGCGTATAGGGCTCGGGCCATGGCGGCAGGCTGCGGAGATATTCGAGGGTTTTGCGGGTGCGTTCGTCGTCGTTTTCGATTTCGGAGAGTTCGGCGAGGGAGCCATCGCGGGCTGTGGCGGGGGTGTTTGCGTAAGAAAGGCCAAACTCAGGGGCACTTGAATGGTGAGATGATCCTGTGGCAAGTCGTTTTGACGATGCTATCGGGCGCAAATCGTAGACCGAAGTGTTGTCAAGTGTAATCGTTTTGAGATTCTTGTGGCCAACCAACGGCGAGAGATCACTAACTTGCGTACTGTGGAGTCTCAGCGTTTCAATATTTATTAATTCTTTCAGCGGCGTTAAATCATTTATATTTGTTTTTTGAAGCCAGAGAGTGTGTAAATTTACCATTTCACTCAGTGGCGCAAGGTCGTAAACCTTCTTTCCGTCGAGCCATAGCCTTTGTAGATTACTAAGATTTGATATGGGAGTGAGATCATTTATCTGTACATCGCCAATTTTAAGTGAAGTAAGTGATTTCAGATTTTTAATTGGCTCAATATCGCTGATTTGTGAGCAGTCTAGCGTAAGAGCCTCAAGCTCTTTGAGGTCAGACAGTGGCGTTAGGTCTTTGACATTCGTATCGTCTAGCCAGAGCGTATTTAAATTCTTTATCTCGGCTAGCGGACCGAGGTCGGTGACTTGCGTCTTGTTTAGTTCGAGTGTCCGCAAATTTGTGAGACCGGTCAACGGCGCCAGGTCGCTAACCCTCGTATTACCGAGATGGAGGGCCTCCAGATTTTCCAGGCGAGCCACGTGTGCTAGGTCGCCGACCTCTGTCGTATTCAGTTCGAGCGTCTCTATGTTTGTGAGACCGGCTAGCGGGGCGAGATCGCTAACTTTTGTAGCATTAAGAGCAAGGGACTGGAGGCGTGTGAGGCCAGCCAGTGGCGCAATATCAGTTACGTCTGTTTCGTCGAGGTCCAACGTCCGCAGATTCGTCATGCCCGCCAGCGGTGATAGGTCACTGACGCGCGTGTAGCTAACGGAGAGCACTTGCAACTCTGCGAGGCCGACCAGTGGCGTGAGGTTGCTGACCTTAGTGCTGTTCAGCCTAAGCGTTTCAAGTTTCGTCAACAATTTCAGCGGCGTGAGGTCGTTGACTTGCGTTCTATCAAGCCAAAGCGCGTCCAAATTAATTAAATTGCTCAATGGCGTGACGTCACTAATACTAGTGCTGTCTAGCCATAGCGTTTCCAGCTTTGTCAGATTGGCTAGCGGCGTAAGGTCGCTAACTCGCGTGTTGTCTAGCCAGAGCACCTGCAACTTTTCCAGATTGCTCAGTGGCATGAGATCGCTAACCTGCGTGTTATTCAATCCAAGCGTCTGAAGATTTTTTAGGCCGGCCAGCGCCCCAAGATCGCTAACCTGAGTATTGTCAAGATCAATTGTTTCCAGTGTTATAACTTCAGAAAGTGGTGTGAGATCTCTAACATTTGTATTTCTTATACGAAGTATATTTAGCTTTAACAACCTGGTGAGTGGCGCAACATCACTAACCTGTGTGTTGTCGAGATCAAGCCTATTCAAATTCGTTAGGCCGGCCAGCGGCGCGAGATCGCTGACCTGTGTGTTGCCGAGATCGAGCCATTCCAGATTTGTCAGACTGGCCAACTCTGGCGGGATGCTGGTAAGCGCATGGAAGGCCTCACCAGACAGGTCCAAAATCCTTTCATCAGCCGCCTCAACCCGCGCAATCTCTTCGAGCGCCGCCGCGTAGGCCTGTTCTGCCGCATCGTCTGCCATATCCGCCCCTTGCAACCTTCCCGCGCAGTATCGCCCGCCCCGCCCGCCATGCCAACCCCTCACTGCCGAGCGGTCGATGCAGGCAACCTCCCCTCTCCCTCCGTGGAGAGGGGTCGGGGGTGAGGGGCGGTGCAGGATTATCCCCGACGTCGATGACATCTGCGCGCTTCATCACCGCCTCGCTCTATTCTGATGCGCCCCTCACCCCCAGCCCCTCTCCTCGGTGGGAGAGGGGAGTCAGGGCGCGCGCTTCATCACGGGTGCGGCCAGTTGTGCGTTGATACAACCAAAACCCCTCTTTTCAATGCCTGATACGTGTTTTACTGTCGCCACAGAGCCGGGCGAATCCGGCTCCGGGGCGTAGAAACCCCTTCCCACAGCGGTCGGTGCGACCGAAAAGGCACCTCCTCGACCTTCATGGCCGGGGAGGCGCTGGCGTATGTCCAAGGCTCCGGTCTAAAGGCCAGTGCGGTCGTCTGTGGGCGGCTTTCTAACTCCCCGGTCACCAGAGCGATCCTCTGGTGACCACGCGAACCTGATTTCAGGACCGGTCTTCGGGGAGTTCGAGCATGGATGAGACAACATTCTGGCAGGCGTTGTTTGCCACCTATCAATCGCTGACGGACTGGATCAAGGCGCTGTGGCTGATCATCCCGCCGGTGTTCATCTTCGCCATGACGGCACTCATCCTGCGCGGGCGACGCGCCCCGCCGCAGGCTGATGGCGAACTCGTCTACACCGTGCACCGCGACGCCACCGGCCAGTACCACATCCTGCGCCACACATCCCCCGCCACCACAGACGACGCCCCGACCTACCTGCCCCTCGACGACGACCAGCCAATGCTGATCCCGCCAACATGGCGAGGGCGAAGCGGCTGATGCAGCGCGATCTCCCCTCTCCCTCCGTGGGGGCCGGGGGTGAGGGGCGTTGATGATTATACTCTGCCGTGGATGACGTTCGCGCTTCATCACGCTCGCGCTTTATCCTGATGCGCCCCTCACCCCCAACCCCTCTCCACCAGGGAGAGGGGAGTTCGGGCGCGGCTTTCATGGAGGGCGGGCCTCGCCTGCCACGAGCGGCATCCGCTCATGCGAGCGGTCGATGCAGCGCAATCGCCCCTCTCCCTCCGTGGAGAGGGGCCGGGGGTGAGGGGCGGTGCAGGATTATCCCCGACGTCGATGACATCTGCGCGCTTCATCACGCTCGCGCTTTATTCTGATACGCCCCTCACCCCCAACCCCTCTCCACGGCGGGAGAGGGGCGTTCGGGCGCGGCCTTCATGGAGTATAATCATTTTATCAAAAAAATACTATAAACATCTGCTTTGACTACACTATATCCCCCTCTCTCACTCTCACATCGGAAACAGATCATGCGGCAGGTGGCCGCTGCGGATGAGCCAGAGGAAGGCCGTCAGCGTCACCACCGAGACCACCGTCCCGGCCAGAACGCAGGCGGAGGCGCGCTCGATTCCGACATTGTACTGCGTGGAGATCACGAAGATGTTGAGCGCCGGCGGCAGCGCCGCCATCACGATCGCGGCGAAGACCCACATCGGATCGAACACCCCGAACGCCGAGAGCAGCACCCAGACCAGCAAGGGGTGGATGATCAGCTTGATCACCACGAGAAACGGCACCTCCGGCGGGATCCGTTTCGCGCCGCCCCCGCCGGTCAGCGCCACGGTCACGCCGAGCAGAAACAGTGCCGAGGGCGCGGCGGCGTTGGCGAGCCATTCGGTCATGGTGTCGATGGTGGAGGGTACAGGCAGCGCGAAATAGCTGAAGACCACGCCCAGCACCGTCGCGATGTTGAACGGATGCGTGACGACGCGAAACGCCACCTCCCCCGCCATCCGCAGCGGGCCCTGCTTCTCGACACCGGCAATCGCCATCAGGAGCGGGATCAGCGTGAACAGCAACAGGTTGTCGAAGACGAAGATGAGCACCACCGGCGCCGTCGCGGCCGGGCCCAGAGCGGCAAGGATCAGCGGTGGGCCCATATAGCCGATATTCGAATACGACCCCGCCACACCCTGCATCACCGCCTGGGGCAGATCACGCGTGAACCACCAGCCGGCGGTGAAAGCGAGCGCGAAGGCGCAATAGGTCGCCAGCGTCGTCGCGATGACGAAGGGCCAGTTGGCGAGCTCATCAATCGGCTTGTCGGCGACCAGCCGGAAAAACAGGCAGGGCAAAGCGATATAGATCAGGAAGAACTGCATCCAGGCGAGCCCGCCCTTTTCCAGATCGACGAGCTTCGCGCAAACGAATCCTATGGTGATCAGCCCGAAGAACGGGGCGATCAGATCGAGAAGCCCGATCAGATCGGACATGCTGGGTTGCTCCGGAACAAGGGCGAGGCGAACGGCCGCTCACCCTAATCGGGCAGGCGGCGTTTCGACAACCGACGAATAACGCCCACACGGCTTCCGGCAACCTGCGCGAATATGCGGGATCACACGCCATTCGGCCTTTGATTTCGCAGGGAAAGTGCCTATTTTCTGTAGCGAAAGGGGTCAGGCATGACAGTACGCGTCGCCAAATTCTCGATCGGACAAGTGGTTCGGCATCGGTATTATCCGTTCCGGGGCATCATCTTCGACGTCGATCCGGAATTCGCCAATACCGAGGAGTGGTGGCTGGCGATTCCGGAGGATGTGCGCCCGCACAAGGAGCAGCCATTCTACCATCTCTTCGCCGAGAACGCGCAGACGGAATACGTCGCCTATGTCTCGGAACAGAACCTCGTGCCCGACGATTCCGACGCCCCCCTGCGCCATCCGATGGTACCCTCGATGTTCGAGCGCCAGCCCGACGGGGCCTATCGTCCGAAAGCCGGCACCGCGAACTGAGGTCAGGCCGCGCGCCCAATGAAAAAGCCGGGTCGCGAAACCCGGCTTTCTTTATGCTCACAACGGCGCAGGGAAATCACTGCGCCTGCTGCTGAAGGCGCTCGCGCATCTCGTCGGAACGGCGCTGCAGCTCTTCCTGAAGACGGCGCTGCTGCTCTTCCAGCTCCTGCGGGTCGATCGGATCACCCTCGAAACCCGCCGTGAAACCCTCCAGCGGCACGGCGAAGGTCACGACCTGGCCAACCTGATTCTGAACGCTGACATTGAGCGTCTCGCCCGCCTTGAACTGGTCGACCACGTCACCATCGATATTCGCCTCGGCGAAGCAGCCATTGGGGAAGCAGATTGCGTAGCTGCCGTTGGTCGGGCGGTTCTGGTCAGCCGCGAAGCGGATGCCGGGCTGCAGCAACAGACCCAACGGCATCAGCATGCGCACGACCTGGTTCGGTTCATCCGGATCACCGCCTTCGATATCATAGACGGCCACGGCCATCAGCGGTTCGCCATCCTCGGAGACGAAGTCACGCGTGGTGTAGCAGATTTCCGCCTCGGTCGCGGGATCGGTGCCGCAGACCTTGGTCCACTCCGTTTGCGAAGGCTCGGGGACGACAGGGACAGTCACCGGGCCGCCATCCTGTGTGGGCGCGGGAGCCATGGGAGCCTGACCCTGCCCTCCGGGCGCGGGCTCCGGCGGAGGCGTCTGCGCGAGCGCGGCGCCGGGAGCGAACGCAAAGCCCGCAATGGCCAGGGCTGCAACCAGTCCCAGGGAGGTCCGCATTTTCGCGGGGCGCGTCGAGAATGCCATGCGTTGATCCTTCATGGTTCGATGGTGCCCGGCGCCGCCTTCTACGCCGCCGCTGCGACCCTGTGATCCTTCTGATACCACGCCGTGATCGCCGAATGCGGCGAAGCGATGGCATCGGCGACGCCCTTCTAGCGTGTCACTGCGCCGCTTTCCAGTCGTTTTCGCAGGCCGCAATCGTGTTACGCTCAAAGTGATTCGAGACTTGCGTCGCATCGAAGGACAATCCCATGCCCGGACCCGCCTTTTCCCGTGCCGTTTTTCCCCGGCGTTGCGTCCTTGCAGCCCTTGCAGCCCTTGCCCTGGCCGTGACCGCCCTGCTCGGATTCGATCAGGCCGCCGCACAGGATGAAACCGTCACCTGGAGCCACGGGATCGCGATGCATGGTGAGCCGGAGCTGCCGGCGGATTTTTCGCATTTTCCCTACGCCAATCCGGATGCGCCGAAGGGCGGGCGCTTTACCAGGGCGCTGCATGGCACCTTCGACAGCCTCAATACCTATATCGTGCGCGGCGTGGCGCCGGATGCAGTGCCGAATTACGTTCTCGAGCCGCTGATGGCGCGCTCCCTCGACGAGCCATTCTCGCTCTATCCGCTGCTGGCCGAGGCCGTGGCGCTGCCGGATGACCGGTCGTCGATCACGTTCCGGCTGAATCCCGCCGCCCGTTTCGCCGATGGCGAACCGGTGACGGCGGATGACGTCGCCTTCAGCTTCGAGACGCTCAAGGAATACGGGCGCCCCTATTTCCGTGCGAATTACGGGCAGGTCGCGGAAGTGGAGATCATCGATGATCGCACCATCCGCTTCGACCTGTCACAGACCGATGATCGCGAATTGCCGTTGCTGCTCGGCCTGATGCGGGTGATGCCGGCCCATGCCATGGATGCCGAGACGTTCCAGACCACCTTCCTGGAGGGCCCGGTCGGCTCCGGGCCCTATGAGGTCAGCGAAGTGCGCCCCGGGGAGCGGCTCACGCTCACCCGGCGTGACGATTACTGGGGCGCGGAACTACCGAGCCGGCGCGGAAAGTACAACTTCGACACGATCCGCTACGAATTCTTTCGTGATGGCAATACGATGTTCGAGGCTTTCAAGACGGGACTTTATGATCTTCGCATCGAGAATGATGCCACACGCTGGGCCACGGGTTATGATTTTCCCGGCCTGAATGACGGGCGCATCGCGCGCGCGGAAGTGCCGATCGATCAGCCGCGCGGCATGAACGGCTTCGTCTTCAACACCCGCCGGGATCTGTTTTCGGATATCCGCGTACGCGAGGCGCTGACGGCGCTGTTCGATTTCGAATGGGTCAACCGCAATCTCTCCTACGGGCTGATGGCGCGCACGCAGAGCTATTTCGAGGGCTCCGATCTCGCCTCGATCGGCCATGCGGCGACAGAGGCCGAGCGCGACCTGCTCGCCCCCTTCCCCGATGCGGTGCGCCCCGAGATCATGGACGGAACCTGGCAGCCACCCGGCCCCGATGGTTCCGGGCGTGACCGGACGATGGCGCGTTTTGCCATGAATCTTCTCACTGACGCCGGCTGGCGTCTCGATGGCAACGCGCTGCGCCACAGCGAGAGCGGTGAGCCCTTCGCTTTTGAATTTCTTGCGGTATCCCGCGCGCAGGAACGCCTCGCGCTGAACTATGCGCAGAACCTGCGCCGGCTCGGCATCGACATGCGTGTGCGCATTGTGGACGACGCACAATACTGGCGTCGGCTCGCCTCCTTCGATTTTGACATGATCGAGTGGACCTGGGGCGTTTCGGCCTCGCCCGGCAACGAGCAGCGCAACCGCTGGAGCTCCGTCGCCGCGCAGAATGACGGCTCGCTCAACTTCGCCGGCGCACGCGAACCGGCGATTGACGCGATGATCGATGCGATGCTTGAAGCACATGACCGCGAGGAATTCGTCGCCGCCGTGCGCGCACTCGATCGTGTGCTGCTCTCCGGCTTCTACGCCATCCCTCTGATGCACCAGCCCGATCTGTGGCTTGCCCATGATGCCGGGCTGCGGCGACCGGATGCGGTACCGATGATGGGCCTGCCGCCGGAACTGTGGTGGCGCGAATCGGAGTGACGCGGCATGATAACCTCGGACGAATCGCAAAACGGGGGGACGCGGTGTTCATGAAATCGCCCGCACAGGAACGTTGGGCGCCGGATACCGGCGAGGAATTCCCATCGCCGGCTGACGCAGACGCGAACGGCCCCGCTGCCCTGTTCGCGCGGCGCGCATTGGCCGATCCCGGTGGGGTCGCCCTCCTCCCGCAACCCGGCGGCATGCAATGGTCGGGGCGCGAAGAAATTTCGCTCACCAATGCCGAGGCCGAGATGGCGGCTTCCCGGCTCGCAGCCCAGTTTGCCGCCTTTGGCTTGCCGGCACGTGCCTTGTTCGGCGTCGCCCTCCCCGCCGGGCCAGAGGCCTGCCTCACCATCGCCGCGCTGGATCGCGCCGGCCTCACGCCCTGCCTGATCCCGCTCTCATGGTCCCCGGAGCAGATCGGCGCCGTTGTCGAAAGCCTCGGCCTTGCCGGCGTCGCGACGCAGAGCCGCATCGGCGACTTGAACCCGGCACTGGAATGGCGCGACCTCGCCATGCGCTATTTCGGCCTGCGTTTCCTCAGCGCTTTCGGCCCCGCCGTTCCCGACGGCTTCACCGATCTCGACGCGGTGATGGCGCAATCCGCAATATCGGCTCCGCCTTCGGCCGATCCGGCTGCTGATGCGCCGGGACCGTCGGGCTATGTCAGCTTCGATCGGTCCGAGGGTGAGGCGGACGGCGCGCCGGTGGCATGGTTTCGCAGCTGGGCTTCGGCCCGTGCGGCAGCCGACAGCTTCGTTGCCGCGACAGACATGTCGCCACGGGAGCGGCTGCTCACGCTGATCGCGCAGGATGATCATCGCGGGCTCACCACCGGTCTGATGGCGGCGCTGGTCAGCGGCTGCGGGCTGGAGGCGCACGGGCTGTTTTCGAGTGATGCGCTGGCGCAGAGCCTCCCTGGCGAGCAGCCCTTGCGGCTCGTCGCACCCGGCTGGATGGAGGCGGATCTCGCACGGCTCGACTTCCCGGAGAATCTCTGTGGCGTTGTGCTGGTGCATCAGGCGCCTGTCCGCTTCAAGGCCCAGACGCCCCTCACGCATGGCGTGACCGACGCCCTCGCCTTCGGCGAAATCGCCCTTCTCACCCAGCCTCGCGATGCGCGGGGGCGTTTCGCCCTGTCGCTCGACCGACCGGATGCGGATGCTTCCATGCTGGCTGTACGGCGTGAGGCGGATGGACGCATCCAGTTTCGCGGCATGGCGGCGCAGGCCGCACCGCTCGACGGGCGGACACCGCCGGTCGAGGCGGACATCTGGCGTGATTGCGGGTTCATTGCAGAGGTTTTTGCCGGAATCGTCATCGGCGTAACCCGCGCCCCTGCCTCCGGCTCGGATCCGGAAGCCTGATCGCGGCTTTGCACTGCATCAAATTGCCGGAGAATGTGGGTATTTCATACTCGACTCCGGAACGCGTGGCGGCTAGCGTCGTTGTCGAGGTGGCTACCGATCACACCCGGCTCTGGACATGGCATGTCAGATCTCAAGCGTATAATTGTCGTTGATAACGGCGATCGCGAACCGCAGGCAGCCCTTTCAGCCGAACTGGCCGAATTGGGATATGCCAGCATCACCACCTCCGTCGAAGCGGCGCCGCATGTCTTCGCTTCGATCGTGGAGCCGGATGCCGTGCTGCTCGACATCCCCGGTGCCAGCGACGCGCGCACCGATGCGGCCTTCGCCGCCTTCGCAGACCGGCTGGAGCGCACCCATCCGGATATCCCGGTAATCCGTCATGAAGGCGCTGGCACGGGCCTCAGCAATGCGAATCTCGCAACCCTGCAGACCCGGATCGGGCTGGCAGCCACGTTCGCAAATCCGGTGAAACCCCCGCGCTTGTGAGGCGTTGCTCCCGGTGCACGGCTTGACCTTTCTCAAGGCGCCATTGCCCGCTGCAAGGCAGGCTGTGTGCAATCAAGAGCTTGTCGCACACATGCAAACGGGGAGATCATCATGGCTGCATCCGAGGAATTCGTGATCTGGTTCGAGGGTCTGCGGCGCAAGGATGGCGAGAAGGTCGGGGGCAAGAATTCCTCGCTCGGCGAGATGGTCCAGACACTCAAGGGCCATGGCATCAACGTCCCTGACGGTTTCGCCACGACATCCGGCGCTTATTGGCGCTTCGTCGATGCCAATGACCTGCGCGATTTCATCGCCGATCAGATCGGTGCCTGGGAGAATGGCGATGCCAGTCTGGCCGAGACCGGCAAGGCCATCCGCAAGGCATTCGTGAAGGCGACATGGCCGAAGGATCTGGCCGAGACGATCCTCGCCTCCTATCGTGAGCTTTCCGGAAAATATGATATGAACGAGGCGGATGTCGCTGTCCGTTCGAGTGCCACCGCAGAAGACCTGCCCGATGCGAGCTTTGCCGGCCAGCAGGAGAGCTTCCTCAACATCACCGGCGAGAAGGCGCTGCTTGATGCCTGCCGGCGCTGCTACGCCTCGCTCTTCACGGACCGCGCGATCAGCTACCGCAAGGCCAAGGGTTTCGACCATTTCAAGGTCGCGCTTTCGGTCGGTGTGCAGAAGATGGTGCGCGCCGATATCGGCGCATCCGGCGTGATGTTTTCAATCGATACCGAAACCGGTTTCGATCGCGCCGTGCTGATCAATGCCGCCTGGGGGCTTGGCGAGAACGTGGTGCAGGGCGCTGTCGATCCGGATGAATATACCGTGTTCAAGCCTTTGCTCGACAACGAGAATCTGATGCCGATCCTCGAGAAGAAGCGCGGTTCCAAGAAGATCAAGATGATCTACGCGAAATCTGGCGACAATCCCGTGCGCAACGTCAACACATCGCAGAAGGAGCGTGATGCACAGGTGCTCAGCGACGCGGAGATCATCCAGCTCGCGCGCTGGGCGCGTGATATCGAGGGTCACTATGAATGCCCGATGGATATCGAATGGGCCCGCGATGGCCAGAATGGCGGGCTGTTCATCGTCCAGGCGCGCCCGGAGACCGTGCAATCGCGGCTCGATGCCGGTGAGTTGAAGCATTATACGGTGACGAAGAAGGGCAAGGCCCTCGTCTCCGGTCTCGCCATCGGCGACAGCGTCGTCACCGGCGAAGTCAGCGTGATCAAGAGCGTCAAGGATATCGACAAGTTCGTCGATGGTTCGATCCTCGTCACCGACACCACCGATCCCGACTGGGTGCCGATCATGAAACGCGCCGCCGCGATCGTCACCGACCATGGCGGGCGCACTTCCCATGCCGCCATCGTCAGCCGCGAGCTCGGCCTGCCGGCGCTCGTGGGCACCGGCGACGCGACTCAGACCCTGCACGACGAGCAGGAGGTCACCGTTTCCTGCGCCGAGGGCGATGAGGGCTTCGTTTATGAGGGGATCGGCGAATATGACGTCGAGACACTCTCCCTCGACGACATTCCCGAGACGCGCACGAAGATCATGCTCAATGTCGGCAACCCCTCCGCCGCCTTCCGCTGGTGGCGCCTGCCGGCGGAGGGCGTCGGCCTCGCACGCATGGAATTCGTCATCAACAACTGGATCAAGGTCCATCCGGTCGCCCTTACCCGCTTCGACAAGCTGGAAGATGACGGGGCGCGCAAGACGATTGAGGAGCTGACGCGTGGCTACGAGAACAAGGGCGACTATTTCGTCGATCGGCTCGCCCAGGGGCTCGCAAAGATCGCGGCGACCTATTACCCAAAGCCCACCATCGTGCGCATGAGCGACTTCAAGACCAACGAATATGCCGGGCTGATCGGCGGCGCCCAGTTCGAGCCGCAGGAAGAGAACCCCATGCTCGGCTTCCGGGGCGCCTCGCGCTATTATTCCGATCGCTATCGCGACGGTTTTGCGCTCGAATGCCGCGCCATCCGCAAGCTGCGCGAGGAGATCGGCCTCGACAACGTCGTGGTGATGATCCCCTTCTGCCGCTCCCTCGAAGAGGCCGACAAGGTGCTGGAAGTGATGGCGGAGAACGGATTGCTGCGTGGCGAGAAGGGTTTGCAGGTCTATGTGATGTGCGAGATCCCCTCCAATGTCATCCTCGCCGAGGAATTCGCCAAGCGTTTCGACGGGTTTTCCATCGGCTCCAACGATCTCACCCAGCTGACGCTCGGCGTCGATCGCGATGCGGGCAGCCTGTCGCAATTGTTCGACGAGCAGGATACGGCGGTGAAATGGATGATCGGCCATGTGATCGAGGCGGCCAACAAGGCCGGCGTCAAGATCGGCCTGTGCGGCCAGGCGCCGAGCGACCATCCGGAATTCGCCGCCTTCCTCGTCGAGAAGGGGATTGATACGATTTCCGTGACGCCCGACAGCTTCCTTGAGGTCAAGGAGGTGGTAAAGCGCTGCGAGGATCAGCGGTGAGCCTCGCGCGCCGCCGTTTGCGCGTCTAAACTCTCCGAAGAATCAAAAAGCGGCAATAGCCCGCGCTCCGGGGGACATTGATGGTCACGCTCACATTTCACGGCGCCGCGCATGCGGTCACCGGCTCGTGCTTTCTGCTCCAGACCGACGCGGCAAAGGTGCTGATCGATTGCGGGCTGGTGCAGGGCGCGAAATCGGAGCGTGAACTCAACTATCGCCCCTTCCCCTTTGACCCTTCTGCGCTCGATGCGCTGGTGCTGACCCATGCGCATATCGACCATTCCGGCCTCGTGCCCAAACTGACCGGCGCGGGATTCTCCGGGTCGATCTTCGCCACGGCGCCGACGGCAGATCTGTGCCGCATCATGCTCCCGGATTCCGGCCATATCCAGGAGATGGAAGTTGCACAGCTCAACCGCCGCAACGCGCGGCGCGGGCGCAAGCAGGTCACGCCGATCTATACGGCACAGGCTGCCACGCAGGCGCTGGCGCAGTTCTCGCCGGTCGCCTATGAGAGCTGGCAGAGCGTCGCGCCGGGCATCCGGATCCGCTTCTGGAATGCCGGCCACCTGCTCGGTTCGGCCTCGGTCGAGTTCGAAATCGCTTCAGGGAATGGTGGCAAGCCCCTCCGATTGCTGGCATCCGGCGATATCGGACCAGAATTCAAGCTGCTTCATCCGGATCCGGATGCGCCGAGCGGCGTCGATTATGTCATCTGCGAGAGCACCTATGGCGATCGTGACCGCAGCGATGCGAGCGAGGCGCAAAGGCGCGCATTGCTGCGCAAGGAGGTGGTCGGCGCGATGGAGGCCGGCGGGGCGCTGATCATCCCCTCCTTCGCCGTCGAGCGCACGCAGGAGATCCTGGTCGATCTCGCCCATCTGATCGACAGCCGCGCCATCCCGCGCACGCCGATCTTCATCGATTCACCACTCGCCACCCGCGCCAGCGAGACCTTTGCGGCGCACGCCCATGAGCTCGAACACGGCGAGGCGCTGCGCGAGGCGATGCGCGCGCCCTATCTGCGCTTCACCGAGAGCGTCGAGGCCTCCAAATCGCTCGACCGGCTCGGCGGCTTTCACATCATCATCTCGGCCAGCGGCATGGCCGATGCGGGCCGCGTGCGCCACCACCTCAAGCATTGGCTGTGGAAGAGCAAGGCGACGGTGCTGTTCGTCGGCTTCCAGGCCCAGGGCACGCTCGGGCGGATCCTGCAGGAAGGCGCGGATCGGGTGCGGATCATGGGGGACGAAATCCGCGTGCGCGCCCGCATCCGCACGCTCGACCTCTATTCCGGCCATGCCGACGGTGCGGGCCTGCGCGACTGGATCGCCGATCGCCTGCCGATCAATGGCGGCATCTTCCTCACCCATGGCGAGGAATCGGCCCTGAACGGGCTGGCCGATCGCATTGCGGATATCGTACCGCACGAGCGCATCCACATGCCACAGCTGGACGATTGCTTCACCCTCACGCCGGATGGCGCTGCCCTTTACGAGACCGGGCACCACCCGCGCGTGCCGCACGAGGCCGTGGCGCATCAGGACTGGAGCAACGAGATGTCGCGCCTCATCCTCGATCTGAACGAGGCCATCGAGGCCGAGGCTGATGCTCGCGGCAAGCGCGCCCTGATCCGCAAGCTGCGGAGGGCGCTTGAAGAGGCATGAGGCGCGTCCTCCGACGCGGTAACCGGGGCACGCCTCATTCCGGGCTTCCGGCATTGCGCCGACGGGCGATGCTTTGAAGCTTCTGCTGATAGGCCGCGATGCCATGATCGGCAAAAAGCGCAGAAAGGCGCCCGGGCGCAAGCTGCATGACCGCGCCGATGAGCTTTCCCCAGACGAAGTATTTGAAACGAAACCAGCCCGCTGCGGCGCCGATCTTCAACCACGGCCTCCCCTCGTGATCGGCGAGAAAGCGAAGGTCACCGGCATGCTGGAAGCCCACGAAACCCTTCTCGGCACGCCGCTTGAGCCAACCGATGAGCGGCCATTCGGGCAGAAGACCGATCAGCCATTCCGAGACCGCGCCTCCCGGCACCGTGGGGATGCAATCGGCACCATTGACCACACGATAGACCGGCGTCTTCAGCCCGTCCGACCATTCTGGCGCGCCGACGCGGGGACTGCCAAAGGTATAACAGGCCGCGATGAGGTGACTTTTCTCGAGATGACAGGTGGCGCTGAGCGCCAGCGCGCCACCCAATGAGTGACCCGTCACGAAGAGTTGGCAATGCGGATCGCGCTCGCGCAGCTTCTGCACAGCGGCTTCGATCTGCCCGCGCACGCTTTCATAGGCAAGCGAGAACCCGCGATGCATCTTGCCGCTCGGCGTCTCGTAGAAGCGCGCATTCAGATTGGTGACGATATCCTTGCGGTCCTTCTCGGTCCCGCGAAAAACCAGCACACCGTAAGCGTCGGTCCGATGGGCGAGATAGCCGCGCGTCCCGGTTTCCGGGCTGTCGAAAACGGCAGTGAGAGCCAGATCCGCCTGTGCCAGCGCTGCCGCAAGTTCCTCGTAAGACTCGTCGTCGCGCTCGAAGGGCAGATAAGCGAGGCCCGACAGGACCGACATGACCCAGGCCATGCGATCCGAGTAGGCGGCACGCAAAAGAGGAAGCGCAAGCAGCGAACCTGCCTCCGTAAAAGGAAGCTGCACACCGTCCCTGCGGATGTCTGGAGCGACGAGGAAGAGCTTCCCGTCCGGCGAATCGATCGTAACGCTGCCGTCTCGCCGCGCGCAGGCGATATATTCGGCAAGGCCGATATCGTCATTCAATAATGGATCGGTTCGCCCGTGGGGCACATCAACCCCTCCTCTCAGCCAAGCCTATCGCATAAGATCATAGATTGTTTTTTAATACAATAACTGACTTTTGAGTGTTTTCCGGGTGGCTTCCACCGATCACCCTCGTGCGCGAGGCGCAGAAGATTTCCGGCTCCGTTGCGCGCGGCGCAGGAGCTGCTGCGCATGGAAAAGCAGATTGTATACGAAGGGCATGGAAGTGGCCGGCCAATTCATCGATGATCGGCGACGGTAGGCGAGCTGCGCCTTCCGGGGGCCATGCGGCCCGCCGCAGACCGAGCCGCAGACTTTGCACAAGCGCAAGATTTCTGCAGGCGTCGACAAAAGCCCATTCGTCGACGGTCGATATCGGCCTGCAGGACCCTGGTCCTATAGGAATTTTATCAGGGGAACGATCTCGGGCACGCCCCCCAGCAGCGATCATCTTGGCTGGTCATTGAAACGGCGCGGCGCCGCTTCATACCGCCCGCGATAAGTTCGGCTTATCAGACCTGCGCCCCACCCGTCACGCAGGCAGCGTAGCGGCGTCGGGCCCGGTCGCGTCGTGGAAAGCGGGTTTCGCAATACGCCAGGGCCGAAGGTCTTCGGCGAGGATCGCCTCGGAGGGCCGCAGGCGTCGCAGGGCGCCGTCGCCGGTCACCTCGTTGATCTCGAAAAAGCCGAGAACCTGCAACCGCGCCGCCATGCGCTTGGTCGCGCGGTCCGTCGCGCTGACGGGGATCGAGCCGGCACTGTAGACGGCATCCATCAGGCTCTTCTGATCGCGGAAGGGGCTTGCACTGCCGCGACCGCCGGGAAAGCGGACGATCGTCGCAGTGCGCGGTGTGAACAGGGAGGGTCGACCGCTCGATGATGCGATGCTGCTGGTGGCGGGACCTTCGAAGGGGGCGCGGGTGTTGTCCCGATCGCCGGAATCTTGCGAGTCACTCATGCTGACGCTACTCACTACTGGTTACTGCTACGCGAATCGATGTTCAGTCTGGGTGCGTTGCGTTAAGAGCAGGTGAACCGCCCCTCCTCACGATCCGGAGCCGCCCTTGCAGCCCTCACGAGATATTGCCCGCCTGATCGAGATCATGGCCGCCTTGCGCGATCCCGAGACCGGCTGCGCCTGGGATATCCGGCAGGATTTTGCCAGCATCGCCCCCTATACGATCGAGGAAGCCCACGAAGTGGCCGATGCGATTGCGCGCGGGGACCTTGAAGATTTGCGCGAAGAACTCGGCGATCTGCTGCTGCAGGTCGTTTTTCATGCGCGCATGGCCGAGGAGCAGGAGATCTTCGATTTCGGTGGCGTGGTCGAGGCGATCACCGAAAAGCTGATCCGGCGCCATCCCCATGTCTTCGGTGATGTCGACAGCCGCGATCCCGAAGCGATCAAGCGGATCTGGGAAACGATCAAGCAGGGCGAAAAGGCCGGGCGCCGGGCGCGTCGCGGTGACGGCGCGCCGGGATTGCTCGACGACGTTCCCGGCAGCCTGCCGGCGCTGATGCATGCCGACAAGCTGACCCGGCGCGCGGCGAAGGTGGGCTTCGACTGGCCCGATCCCGCTCAGGTCATGGCCAAGGTCGAGGAGGAGCGCACGGAAGTCGCGCAGGCGATGGCGTCCGGCGACAATGCTGCGATCGCGGAGGAGATCGGCGATCTGCTCTTCGCCGTCGCCAATCTCGCGCGCCACCACGGCATCGACCCGGAAGCGGCCTTGCGCGCCACAAATGTGAAATTCATGCGTCGTTTCGGGGCGATCGAAGCGACGCTGCGCCAAGCTGGACGCAGCCTCGAAGAAGCTGATCTTGCGGAGATGGAAGCGGCCTGGCAGGCGGCCAAACGCGGCGAGAAAGCGTAGAACGCGCCGCTCCGCCTCAGCCCTTGCTGCGGCGCGCCTTCGGAAAACGCCGCAACAGCCGCGGTTCCTTCTCCGGCGCAACACGCACGCGCATGGCGATGGCAGCGTCGCGGTCGTCGCGCCCCATCACCTCGGCGTTCTCGTAGAGCCAGTTGAGATTCTGACCATCAGCGGGATCGAGCAGCACGTGATATTGCGGGCGCCCGCGTGCGATGCGATCCTCGATGGTCTGGAGCAGCGCGTCGATCCCCTCCCCCGTCAGGGCCGAGACGAGCGCCGGGCGCGCCTCCTCGGGCAGCCGCGCAGCGCGTGTCGCGAGGCGTTCGCGGTCGGGCGCGTCGAGCAGGTCGGCCTTGTTCCAGACCTCGATGATGCGCGCCGTATCCGACGGGTCGACGTCGAGATCGCGCAGGACGGACTCGACATCCGCCGCCTGCGCCTCCGTCTCGCCATGGGAAACGTCGCGCACATGCAAGAGGATATCCGCCTCGATCACATCCTCCAGCGTCGCGCGGAAAGCGGCAACCAGCATGGTGGGCAGATCGGAAATGAAGCCGACCGTGTCGGAGAGGATCGCCTTCTCGCCATGGGGCAACGCCACGGCGCGTGATGTCGGGTCGAGGGTCGCGAAGAGCATGTCCTGCGCCATCACCTCGGCACGCGTCATGCGGTTGAACAGGGTGGATTTGCCGACATTGGTGTAGCCGACGAAGGCGACGATCGGATAGGGAACGCGGCGCCGGCTGGCCCGATGCAGGCCGCGGGTGCGGGTGACGCCTTCGAGCTCCTTCTCGATCCGGGTCATGCGCTCCTGGATCTGCCGTCGGTCGGCCTCGATCTGCGTTTCGCCCGGGCCGCCGAGAAAGCCGTAACCGCCGCGCTGGCGCTCGAGATGGGTCCATGAGCGCACGAGCCGGCTTTTCTGATAAGCCAGATGGGCGAGTTCGACCTGCAGCGTGCCCTCGCGCGTGCGCGCCCGGCGCCCGAAGATCTCGAGGATCAGGCCGGTGCGGTCGATCACCTTGGCGCCGAATGTGCGCTCCAGATTGCGCTGCTGTACGGGTGAGAGCGCACAATCCATCACCACCAGCGTGATGTCCTTCGCCGCGACGAGGAGCTTCACCTCCTCGACCTTGCCCTTGCCCAGATAGGTCGACGGACGCGGTGCCGGGAATGTCGTCAGATGGACCTCGACCACGTCGAGATCGATCGCGGCGGCGAGCCCACAAGCCTCGTCAAGCCGCGCCTCGAAGGGGCGCAGATTCTCCGCCGCAGCAGGGGCGCCGTCGGGCAGAGCGCGCTGTTTGCGCGAAACATAAGGGCCGACGACCAGCGTCCGGGTTCCCGCCGATACATCCGTATCGGGTTCCGGCGTGAACCCCTCTCCGATGGGCGAATCAGGCGTGGACACGAATCACGCCTTGTCGCCACCCTCGTCGGCCGGCTCGAACAGCTGCACGGGCTGGCCCGGCATGATGGTCGAAATCGCGTGTTTGTAGACGAGCTGGGAATGACCATCCCGCCTCAGCAAAACACAGAAATTGTCGAACCAGGTCACGACGCCTTGCAGCTTCACGCCGTTCACGAGGAAAATCGTCAGTGGAACCTTGTTCTTGCGGACATGATTGAGAAACGTGTCCTGAAGATTTTGCGCGCGCTCGCCCGCCATGAGTTTGCCTCGCCATCCTGTCGCCGCCGGTCCTTGGTCGCCAGGATCCCAGTTATCGATCGACCATCCGCGCATGGCCCTGAACCGGCCTCGCCATTACATGGCGCAACCGCCCATTAAGCAAGTGCCTATTGCCGGATAATCGCATTTTTCACATGCAATCGCGCTTATTTCCTCACCGCCCTGCTCATGCATTCACACCGAGAGATTTCAACTTTCGGTGGAGAGCTGATCGCTCCATGCCGATAAACTCCGCCGTGCGCGAGATATTGCCGGAAAACCGCGCGATCTGAGCCATCAGATATTCCCGCTCGAAGATTTCGCGCGCATCGCGCAACGGCAGACTCATCAGGCGCTCGCCGCCTGCACCCGAGGGCGTGGTGGGCACCATCGCGCCGATTTCGTTGGGCAGCATATCCGCCGTGATCTCTTCCTCGGCCTCGCCGCTGGCGAGAATCATCAGGCGCTCGACATTGTTGCGCAGTTGCCGGATGTTTCCCGGCCAGTCATGAGATTGCAAAACGGCCATCGCATCATCGCCGATGCGCCGTTTGGGCAGGCCGGTCGCCGCCGAAATCTGCTCCATGAAGAAGGTGATCAGCTCCGGCACGTCCTCGCGGCGCTCGGAGAGCGACGGCACGCGAATCGGCACGACGCTCAGGCGATGAAACAGATCCTGCCGCAGGCGGTTGGCGGCAATCTCGGCCTGGAGATCGCGGCTGGAAGAGGAGATGATGCGCACGTCCACGTGCACGCGGGTGCCGCCGCCGACGCGCTGGAAATTCTGCTCGACCAGCACCCGCATGACCCGATCCTGCGTCTCGCGCGGCATATCGGCGATCTCGTCGAGATAGAGTGTGCCGCCATGCGCCTCTTCGAGCGCGCCGACCCGCCGCTCGCGCCCCTCCCCGGCTTCGACGCCGAACAGCTCCATCTCCATGGTTTCCGGGGTGATGGTCGCCGCATTGATGATCACGAACGGGCCGTTGGAGCGCGTTGACATGCTGTGAATCGTGCGTGCGACGAGTTCCTTCCCGGAACCGGGTGCGCCGGTGACGAGCACGCGCGCATTGGTCGGCGCGACGCGCTCGACCGTCTGGCGCAGCTGCCCCACAATGGGCGAACGTCCGGCGATCCGGCTGGCCTGGATGGAGCGGGCGCGCAGGTCCCGCACTTCACGCTTCAGCCGTGAGGCCTCGAGCGCGCGATCGGCGACGAGGAGCAGGCGGTCGGCCTTGAAGGGCTTTTCGATGAAGTCATAGGCGCCGAGCTTGATCGCCGATACGGCCGTCTCGATATTGCCGTGGCCCGAAATCATGACCACCGGCAGGTCGGCATGCTGCTTCTTGACCAATTCCAGCACCTGCAGCCCGTCAAGCCGGCTGCCCTGCAGCCAGATATCGAGAAAGACGAGGTGCGGTCTGCGCGATTCGATGGCGGCAAGGGCATCGTCGGATGACCCCGCCGTCCTGGTGCGGTGGCCCTCGTCTTCGAGGATACCGGCAACCAGTTCGCGAATATCGGTTTCGTCATCGACGATCAGAATATCGGCGCTCATTTCACATCCACACTCATGCGATCCCCCTCGTGGAGATCCGCGTCAACATTATCGGGAGGATCGAGCGGGAACCACAGACGCACCCGCGCCCCGCGACCGGCGGGATTGTCGAGCAGTTCGACCCCGCCCCCGTGTTCCTCGAAGATCTTCGCGACGATCGGCAGACCAAGTCCGGTCCCGCCATCGCGAGTCGTCATATATGGCTCCAGTAGCCGCGCCCGGTTCTCCGTGGGAAAGCCCTTGCCGTTGTCGTCGACCTCAATCACGGCGTGATGGCTGTCGTCGATGAAAAGCCGTGCGGTGATCATGCCCTCGAATTCGTCATCCTGCCCTTCGAGCCCGGCAATACCCTCGCTGGCATTCTTGATGATGTTGGTCAGGGCCTGTGCGACGAGGCGGCGGTCAAAGCGCGCCAGCACCTGCCCCGGCGGAACTTCATCCTTGATGGTGATATCGGGATAGCCCATGCGCATCATGAAGACGGTCTGACGTACGGTATCGGCGAGGTCGTCTCGGCCCATGGCGGGTTTGGGCATGCGCGCGAAGGACGAGAATTCGTCGACCATGCGCTTGATGTCCTCGACCTGGCGCACGATCGTGTCGGTGCATTGGTCGAAGACGGCGCGATCCTCGGTGATGACCTTGCCGTATTTGCGCCGAATCCGCTCCGCCGAAAGCTGGATCGGTGTCAGCGGGTTCTTGATTTCATGCGCAATGCGCCGCGCCACATCGGCCCAGGCGGAGGTGCGCTGTGCGGTGACGAGATCGGTGATGTCGTCGAGGGTGATCACCACGCCATCATCGCCACCATGCGCCTGCTCGCGGGTGAGGCGCACATTGAGCATACGCTCGCGCCCCTCGCGATTCAGGCTGATCTGCTGGTTCAGCCCGCGCTGACGCGATTGCGCCGCCTCGTCGAGCAGCGTCGCGAGTTCGGGCAGATGACTGCGCGCTTCCTGATTGAGCAGATCATTGGCATGCACGCCGAAGAGTTTTTCCGCCGTCGGATTGACGATGGTGATCCGTCCCCTGGCATCGACACCGATCACCCCGGCGGAGACCCCCGAAAGCACCGCCTCCGTAAAGCGCCGGCGCCGATCGATCAGGTTGCTTGCGGCGGTGAGGCTGTCGTGCTGGCTGCGCAGCTCCGAGGTCATCTTGTTGAAGGTGCTGCTGAGCGCGGCGAGATCACCCTCCTTCTTGCGGATCGGCACCTGGACGTAGAAATTGCCGGTCGCGACCTGCTGCGTCGCGTTGATCAGACGCCGGATCGGACCGACGAAGGCATTCGCATAAGTCAGGCCGAACCAGACCGATGCGAGCAGGATGATCACCGCGACGATCCCGAACATCGCCGCGAACGCCACCTGCATCGCGACGCTGAGCCGTTCAAGCGCCTGGTAATAGGAAATCCCCGCTTCGGCTTCCTCCGGATAATCCAGCGCGCGCCGGTCGACCAGGCGGGTCACGACCAGAATGCGATCGTTGTGCGCGGAGAGGCGCAGCACCGCATGCAGCAATTCGCCCTCAGCCGGAACGAGGCACAGGGCATCCTGTGTGTCCGCCTGTTCGAGCTCGGCCTGATCGGGGATGCGGGCGCCTGGTATCTGCACATTCTGGATGCGCTCGACCACCTCGCCGTTCGGTTCGACGATGGCAAGCACGGGGAAACCGAGAAAGACCGAACGCGCCTGCATGAAATCGCGAAAAACCTGCGGATCGGCATCGTAGAGCATGCGCGCCCGATCGAGATCGGCCGCCATCAGCGTCGTCTCACGCGCCAGCGAGCGGCATTGCAGCTCGCGATAGGCATGGGCGATCTCGACGGTATTCTCGAGTAGATTGTTGATCCAGCCACTGAACCAGGGATCGAGCCCACGCGACAGCGTGATCGAGGCCACCAGTGCGACGACGACGACGGGGACCGTCGCGATGGCGGCGAAGATGGTCACGAAACGCAGATGCAGCCGCGTCCCGGCCACCCCCGCCTTCTTTGCGCGATAAAGCTTGATACCCTGGCGCGCGACCATGATCAGCAGAAGCGTTGCGAGCACGCCGTTGATCGACAGCATGACGATGGTCACACCATCGCTCGGCTCCACAGGCGTCAGGCCGGCGAGAACGATGAAGGTCGCAATGGCGGAAAACAGAGCGAGCAGCACCGCCGTCAGACCGACAGGTCCGAGCCCGTCCGGCCCGCCTGTGCGCCGGGCGCGCGCGCGTCTCTCGATGGCTTCGCTTTGCGTGCTCAAACTCGCCTCATCCGCAGCGACCGGCGCGACTCGTGCATCCGTCACGCTGATGCAAGATCACAACAGTGTGGCGAAACTAATACACTGCGTCCGGCCTTGTTGCGAGGGCGAAGTTGCGGGGCGGATGCACAGCGATGAGTTGGCCAGGTCACCTGCTGGTGCGGATCACCGGCAGATCGAGATCGCGAACCTTCTTGCGCAATGTGTTGCGATTGAGGCCGAGCAGTTCTGCCGCGCGAATCTGGTTGCCGCGGGTGGCGGCCAGCGCCGCGCCGATCAACGGCCCCTCGACGTCACGCAGAATGCGATGATACAGCCCCGGCGGCGGCAGACCGTCGCGGAACTGGCGGAAATAGGAATTGAGATGGCGCTCCACCGAGCCCGCCAGCGTCTCCGGCTCGCCCGGTGTTTCGCTGACGGCCGACATGCCGGTCTCGATCGGTTTGACGTCGAGCTCGCCATCGATGATCGGCGCGGTGATCGTGTCCTGCGGATAGAGCGCAGCAAGTCGCCGCACCAGATTTTCCAGCTCCCGGACATTGCCCGGCCAGCGATAGCGCTTGAGCCGGTCCATCGCCTCCGCGTCGATCTGCTTGCGGGCGAGCCCCTCTTTCTCGATCAGCGAGAAGAAATGCCGCATCAGATCGGGAATATCCTCGATGCGCTCGCGCAGCGGCGGCAGCCGCAGGGGCACGACATTGATCCTGAAATAAAGATCCTCGCGGAACAGACCCTGCTGGATCGAGATCCGCAGATCCTTGTTCGTGGCAGCCACGATGCGGACATTGGTGCGGATCGGCGTACGCCCGCCCACGGTCGTGTATTCGCCCTGCTGGAGCACGCGCAGCAGGCGCGTCTGTGCCTCCATCGGCATGTCGCCGATCTCGTCGAGGAAGAGCGTCCCGCCCTCCGCCTGCTCGAAACGTCCGGCGCTGCGTTGGGTAGCGCCGGTGAAGGCACCCTTCTCATGCCCGAACAGCTCGGATTCGATCAGATCACGCGGAATTGCCGCCATGTTGACCGCGACGAAGGGGCCCGTGCGCCGCTTGCCGTAATCATGCAGCGCCCGGGCCACGAGTTCCTTGCCCGTGCCCGATTCACCCGTGATCATCACCGTCAGATCGGTCGGCATCAGCCGCGCGAGGGCACGGTAGATTTCCTGCATGGCGGGGGAGCGCCCGATCAGGGGAATGTCTTCGCCCTCACCTTCGGGCGTCGTCACCTTGCCGCGCGGGCGCGACATCGCGCGCCCGACGATCGAGACCAGCTCCTTCAGATCGAAGGGTTTGGGCAGATATTCGTAAGCGCCGCGCTCGGAGGCCTTGATCGCGGTCATGAAGGTGTTCTGCGCGCTCATCACGATGATGGGCAGATCGGGGCGCATGCGCTTGATTCGCGGCAGCAGGTCGAAGGCGTTCTCGTCGGGCATCACCACATCGGTGATCACAAGATCGCCGTCACCCTGCGACACCCAGCGCCAGAGCGTCGCGGCATTGCCCGTCGAGCGGACTTCATAACCCGCACGCGAGAGCGCCTGGTTGAGAACCGTGCGGATGGCCGCATCGTCATCGGCGAGGAGAATGTTTCCGCTGGGCATGGGACGGTCTCGATTCCGTTTTACGATTGGGATTGTGCCGGAGGCGCGCTCGCTGGTGTTTCCGTCGTCGTCTTCTCACTGAACATCGGCAACAGGATCCGGAATGTGGTGCGTCGCGGTGCGGGATCGCATTCGATGATACCTCCATGGTCGCCGACGATCTTGGCGACCAAAGCAAGTCCAAGGCCACTTCCGTTCTCCTTCGTGGTGACGAAGGGATCGAACATCTCGGAAATGAACTCGTCGGGAATGCCGGGCCCGTTATCGCGCACGGCAATCTCGATAGGCAGGCTCACCCGCTCGGAAGAGCCCGGCGTCTGCAGACGCATGCCTGTCCGGAATGCAGTGGAGAGCACGATCTCCCCTTCCAGCGCGTCCGGGCCGATCGCCTCTGCCGCATTCTTGAGCAGATTGATGAAAACCTGCACAAGCTGATCACGCGATCCGTAGATCGGCGGCAGCGACGGATCGTAGTTCTCGACGATGCGCACATGGCGGGCAAAGCCCGACTGGACCAGCCGCTTCACGTGGTCGAGCACGGCATGGATGTTGATCGGACCACGATCGGCGCCGGGCGCCGCCTCGCCAAACAATTCCACCCGCTCGACCAGTTTGACGATCCGGTCGGCCTCGTCGCAGATCAGCCGGGTGAGCAACCGGTCATCCTCGTCGGCGGATTGCTCGAGCAGCTGCGCGGCACCGCGAATTCCGGAGAGCGGGTTCTTGATCTCGTGTGCCAGCATGGCACCGAGCGCCGTCACCGAACGCGCGGCACTGCGATGGGTCAGTTGGCGATTCATCTTGTCGGCGATGGTGCGCTCCTGCAGCATCAGCACGACCATTCCGCCCGCATCGCTCAAAGGCGTTGCGAAGGCATCGACGATCCGCTCCATCCCCAGACGCGGCCCGCCCACATCGACGCGGTACTCGTTGACGCTGGACCCACGCAGGCGCACTTCGTCGACAAGCGCCAGAACCGGCGAACCGAAAGGCATGTAATCACTGAGTTTCTTGCGCTCCAGCACCCGCTGGCTGCTCTCCAGAAACGCCTCCGCTGCGGCATTGACCCGCAGGATTTCGTTATCCGGCCCGATGGTCAGAACCGGGAGCGGCAGGGCGTTCATCATCGCCTCGGGCGTTGGCAGGCTCATGCGGCGGCTCCGATCTTCTCGGGGGCGTTCACGATCGAATGCAAAAGCGCGAGCACCCGCGCCGGCTCTGTCGTGGTGACGAGCTCGCGCCGCGCATCCGGCGCCAGAGCGTGACCCTCTTCAGCCGCATGATCGGCAAAGGCGGCGAGATGCTTGCGGGCATGCCGGATGCCGACGCGATGGCCGTACAGGCTCAGCAACCCCTCGTAATGCTCCGAAATTGCCGCGGTTTTCGTCGCCATATCAGGTTCGGCCCAGGGCAACCCGGCGAGCTGCGCCTCGATACGGGCAATCAGCCAGGGTTTTCCGAGCGTGGCGCGACCGACCATCACCGCATCCGCCCCGGAAGCCGCCAGCGCGGCGCGGGCATCATCGGCATCGCAGATATCACCATTGGCGATCAGAGGAAGCGTCGTCGCCGCGCGCACGGCGGCGATCGCCGGCCAATCCGCCTCGCCCTTGTAGAATTGCTGGCGCGTGCGCCCATGCACCGTGATCGCGGCGACGCCGAGTGACTCGGCACGGCGCGCAAGTTCCGGCGCGTTGATATGCGCGTGATCCCAGCCGAGGCGCATCTTCACGGTGACCGGCACCTCTACCGCCCCGACCACCGCCTCGATCAGCCCGCAGGCGTGGTCGAGGTCGCGCATCAGCGCCGAGCCGGCCATGCCGCCGGAGACGTGCTTGGCCGGGCATCCCATATTGATGTCGACGATGTCGGCACCGGTATCCTGGGCCATGCGTGCGGCATCGGCCATCCAGCCGGCGCGGCATCCGGCGAGCTGAACGATATGCGGATCGATCCCCTGCCCCTCCGCGCGGATCCGCGCTTCCTCCGCACCATGGACATAGGCCTCCGACGCCACCATTTCACAGACGACCATCGCTGCGCCGAAACGCGAGGCGATCCTGCGGGCGTGGATATCCGTCACTCCGGACATCGGCGCCAGCGCAACGCGCCCCGCTATTTCGACATTTCCGATCCGCACCGCACCGCCCCCGTTTACAGCATGCCGCTCAATACCGCATCGCCGCATCTGCTTAACAAATAGACGAGCCTTAAAAAAGTGCAATACCGCAAAACAGGCTGATCAGCCATGCGACAATTGCCTTCATCACAGGGCGGGTCTATCACCACGAAACTGCCGTGCCATCAGGGAGACCCCATGGGAAAGCCCATTCGCGAAACGATCGCCGCGCTCGTCGTTGCCGCCGGACGGGGTACGCGGGCCGGGGCCGGTATCCCGAAGCAATACCGCTTTCTCGACGGTATCCCGGTTCTGACACGGACTCTGCGGGCCCTGTGCGCGGAACCGGCCATCGCGACCATCGTCGTGGCGATTCACCCCGACGACGAAGGGCTCTACGCCGCATGTATCGCCGCTCTCGACGAGTCGGAACGTGCGCGGTTGCTCCCACCCGTTCATGGCGGCGCGACGCGCCAGTCTTCCGTCCATGCTGGCCTTTGTGTGCTCGACGCATCCACCTGCCCACATGTCCTCGTGCATGACGCGGCCCGCCCCTTCCTTTCCCGCGACCTGATTCAACGCGCCTGCATGGCCCTCGTCAGGCACGACGCCGCCCTTCCTGGCATCCCGGTAACGGATACGATCAAGCAGGTCACCGATGACGGTCGTGTGACGCATACGCCGCCGCGTGACGGCCTGCGGGCCGTCCAGACGCCGCAGGCATTCCGGCTCGCGCCCCTCCTCGCCGCCCATCGCCGCGCCCTTGATGCGGGCATGACCGGTTTCACCGATGACGGTGCGCTGGCGGAATGGGCTGGAATGGATGTCCATGTCTTTGCCGGTGATCCGGACAATGTGAAACTCACGCATGAAGCCGATTTTCTTCGTTATGCCGAGAACGATGGAGTGCCGCGCATGATCAGCCGTATGGCGACCGGGTTCGACGTCCACATTTTCGGTCCGGGTAACCACGTCATGCTGGGTGGCGTGGCCGTGCCGCATGCGCATGGCGTCGTCGCCCATTCCGACGGTGACGTGGTGCTGCACGCCCTCACCGATGCCGTGCTCGGCGCGCTTGCCGAGGGCGATATCGGCACGCATTTTCCGCCGAGCGATCCGCAATGGCGCCACGCGTCTTCGGACCGCTTTCTCGCTTTCGCGGCGGCGCGCGTGCGCGAACGCGGCGGCGTGATCGACTTCCTCGACGCCACCATCCTGTGCGAGCGCCCCAGGATCGGGCCGCATCGCGAGGCCATGCGCGCGCAGATCGCACAGATCGCCGGAATCGATGCCGATTGCGTCTCGATCAAGGCGACGACCACCGAAAAACTCGGCTTCACCGGGCGCGGCGAAGGCATCGCGGCGCAGGCGGCAGCAACGATCCGGCTTCCCGTTACCAGGCAATCAGGAGACACGGCATGATCTTCACGGAGGAACGCGAAACCCGCGCCGCAAACCTGCTCGAAGTCTTTGCGGCGCGCGGATTGATGATCGCCACGGCGGAATCCTGCACCGGCGGGCTGATTGCCGGCCTGCTCACCGAAATCGCCGGCTCTTCCCGCGTGGTCGAGCGGGGCTTCGTCAGCTATTCGAACGCGGCAAAAAACGAGCTTCTCGGCGTCCCGACAGAGACCATCGAAGCCCATGGCGCCGTCAGCGAGACGGTGGTGCGGGCCATGGCCGAAGGTGCTCTCGCGCAGTCGCGGGCGCACGTCGCAATCGCGGTCAGCGGCGTCGCAGGGCCGGGTGGCGGGACGGTGGCGAAGCCCGTCGGCCTCGTCCATCTCGCCTGCGCGCGCCAGCGTGGCGCGACCGTGCATCTCGAAAGGCGCTATGGCGATCGCGGACGCGGGGAGATCCGGCTGATGACCATCGACGACGCGCTCGGGCTGCTCGAAGCGGCGATCGCCGAGGCGTGATGCTCAGCCGTAGACCTGACGGGCGCGGGCCTCGAAGGCGCTGGTGAATTTGCGGAAGGCGCGATCGAACATCGCGCCCATCAGCATGCCGAGCGCGAAATTGCGGAACTCATAGGCGATGTGGAAATCCACTTCGCATCCATTGTCGCCCTGGTTGAGGAACTTCCAGCGGTTTTCCAGAAACCGGAACGGGCCATCAATATATTCAACATCGATACGCAGGCGCGGACGATCAAGGGTGACGCGGGTGGTGAAGGTTTCGCGGATCGACTTGTAGCCGACACTCATATCGGCCACGAGGATCTCTATCCCGTCGCCACTCTGCGTCCTGCGGCGCACGCGCAGGCTCTCGCAGAGCGGAACGAATTCCGGATATTTCTCCACATCCGCCACCAGTTCGAACATCTGGACCGGCGTGTGCGGAACATTCTTGACAGTGTGGAATGCCGGCATGGCTGGGCCATCAACCCGCGTTGCTGCTCAACCGCGCCGCCTTGAGCTTCGCGAAATCCTCATCGGCATGATAGGAGGAGCGCGTCAACGGCGTGGAGGAGACCAGCAGGAAGCCCTTGGCCCGCGCCGTCGTCGCATAAGCATTGAACTCCGCCGGCGTCACGTAACGGATCACGGGATGGTGCTTGCGGGTCGGCGCGAGATACTGGCCGATCGTCATGAAATCCACATCCGCAGCACGCAGATCATCCATCAGCTGGAGCACTTCATTGCGTTCCTCGCCGAGCCCGACCATGATGCCCGACTTGGTGAAAATGGTCGGATCGAGCTCTTTCACCTGCTGGAGCAGGCGAATGGAGTGGAAGTAGCGCGCGCCGGGGCGCACCGTCAGATATTTCGAAGGCACTGTTTCGAGATTGTGGTTGAACACGTCCGGACGCGCCTTCACCACGACCTCCAGCGCGCCGTCCTTGCGCAGGAAATCGGGGGTCAGGATCTCGATCGTCGTCCCGGGCGCGCGCGCGCGGATGGCGTGGATCACATCGGCGAAATGCTGCGCGCCGCCATCGGCAAGATCGTCACGATCGACGGAGGTGATGACGACGTGCCGCAGGCCGAGCTTCTCGACGGCCTTGGCGACATTTTCCGGCTCATGCGGATCGAGTGCCTCGGGGCGACCGGTCTTGACGTTGCAGAAGGCACAGGCGCGGGTGCAGGTGTCGCCCATGATCATGAAGGTGGCGTGCTTCTTTTCCCAGCATTCGCCGATATTGGGGCAACCGGCTTCCTCGCAGACGGTGACGAGCTTGTTCTCCTTCACGATCCGGTTGGTCTCCGCCCATTTCGGCGAACCGGGCGCCTTGACGCGAATCCATTCCGGCTTGCGCAGGATCGGCTGATCGGGCCGATGCGCCTTTTCCGGATGACGGGGACGGGTATCCTTCTTGAGGAGATCGAGAACAACGGCCATGTCAAAAAATTCCGCAAACGTGAACGGGGTCGCGACCTCTCCGACATAGGCCGATGCGGCCCGTCTGGCAACCCGCGGCAGGCGTGGCCGGAAGAGCTTTCGCCGGATTCCGGACGACCGGATCGCGTCGTTCCGCAAGGAAGATCCGCGCGGAAGCGCTGCCCCGGCGCACGAAATTTGATCGCGAAAGAGACATCTTTATGCATAGCAAGGGTTGCGGGAACTTCAATTAACGCAGATAGAAAAAGCTTTTTTGAGGATATCACATATGTTTCGAGATAATTTGATGTCGGCATCACTATCAGCAAAGAGCCCGAATCCCTCCCTCATGGCGGCTGGCGGCAATTCCGGGACGGCCCATCTTCACAACTCTGAGCATGGGCCCTTCGCGCTGGTGCGCGCCAGCGCCGCGAG
The DNA here is from genome assembly GCF_900094735.1 of Saliniramus fredricksonii. Lineage (NCBI taxonomy): Bacteria > Pseudomonadati > Pseudomonadota > Alphaproteobacteria > Hyphomicrobiales > Salinarimonadaceae > Saliniramus > Saliniramus fredricksonii. The sequence goes on from NZ_FMBM01000002.1 coordinate 1,473,427, forward strand.
CCCGTCTGCGGCTTCTCACGGCCTGATCGCACCGCCCCGCGCCGAAACGGTCATACAAGCGAGCGGACCGGTATCCGCAGAGCGTGAAGTGGCGAATTTTCTTGAGGATGTTCGCGAAGTCGGTCCCTTGGGCTAGCTGCTCCTGCGCACCGAGGATGTGCCGGCTTTCGGATATTTCGTTGGCTTCACATATCTTTCCCAGGGCGTTTTCGCGACATATGATCCCCATACCGACAATTACGGGCTCTACAATTCGCACAAGCTCATCTTCCTGGAAACGAGCCCGACCACGGCCCTGTCATTCAGCACGCTCGGCATCATCAATGATGCGGGGCGGATCGATATCGGGACCGGCGCCGTCTTCGTCCTGGACCCGATCGGGTTGCCGACCATGCTCGTCTATATCAATGCACGCTCCTACATGCAGGCCGATGACGAGACCAGCGTCAGCGCCTATCCCGACAGTGACGGCGTCATGCGCCTCTCGGTGACCGTGGGGGCCGGGATTTCGCCGGAACAGATCGTCGGATCGCTCGCGCGGCTGATGTCGCGCGGTCTGATGCTGATACCGAGCCTGCACAGCCAGGCCGGAGCACGCAAGCTCGAGAGCCTCGCCGCCGGCATCGACAACGCCAATCTCTACGCCCGCACCTTTGTCGGGGGCGGCCTGCCGATGACCCTGGAGCACGATACCGTTTCCGGCGAAACGCGGCTCGTCCATCGCGGCAACGAGGTCACGCCGGAGTATCTGCTGCATCTGTTCTTCGGTGACGGCGAAGAGCCGCGCCTGGAAATTCCCGCCCGCAATGCCGATTCGGGGAACATCTTCGCGAGCATCACCGACCAGTTGCACCTCATCGACGGCACTTCCCCCTTCGCGCTCTATCGCGAGACCGGGCAGACGGGCGGCCATGCCGCGCTCGAAACCGTGGCGCAGATCCGGCGCGCGGTGGATGCGGTGATCCCGATGTATTTCTCCATGCTCGGCGACGAGGCGCGCAGCGCCTATGCCTATGGCATGACCAGCTACGCAGATACGCAGACGGTGATCCACGCCCTCGTCGACGCCGTTCTGCCGCAGGACCGGGAGCGGCTGATCGCGGCACTGGCCAATCCTTACGTCGATTTCGGGATTCCGGAGCTGCAGGAAGCCAACCGCGCGCGCCCCACCGATTACGCGTTGATCCGGGCCCTGTTGATGGATGAGTGGGTGCGGTGACCGGCCAGGGGTGAGGCGATGCAACCTATTCGTTGAAAAACGGATTACCCTGCGCGATCCGTCACGACCTGTCGGGATGCGCAGACTATACGGAAACTACAGATACTCTTCTCTATGTATAACCTTATAAAATATATTTTAGTTTTAAAAATGCAATTTTGTATGCTAGAAAATATTTTCTAATATATTTTTTATATTTCAGGGAGATTACAATATGAACGTCGTGATGAATCTCGACAGGACCACTGCGTTGCAATCGAGACAAGAGACCCAAGGAGCCGCTTTCGCACTCGCGCGCCAGCAGGAGGCAAAACAAGTACAGCAATCCGAGGAGGCCGAGATCGAGATTATGCCGCTGATCCCGATGGAAGACCCCTCACAAGAAGTGGAATTAGGCCCAGACGCATGGGTAGTGGGTGTGACTCAGGGTCCGGCAACCCGTAGAGGACTTGAGAGCCTGGCCACGGAAGCACTCGCGGGTAGCGGGATTGGCCCCGGAGGCGCGGCCTTTGCCACGATACCGACGAATGGCGGAACGCCATCACTTTTTGTCGCGCAACCGCTTCGTCCTTTCCCTTGCGGGCCGCTCAACTGCAGTATCGGTCTCGTCAGCACTATCAGACCGGAACTCGGATCGCCGGATGATGCCGAGGGTGCCGAGGGTGTGCGCTTGTCAAGACCCGATCTTACTATCGAGGGCGGTGTCGGAGGAACAGTTTCGGCAAAGATCAATGGCATGACCGTGCTCGGTTTCTTCAATTTGAGATCCAGCGACGGCGTCACACAGGATGCCCTGGAGCAGTTTGCGCGTGGCGAAATCTCCGAAGTTCCGCCCGGAACCTATTCGATGAATTTTGGCGTAGCGGGATCGGCAATGCAGCCAGTTGAAGTTGCCCTGCGTGAGCTGGGGCGCGTCGCATCTGCCGTTCCGAAGCCGACGGTAGCGGCCCTAGGACAGGGCATGATGCGCGGCTCCCAGATCTTGGAGCTGGCCAACGATTTCTTTGACGTGAAGGTCGGGGCCGGATTCCGGCTAGCGCTTGTTGTCGACGAAAACGGTGAAATGACTTTCATGAAGGGAAGCCAGGAAATCGATCTCGAACAGGCGATCCTGAACGCATTTTCACCCGATCGGCTACCCGAAATCCCCATTCTCGAAAACCCGGACAACGATGAGAGCATTGAGAATGTAAACATTACCAGCCGTCTGATCAACGGCGCCAACCCATTCGAACTGGCCCGCAGCTTGGGCGGTGAAACCTACGGCAACAGTGTCATTGAACTCGCTTCGCAAATAAATCGTTTCACCCAAGAAGTTGCAATGCCGATTGCCTACATGCTTCCGCCTGACGTACAAAGCATAATTGCACACGGCATTCGGAATTATGAAGATTTTGGAGCTGTCTACGACGCAGTCCACGTATTGAATCATATTCATGGTATTGAAGTACCGGGTTTCACGGACAACCGGTTTGGTAATCTATACGATCTTGATTTCGGCTCTCAGGTCATTAGCCACGAGAATAGCGCCCAATTCTTTGGATTTGCTGGAGAAGGCTGGCAGGACATGCCGCCGGAGCATTTACGAGCGCTGGGAATGAGGGAAGAGGATCATGAATTCGTCCGGAATGTTTTCCAAGGCACATATCGCGATCCGGTCGACATGAGGCAGCCATTCGAGGAGACGATGCCTCAATGAGGCACAGAATGCCGGGCGGGGCGCCCGCCCGGCATTCACCAATCGCCATAAGTTCGCTCAGCTATGTATCACCCGCCCATACGCATCCAGCACGCTCTCATGCATCATCTCCGAGAGCGTGGGATGCGGGAAGACCGTGTGCATCAGCTCTTCCTCGGTCGTCTCCAGGTTCATGGCGACGACATAGCCCTGGATCAGCTCGGTCACCTCGGTGCCGACCATGTGGGCGCCGAGCAGCTTGCCGGTTTTCTTGTCGAAGATCGTCTTCACCATGCCTTCGGGTTCGCCCAGCGCGATCGCCTTGCCGTTGCCCTGGAAGGGGAAGCGCCCGACCTTGAGCTCGTAACCCGCCTCCTTGGCCTTGGCTTCGGTGAGGCCGACAGAGGCGATCTGCGGGTGGCAATAGGTGCAGCCGGGGATCATCGCCTTGTCCATCGCATGCGTATGCAGGCCCTTGATGGTCTCGACGCAGAGCACGCCCTCATGCTCGGCCTTGTGGGCCAGCATGGGCGGGCCGGCGACATCGCCGATGGCGTAGATGCCGGGCACATTGGTGCGGCCGAGCCCGTCCGTGACGACGCAGCCGCGATCGGTCTTCACGCCGAGCTTCTCGAGGCCCAGATTCTCGATATTGCCGACAACGCCGACCGCCGAGATCAGCTTCTCCGCCGTGATTGTCTGCTTGCCCTTGTCGTCCTCGATCGTGGCGGTGACACTGCCCTTGCCCTTCTCGACCTTGGAGACCTTGGCGCCGGTGAGGATCCTGATGCCCTGCTTCTCGAAGCGCTTGCGCGCATGGGCTGCGATCTCGGCATCCTCGACGGGCAGGATCTGCGGCAGCAGCTCGACCACCGTCACCTCGGCACCCATGGTACGGTAGAATGAGGCGAATTCGATACCGATCGCGCCCGAGCCCATCACCAGCACGGATTTCGGCATAGATTTGGGCACCATCGCCTCGAAATAGGTCCAGATCAGATCCTTGTCCGGCTCGATCCCGGGCAGCACGCGCGGGCGGGCACCGGTGGCGACGATGATGTTCTTGGCGCTGTAGGAGCCCGGGCCGAGCGCGCCCTTCGGCGCTTCCTTGGGCGGGCCCTCGACCGATTTTGTCGCCTTCTTGACGGTCACCTTGCCGGGCGCCTCAATCGCCCCCTCGCCCCAGATCACATCGACCTTATTCTTCTTCAGCAGCATGCCGACGCCGCCATTGAGGCGCCCGGAGACGCCGCGCGAGCGCTTCACCACCGCTTCCATGTCGAAAGAGACGTCCTTGGCGGACAGGCCGAAATCCTTGGCGTGCTCGAAATAGTGGAAGATTTCGGCCGAGCGCAGCAGCGCCTTGGTCGGGATGCAGCCCCAGTTCAGGCAGATGCCGCCGAGATGCTCGCGATCGACGACCGCCGTCCTGAAGCCGAGTTGCGCGGCGCGGATCGCGGCCACGTAACCGCCGGGGCCAGCACCGAGGATGATGATATCGTAATCGGACATGCGCAAAACTCCCGTCCTGCCGGGCGCGCCGCACCGTCACGCAGCGGGCGCTCAGATCAAAGGAAAACCGCGACCGGGCAAGCCCCGGCCGCATCGGGCGCTCACACGAGCATACCCATCGGATTCTCGATCAGCCCCTTGAAGGACTGCAGCAATTCGGCGCCGAGCGCGCCGTCCACCACCCTGTGATCACAGGAGAGCGTGACGCTCATCGCCTGCACCACCGCTGGCGCGTCATCCTTGACAACGACGCGCTTCTCACCCGCGCCGACGGCGAGAATCGTCGCATGCGGCGGGTTGATCACGGCGGAGAATTCGCGGATGCCGAACATGCCCAGATTCGACACCGCCGTGGTGCCGCCCTGGTATTCCTCGGGCTTGAGCCGCTTGTTGCGCGCGCGGCCCGCAAGATCCTTCATCTGCGCCGAGATCGCCGAGAGCGACTTCGTCTCCGCCGCGCGGATCACCGGGGTGAACAGGCCCCCGTCGATCGCCACG